>CAJTFE010000014.1 GCA_910575725.1 Clostridia bacterium | reverse complement strand
AGATAAAGTCAAAGGGGACAGTTTTGCATATATAGCGGTACAGGGGGGCTGATTCCGGGTGCTGCATTTTCTTTCTGGCCCTGGACCGGGAAAGGATAACTTCTGTCCAGCCATCCATCCGGTCCGTCAGGCTGTCGGCTGCAAGGAGACGTTTTATGTTGATGTCTTTGGTGCGGATGGCAAAGAAACAGCCTTTTTCAATGGCATGTGCAAAGACGTTATAGCTGGAAAACCCCCTGTCAGCCACGAAGATTGGGAAACCGCCATAAATATAGCGGTCAATGAGCTGGCAGATAGCGTGAAATTCATTTTTGAGTTTTCCCGGCTGGAGAACCACATCCAAAAACCTCTTGGAAAGCAGGTCATACAGAGAAATGGTATGGAGAGAGTTGAAGCCTCTTTTAGACCTTCCGCTTGTAGGATGGAAGGTGGAAGGGTCCCCAGGGTTCCGGGCAATGTTAAATTCACAGCCGTCTACTGCAATGAGGGAATACTTGCCCCAAAGCCCTTTTGCCGGGAAACGAAGGTTAAACTGCGTGAGGACATGTCGGAAAGCTTCGGGAAGGAGCTTGGCCCGCTGTTGGATGAAGGAGGAAGCAGAGGGGATTTCATCGGGAAGGAAATAAAAATATTTCAATAGTTCGTGGTTGATGCAGCCGCTTTCCATAGAGAGAAAGAAACGGATGAGTTGAGCAAAGCCCAGCTTACGGTTACGGGTAAAGTCCTTTTTTGGTTTTTTAACGAAGCAGGCAGTGTTGCAGGCCATGTTGTCCACGATCGCCCAAAGAGTGGACTTGACCTTTTGAGGAAATGACATATAAGTACCTCCTTGAAATTGAAATAATAGTTTTGTCTTCAATTTCAAGGGCCGCTCTCGCCGCCTCTTAAAATATAATCAGCAGCGAGAGCGGCCGCACATTTTAGGCTCTGTGTCAACCACTTTTTGAGAAATTTATTGATAAATTTGAGTTAGACCATAGGATAAGATTTTTTCAATCAGCTTAACTTAATGACATTGGTTCACACACCTCGCAGAACAATGGCGAGTGAACAGTAACCAAGTATCTCTCCATGAATCCCGTTAAAATTTAATGGTCCGGTTCACACTCCCTTAGTAAATAGTATGGTAATAGTATGATTTCTTCCCAAAACCACGAAATTCCTACCTCAAAACAGATAGAAGATAGAAAAAAATCATTGGTTCAGACAGTAGAATAAAAATAAAGACATTTCAAAGAGTAATTTCCTTGAAAAGCCTTTATTTTTAATCATTTCAGAGCTGCTAACCAGAATCGAACTGGTGACCTCAACACTACCAATGTTGCGCACTACCGACTGTGCTATAGCAGCTTAGTATGAAATTGTTGCTGCCGGTAAGAATCTCCCTGCCAATGCGACGCACTACCAACTGTGCTACATCAGCATCTACGCTTAATGCGCTAGATTATATTAGCATTTCTAAAGTGAATTGTCAATAAGGAATTTTAAAAAATTTGTCTAATACTTTCCTAATGCTTTCCTTTACAGTCTCCTCTAGAAATTATTATTAAATTCCTGTCATATTTTGCTTATATTTTTACTACAGTAGGAATTATAAAATTTTACATGGATTGAAATAAATCATATATGGGATAATCCATTATTTCTTCTTGTTCCTCTATCCCCATATGCTCATAACACCGTTTAGCTTCCTCTTTATTTCCCAATAATACATGAATTCCAAATTGTTCTTGTATTTCTTCTGTAAATATATTACCCAAAAAATCTACCTCTTTTTTCGTTAAATCTCCTTGCCTTTTTTTGATTTGAAATTGATTAATTAACAAGTATACTTTTTCTCCTTCAAAATCAACTATCTTATCTAACAGGTACTCAGCAATTTCAAGGAGCTTTTTATCTTTATTTACATCATATGCCTGCACCAAACGTAACGCAGCATGATTTAAATACATAGTAGTGTATTCATTTACATCCGCTTTATCAATTTGCTCATAGAAATAATCATAATTGTAACAATACAAATCACATATTATATTCTTGTCTATGCGTGTAAATAGCGGAACTCTATAATAATTTCCTTTTTCATCACCTATTGATGTTCCTACTCTTCTTGTATAGATTGCATTTGTCAACTTATTTGTTTCATCATCTTGTCTTAATACAATTACAGGTAAATATTTATCTTCTATTTTCCAATTGAAAATATGCACTTTTTCAGTAAAAAGATTATTTTTTAATCCCTTCCTCACTGCTAACAGATTAGACAACTGTCTAAACACAATTTCTGAAAAATCTCTAAAAGGCTTATTATAGTCAAATTCTATCTGTTTTAAAGTATCATCCAAATCAATGAAAAATCTAAGTTTTTCTTCAAATTCTTTTGATATTTCCAAATTTCTACATGGGAATAACGAATTTCCTACCTGGAACGCCGTACTATCTATAAGTTTTATAAGGAAATCTGCATCTTTTCTTAATTCGGCAATTCCTGTTTGAACTTTAAAGTGAAATTTGCCTTTTATCATTTCTATAGCCAAATTCCCACTTGGCTCTAATATAAATTCCCTCTCTGAGCTTGCAGTAATTTTATATCGATCATAATACACCTCTCCATCAATACAGATCGTCTGGAATACTTCCCTTTGAAAATAAGATTTACAATTTTCATCCCATTCCAGTGGGACCTTTATCCGATTTTCCTTTGTGGTTCCATAAAAGCAAACATCCCCTGTAGATAAGCGCTCTAATATTTCAAGCTCATTTTTTGCGCCAACTGCTGTTGCGGAAATGGATGTTACTCTATCCATATCTTTGAACATAATCATGTTTTGAACAATCTCTCCAGACCCAAATCCCTGTATCCTGCTTTCTATACTAAACTGTTTCACAATAATATATAAATTTTTAGAATCTTTTTGTAACTTGGAAAATGGAATATTAATCGTATTTTTATTTCCTTTACGGATTGCCTTTTCTAAATAAGTTTTTATTTTTGACGGAAATAAAGAAGAATAAAAAATTTCTATCTGTTTTCCGTCTTCTGCCATAAAAATCTCAAAATATAAAACGCCTCTGTCATTATAATATATTTCAAGATCATCTAGATCTACAGGATAAGTAATTCTTTTTTTATTCAAATATTTTTGTTCCTTATCAATATGTCCTTTGAGCTGCACTGAAACTTTATCATCCAGATTTCTTTTACTCTGATCTCCATTATTATTTTTAAAAATATAGATATAACCATCCCAAGCCATTTCTTTATCCATAGAATTAAATCGTGAATCCATTGTTAAATGTTCATCCACAATATTTCTCAATGCGCCTATAGCTCTATTTTCAATTTTTGTATTTGACGGATGGTACATTTAATCCCTCTCTTTTGCCTTAATACAAATTTTCTTTCCAATTCGCACCGCATAAGCATTTAGACATGCCCCGGCTATTTCAATGCAGCTTTCGCAAACTATATTTTCTTACATGGATATCTTCTTTCGGTTTTATTATACATCTCATTCAAATTTCTGTCATTTAAATTTTGTCATATCTGTCCCCATTAAAAAAGCCGCTGCTAAATAACGGCTTCATTACATCTTATGTTATAAATTATGTTTTTCTCGCCTTTTTGCGGCTTCCTTATATACCTGCTCATCGGATCTAGCAGAAATTACAATAATCTTCATTACTCCATCCACACGCTCCACCTTATAAACAACTCTAATTCCCAAATCCCTAAACTTTATTTTCATAAGATTCGTAAGATTTGTCCCACTTTTGCTGCCCAAAGGTTTTCCATACCCACCTTCCTCTGCAGATAATGGATTTCGACTAACTTTTCGGATACCCTTTAAGACTTGAATCTGAGCTGCATGATCGAGTTTCTTCATGTCCTTTTCCGCTTCATCTAAAAACTCAATACTCCATGTCATTCGATATCTATGTCCTCCATATCCAAAAGTTCGTCTTCGCTGATTCCTAAATCACTCATTACGGAATCAAATGAAATTGTTTTATTATTTCCATTATCCCCCATGCGTTTATTTGCCTCTAACAAGAGAAAATAGTCTTCCTCAATTTCCATTAGCCTTGTATATTCTTCCGGTGACAAAATAACTGCTGAAGGCTGATTATTCTTTAAAACAATTAATTCCCTTTCAGAATGGAGCCTATCAAATATCTTCGCTGCCTGACCTTTATTGAATTGTGAAATAGGAACAAGACTCTGTAAAAGTTCTGCTGTAATTGCCATAACAAACGCCCCCATTGCTTTATTTTACTTTTATTATATGCAAAAACCAGAGAAAAATCAACAATGAGGTTTGATAATTTATTATTAAATTTTCATTATAATTTATCACTATTTTTGAGGCTTTTTCACGTAAAATATTTGAAAGCCTTTTAGCTTTCACCTTTCTGATATTTATATGCCTCATCCAATTCTACAGCACCATTTCGGACAGAAAGATGGGGATGTTCATGGATGGACCTTTACAGTATCTCCTTCCGGAATTATAATAGCTTTATTACAATTATGGAGGTATGTGCATGAAAAAGCTTCTTCTCGTTATTGATATGCAAAATGATTTTATCGACGGCGCCCTCGGCACGAAGGAGGCTGAGGCTATTGTTCCGAATGTTGTAAAGCGCATCCAGGAGTTTGAGGGGGATGTGCTCTACACCAGAGATACCCATTCCGAAGATTATATGGAGACTCAGGAGGGAAAGAATCTTCCGGTTCCCCACTGTATCAAGGGCACGCCCGGCTGGGAGCTCTGCCCAGAGCTTAAGGCTCTGCGTGACGCCGGGCATTCCCCGGTTCTGGACAAGCTCACCTTCGGGGCAAAGGATCTGCCGGCCTACCTGGAAACCCGCTATCCAAGAGGACTGGAAAGCGTAGAGCTTATCGGGCTCTGTACGGATATCTGCGTCATTTCCAATGCCATGGTGTTAAAAGCCTTTTTCCCGGAGCTTCCCGTGAGCGTCACCGCTTCCTGCTGCGCCGGCGTTACGCCGGAAAGCCACGAGAATGCTTTGAATGCCATGAAAATGTGTCAAATCGCTATTCGCTGATCTCTCCTTCCGGGGAGCTTCCAGCAGCCGCAATGCCGAAGAACTCGTCCAGGCCGTCCGCCATGCCCTGGGCGAGCTTCTGCTGGTATTCCTCCGAGGCCATCTTAAGATCCTCCTCCGGGTTGGTCATAAATCCCATCTCCACAATGGTCACCGGCACCTGGCACCAGTTGATTCCGCTCATGGTGTCTGTCTCCCAGACCTTTCTTGCCTTTGCCCCCGTGACGCTTACCATATGATTCAGAACTGCCTTTGACAGGGCCCGGCTGCTCTCATAGATTCCCGGTGTGTAAGGATTATCCGCCGTAGGGCAGATGGTCATAATGCCGCTGGCCGAACTGTTCTCGGAGCCGTCGGCATGGATTCGGATAAATGCGTCTGCCTGGGCCTCATTTGCCTTCTGGGCACGCTCTGCATTGGTGATATTTACATCGCTGGTTTCCCGGATCATCAACACCTCATATCCCCGGGCCGTCAGCTCCTCTTTCAGCTTTAAGGCTACCTGCAGGGTCAGCTCATACTCCCTTAAGCCGCTGGCTGCACCGGAGGTTCCGCCGGCTACCTTGGCCTTCATCTCGGAAGCTCCCGGCCCTATGGGCTCCTTTTCGGAATTGCCCTTTGCCTGATGGCCCGGATCGATGGCTACCAGATACCTGCCTGCTGCAGCCTTCTGTTCTTCTGCCTGCCGGGCCTCCTCCTCGGCTTTCTCCTGCTCTGCGCGAAGCCTCTCCTCCTCTTCCGCCTGTTTTGCTTCCTGGGCAGCTTTTCTCTCTTCTTCTGCTTTCTGCTCAAGCTCCATCTGAATCTCCCGGCCCGCCGCCTCCACATTGACCAAAGGCGCCTCCGCAAGTACGGCGCCCTCTGACGCATCTTCCGTTCCACAGCCGGAAAGGAAGAGACACAGGGCAAAAATCAGCCAATTTCCGCTCTTTTTACTCCATTTACACAATTGTTTCTTATTCATTTTAATTTACCCCTTTACAAAATGCTCTTTTTGGATTATAATATCAAATGCTGAAAAGCACAAGCTGGAATAGCTCAGTCGGTAGAGCACTTCACTCGTAATGAAGGGGTCGAGAGTTCAAGTCTCTTTTCCAGCTTTCCTGTTTTAAGCCGAAGCTCCCACAGTCTGCTGTGAGAGCTTTTTTATCTTCCGCCCATATCTTTTATTCTGTCCCGGGCTCCCCTTTGCAAATCTTGGGAATTCCATCAGCTTCTGTCAAGGCAGCTTTCGCCAGCTTGTCCACCTGCTCGTTGTAATAATCCCCGGAATGAGCCTTTACCTTTTGAAAGGAAATACGGATCTGGGTCTGCTTGCGCTGCATGAATGCGGCATATTTCTTTGTCAGCTCATTGTTTGTCTTCCATGCGCCTGTGGCCCATTTCTCAATTCCCTGGTAGTCGTAGCGGATCTCTATGGCTTTATACCCCTTTGCCAGGGCCCACTGGGCTGCGTACATAGCGCCTAACATCTCACCCGCAACATTGCGGATGGCCAGGGAATCCGGTTCGCTTCCGCTGCCCGACTCCCGGATGATTCCGCCGCCTGGAATCAGAAGGACGCAGCCAAAGGAGTACCTTCCGACTGCCTGGTCAAAGCTTCCGTCCACGTATGCGATCACCTGTCCTTTTGGTATCTTTTCTGCATGCTTCTCTATTTCTTTGTTCCCTTCCCCAGGCTCCATTCCCAGATATGCCCTGGCCTCCTCTTCTGTCTCAAAGCCCTTAAATTCTGCGCCGGGATATCCTTTCACCGCATCGCTGCACATGCTCCAGGAATCAAACAGTCCTGTTGTCTTCCCTTTCTTTACGGCATAAATCTTCTTCTGGCCCATAACCTCTCCTTACCTGTCTGCTTTGCTGCCTCCTATTATACGTTCTTGAAAAAAAGGCGTCAATGGATTTTCTTTGATTAACATGGAGGTTACAAGAGATCCATGGCATAATTTAGAAATAATTTAGAATCTCCTCACCTTTTTTTCAGAATTCAGACACATATTTGACATAATCTTTTTATAAGATAGAACTAACAAAGAAAGAGGCTGCCGGTGCTTATGGGTGCTGACCAGCTTCGGCAAACAACAACAGGCAGATGCCTTTTACATAAGACGGACTGTCAGAAAGCTGACAGTCCAACATAACAGGGAGATGCAGCGGATTCAAGCTGCATCTCCCTGTTATATTGTTTAAATCTCACTTCATCTCTGTCAGTGCGCTCCACATGGGATTTGTCGGATCATTGCCTGTGCCGTTAAAGCAAAGAACGATATTCTCAAGGCTGCCGCCCGGCATCTGGTCTGCGTCTACCGCGAAGATCAGCGTATAATCCAGGCTCTCGCCCTTTTTCATAGAACGGTAGAAGAAGGAATGCATCCGTCCCTCGCCGCTTACGTTCTCGGGCTGGCTTAAGTAGAAGGCGGAATGATCCATCTGAAGCTCATACCGCTCACTTGGAATTGCCTCGTAGCTGTCCTTCTTAAAGTTCCAGGTTCCGTCGGCGCGCTTTTCCACGTAAACCAGGGATGCATCCAGAGCGGTAGAATCCTGCGTAGTTTCATTATCAAATTCATTATAGCCGATATACTGCTCTGCCGTAACCTGCACTGCCAGGAATTTCGGCGCTGCCTCTGTCTCTTCCAAAATTTCACCCTCCTGATCAAGGTGCATGCGCTGATAGGGCTTGTGGGTTCCGTCGGCGTTCAGCCAGGGGCTCAATCTCTCCATATCGTAGACGCCCTGCTCCGTGTAGCCGGGAACATCAAAGAGACTGTCGTAAATTTTTACTTCGTTTACCGTGTAGCTTGCGCCGTATCCTTCGCATTGCAAGGTTTCGCCCAGTTTGGTAATCTGATCGGTGGCAACGCCCTTTTCCACCAGATTCTCCCACTCTGCATCGCCGGCTTCTGCCGCCGCCTGCTTCTGCCGCTCTTCCGGAGTCAGAGCATAGGTCAGATCCTCATTTTCCGTAACGGTGATCTTCAAGCCCTCGGCCACCTTCTTTACTTCCTCCACAGGAACTGCATTGTCACCGAAAATGCGGATTACATAGCCGTCCTCCGGATTGAATAAGAACAAATCCTCGCCTGTTAAATATTTGTCCCTCTCCTGATAGGTAATGATATGGGCCTCCATATTCTGGATGGTGGTTTTTTCCACCTGCTCCACGCGGCTGAAGTCCAGCATTTCCTTTTGCGCGTCAATATTTACCATGTTCATCGGCATAATGGAAATACCATGACCATAATTACCGTCAAGGAAGTATTTTCCTTCCTCCTGCCTGGTCATGCCTTCCGGCAGGTAGGTTGGCTCTGCTTTGACTTCTACCGGCTTTAATTCGTAATTTACCTCAAAGGAGTAGGACACTTTGCCGTCTGCCTCCTGTACATTCTTTGTAAAATATCCCATAGACGCCATAACACCCAGGCCGGAAACGGCTATAAGAGCTGCTGCCAGGCCGGCCGCCCAAACATGGCGGAGGGAACGTCTGCTGCGCATAGGTGTTACCTTGGCCTTCTGACGGCTCTTGGCCCGTACAATGTCATAGGCTGCCTGGATCTTATCCTCGGTTATCCTGGAAACGGGTATACTCTGCTTTAATACCTGCTCTTCTAATCTTTTTCTATCCTCGCTCATAATCTTGCCTCCTCTACACCACCATGGGAAAAAATGCCTGCTTGATTTTCTGTCTGCCCCGCTGCATTCGGGATTTTACGGTTGCCTCCTTCATACGGAGAATTTCCGATATTTCTCTGGTTCGAAAGCCCCATACGTAATACAGGATCATCAGGAGCCTGTCCTGCTCTTCCAAGGGTTCCAGATAATCCAGAAAGGCTCTCGTCCTCTCGTCGGTTCTGCCTCCTCCCGACAGAACCTCTATCTGATCTGTGCATTCGGTGCGCTGGTTGGATTTTCTTATATTGTTGCAGTTATTGATGAGAATCCGTACCAGCCAGGTTCCGAAATAGCGTGTTTCCCGTAAGCTTTCCAGATGCTCGAAGCAGTCCAGTATGGTCTCCGATATGGCGTCCGCCACATCTTCTTCCCGTTTCAGATATGCCTTTGCTACTTTGTACATGGACTGCTTGTGCAGCTCCATCAGTTCCACAAACGCATCCCCGTCACAGGCTCTGGCTTTCAAAAGCAGCTCTTCCGTTTTGTCTCTTTTCATTCCTTACCTCCTTAGGGTTGCTTGAATGTACATTCACTTATTAGACTTATCTGGGCGGCGTTTGGATGCAGAGAAATTATTTTTGTTTTTTTAAGGCGGACAAGAGTGGGAGTACTATTTCCAGCTCTTTTGTTTTGGGATTATGTGGTAAATGTTTAACCTGCAGCGGTTTTGTTGTGAGACGCTGCAGGTTAAGGGGTGTTGCGGATGTGTGTTAATTATCGGTGGTTTAGAGGTCAAAGTACATTTTGAACTCGGCGGGGCTGGGGATCTGGTCGAGTTTTTTTAGTTCTGAGCGTTTTCTGGTCAGCCATACGTTGATGAGGCGTTCTGGGAATACGCCGCCTTTGGTCAGGTAATCATGATCAGCTTCCAGGGCATCCAGGGCTTCGCCTAAGGACTTGGGGAGGCCTTTGATTTTTTTCTGTTCTTCTTCGGACAGGGTGTAGAGGTTGAAGTCGTAGGGGCCCCAGCCTTGTTCGGAGGGATCGATTTTGTTCTCGATTCCGTCCAGGCCGGCCATGAGGATGGCGGCGTAGGCGTAGTAGGGGTTGGCTGTGGCATCGGGGTTCCGAAGCTCGAAGCGCTTGGTCTCCGGTGTTTTGGCGTAGGCCGGGATCCGGATGACGGCGCTGCGGTTTGAGGTGGCGTAGCCGATGGTCACGGGAGCCTCGTAGCCGGGTACGAGACGCTTGAAGGAGTTGGTGGAGGGGTTGGTGAAGGCACACAGAGATGCGATGTGCTTCAGAAGTCCTCCTATAAAGTAGTGGGCTGTGCGGCTTAGGCCGGAGTAGCCGTTTTCATCGTAGAAGAGGGGCTGGCCGTCTTTCAGAAGCAGCATATGTACGTGCATGCCGCTGCCTGCCTCCTGATAGATAGGCTTGGGCAGGAAGGTGGCTGTTTTTCCTTCCTCGGCTGCCAGGTTTTTGATGATGTATTTGATAATCATGGTGTTGTCGGCCATGCTGGGCATGTCGTCAAGCTCTACTTCGATCTCCATCTGGCCGGGGCCGCCTACCTCGTGGTGGTGGTATTTTACCTGGATGCCCCAGTCCTCGATCATCATGCACATGCGGCTGCGGAGATCGTAGCCTACATCCTGGGGAGCCGCCACATGGTAGCCGCCCTTGTAGGGAACCTCGTAACCGTTGTTGCCTCTGGTGTCAAGGCTGCAGTTCCAGTCGGCCTGTCTGGCGTCGATGCGGTAGCCGCACTGGCGGGGTGAGACCTCGAACCGGGCGCTGTCAAAGAGGTAGAATTCGAATTCCGGCCCGATGACCATGCGGTCGGCAATGCCGGTTTCCTTCATATATTCTATAGCCCGGAGGCTTACGTTTTTGGGGTACTGGTCGAAGGGTTTGTTTTCACCCTTTCCGATGGTGCATACGTTGCCGCACATGGTCAGTGTCGGAACCTCTGCAAATGGGTCTATGTAGGCTGTGTCCGGATCGGGCAGAAATACCATATCGCTTTTTTCGATGGGGGCGTAGCCGTAGTTGGAGCCGTCAAAGCCGATTCCCTGGGTAAAGGTGCTTTCCCCGAACCGTTCTACCGGAATGGTGATGTGACGCCAGCGTCCGTCGATGTCTGTCATTTTGAAATCGATCATACGGATCTGCTTTTCTTCACACAATTTTTTGATTGCTTCGCTTTTCATATGTTTTCCCCTTTCCTCTGGCATTGCTTTCCCTAAAACAGGAAATGCCGATATATGATTTATTTTATCACATATCGGCATTGTCTGGCACTATCGTTTTTTATTTTTCCTGTTTTTCCCTTTTATTTGAAATTATCTGTAAAAATAAGCAAGACGGCAAATGGATAGAACGGCCTAACCCACTATCTGCGTAAAAACTGTAAGCATTTTTACACTCACTTTTCTTATACCCAAACATTAAAAAATGTGATAAACATGGCATCTCTGCTATATTTATCACATCTTTAATCTATGCAGGAGATGGGACTTGAACCCACACAGCCTTGCGACTACAGGCACCTGAAGCCTGCGCGTCTGCCATTCCGCCACTCCTGCGAACAAATAGTATTCTACCGAATTTCCATTCAAATGTCAACACTTTTTTTCTAAATTTTTTGACATTTTTTATTAAGATAGCACTTGACTTTTTCTTCTGAAAATGGTAGTATGATTAAGCGCTTTGAGATAACAGCTTGAAGGCAGCAAGAGCTGCGGAAGTGTCGGAACTGGCAGACGAGCAAGACTAAGGATCTTGTGGCATTCGTGCCGTGTGGGTTCAAGTCCCATCTTCCGCATTTGGTTAGGGATACGATAAATATAGCAGAGATGCCGTATTTATCGTATTTTTTATGTTAGGGTGTGTAACAAAATGCATTGTAAAAATGTTTACACCTTTTTACACGCAGACTGTGAAACAAGCTGCTGGGGACAAACGGCGGCGCATAAAATGCGCCGTTCATCTTGACCGTTGACTGGCTTGGCCTGCCTTGTTATCTGCCAAAGCGTTTAAAAATGATGATTACCTTTCTTTTTCTATCATGTAAGACTGTAAACTTTTTTGACACCCGTTCTTCTCGCAGAAAGGTTCTATCCCCGGCTGCGCACCAAAATATAGCATAGCAGGGGTATTATCCTTTGCGAGCTGAAGAAATTTGCTGCCAATTCCTTGTTTCTAATACTCTGGAAGAATGAGTAATTCAGTAATTGTTCCAAAGTAATAACCATCTGATAGAATACGCAGGCAGCCTACAAGTGTGTTGTCACTGTAAGCAGTGATATTTATGGTTTTGGATAGTGTTTTTTGTGTTTTTTCTATGTCATATTCGCCTTTCCATATCTGATTAACAAATTTCCAACTTTTTTCAAGCAAAATAAATTTTTAATTTTGTTTTTTTGCCAGAATTGCACAGATTTCTCCGCAGTCACATTCGGGTTCGCACAACTTTGCAGCCTGGCATATGGCACTGATTTTATCTTCTTTTTCATCAAGAAGATCGGCAATCTCTTCCGGCGTCCGGTTTTCCTTCATAAGCTTGCAAACAATCCGTACCAGTTCTTCCGCTTTACCCTCTGCCTTTCCGGTTTCTCTGCCCCGGTTTTCTCCTTCTTCCTAAATCAATCTGTCACGTTCCTGCATCTTCATATAAGTTACCTCCATCTCTTCACTGGATTTGATATTCACAATCTTTTTATGCAGATGCCTAAGACGTTCATCACACCCTGCCGGGAGTGCGGCTTCGTCGCTGTTCTCCACATAGTGAAGAAAATCTATCAGCGTTTTATCCACTTCTTTGTCATTATTCCCTCCAGTATTGAGTAAAATCTTTTTACAGCCGTCTCCAAGGTATAATCCTGGGATCTCCTCGCAGTAATTTCCGAAGGTATAGCGATAATTCCCAAAGCCAAACAAATCAAAGCCACATATAACAACGAGATATGCCGGCTTCAGATTATCAAAACCAACCTCTCCGCTTTTCAAAAAGGGAGCGTCCGTAAGCGCCTGATAAAATCTGGTCCGCTTGGGAATATTGCCCTGGTTCTGCTTCTGCATCTCCAGGTCAAAGAAATTCCCGTCTCCGTCCTCCACGCAAAAATCCATCCGAATCCCCCGTTTTCCCGGCAGATTATGTACTACCTTCTGACCTTCCTTCCAGCGGATACTCTTCAAGGTAATACCCATTGAAAGCTCAATCATTATCTGACATGCCTCCAAATCCTCCGTAGCTGCATCAAAGAGAAAATCATCCAGCAGATTAAGCTCCTGCCGACCTCCTTTTCATCTAAATTTTTGTTCTTGGAAAATATGACCGAATCGATCTTGATCTAGATAGACGGTTCCTCCCAGGGAAGAACTTCTGTTATTTATTATAACTGTTTTCTTTTAAAACATATAATTTATATAACACTGTTTTGTTAAAATTGTCCTATGCATTATTATAAACATCATATGTATGAAAAGAAAAGGAAGAAATCCGGATAACAAAAAAGCAGAGAAATGCCATTCGTTAAAATCACACCTCTCTGCTTTCACTATCCAAAATATCTTTTACTGAATTCTTTACTTCTTGCGTTCTATCCGCTACACCTCAATCACCCGATACCCCGCCGCCTTCAGAAGCCGGTTCATAACTGCCTGCCCGATGGCCGCCGTCTCAAAGGACTCCGAATAAATATAATCTGCGTCTGTCTCGTCAAAGCTCCTCAAAACCTCAAACAAATGTCTGGAAATCTCCTCCTCGCAGCTGCGGGCGCCAAGGCTCTTAACCAGGCCTTTTTTATACCGGCCCGCCGTCTCGTCCGTGGCTATGATCCCAACCTGCTTTCCTGCCGCCTCTGCTTCGGCTGTCAGGCGGTTCACCGCAGCAATCACCGCCTCCGTCTCCCCCTCCACAATGGTCAGCTGCGCTCTCGGGGCATAATGGCGGTATTTCATTCCGGGAGCCTTAGGCTTTACGCCGGAATCTGCGGCAATCACCGCCGCATCCACATCCAAAGGCCCGATCACCGCCTCCATCATAGCCTTTGTAATTGCTCCCGGACGCAGAATCACCGGCTTCCCCTCGCTTACATCTACAATGGTGGATTCCAGGCCAATCACTGCCTGTCCCCCGTCCAGAATCATCTCAATCCTTCCGTCCAGATCCTCCGCCACATGGGCCGCCGTGGTGGTGCTGGGCCGCCCGGAGGCATTGGCGCTGGGAGCCGCCACAAAGCCGCCCGCCGCCTGGATAAGCGCCTGGGCAATCTTATCGCTTGGCATCCGCACCGCCACCGTAGCAAGCCCTCCGGTGGTCTTCCCCGGCACCAGATCCGTTTTCGGAAAAATCAAAGTCAGAGGGCCCGGCCAGAAGGCTTCCATCAGCCCCTTTGCTTCCTTAGGCACCTTTGCTGCTATCCGGTACACATCCTCTTCCCTTGCAATATGCACAATCAGCGGATTGTCTGAGGGCCTTCCCTTGGCCGCATAGATCTTCTCCGAGGATGCCGGATTCAGGGCGTCTCCGCCCAGGCCGTAGACCGTCTCCGTAGGAAATGCAACGAGACCGCCTTCTCTCAGCACTCTCCCGGCTTCTGCTATCACATTCATATCCAATGCTTTCGCATCCAGTTTTTTAATCTGAGTCTCCATTTTACACACCTGCTTTTTCTGTCCAGTCCGTTCCTTGGGACAGCTTCCGAAATCTCCAAAAGAACAGCGTCGTCGTCGTAAGCGCCGCCGTGGTATCCGCCACCGGCTCCGCCAGGAACACCGCAAACACTTTATCCGCAAAGAAGTTCGGCAGAAGATAAATCAGCGGAATCAGCACGATAATCTTCCGGAACAGAGCCAGAAACAGGGAAATCTTCGCCTCCCCGATGGCCACAAAGGTCTGCTGGCATGACATCTGGGCTCCCATCACAAAGGCCATTCCCAGATAAATCCGGATTGCCCAGGAAGCATATGTAATAAGCTCTTCATCCCCGGAAAACAGGGACGGGAAAAAGCCGGGCACAAAAATGGCAATGATCCAGATCACCGAGGAAGCACAGATGGCGCTGATAAAGAGCAGCCGGAAAGCCTCCTTCACCCTGGAAAGATTCCTTGCTCCGAAATTATAGCTGATAATAGGCTGCGCTCCCTGGGCCAGGCCTTGGAGAGGCAGACTGCACACCTGCATACAGCTTGAGAGAATGGTCATCGTCCCCACTGCCAGATCTCCGCCGTACTTCTGCAGAGACGTATTAAAGCAGATATTCAGAAGGCTCTCCGTGCTGGTCATAATAAAGGGCGACAGCCCCAGAGCCAGGACAGGCAGAATCACGGCAGCCCGGACTCTCATCGTTTCCTTTTGAATCCTCAGAATCGTTTTATTCCCCAGAAGGAATTTCAAAACCCATACCGCCGAAACCGTCTGGGCTATAATGGTAGCCAGAGCCGCCCCCTGAACGCCCATTCCCAGGCCGAAGATAAAAACCGGATCCAGCACAATATTAACCGCCGCCCCAATCACTACCGTCAGCATACTGATCTTCGTAAACCCCTGGGTCGTGATAAAGGCATTGAGCCCCAGGGAAAACATCACCGAGACCGTTCCCAGAATATAAATATTCAGATAATCCAGGGCATAGCCGATGGTATCCTCACTGGCTCCGAAAAGGAACAAAAGCGCCCGTCCGTTGAGGCGGAATACCACTGTCAGAATCACCGCCAAAACCGCCAGCATGGTAAAACAGTTCCCCAGGATCTCCTGTGCCCCTTTTATGTCCTGACGCCCCATTCTGATGGAAGCCTGGGGGGCGCCTCCCATACCCACCAGACTCGAAAAAGCCGTCACAAGCATCAGCACCGGGAAGCATAACCCAAGCCCCGTAAGGGCCAGAGCACCCTCACCCGGTATATGTCCGATGTAAATGCGATCCACGATATTGTAAAGCATATTTACAATCTGGGCAGTAATCGTGGGAATGGCCAGCCGCACAAGCAGGCGGCTGACCTTCTCCGTTCCCAGATCTGTTCTGGTATCTTCCATTTTCTTCACTTCCTGACAGAATCTTCAAAAATACATCCGATGCCCATGCATTATCTGGCCATCTCATAGATCCTGGCAATATCGTCCTTTCCAAGCTTCTTGATTCCGCCGATCATCCGCTGCCCCATATACGTACACTTGTAAGCCAGCTCTCCGATCTGCTCGTCCGTCAGTTCCACTCCAAGCTCATGGATGCTCACCGGCATATGAATGGTGCGGAAAAATTCCTCCATGGCCTCAATTCCCATGAGAACCGTTTTTTCCGGATCCCCATAATCATAGGCCACTCCCATCACATTCACCGCAAACTTGGCAAAGCGCGCCACATCCTCCTTGTACACATACCTGGCCCAGCTTCCCCACACAGCCGCAAGGCCGGCTCCGTGGGCCACGTCAAACATGCCGCCCAGCTCGTGCTCCAGCTGATGGCAGGCCCAGTCTCCGGTACGGCCGCAGCCGGTCAGTCCGTTGTGGGACAGGCTTCCCGCCCAGAGAACCTCTGCCCTTGCATCGTAGTTCTTCGGCTCCTTCAAGAGAACCTTGGCCGCACGCATCACGGATTTCAGAAGGCTCTCCGCCATGCCGTCCACCAGATCCGTATCCATCTCATGGGAAAAATACCGCTCCATAGTGTGCATCAGAATGTCTGTACATCCGCTCATGGTCTGATATTCCGGCAGGGTGTAGGTCAGCTCCGGATTCATTACCGCAAAGCCCGGGCGGACCAGGCTGCTGTGGAGGCCGCGCTTCAGCCACCCCTCTTCATTGGTGATTACGGTGGAATCGCTCATCTCGCTTCCCGTAGCGGCAATGGTCAGGATCACTCCCAAAGGCAGCGCATCCGCTGCAGAGGCCTTTTTCAGATACAGATCCCACACATCCCCCTCATACTTCGTCCCCAAAGCAATGGCCTTGGCCGAGTCTATTGCGCTGCCGCCGCCTACGGCCAGAATAAAGTCCACGCCTTCCTTCCGGCACAGCTCAATGCCCTCATACACCAGAGACAGACGGGGGTTGGGCACTGCGCCTCCAAGGCTCACATAGGTAACGCCTTCTTTGTCCAGGGCTTCATACACCCTGTCCAGAAGTCCGCTCTTTTTCACGCTCCCCGTTCCGTAATGTACCAGAACCTTACTGCATCTTTGCTCCTTTATAAGGGCGCCTGTTTCTTTTTCCGTATCTTTTCCGAATACGACCTTCGTAGGGGTATAATATTGAAAATTGTTCATCGATTCTTCCGCTCCTTTTCCTTGCTTTTCCATAAACTGAATTCCTGTCTTTTATTTTACCCCGAAACCCAGGACAAGTCGAGTACTATTTTGCCCGGCCCTCCCTTTCCGATGGCAAAAAGACGGGAAAGTCCCTTTACGGCTTCAAATTACGCTAAGTCAAACACTTCCAGATCCTCCGGCACAAACAGCCTTCCGGAAAAGCAGGGCTTTCCCTCAGCCAGATAAAGCTCCTTTCGTCTGGCTATATTCCGATCCTCTGTGTGATACAGAATCAGATTCTTCACTCCCAGCTGTTCCGCCGTTTCGCAGGCATCCTTCACAGTGGTGTGGCATTTCTCATAGGGCTTGAACCGCTCTCTTTCGCTGTACAGGCAGAAGGCCTCATGGAGCAGCCAGTCTGCATCCTTCACATAGGCGTACTCACACTCCCGGTACGGCTCGTCCCCCGCAAAGGTAAACCGCTTCCCACTCTTAAGCCGGAAGGTAAACCCATACTGCTTCGCCTTCACAGACTGAATATCAAAAAACCGGATCTCATACCCAAGTATCTCCCTCACATCCTTGTCCTCCAGAGGATGCAGGAAAATACGCTCTCCAATCAGCTTCACAAACTTCCCCTGAACCGTCAGCCGCACAATGGTCAGCAGGGTTTCCACCAGCTCCCGGTGACAGTAGAGATTGAGGTTTCCCCGGTATTTCCCCTGCTTCATCCGGGCCGCAATCATCCGTATCACCCAGACCATTCCAAGAATGTGATCCGTATGCTCATGGCTTAAAAAAATCTCATGGATCTCCTCCAGAGGGATTCCGGCCTTCTCAAGCTGAACCAGAATCCCGTTTCCGCCTCCGGCGTCTGCCAGAAAATATCCCTGTTCATTCTGAAGGGCCAGGCAGGTATTATAGCACTTGGTAGCATTGGCATTGCCCGTGCCTAGAATCACTAATTTTTCCATACTCTTTTTCTCCCCGTATTTTTTACTTCAGCAGCTCGTCAATCTCTCCCAGAATCTCCCGATCTCCCTGTTCAAACAAAAGCCTCTGGTTATACCTGTCATACCGCTCGCAGGGATAATCCTCCAGAAACGCCACTGCCGCCGGATCGCTGTTCAGCTCCGTGACAAAGATTGCCGTCTCCTGGCTGTCCCCAAAGACCAGCTCCATAAAATCAAAAGCATTTTCCAGGTAAGAGGCATTCTTTAGCTTCCCTTCCTCGTAAGCCGCCCGTTCCCCGGCAAACAGCTCCCTCAAAAGATCCAGCGCCTCCTCTCCCGTGGCAGGGGACGCCTTTTTAAGCTCCAGCCCGTAAGCATCCAGGACTGCACAAAGCCGCAGAAGCTCCTGTTCGCGCTCCCTGGTCAGAAGCTCCGCCTCCTTCTGGCTTTTCCGGAAGGACTCATTTTCCCGGCGAAGCTGCTCTAAGACCTCCCAGGACGCAGGCCCCTTCTTCTCCCCTGCCGTCAGAAGCTTTCTGGCCTCCTTCATCTTTCCAAACAACAGCTCCACAAACCGCTTTTGACGCTGTCCCTCATAAAATCCAGTCTTACAGCCGGACAAAAGCAGGCTTACTACGCTGAGACGCTCGTCAAAGGAAGCGTGGGCCAGCTTCTTGAGCATTGCCTCCTTGATAGTTCCCTTTAAGATCTCCTCGATCCCATAATCCTTCTGATACCTGTAATAAAGCTCCAGATAATTGGCAAAATCCCCGGCAATCCGCCCATGCTGCAGATACTGGGCTATCACCTCCCTGTCTGCCGTTTTCCCAATCCGCTGGCAGACCTCCAGCATCCTGGACAGATCCTCCCAGCCCCTGGGCGTGACAAACTGCCGGCCATCCACCGTATTTTCCATCTGGTAGAAATGAGCCGGGCGGACATTCAGATAAGAGAGGATGGCCGCATGAATCCCGGCGGAAACTGCATACTCCTTCCAGACCTGGAAGTCCGGCTCCACCTCGATCTTCCGCACCCGGTCCATGGTGACCACGTCGAACTCCCGAACCGACTTGTTGTACTCCGGCGGATTACCTGCCGCCGCAATGATCCAGCCCTCGGGCACCCTGTGGGAACCGAAGGTCTTGCACTGGAGAAACTGAAGCATGGCCGGAGCCAGAGTCTCGGACACGCAGTTGATCTCGTCGATAAAGAGAATGCCTTCCTTTAAGCCTGTTTTCTCCATCTTCTCGTAGACAGAGGCAACAATCTCGCTCATGGTATACTCCGTAACTGCTTTTTTCTCTCCTCCGAAATCCTTCTCCACAATAAAGGGCAGGCCGATGGCGCTCTGACGCGTGTGGTGTGTGATGGTATAGGAAACCAGGGCAATGCCGCATTCCCTGGCAATCTGCTCCATAATCTGTGTCTTTCCGATTCCCGGCGCGCCCAGAAGCAGAAGAGGCCTCTGACGGATAGAGGGGATCTCGTATGCGCCCCAGGCGTCCTTTAAAAGGTAAGCGCTGACCGTGTCCTTGATTTCCTGTTTTGCCCGTTTTATGTTCATCTCATTGATTTCTCCTTCCTGGGTTCTTTTTAAAATCGAAAAACAGATTCATCTGTAAAGCAGCTCTTCCTCTCCCAGAATCAGCTTAACCGCCCAGGGCGGCACATCCACATCCCGGTAATTGTCCTGCAGAAATACAAATGCCGTCTCATAGGGAGGCATTTTCACCGGAAAGGTTCCGTACCCGTCGGTAAAATAAATCAACCCCCTCAGGTGGTAAAACTTCTTTTCTGCCAGCAGCTCCTCCACATAGGCAAAGGCCGGGCGGAAATCCGTCCCTCCCTGGCCCTTTATGGCCAGGTGCTCCATATAAGCCTCAAGCTCCTCCCGGCCTGCAATCTCCGTGTCTGCCTGAACACGGTCGTCGCACTGGAGAATCCGTATGCGGATGCTGCGAAAAAAGCTCTCCGACTCCTTCAGGATGCTGTAGGTCTCCTCCAGGAACCGGCGCACCAGTGTGTCCTTGCAGGACATGGAGGTGTCAATCACAATCACGAATTCCTCAATCTTTTGAACCTCCTTTGTCTCCTGGGGTTCAATCAGGGGCATATTTCCGTAGAGGTTCATGCCATAGTTGTAAAAAATATAGTCAAAGGAATCCAGATCTACCTGCATTTCTTCCCTTATGACGGAGAACCGGCGCAAAAATTCCCGGTAATCGTAACGGCGGCGGTTTTCTATCCGAAGCTGCTCCGAAAGTCCCCGGCTCCCCTCCGCCGCTTCACTGGAAAAAATCTCCATGTCCATTTCCATCCGCTCCCGCAGGTTCTCCCACTGCTTCCGGTTCCGCTCTGTCCTGGCCGGGGGCTGCTCCCGATCCCAGAGCATATGGTCGTCCACATGGAACGCCTTCTCCCACCTTGCCAGCTCCGGCCCGCCAAGCTCAAGCCGGAGCAGCTCCCGGTAAACGGCTCCGGCTGTGAGCACGGAAAGCTTTTCCCTCAGTCTTGCATACACGGCCTGGCGTAAAGAGCCGGGAACATGCACGCATTTTAAGAGCAGGCTGTCCAAAACCGACTCTGCGGCAATGTCACAGGCCAGATTCCAGACCTCTGCCTCTCGCTCCTTCCGGTAAAAGGGATGACAGAACAGACAGTGAAAGAGACTGTGAAGATACAGGCGCGTCACAGGGGCGCGGCCCGTCTGGTAAAGCCGCAGCAGCTCCTCCGGCTCGAAAAAGAGCGTGCCGCCGTCCGTTCCGGCCGGATGGACGCCTTTTCCCGGCTTTACCGGGAGGCTTCCAAGAGCCAGATCGAGAAAGCGCAGATGCAGGTAGAGCTCATTCCTGGCCTGTCTCAAGATCCGGGCGCCGAGCAGCTCCTGTCTTTGATGTAATTCCTGTTCCTGGTAAATCACCATTTTTTGTCTCCTAATATCTCTAAGGAACATGCCTCCATGTTCAAAACTCAAAGCGTTCTTCCCCGGCCGGAAACTGCTGATGTAAAACATCCAGAAGAAAAGCGCTCCCTTCTGCAAAGCCCCGCTCTGCTGCCTGTCCCAGCATATGGCGCAGAAGCTCCTTCTTCTCCTGGGACTGTTTTTCTCCGGCATATTTTTTCTCCCCGGAAGCCTCTTTTGCAAAAAGGAACTTACCGACAAGCCAGCGCAAAAGCTCCATGTCTCTGTGCTCTGCCGCCTGCCGCCCGGCTTCCGGCAGATGCTCTCTAAGCCAGCTTTCGTAAACTGCCTTTTCCTCTGTTCCCAGGCCCATGGGAAAGCGCAGGCGGCTTACGGCCAGCTCCAGCACGAGCGCTTCCCTCTCCTGGGCCCTTGCCCGGAAAAAGCAGCCGTCATAGGCATGGAAATCGAATTTTTTCTGATAAAAGCAGTTCCGGTAATGCATACCGCTGCCATGCATCTGCGTCATCAAAATCCGAGCCGGGGTATTCTCCACGCCTTCCTCGTAAAACTCCGGAAACACCAGCCTTGCTTCCTGGTTCTCCCCACAGAGCGTCAGGCGCAGCTCTTCGTTCAGCTCCATCAGCATCTCCTGGAGACAGGACGTGCCTGTATGCCCCAGGGCAAGCCTAAGCTGCTTCACACGATGGCAGCCTGTAAACAGTCCGGCTCCCAGATCCTTAAGGCCTCCATAAAAAGAAAGCTCCTCCAGATTGCTGCAATTGTAGAAGGCATAGGCTCCTATTTTTTGAAGCGCCGGCGGCAGATATACCTTTCGCAGACGGGAGCCGCACAAAGCCCGGCCGCCGTCTTCCCCAAAGAAAAAGACCTGTCCGGCTTCAATTCCCTCCTTGAGCTCCTCTTCCCGGAAATGCTCCGAAAATATATAAGGCGCAAGCTCTGTCACCGGATATCCCTCCAGGCTTCCTGGAATCTCGATTTCGTCCCCATAGCCAAAGCAGCGCCGGATTGTTACCGTTTTGTCCTGAATCTCATATGCAAACTTCATGGTTCTAGTTTCTCCTGCTTTCTTATGGTATATGATATGAATATTTTTTTCAACTGTAATCTGTGCCAAACTGCTGCATCCTATATGGTTACGTTACTGTTCATTCTGCGCCCAGTAACCCTATATGAATTTTTTGTTAAACTTTTCCCATTTCTGTTGACTTTTCCAGGGCATTTTGCATATAATACAAGTGAAAACTGCTCCCACACCTCTCACCGACGTGTCCAATTGGGAGCCTGTTTATTCTTACAGAAACATATACCCTACGGGCACCCCATTAACATATATCCCTTCGGGATGGGCGGACTTCGTCCGTCAAGGTATGCATCAGCGACTCAGCTAAAAAATACGAAGGCATCCTATCAATGCCTTGGCAAGCTCTGTTACGACTTTTCGATTCTAAATGATGCATTGGTAAACGTAGATTTTGTTCATGTAACCTTTATCTCTGGAAATGTCTTTTTGGGAAACACAGAAAAAACTAGTATTTTAGGAGGCAATATGGAACAAATATTACACGTATCAGAGATTCTTGGAACAACTACTGCGCTTACAAGAGAACAGGGACAGGTTATCTACAAAAAAATATGCGAAGTTATAGATGCCGGCGATAAGGTATCCCTTGACTTTTCAGATATTGAAAGCATCCTGTCACCATTTTTAAATGTAGCCGTGGGGAAGCTGTATAACAAATATTCCAGTGATACTTTAAACGATAATCTGAATATATTGGGAATTTCCGACGAACAATTCAACATCTTTGAAATCGTTATTTCCAATGCCAAAAGCTATTACAAAGATTCACAGTCCTTTAACGAAGCCGTAACGAATGGGTATCACTGATTATGGAAAGAAGAATTAGACATCTATCTGATTATAAACCCCAGAAAAGGGACGTTTTCTTACTGGATACCAATATTTTAATTAAGCTTTTCTATCCCATCGGTTTTGATGACAGAAATAAGCCCTATGAGGATTATTATAAAAAACTGCTTTCATCAAAATGCACTCTGGTTCTGAATCCAATATATTGAACAAATTTACCCTTGCGGACGATGATTTTTCTAACTATACCTCCGGCCCCAGTATTGTCACAAACAATAAGACTTTGCTGATGTTCTCATAGCTTCCCCAAAGCGGACAAGGAACCGCCGGGAATGGGGCACTGATATTGAAAAGGCTGCCGGGAAATGCAGCACCAGGCTTTGCTGATGCCGCATTTTCCGGCAGCTCTTCTCTCATTTTCCGCTGCTGTCAGCTGTCAAAGCTCTTTAAGTAGTAATATACGTATTATACCCTTTCTCCCGTACCTCACGCTCCATGGCAATGGCATTGCTCAAACGGCTGAATGCGCCCACCTGAACCTTGTAAAGGCCGTCCTGGTAGACGATAAAGGCCGGGAATCCGTCATTTTCCAGAAGCTGCAGAAGATTATCCGCATTCTGACGCTCCCGGAAGGCGCCTGCCTGAACCCGGTAAAGCTCCTCGGGCTCTTCGGGCTGCGCAGGCGGCATGGGAGGCATGGGCGGACGCATAGGCGGACGGTGGGGCGGTCTGTCCATAGGAGGACAGCGGCGCCCTTCCTCTCCCGGCTCTTCCTCGGATACATTGCTGGAGGTTACCTGCGCGCCCTCCAAAGTCTCCATAATTCCGTCCGCAATGGCCTGGGCCATAGCCTGGAACCGGCTGTCAAAGAGACGGTTATCCGTGTCACTGTCGATAAATCCGGCCTCCACCAAAAGAGCCGGCATCTGCGTGCTGTTAAGTACAACCAGATTGGGCCGGATGCTCACGCCTGCATTACGGAAGCCCAGCGCTTCCAGATTGGCGTCAATATTCTCAGCCATCTGCTTTTTGATCCCGGAATCGTCATAGATAAGAGTCTGAACTCCGGAATACTGTCCCGGATACTCTCCCGCATTCCGGTGAATGGATACAAAGAGATCCGCTCCCTCCTCATTGGCAATCGCCGCCTTCTGTCCCACAGACTGGGTAACGTCGCTGGTTCTTGTGTAGGTCACATCATACCCATTTGACTCCAGAATCTTTCCCACTGCCATCGCAAGCCGCAGGGCATCGTCGCTCTCCCGGCGGCCCTGGTACACGGCTCCCGGATTGCTTCCTCCGTGTCCCGCATCTACTACAATCTTTGTTGCCATAAGCTCTCCTTTTGCATTTATTCTTTATGATCTAGAATATGCAGAAGGAGGCCGGCTGGTGATTATGATTTTGTGAGAGCAGACCGTCTGTACGAGAACCGTCCGAACACAGGATATGGAAAAGCCAGAGGTTCTCTTCCTCTTCTGCCCCTCCAAGCTCTTATTATTGGTGTACGGCCCCTATTAAATCTTTGATGTCCTCTACCTGATACCTCTCCATATAAGCCCGGATGCCCTCCGCCGTCTCTTTTGCCGCATAGGGATTGGTAAAGTTCGCCGTACCCACGGACACGGCCGACGCTCCGGCCAGGATAAACTCAAGAGCATCCTCTTTGCTGCAGATTCCGCCCATACCGATGATCGGCAGAGACACAGCCTGGGCCGTCTGATACACCATGCGCACAGCCACCGGCTTCACGGCCGGGCCGGACAGCCCTCCCGTCTGATTGGCAATGGCAAAAGTTCTTCTGTGAATGTCAATCTTCATCCCTGTAAGAGTATTGATAAGGGAGAGCACATCTGCTCCGCCGGCCTCCGCAGCCTTCGCCATCTCTGTGATGTCCGTCACATTGGGGCTGAGCTTCATAATCACCGGCTGTCTGGCGTATTTCTTTACTTCCCTTGTAACCTCCTCCAGCGCTTCCGGCTTCTGCCCGAAGGCAATGCCGCCCTCCTTCACATTGGGGCAGGATACATTGATCTCAAGCATGTCCACGCTCTGATCGGAGAGCTTTTCCACCACCTCGCAGTAATCGGCAATGGTTTTTCCACAGACATTCACAATGATCTTTGTATCAAACTGACGCAGAAAGGGAATGTCTCTTTTGATAAATACATCAATCCCCGGATTTTGGAGGCCGATGGCATTGAGCATGCCGCTGGCTGTCTCGGCAATTCTGGGGGTGGGATTGCCCGGCCAGGGCACGTTGGCCACTCCCTTTGTAACCACTGCCCCCAGGGCTCCCAAATCATAGAATTCACTGTATTCCGCACCGGAACCAAAGGTTCCGGAAGCTGTCATAACGGGATTTTTCAGCTCTACTCCTGCCAGATTCACACTTGTCCTGCATTCCATATGTTTTTCCCCCCTTTTGTATTTCCGTTATAGTTCGATCTCATCCGCCGAAAAGACAGGGCCGTCCTTGCAGATCCGCTTATTTTTCACATGCGTATGAGCATCCACATCCATGGAACGGCAGACACAGGCCAGACAAGCCCCCACGCCGCAGGCCATGCGCTCCTCCAGGGAGAGGTAACAATCCATGCCCCTCTCTGCCGCATAAGCTTTCAATGCCCGGAGCATGGGCGCCGGGCCGCAGGCAAATATGGCCTGTGCGCTCAGCTGATTTTCCCGTATGGCATCCAACACATTGCCCTTTGTTCCGACGCTTCCGTCCTCAGTGGCAATATATAATTTCCCATTTTCTTCCAGTTCTTCTTTCAAAAAGATCTCCCCATCCCGGTAACCGGCCACTATCAGCTTTTCCCCGGGCAGCCCTGCTGCAAGCTCTGCCATAGGGGGAATTCCGATTCCGCCCCCCAGCAGGAGAACCTTCTCATAGTTCTTCTTAAGGGGAAAGCCGTTGCCAAGGGGCCCAAGAATCTCCAGACCGTCCCCCGCACAACAGCCGGCAAACTCTTCCGTGCCCTTTCCCACAATCCGGTATACCAGGCGGATTCTACCCTTTTCCCTGTCGATCTGGCAGATGCTGATTGGCCGCGGAAGCATTCTGCTTTTGTCGCTGCTGTACACGGAAATAAACTGTCCCGGCACGGCTTCCTTCGCAATGGCTTCCGTCTGAAGCCACATGCTGAAGATATCTGTGGCAATTTCCTGCTGTTCTACAATTACTGCCGTCTCTTTGTATTTCATAGGGATTCCTCCAGGGCCTGGCGGATATCCGCCGCCATATCCTCTACCGCCGCCCTGGAAGCCTCTGCAAAATGCTCCGATCCGAAGGAAGCGTATTTTTCCTGCTTATAGGCTGCAATAATTCCTCTGGAGGAATTTACGATTGCTCCCAGCCCGTCGTTGTTGAAGAAGTGGACAAGATCCTTTCCGGTTCCCCCCTGGGCTCCGTAGCCGGGCACCAGAATAAAGGTCTTCGGCATCAGTTTCCGCAGAACCTTCCCCATTTCCGGATACGTGGCTCCTGCCACCGCTCCGATATAGCTGTAGGAATCTCCCATATGCTCCTGACCCCACTGAGCAACCATTTCTCCCACATGCTCGTAGAGGGGACGGCCGTCAATCAGACGATCCTGGAACTCTCCGCTGGAGGGGTTGGAGGTTTTCACCAGGATAAAAATTCCTTTATTTTCCTCCTGACACACTTCAATAAAGGGCTTTACGCCGTCACTTCCCAGATATGGATTCACGGTGGCGAAATCCTCGTTAAAGGCCGTGCAGCACTTGCTTCCCACCTGGATTTTCCCCAGATGTCCCACTGCATAGGCGGCAGAGGTGGAGCCGATATCCCCGCGCTTGATGTCTCCGATCACCACCAGATCCTTTTTATGGCAGTAATCCACGGTTTTCTGGTATGCCTTTAGGCCTTCAATGCCGAACTGCTCATACATGGCAATCTGAGGTTTTACTGCCGGAACCAGATCCCAGGTCTTGTCTACAATTTCCTTGTTAAACTGCCAGATAGCTTCTGCCGCCCCCTCCAGGGTTTCCCCGTATTTTGCAAATGCCTTTTTCTGGATGTGCTCCGGGATATAGTTCAGCATAGGGTCTAAGCCGATAACGATGGGTGCCTTTGTTTTTTCGATTTTTGCAATCAATTTATTTATCATAAATTAGCTCCTCCTATTCCAGTTCCGTAATATCCCTCAAAGTACACGGGTATAAAATCAATTTTCAGCCGCAAAAACATGTGTCTGCAAATTGATTTGTGCACTTTGAGGGATATTACTGTTTCAAAGCCGCTGTGGAACAGCACGAAAGAGTAAAATCCCTTCGACTTTACAGTTTTATTCTACTGTCACTGATTTTGCAAGATTCCTGGGCTTATCCACGTCGCAGCCGCGGCCAAGGGAAATATAGTAGGCAAAAAGCTGCAGCGGAATGATCGCCAGGGAATTGGTAAACCATGGATTGGTTCTGGGAATGTAGATGACATAATCCGCATTTTTCTCAATCTCCACATTCCCCACATTGGTAACCGCCATCACAAAGGCGCCCCGGGTGCGGACCTCTGCAATATTGCTGATCATCTTGGCAAAGAGGTGATCCTGGGTGGAAACAGCCGCCACCAGTGTTCCCTCTTCTATCAGCGATATGGTTCCGTGCTTCAGCTCTCCGGCAGCACAGGCCTCCGAGTGGATATAGGAAGTTTCCTTCAGCTTTAAGGAGCCTTCCATGGAAATGGCATAATCGATTCCTCTGCCAATGAAAAATACCTCCTTCGCCGCCAGATACCGGTTGGCAAACCGCTGAATCCGTTCCTTATTTCCAAGAAGCAGCTCAATCTGTGCCGGAAGGCGCTCCAGATCTGAGAGCATCTCTTTGAATGCCTGCTCCGTTATGGTTCCTCTCACCCGCGCCAGCTTCATAGCCAGAAGATACTGTGCGATAAGCTGGGTGCTGTAAGCCTTGGTGGTGGCAACGGCAATCTCCGGCCCAGCCCAGGTGTACATCACATTATCTGCCTCCCGGGCGATGGAGCTGCCCACTACGTTGACAATGGCGAGAACCTTCCTTCCCTGAGACTTTGCCTCCCGAAGAGCCGCCAGGGAATCTGCCGTCTCTCCCGACTGGCTGATAATCACCACAAGAGTTCCCTCTTCCAGAATCGGGTTGCGGTAGCGGAACTCGCTGGCCAGATCCACTTCTACCGGGATCCTGGCAAGCCCTTCAAATACATATTTGCAGGTCATGCCGGTGTGGTAAGCCGAGCCGCAGGCTACGATGCAGAGCTTCTTTACGGCCAGCATCTCTTCGTCTGTCATGCCCAGCTCTTCAATGACAATGTCCCCGTTCTTAAGCCTTGGACTGAAGGTATCTCTCACAGCTCCCGGCTGCTCGTAGATCTCTTTCAGCATAAAGTGCTCATAGCCGCCCTTTTCCGCCGCATTGATGTCCCACTCAATGGTCACCGGCTCCTTGGCAATCTCTTCCTCGTCAATGTTGTAGAAGGTCATGGAATCCTTGGTCAGCCGGGCTATTTCCTGGTTCTGAATGTAGTAGACGCTTCTGGTATAGCGCAGAACCGCCGGCACGTCGGAGGCAATCAGATTTCCGCTTTCGGAGCTTCCTACAATCAAGGGACTGTCCTTGCGGGCCGCATAGATCTCCCCCGGATGATCTGCAAAGAGAATTCCGAAGGCATAGGAGCCTTCCACCCGGTGCATCAGCTTTCCGATAGCCTCCAAGGGATCCCCTTTGTAATAATAGTCCAAAAGATGGGCCACCACCTCGGTATCGGTGTCGGAGCGGAAGGTGTAACCTCGTTCCTCCAGCTTTTTCTTCAGCTTTAAATAATTCTCGATGATACCGTTATGTACCACCACAATGGATTCATCCTGGTTGTAATGGGGATGGGCATTGGTATCTGAGGGAGCCCCGTGGGTTGCCCACCTGGTATGGCCGATGCCGATGGTTCCTGGCAGGGCTGCGCCGTCATGGGTCATCTCGCTTAACACCTTTAAGCGGCCTTTTGCTTTCACCACCTTGATTTCTTCTCCGTTGTAAATGGCAACGCCGGCCGAGTCATAACCCCGGTATTCCAGCCTGGACAAACCGTCCAGCAGAATGGGCGCCGCCTGTTCGCTTCCGATATAACCAACAATTCCACACATAGACATTCTCCTATTCTTATTCCAGTTCCGTAATATCCCTCAAAGTACACGGGTAGTAAATCAATTTCCAGCCACAAAAACACGTGTCTGTAAATCTATCTCCAGTACCACTTACTCATAGTGCAGTGCCGGACCGCCCACATGGGCAGTTTTTTATAATTTCTTCCCAGCTTATAACCAATATACTTGCATCCGCTGAAAAACACAAGACTAAATATCAGCCATGGCTTCCTTATTTTGATACAATGGAGCGCAGTCTGTTTCACCAGACGGATTCCCTCCTGTTCGGACGCTATACCATAAAAGACCTCGGGATGGTCTGCCTGGGATACTGCCAGGTCAAAATTACGCTGAAACTGCTTTATCCCACTGTAATTGTGGGAATGAATCACCCGGGCCTCTGCCGCATAGGCAATCCCATAGCCCTTTTTAAGAAGCCCTCCTGCATAAATCATATCTTCATTGAAGATGGTGCGATCCGCAAATCCCCCAAGCTCCAGGAAGGTCTCTCTTTCATACATGGCACACACGTCCGAGCAGAAAAAAGCCTTGATCCCCAGAGTGTCCAAATCCTCCCTGGTCTGAATCCGGCTTTTATCCGGATAGTTAAAGCTGCGGCTGTACCGCTCCAGCTCCCGGCAGTCCTTCCTGGGAAGCTGCCTTGCGTAGGCGGCCTTCACCAGAGGATTCTCAAAGGTCTTTGCCAGCCGTTCCACAAGGTATGCATCTGCCGGCAGGGCGTCCTGGGTCATAAACAACAGATAGTCTGCATCCGAACAGGCCGCCCCTGCATTCCGGGTGCCTCCGTGGTCAAACTCCTCCTGCCGCAGATGATGAACCTCTGTGTTCTTATAAGCCCTTACCTCTTCCTCCGGAAAATCTCCTGCCCAGGTATTCATAATCACTATTTTATGAACGGCCTGTGTCTGGGATTCCAGCCTCCTTAAAAGCGCCGTAAATTCCTTTCCCGGCTTATGAACCGGAATAATGACGTCAATCTTCATACTGCGTTATCTCTCCAAAAATGAGGCTGCCGGGAAATGGCTGATGTCTTATTTCCCGACGGCCTCATTTCGTGTTACTGTCCGCTCTTTGGCCAGTAACCATGTAGCTTTCTGTCTTATGTGCCGCTGTCTTCCTTGGCATATACGCCTGTCTGGCTGC
This sequence comes from Clostridia bacterium, assembly GCA_910575725.1. Taxonomy (GTDB): domain Bacteria; phylum Bacillota; class Clostridia; order Lachnospirales; family Lachnospiraceae; genus Laedolimicola. Next base: position 70,903 of record CAJTFE010000014.1, on the reverse strand, counting down.
ATATCTCATCATTAAACTTAATCACAGTCGGCGACGGATAGTAATCATCCTCGTCAAAGAGGAACTTATGCAGCTCTCTGACATTGGCCTCCAGATCCGCCGGCGCTACAACATCCGCCTTGTTAATCTTTACGTCCTCTCGCATGGTAGGAAATCCGCTGGTCTCACCCATCTCGTAGGACATCATGCTGGCGGCCATCTTAATCATCTCTGCCTTTGGAATATTGGTGGCAATCAGCGGAAATACCTCGTCAATAATCTTGTTGATGGTTCCGAGACTTGCCTTCTTGGCCTTTTGTGCAATCAGTGAAATCACGGTTCTCTGACGCTCCGTCCGGCCGTAGTCATTGCCCACGGCACGTATCCGGCAGTAAGCCGTAGCCTGGAGGCCGCTTAAAGTCTGAAGTCCCGGCCCCTCCACAAATACGCCGAATTCTCCCGTCACCGCCGTTGTCTCATACATATAATTGTTGATCCATTCCCATTCGTTGTCCTTCACATCCACATCCACGCCGCCCAGCAGGTCGATGGTCTTAATCAGCGCCAGGAAATCCACGCTGACAAAATACTTGATGTTCAGGTCAAAATTCTTGTTCAGCATAGCCATGGCCTGGTTGGGGCCGCCCGCCTTGTATGCTGCGTTGCATTTTCCGTAGGTATCATCGGCACGGTTCAGATAGGTATCACGGAATATGGAGGCCAGCTTTACCTCCTTGGTTTCATTGTTGATACTGGCAATGATAATGGTATCACTCCGGTTTCCGGCTCCCAGCTCTCCCATCTCACGGGTATCCAGGCCAAAGAGAGCGATGTTGGTGTAGCCCTTCAGCACCTCCTCCGTAGCATCCTCCATATCATTCATTTCCACGTCCTCCGGCGACACGTCAAGATTCTGGAATTTATCCAGCTTTCCAAGTCCCCAGACGCCGATGCCCAGAATCAGAAGCAGCAGAAGCTCTGCAGCCAGTATCCCAATCAGTTTTCTTCTCCTCCTGATCTTTTTCTGCTTTTTGCTCAGCTTACGCTCCTGTCTCCCTCTCGTGTTTCCTGCTTTTGTATTGGCTGCCATAACATAACCCTTTCTACTTTCCGACATTTAGTAAGCATTTTTGTTCACAAATCCCTTAAAGATAGTCAGAAATAAGATTTTTATATCAAACCCAGGTGTCCAGTTTTCAATATAATATAAATCATATTCAATTCGCTTCCGGATAGAAGTGTTCCCCCGGTAGCCATTGATCTGGGCCCACCCGGTCATGCCCGGGCGTACCTGGTGTTTAATCATATATCTGGGAATCTCCTCCCGGAACTTCTCCACAAAGAAGGGTCGCTCCGGCCGGGGACCTACCAGGCTCATATCGCCTTTTAAAATATTGAAGAGCTGCGGAAGCTCGTCAATGCTTGTCTTACGGATAATCTTTCCCACAGAAGTAACCCGTGGATCATCCGGCACGGTCCAGGCCCCCCGTTCCTTCTTGGGAGACTGCACATCCATGGACCGGAACTTATACATGCGGAAGTTCTTATTGTGAAGCCCCACCCGCTCCTGGGCATAGATAAGAGGCCCTGGAGAAGTGGCCTTGATGGCAATGGCCGTAATCAGCATCACCGGCGAAAAAAGCACAATGGCCGCCAGGCCTCCGGCAATGTCCATGGCCCGTTTCACCACTGCATTGAAGGTGTTGGTCAGAGGCACATGCCGGATATTAATCACCGGCAGGCCCATCAGATCCTCGGTGTATGGACGGGTAGGAATAATATTATTGTAATCTGGAACAAACTTTGTATGCACGCCGGATTTCTCACAGACGGCAACAATGTGCTCCAGCTTGGAATACTCGCTTAAGCCCAGAGTAATGGCAATCTCGTCGGGAGCAGTCCGGGAGAGCAGCTCCTCAATCTCTTCTGTCCTTCCGAATACCTGTACTCCCCGGTAGCGCATGCCGCACTCCACATTATCATCCAGAATGCCCATGATCTCATAGCCCCATTCCGGGTTAGCCTTGATTCGGTCAATGTATTCCTCCGTTGCCCGGCTGTAGCCCACCAGAATCATATGCTTCTGATTAAAGCCCTTCCGGCGGAGCCTTTGAAGGCCGAACCGAATCAGCGTGCGGACCAGGCCCTCCAGAAGAATGTCAATGACATAAAAGTAAAACAGCATCATTCTGGAATAATAGTCTGTAACATCCGCCGCACTTCGAAGGAGATACATGCCAGCCAGGAACAGCACCAGACCGATGGTGTTGGCCTGCACAATCTTTCCCAGCTCTACTCTCTTTCTGCGCACGCTCTTGGTGGTATACAGGCTGAAAGCCATATAAAGCAGCAGATACACAGGCACCAGAAAGGCCAGCACAATCATATACTGCCCAAAGGTAAGTCCCGTGGTTGCGCCTATCATCTGAAACTGTATCACCCAGGCCAGCATCCAGGAGGCCGCAATCACAAGGGCGTCTATCAGTACGTGCAGCCGGTTAAAATGCTGCTGGTTATCCTTTATCAATGTCTCTCACCTAAATCTCTTCCCAATATTCATCCAAAGCTCTAACTGGATTTTACCATAACAGGGGAGATTTTTCCAACAAAACTTTACTTTCTTCTCCCTTCGGCACATCAAAAGCCCTTCTTTCAAGCCTTTTCGATAGGTTTTACCAAAACCCTTTTTTACAAAAAAAAGATATTTTATGCCAAAACCTGCCAACAGGAAAGGAAGATTTATAAAAAGCTGCAGCGCGGGCATATTTTTATACGCCAGATAAATGCTGTTTCTGGAGCTTAGGGACACTTTAAACTCATTGTACCTGGAACCGCTGGTTCCGCTTCCCACATGCAGAACCTTCGCCTCCGGCGCATAAATATTTTTCCAGCCTGCGGTTTTTGCCCTCCAGCCCAGGTCAATATCCTCCAGATAGGCAAAATGGGACTCGTCCAGATACCCGATCCGCTCAAGGACGGCTTTTCGGTAAATCACGGCTCCGCCGCAGGCTGCAAAGATTTCGTCCGGCTCTTCATAGTATTCCACAGACTTGTCTTTTCCTCTCGCAAAAGCCCAGCCCAAAGCACAGTAAAAATTACCAGCATCGTCAATTTTTTCCGGATGATGCAGCTGAATCATCTTCGCCCCGGCGGAAAATGCCCGAGGCTCAAGCTGAAGCGCCGACACAAGGGCCTTCGTAAAGCCCGGCAGCACTTCCGTGTCATTGTTTAAGAGAATCACATAGGGAGAGGAAGCTGCCTTCATTCCCTCATTTGCCGCCCGGCAGAAGCCGCAATTTTCCTTAAGAGCAATAATCCGGACCTGCGGAAAACGCCGGGCTGTAAGCTCTCTGCTTCCGTCCGTGGATCCGTTGTCCACAAGAAGAAGCTCTGCCTTAGGCGCATCTTTGATAAGCGCCTTAAAACACCGCTCCACAAAGGCTATTCCGTTGTAATTGGGAACCACCACAGATACCCTGTTATCTGCCTTCATACACCACCGCCCACGGATTGTAAACCATCCGGTATCCTTGTTTTCTGATATATACGCACAGCCCGCCTATGGTAAGCTTCCCTGCCCCTTTCAAAAGACTTCCCTTTACCAGAAAGCAGTCTGTGGGCTTTGTAAGCTCCTGGCAGAGCACAGCCCTGTGAAAATATCCGCTGCCGCCCCTCTTAAGGCCCTGTAAGCTCCTCCCAAAAGGATCCCTTACGCCCTCCATATGAATATCCGTGGAAAGCCGCTTTCTTCTGTCATAGACCCTTGCGCAGACAATGCCGATCCCGGGACGCTGGCAGGAGGATAAAAGCTCCTCCCAAAAATCCTCGGAAAGCCTTTCCTTCCGGACACACGTAAAAAGCACATAATCACTGCTCTCCGGAATTGTTACAGAATTGTTACATGCTTTATCATAATATACAACTTTTATGCCAGTTTGTCCATTTAAATTTGCAAAAGAATTTATTAAGATTTTCGAACCCTTTCGGAAAAACCGAATCCGATGGAAGCCGTAGTTAGAAGTGGCAAGAGCCTCTCCCGGGGTTCCCATGCGCTCTAAATGGGCATTTACGGCTCGTTTCCCAGCCTCGTAAGCATAGAGCTTACTTTCGGGATTGGCCGCCGTAGAAGCCTCATGGCAGCGCCAGGAGTAGAGGATCTTCGGAATATGAAGCACCCTGCGCCCTCCTTCCGTGCACCGCAGGATAAAATCATAGTCCTGAGCCCCGTCAAAGCCGCTGCGAAATCCTCCCGTTTCCAGGGCAAGCTCCCTCTTCACTACAAAGAAATGACAGATATAATTATTGCTCAGCAGATATTCGGAATTAAAATCCGGTTTGAAATGAGGCTGGAAATGATGGGATAAGTCCATATTCACCTTATCCTCATCGGTATAAAGGGCATCTGCGCCTCCTGCTTCCTTCAGCGCCTCTGCCGCCTCATACAGTGCGCCGGGCAGCAGAAGATCGTCATGATCCAGAAGGCCTATATAATCACCTGACGCCATGGCAAGAGCTGCATTGGTATTCTCGGAGATTCCGAGATTCTGTTCCAGCTTCTGATAGCGCACCCGGGAATCTTTCCCTGCATACGCCTCTGCAATCTTCCTCACCTCGCCGGAGGGGCTGCCGTCTGCAATGCACAGCTCCAGGTTTTTATAGCTCTGGGTCAATACCGATTCTATCATCTGGCGCAGAAAAAGAGCCGGCGTCTCATAAGCAGGCACCAGTATGCTGAAAAGAGGCCCTGTCTTTGACAGCTCCTCCGCCTGAGGGGAAGCGGCTTCTTCCGCTTCTATCTGTGCCCGAAGCCACGTCTCATACCCCGTCTCCGCCCGGTTTCTCTCCCGGCGTTCTTTTATCTTATAATACAATTGAGTGGGCCCGTACTGCCTCACATAACGCAGTCCGCGCCCACACAGCTTAAATATCTGGATCATAGAAGCTCCCTGTTATCTGAACATTACTCAAAAGGTTACCTCTCCGTCATGGGAAATCAGAGATACGGTCTGTACCGTCCCAAGAGCCGACACTTCTTTGACAAAAGCGCCCTCCTCCTTCACCCGGACCTCTACCACCATATCCATACTTCCGCCGGAAAGATTTCTGGACTTCACCTTGTGGAAACGGCTGAACTTCTTCACCACATCTAGAACCTGTCCCTCGCTGCCGGTATCGGACAGATTCACCACCAGCATCATGGGAGCCCTGGAGGAGGGGATGTTCTCCAGCACCAGCACCAGCACCGTCACCACCAGGCAGGTCAAAAGTGCTACCTCAAAGAGTCCTGCGCCGCAGATGATGCCCACGCTGATGGACCAGAACAAAAATACCAGATCCATGGGATCCTTAATGGCAGTACGGAAGCGGACAATGGAGAGCGCTCCCACCATACCAAGGGAAATCACCAGGTTAGACTGCATAGCCAGAATAATTGCCGCCGTAATCACGGAAAGAGCTGCCAGGGACACGTTAAAGCCCTTGGAATAAAATGACTTCCGCGTCATCAGCCGGTAGATTGCAAAAATATAACAGGCCAGAATGCAGGTCACCGCAAAGACGGCCATGATCCGTCCCGCGGAGATATCCATGCTTGTGAAGCCCTCCAAAAATGATTTTTTAAATACGTCTTGAAATCCCATACTTTTATCCTCCTATTCCAGTTCCGTAATATCCCTATTTTAAATTCCCTTTCAGACTATACCGCCTGCATAGATAATATTTTGAAAAGGCTGTCTGCCTTAAGGTGTTAAGCTGCAGGTTCTGGTAAATATAATCCGGAAGGAATTCATCGTATTTCACTTCCAGAATATGCTGCCCGGCCGCCATAATGGGCCGTCTCGGCAGCTCCGGATCCAAAAAGCGCAGCAGCGCGTCCGAGGACGCTATGTTCCGATCCAGAGTAATCCGCGTATTCCCCAGCCGCTCCGCAAAGGGAATCCTGTCATACTCCACAATCACCCGGGGCCTCAAAAATCTGGTCCGCATAAGTAAATTCAGCTTCTGAAGCAGCGGCGGATCATTTCCGTTCACAGGAAGCATCCTGCCAGCCATCAGCGTCCTGCACTGCTCTTCTGTAAGCTCACAGGACAGCTTCCGGGTCATGCCGTGTTCCTTCTGCTTCAATTCCAGGTGAATCCGCTCCTTACTCCCGTTGTAGATCCGGATTCGGAACTTCTCCCTGGGATCCGTCCCTGTCTCATTTTCCTGATAACAGTTATTCCAGTAATCATCAAAATAGAGGCTGCGGATACGGTACATACCGGCCTCCTCCGCATGGACATCCAGGGAAACCAGGCCGTGGATACGGCCTTTTGCAAGAGCCATCTCTTTTTCTGTCACTATATATTTCAGTTCATGCCTGTAATCCATCTTCTGCTCCTTATCTTTATTGATACCCAAGCCCCAGATAAGCCTCCAGGTTCCCGTCAAAATAATAATCCAGAATCCTCATACGGTAAAGAGCCATCCGCTTGAAGCGCTCATAATCCTCTCCGTAATTGCTGTCCGGCCAGCGAAGGGCATCCCGTGCCAGGGCTCCGGAATCTTGAAGCTCATGGGCCAGGCGGTCTACATGCCCCGTAAGGCTCTCATCGGAGAATACCCCTTCCCGGAGAGTCCGCCATTTTTCCTCCACCCTGGATCTTGCATCCTCCACATCCAGGGCCACAAGCCGGTCGCCCGGCTCCCAGTTGATACGCTCGGAATAAAGAGCCGTGTTCATTCCCACATCCCAGACAGTCTCGTCCGCCTCTCCCTTCAGTTCCGCCGGATCCTTCTCGCTCAAGGCGTCACCCCAGGTCAGATCCATGTCCCAGGGCGCAAAATAGATGCGATAAGACTCATGACTTCTCTTTGCGACATAATACATGTTTTTCGCCCGGTTGTCAATTCCAAGAACCGCCTGGAAATGGATCCAGGCATTCAAGGCCCCCTCCGTATCCATCAAAAGCGGAGCTTCCTGTGCAAAGGCCTCATCATCCTCCTGATCCCGTAAGGAAAGATAGGAAATCAGCGGTTCCCAGGAGGCCGCCTCATTACTGTCATGGTTTCCTTTCAGAGAAAAGCCTGCCAGGCTGCGCTCAAGGGGGGAAGCGTCCTTAAGGCGGTCGGCGTCTCCGCCCTGCAGCCCCACTGCCTTATAGGAATACTCCGCCGCTTCTCCCTCTTCTTCCTTCGCCAGATCAAGCTGCTTGGAATCCACCGGCTCCATCAGCCCGTAAAGCCCCCAGTATTCCTGGTTGAAAAAGAGCTCCACATACACCAGGTCGGATCCGAATTTTGCTTCGGGAAATTCGGATACCCTGGCTCCATAGCCATTCCACAGATCCACAGAAAGCTTGTCCCGAATCTTGGAGGAATCGCTGTACATGGCATTTAAGATCCACTCGTCATCGGTGCGCAGGCCGAAAAGCGGCTTTTTATCGGGAACAACCTCACCCTTCTTATTCTGCGTTTTCAGGGAAAGCTTATAGCCCTTCTTGGGATATGTGCGGCTGGTATTGCCCCGGATATGCGCTTCCAGAATATTGGATCCCGTCCAGTCCCGCTTGCTCCTGGCATCCCAGTAACAGAGCGTTCCCCCAAAGACGCCGGTATCTGCCGTCTCTGTCGTCTCAATGGAAAGAATGGGAAGCCCGGTAATCAGCAGGTAACACTCCTGATACTCTGTCCCCCTCACGGCGTAAAAGCGGAACGCCTTTCCCTCCCGGATAGCCTCCTGCTTGGAGGTCCTGGTAAATTCCTCCTCAAAAAGCAGGCGGACGTCCCCAAGGCCGCTGGCAAGCTCTCCCGTCTCCCACTTCTCCTGCTCCATATCCAGGGGAAGATAAAAGGTGGAGGTGTTCCGATCAAAGGGAAGCTTCTCCCCGGAAAAAAGCAATTCTGCAAAAAAGGGCTCCGCTGCCTCACTGCAGCTGTCCTTCAGCCGGGCCGCCTCGACACCGTCCAGATGGCGGTACCGGATGGGACTGCCAAGGGCAGGCACAAGGAACAAAGCTCCCAGGATCATGCACAACAATATGCAGTTCAGAATAAGGGCCCTCTGTCTTCTCACTCCCGATACTCCTTTAATTCCAGATACTTAAGAGGATCCGCCAGCGCCGTATCCAGAAATCGCATCCGCTCACAGGCCAGATCCGCAAGCCCCTCAAAATCCTCGCTGTGCTGGCTGTCATACCAGAGGATTTCGTCTCTCCAGAATGCGCCGGAATCTATGATCTGGTGCGCATAGGACTGGATATGCTCTCTTAGATAGCGCTCCGAATATACTGTCTGCCGCAGCTCTTTAAAGCGGCTGGCTGCCTTCTCCCTGGCACCCTCCACGTCAAGCTCCACAAGACGGTCTCCCAGCCGCCAGGCAATGCGCATCGTCCAGATTTCTTCCGAAAACCGGCTCCTGTTTAATGCTTCAAAATCATGGACATTGCCCCAGCTGTAATCCATGTCCCAGGGCATAAAGTACATGCGGTACTGTCCGTCCTCATAGCGGACAGGATAAAAAATGTTTCTCTCAATATTATCCATTCCCAGAACTGCCTGAAGATAAACCCAGACCTCCAGGGCGCTGTCCACATCAATCAGCTTTGGAATCTCCTGCTTGAAAACGGCGTCTCCCTCATTTAAAAGCTCCAGATACCGGTTCAGGACTTCCATATGGGCCTCATCCTGGACTGCATGATTCCCTTTCAGCTCAAATACATCCGGATCCTTCTGCTTGTACAAAAACTCCTCCGGCTGCGCCTCCCCCTCCTTCGTCAAATCCAGCTGCTTGTAATCCACAGGCTCCATCAAGCCGTAAAGCCCCCAGTATTTTCCATTCAAAAACAGTTCGATATATTCCATATGATAACCGTAAAAGCCATTGGATTCTATACCCAATGCTCCCGATTCGTTCCATATGTCCAGGGAAAGCTTATCTCTCAGCTTTGTATCCTCACTGTAAACGGCATAGAGCAGCCATTCGTCATCCTTACGCATACCCAGGAGGGAAACCTTGTTTTTCCGCAGCTCTCCGGCTCCCGTCTGATTCTCCTTGTAGAGGGTCATCTTATAAGACTTCTTGGGATTGAGACGGCTGCTTCCTCCCCGGATGTGTCCGCTCATCACGCTCTCAAAGGCCCAGCCCTCCTTGGCATCTGCCAGCAGAAAACGCATGGTTCCATAGACCTCTTCGTAGCGTATCTCCTCATTCGTCTCGATACTCAGAATGGGAAGCCCGGTAAATACCACGGCGTATTCCCGGCAGGACCCGTCCCGGACAGCCAGAAGACGGTAGCGCTTCCCCTCCCGGACGGAGATTTCCTTCTCATCCTCCAGCGGATTGTCAAGGAGATAAACCTTCACACCTTTCTCAGCGGAGGTAAAAGCCCCTGCTTCCCACTCCTTGCTATCCATATCAACCGGAAGATAAAAGGTGCCTGTCTCCCGGTCACAGGGCAGCTCCTCTCCTGCAAACAACAGCTTGGTAAGCAGCTCTTCCTCCGTATCTTCCAATGTCCCCAGCAGCTCCTCCTGGCTTTCCAAAAGCATGCGGCTCATGGAAGGTTCTTCTGCCGGAAAAAACAGGAAAGAGACGCCTGTCAGAACAAGCAGAAGGAGACTTATGCCAAGCATCATCCTTTTTTCTCTCATAGCGCTCCTTTTTCGTCCTGGTTCTCTTCGTAACCAGCAGCCTTTTCACTCTCTGATACGAACGCTTACTCCACCTTCTTCTCAATAAACATTTTGCGGCTGATAAAATTGTAGACCATCACAACGCCTGTGGCAAAGATCTTCACTATCATATAAGCCCGATCCATATACTGCTTAAGCCATGCCACCCCGCCCCACATAATCAGCTGGTTGAGGCCCAGGCCGATGAGGCTTAGGATCACAAACACCACAAACTGTTTCGCTTGATTTGCGTTCTTGTCCGTGTCAAATACAACCGTGATACTCAAAATGTAATTCACAACCACGGATACGGTAAAGGAGCAGGCGCTGGCCCAGAGCTCCTGAAAGCCTGCCAGCTCCACCAGGGCTACCATAATGCCGTAGTCGATAAAAAAGCACAGAAAGCCTACTACTCCGAATTTCATAATCTGGCTCATTAGTTTTTTCATATAAATATCTCCGTATTTTCCATATCTTACTTTTTACCGTTAGTTTTATCATTATACACGCTTTTCCCGAAATTGTAAAACGGTGATTGATCAATTCCCAAAAAACCTGTATACTAAAGATTACTGTTCACTCTGTGACCAGCAACCGCTAAAGTACTGAATCATAAATCCTATGTATCCCTTCTGTGAACAAGGAGACGCCTCCTTGTCCATTGAAGATGATGTTTCAAGAAAGGAACTGTGTTTCCATGAGTAAGCTGTCCTTTGTGATTCCCTGTTACGGCTCGGAAGCTACCGTCGGGATTGTCACATCTGAAATTATAGAGACCCTCCGGCAGCGTCCGGAATATGATTACGAGATTATCCTTGTGAACGACTGCTCTCCCGATCATGTCTGGGAGCGCATCAAAGCCCTTGCCCAGGACAATCCCCATATTATCGGAATCAGCCTGGCCAGGAATTTCGGCCAGCACTCTGCGCTGATGGCCGGCTACCGGGCGTGTACCGGAGATCTCATTATCTCCCTGGATGACGACGGACAGACGCCGGCCCGGGAGCTTTTTACCCTGGTGGATAAGATGGCAGAGGGCTGGGATGTGGTCTATGCCTCCTATGAACATAAAATGCACAGCGCTTTTCGTAACTTTGGAACCTGGATGAACGAAAGGATGACAGAAAGTCTCCTCGGCAAGCCAAAGGGGCTGAAGGTCACCAGCTATTTTGTCATGGAACGTTTTATCACAGAAGAGATTACACGTTACCAGAATCCCTACCCTTATATTGAAGGCTTAATTTTCCGGGCCACCATGCGCATCACCAACGTGCCGGTTACTCACCATGAGCGCATGTCGGGCGAGTCCGGCTATACGCTCACAAAGCTGCTGTCCTTGTGGTTCAACGGCTTTACTGCCTTTTCCGTCAAGCCTCTCCGGATTGCCACGATATGCGGAACAGCCTGCGCTTTCCTGGGTTTTTGTTACGGCCTCTATGTGGTTATCCGCAAGCTGGTAGATTCTACCATTGAGATGGGCTGGAGCTCCATTATTGCCTCCATCTTTTTTATCGGAGGGCTGATTCTCGTAATGCTTGGACTTATCGGCGAGTATATCGGACGTATCTATATCAGCATCAACAACGCACCCCAGTATACCGTCCGGGAGATTGTACAATGCCCCCGCCCGGATGCCTCTCATCAAACAGACGTAGAAAAATCCTAGTGCAGCAATGTACTAGCTGTAAAAAACAAATATTCCCAAAAGAATCAAGCTGTTGCCAAGCAGCTTTTTCTTTGTAATTTTTTCCCCGAAAAAGAATCGGCTTAAGAACATCACCAGCACAAACCCCAGTGCCTCTATGACTGCTCCGTTCTTATACTCAAGCCCTGCATATCCTCCCACAGTCAGCAGTGTGGACAGAACCATCATTCCGTATCCTGTAATTACGAGAGGATTCAGATATTCCAGCAGCACAGAAGCGTAAGTCTTTCCAGCGCTTTTCTTCAGAAGAATCTGGGAAAAGGATGCCACCGCCACAGACAGCACCAGTAATAACAGATACTTATTCACCATCACTGTTCACAATCATTGTTCCTGCGAAAACAACGAATACTCCTATGATATTTTTTATGGTCAGCGCCTCGTGAAAAAAGACCACTGTCCAGATCAGCGACCACAGAATCGCCATAGAACGGTTGGCATAAGCCACGGACAGATCACAGCGTTTGATAATCTGCTGCCATGCGATGGCATAAAGGCCGAGAATCAGAATCTCAACTCCGTAAAACAAAAGGAACGGAAGGCTAAGGGCCTCATAACCCGAGGCCAGCTTGGCCGCCACGCTGGACAAGGTATAAACCATAACCACCAGCTGGAGGGCCAATATTGTTTTCCATGAAATCTTTTTCATCTCAGATACTCCTTCGCCTCTTCCAGGCTGTCAAAAGCAAGAATATAATAACCAAACCGGGTAGAGCTGTCTGTCACCTTTCCCTCCAGAACTGGCTCTATCTCACTGATAAAATGAATATGCTCCGGAATCTCCCTTTTCAGCCGCTCCAGCTCCTCCAGATCCCGGCAGTCGAAAATAAAGCGGATAAAGGCGGCGCCTGCCTTCCGGAACGGAATCAGTTCCGGCTCCTTTCCGCAGGCCGCGTCAATCACCATGCCTACATAATCATAACCAGTTGAAAGAGGCACCAGATCCGAACCGATACAATCGCCTCCCATTCTTGCCCCCACCTCAATAATCCGTACCTGGTTTTCTTTATCCAGCATAAACTCCGTATGGGAGGCTCCGTATTCCACTCCCAGAGCGTCAAGAGCCTTGTACACCTCTTTTTTTATCTGCCCCGTCTGTTCCGGAGAACAGCCTGCCGGCTCTAGATGGCCCGTTTCAATAAAGTGGGGATGGCCTGTGGTATACTTCTTTGTCAATGCCAGAAATTGGTGCTTTCCCCGGAAGGAAATACACTCACAGCTATACTCCTCCCCTTGAAGAAACTCCTCCACAATTGCCTTCCCCTCAAAGGAATTCTCCACGGAAAACCGGATAGCCTGCGAAAGCCCCTCCCATTCTGTAAGCTTTGTGATCCCACGGCTTCCGGAACGATCCGTAGGTTTTACAATCACAGGAAGGGACAGATCTGCCAGTTCTTCCGCCCGGGTGCCGGAATCTGCTTCCCGAAACCCAGGCACCGGCACGCCAGCCTTCAAAAAGGCCTTGCGCATCTCATATTTATTTGTAGACACATGAGTACAGGCCATGGAGTTACAGGGAAGTCCAAGCTTACCAGCTACATAATTCACTGTCAGCATAGCCAGATCTGAACCGATGGAGACTACGGCCTCCGGCTTAATCTTCCTGCATCTTTTCAGAATCTCATCCCTCTTTACAATGCTGACAGGATAAAAAAAGTCTGCTGTCCGTTCCCCCACGGAACCGTCCTTCCAGGCAAACACATGGGTTTCAAAGCCCATCTCCTTTGCTTTCAGAATCAGAGGATTCTGGAAGCTGTTTGCCCCTATGATCACTATTTTTTTCATATGCTTCCTTTCCAAAGCCCTTAGCCCACGTCAAAACATCATTTTGAAACATACTCTAACACTGCAGCGGACTTAATACCAGAAGATACAGATAATAATACATGCCAGATCCAATATGGTAAAGAAGCAGGCCGTTTCCTATCGCATTTACCCACCGCTTTTTATCTTGTTTCTGATAAAACCGAACCGCAGCCATCGCAAAAAAGGCAAACATGGCCAGCTGCAGCCCCCACTCAAAGTTTCCGGAGGCTGGCTCGTTTACTTCAATCAGAAGGATAAACTCCAGCAGCGCCGTCACATAAAAAATCAACGAAAACAATAAGTGCTTATCCTTCCATACCTGTTTCCATCCCAAGATACACAAAACAAAAAGCGGAAACGCCGCCGCCTGCGCCATGGAAATCAAAGGATGCGCCGTATCAAGCCTCATAACGGCAAAAGGATCCAGTCCAATCCCCCGTTCTGTCCCTTCTCCGAACACGGAAAAAAACTGAACCAGAAAATAGACGCCGGAAGGGAGAAAGGCCAGTCCCAGCTTAAAACTGAGCCAGAAGCTTTTCCCTTTTGTCCGTATCAGCTCCAGGAAAAGAAACAAAACGACTGCCGGTAAAAAGCCTTGCATAAAGGAAGGCTTTACAAAACAGCTGAGCAGCAGAATCACTGCAAAGACTGAAAAGTCAGGCCATCCTGCCTTCTCCTCCCCGGGCAGCATCCTGCTCATATCCAAAGGCATCCTCTCCTTGGAAATCAACAAACGGCCTCCACTAGGGTACAGATGTAAAAAAGCCAAAAAAGCCAGCAGCGCTACCGGCTTTACAGCCATATTCGTGGGATTATGCCAGATTGTCGGACTGCTCTGGCCCAGATACACTTCTTTGTTAAACCAGGGCATATAAAGAGCTGTCAGTATCAAAAGACCGATAGTTAAAAAAACAATGGAAAGCCATGATAACCGTTCCTTTAATTCCTTCCACAAAAACTGATAAAGAATCACTGCTGCAGCCCCTATGCAGCAGGCCGTAACCAAGGCTCCCGCATATTCTCTGCCAATGGGCAGAAGGCGGTTCACGGCCCGGACAGCCAGATGCCACACCGGATAGGAATAAAACTTATTGTACAAGGGGTCTGTAAACTCCCCCACGGCCCAGGAGGAATGAGTTGCAAAATCACTGTACAGCAATACCTCATGGCCTTTCCCCATTTCCACCTTTACCATCGTAAATGTCAGTACAAACAAAATTCCACCGCACAGCCACAATCCCCATAGGCCCTGTTTTTTATTGCTCATAAAATTCTCTAATCCTCTCTGCCACATAAGAAACCTGTTCTTCCTTAAGTCCATAATACATAGGCAGCCTTAAGAGACGCTCGCTCTCTCTGGTGGTATACCGATCCTCTCCAGAAAAACGTCCGAACGCCAGACCCGCCTGGGCAGAATGAAGGGGCACATAGTGGAACACCGTCTGAATCCCTGCTTCCTTCAGATACGCAATCAAAGCCGTCCGTTCCTTCAGATCTTTTGCCTTCATATAAAACATATGAGCATTCTGCTCACAGCCCTCCGGCACCACAGGCAGTTCAATCCTTCCCTGCTCCTTCAAAGGCAGAAGCTGCTCATAGTAAGCCTTCCAGCTTCCCATGCGGTCAGCCGTGATGGCATCTGCCATCTCAAGCTGCGCCCAGAGGTAAGCCGCATTCATATCGCTTGGCAGATAAGAGCTTCCCTGGTTCACCCAGCTGTATTTGTCCACCTGCCCCCGGAAAAACCTGGAACGGTTAGTTCCCTTTTCTCTGAGAATTTCTGCATCCTCCACATGGTCCTGATCCCGAATCAACAGGGCGCCTCCCTCTCCCATGGAAAAATTTTTGGTCTCGTGGAAGCTGAAGCAGCCATAATCACCGATGGTTCCAAGAGCTTTTCCCTTATAAAAGGAACACACGCCCTGGGCCGCATCCTCCACCACGGCTAACCGGTACTTTTTTGCCAGCTCCATAATTTTATCCATCTCACAGGCCACTCCCGCATAGTGGACGGGAACAATGGCCTTCGTCTTTTCTGTGACAGCCGCCTCAATCAGATTCTCGTCAAGGTTCATAGTATCCGGACGGATATCCACAAACACCGGAACCCCACCCCGAAGGACAAAGGCATTAGCCGTAGATACAAAGGTATAGGAAGGCATAATCACCTCATCCCCCGGCTGTATGTTAAGAAGCAGGGCCGCCATCTCTGTGGCATGGGTACAAGAGGTGGTCAGAAGCGCCTTCGCCGTTCCTGTCTGCTTCTCTATCCATTCATTGCATTTCTTGGTAAACATGCCGTCTCCGCAGATATGTTCCGCCTCAATGGCCTGCCGAATATAGTCAAATTCCTTTCCCGTAAAGGGCGCCACATTAAATCCGATCATTACTTTTCCTTTCTATTCCAGTTCCGTAATATCCCTCTCAGCACATCTTCACTGAGAACAATTTCCGGCCGCAATACATGCGTCCGTAAATTGTTCTATGTACTTCGGGGATATTACTGTTTCCAGTTCCGTAATATCCCTCTCAGCACACTTAGGCCTTCCCCAAGGGCTTAACGCAAAGCCGATACACCTCAAAAATCCGCTCTCCATAGTCCAGCTTATCCACAAGCTCCATTCCCTGGTAGCCGTCGCCGTACACGCTTTCATAATAGCGATTCATATAGCGCAGATTCACCTGCTCCAGGGAAATGAGATATACCTGCTCCTTCTCAGCCAGGTCCTTTTTGGGATCCGTAATGCCCAGCTTTTCATTCTTCACATTTT
Organism: Clostridia bacterium; assembly: GCA_910575725.1. Classification (GTDB taxonomy): domain Bacteria; phylum Bacillota; class Clostridia; order Lachnospirales; family Lachnospiraceae; genus Laedolimicola. The sequence continues at coordinate 54,991 of CAJTFE010000014.1, read as the reverse complement.
CCAGAGGCGAAAAGGTATGCCAGCCTCCCACAGACAGCAGATTGCTGAAAGCAAAATCCCTGGAAACAGTAAAATTATCCGTGTAAGTCTCAATGGAAAAGGTCGTCATAAAGTAGACATTTTCCATATGCTCTGCCATATAACGGTTCACATCCAGGAATTCCAGATTATAATCCCGTCTCGCCGTATTATTTTCCTTCACGGCTTTCCACGCAGGGCCGGTAAAAAGAGCCAGAAGTACAAAAGCTCCCACTGTAAGCAGCCTTCCCGTAAGCTTCCCTCCTTTGCTCCCCGTATCTTCCCCTGCATGCTCCAGGAAAACAACCCGATACCATACAGCCAGCATCGTCAAAAGCATCAAAAGATACAAAGCAAAGCCAACCCGTTCCACAATACGATCCCGGTATCCCAGATAGAACCAGTAAGCGGCCCATACGCCGGTAACCGACAGCACAAGGCCAAGCTGTCTTCTGTTTCTGCCAAAGCAGAGCCCCAGAACTCCGGCCAAAAGCCCAAGACACAGAAGATTCACCGGATGATAGTCTTCCTCTCCCAGGTGGCTGTCAATCTTTTCCACTGCCGTAGATATCCGCTGTCCAAAGGGATGCTCCCGGATATAAACTTCACGGGAATGCTCGGCAAGGGCTGCCATTTTCTCGCTGTACAGATCCTCCACCAGATAAAGAGAGTATCTCTGCAGATTCTCCGCCTCCTCTGGGGTAATCCCCAGGGAATCGAAAAACGCCGGATCCTCCTCGTAATTCTTAAGTCCATAATAATCCATAATAGCTTCCCGGTTTACATTGTAGGCACAAAATTCCCTCCACTCCATAGAACGGTAAGCAAGGCCTTCCGTCCCCAAGAGAACCAGGATGCCTGCCAGAAGTCCCAAAATAACATTTATATGGGAAAGGGCCGCATTCCATCCTTTCCACTGGACATTCCAGCTTTTTCCATTTTCTGTTGTAAAATAAAGCCGCAGTTTCTTTTGGTATTCAATATCTGCCAGGCTGCTCTTACCCACAGAACCATATTTCCACCAGAAGCACAGAGCGGCTACAGGGAGCACCATAAGAAACACGTCATCCCGGACTGCCAGGGAAAGGAGGAGCAGAAATACGGCTGTCCCCTCTTCCATCCGGGTCCAGAAGCCGCTGTCCCTGTCCGCTGTATAAAAGAGATAGATTCCTGCCGAACCTGCCATGGCGGCTGTCACCGTCCACTGGAAGGCTGTTACATGCCTAAGACCTGTACAGGTAAAAAGAAGCAGCGTCAACGCTGTATAGCAAAGCTTCCAGAGAATCCCTTTTTTCGCCGCCAGCCCCCGATATAAAACCATTACCAAGGAAAAGAGCATGATCCCAATGAGCGCCAGCCCGTACCAGTCAAATCCCGGGAGCAGCCTGTAGAAACCGGCAATCACCAAACCCAGCAGGTATTTGATATGAAGCAGGTGTGCGTCCGGAGAACCTGTTATCACCCCTGCCGCCACATTGCGCATGGCCACATCATCGTTGATGTCATAAATAAAAGGAAGCATCTGATAAATAAATACAAAATATATTCCTGTTATGAAAAATGCAAGCAGGAGCGCTCCCAGATTCGGGAGGCCTTTTTCGGTCTGTTTCATAGGCATCTTCACCTCTGTATCTGATACAGATAATAGCATCTGTCTTCTATCATTTTTACCTCCCTTAATTCAAGGGAATATTCCGGATATTTGTATGCAAAATAGCTTCCGAGAAAGCCTGGATCCTCCACATCCCTCACCACCAGAAATGCATCCGGATTCGACACAATGGATTCCTCCACATCGTCTATGCCAAGGTTTTTCATACGCTCCTGGTCAAGGGGGGAGGTACTGTACCAATCTCCCAGAGTTATGCAATTATTCTGCGCAAAATTTCCCCGGCCCGTAACAGCGGCTCCCCCAATAGGCTCTGCCATAAAGGTTTCCACAAAGAAAAGTTTCTCCGGCTCTTCCTTACAGGCATCCTTGAACAACTGGTAATTGCCGTCCCTGGCTGCCTTCATCCGGTTGGAGTCCGCAGATGCTTTCCACTGAAAGGCAGCGCCTGCCAAAATAAGAACCAAAAAGCCGGATACTGTGACTGCCTTTATCTTCAAAGAGATTCCCCTCTCTTCCTTCTCATACAGCCGGTAAAAGTAAGCGGCCATGGCAAGAAGCGCCGTCAGATGCAGGGAAAATGCCACACGCTCCGGAAGCCGCCCCACGTATCCCAACGCAAGCCAGAGCACGCCCTCCGCCATCCAGAACAATGCCAAAGGAAACAATGCTCTCTTCTCATACAGAAAGGCCAATGCCAGAACACCAGCCAGAAGCAGCAGCATAGGCAGGCTGGCTGGGAAATATTCTTTTTGGACAAACTGCCTAAGAGCCAGGGAAATTCCTCCCTTTATCCGTTCCAGAAAGCCGGTTTCCATGTTATTCTGGCGCTGAGACTCCTCACAAAAGGCCTCCATCAGCTCCCAATCCATGCCTTCTATAAGATAAAGGGCATAATGGCGGAGATTGCGCGCCTCGTGCTCACTAAGCCCAAGCTCATCAAAAAAGGCCGGATCTGCTTCGTAAGAGGGAACACCGGAATAATCATAAACTTGAGTACGAGCTTCCTGGAACTTTCGAAACTCCTCCCAGCCTTCTCCCTTATATGCCGCCGATTCCATCAGCATTACAGCGCCGGCCGTTACAAACACAGCCGCCGGCAGAACCAGTTCCAAAAAACAGAGCTTTATAACCCCCTTTTTTCCCTTCACAAATTTCCACAAAAAAGAAATGCCAAAGCCCGGCAGCACCATAAAAAATACGTCTGTCCGAATGCAGAAGGTCAAAAAAAGCAGAGCCCAGATAAGAACCTCTTCCAAAATACACTGCCATTTTCCAGATTCCGTTTTTGTGATATAAAGGTACAGCCCCGAGGCCCCCAGCATCGCCGCACTGACAGTCCACTCAAACTGCGCCGCATGAAATACCATCACCAAGGTAAAAAGGCTCAAGGTCAGAACCAGATAAAGTCCTTTCCAGAGAATTTCCTTCTTTGCCGACAGCCCCCTGTATAAAATCACTGCCAGGGCCAAAAAGAGCGTACCAGCCATAAAAAAACCATACCAGTCCACTTGAGGATTCAACAGATAAAACCGGCTGAGGATAAATCCCAGGGCGTACTTGACAAAAATCAGGTGCCCGTCCGGTCTTCCCGTAAAGGCCCCGCTTGCGATGTCCCGCATAATTACATCGTCGCCGATAGCATATAAAAAGCCTATGGCTTTATAAATGATAAAACCATAGAAAGCAGAAAAGGCAAGGGAGAGCACGAAGCTCATGCCTGCCCGGCAGCTGTCCTTTCTCATCCTCCTACATTCCTTCCCCACTCTTACACTTATGCTCATAGATCTCCTGCACCTGTATCAAAAGCATCTCAAAATCCTGCTTATTCTTCTGCTCAATGCTTTGAAGAACCAGTCCGGCAAAGAAGGATTGAAGGGACGCAGCCAGCACAAAGCAGCACACAATCAAGGTTGGAAATTTCGGAACCAGCCCGGTCTTAACATATTCCATAATCACCGGAATCAGAAAGCCAATGCCCAGCACTGCCAGCACTGCCGACAGCAGTGAAAAAAAGCTGAAGGGCTTGTAATTCTTATACAGGTTCAGAATCCTCGTCAGAACCTTAAAGCCGTCGGAAAAAGTATTGAGCTTCGACTCGCTTCCCTCTGGGCGGTCACGGTATTCAATGATCACATTGTCCACCTGCATATGCTTGTCTGCCGCATGAATGCTCATCTCCGTCTCAATCTCGAATCCCCTGGAAAGTACGGGAAATGTCTTTACAAAAGGAAAGCTGAAAGCCCGGTAGCCAGTCATAATATCCTGGATGTCCGTATCAAAAAAGCGGTTGATGCAGTTCTTCACAAAGGAATTCCCAAAATTATGGAAAGGGCGCTTATTTTCCGTATAATAAGTGGAGGAAAGCCTGTCTCCCACCACCATATCCGCCTGCTCCTCCAGAATCCTTCTTACCATCTCCGGAGCGGCTTCCGCCGGATACGTGTCGTCCCCGTCCACCATCACATAAACCTGGGCGTCAATCTCCCGGAACATCCGGCGTATGACATTCCCCTTACCCTGGTGCCGTTCTATACGCACCACAGCTCCGGCAGCTCTTGCAATCACGGCCGTCCCGTCGGTAGAATTATTGTCATAGACATAGATCGCCGCCTCCGGAAGCTCCCGGCAGAAATCCTCCACTACCTTTTTTATCGTTTTACTCTCATTATAACAGGGAATCAGTACTGCTATTTTATCCATTCTCCCTTACCTCTCCATATGAGAAACAAAATCAGCGGGCCGCAGGCTATCACCGGATAATGATACCGCATTGTCACAATAGGCCCCAGCATCGTGGTCACAAGATACATAAACAGCGGAATCACCAGAATCATCTCTCCATACTGCCTCCGGTAAAGCAGAAGAAGAAAGGCGAACAACAGCAGCCAGGTATATGCCCCCAGATTAAAGGAAGCCGAAATCACCGGTACGTTTTTGAAGGAATATTCCTGGGAAAGCTTCCTGTAAAACTCCGACAGTGCAGGAAGCTTCGGCGCCATCACTACATCCACATCCTCACGTACCTCCGAACAGAAGTATTCCACATAATCTCTTCCATGATCTGAATTTCCCGGATACCAGTACCCATAAGTATTAGCCAGAAAGGAATCGATGTAGAGCTTCTTATGGCGCATTCCCACTTGGAACCATGCTTTCAGAAAAGGGCCCGGATTCTCAAAAAATTTGTTTCCGTTAAAATGCGCCTTCACCGGATCTGCAAACCAGGACAGATAAGACTGCATTCCCTCTTCCCGGATAATCGAAAGAAAAATCTCCTTTTCCTCCTCCGTAAGTCCCAGATTGTCCATATTGTAAACACGGGCCGCAGACTGCATCAGCACGCAGCACATTTCCCTGGGATTTCCCTTTTCCACCCCAAGGATCTTGTAGACAGGGCCGGTATACAGCCCGTAAAGGCCGAGGCAGATCAGGATCAGAATCCCCATTCGCTTCCAGTATTTTTTAAAGGTCCACAAAAAGAAGGGAATACTCAGTAAAAAGGTGTGAAATCCATTGTTCCGGAAGACAAAGAGGGCAAATACGCTTAAGCAGAAGTATCCCTGCCGTCTCACGGAAGAAAAAAATCCCTCCCTGTGCTCCGCCATCTCCAGAAGCTGTATCATAAATACGGCAAACAACGCCGTAAATATCGAATCCTTTGTGGCGCATACGGCCATAAGGCCGTTGATTGGATGAAAAGCCAGAAACACAAAGGTTCCTATCTGCAGCCACCTTGGAGCCTGCTTCTTCTTCAAATAACGGCAGACATATGCGTACATTCCCGACATGGCAGCCATCTGTATCAGACAGTACAAGACCGCCCCGGCGTTCCTGCTGCCCAGCAGGGCAAGGCCCGCCCTCCTGCAGATTCCAAGAAGATACGTATGAAGAATGGGATGATGTCCCGACACCTGGCCGTCCACATAGCTGACAAGCTGAGTGCCTGAATCATAAGAAAAAATTCCCGGCCAGGAAGCCAGAAGCACCGGCATCCAGGATAAAAACAGCAGAAGCCAGCAAAGAAGAAACCAGCGCTGTCCAGGCTTTTCTTCTGCTGATTGCAGGCTGCGCCCTTCCTTCATGGAAGTAAGAACCAGGCTCATACATCCTCCAAAGAAAGGTGTGAGAAAGAACATTGCCAGAAACGTATTTTTAGTCCAGATGGTGTCCAGATAATGCACAGATAAGCCCATACAGGTCAAAACAGATGCCAGAAACCCTCCGGCCAGGCCAAAGAGAAGCGTGCGCCGATCAAACTCCCGGCTGACAATGTGAAACCCCAGGAATAGAAAGGCGGCAAAAACAAGGGTGCTGAAAACACTGTTGGCAAACATGGTGCTCGACCCCCGGATTAAGTAGAGAAGCTGAAAGCCCTCCACCGCCAGAAAGGCTGCCAGTACCGCTATGCCTTTTTCTATGATTCTATATGTTTTATCTGTGATAACCATAGTCTTTCTCTCCTGCTGCCGGACTTCCCATCCGCTTCCGAATGGAAAGCCCGGCAGCGCCTGCTATTTTATCGTATAATCCGAATAATCCAGAGAAAAGTTTGGATTAAAGTAAGGATCGCCTGCCTCCAGCTCCGCCCTCCATTTTTTCTGGAACAGAGCTACCTCATTCTGAAACCGCCTAAGCTTCTCCCCCTCCTCCATACCTCTTGTCTTAGATTCATAATGGAAGAGCTCGCAAAAAGGCGTGAACACGTTCAGATACCCGGCTTTGCGGAGCTTTAAGCAGAAGTCCACGTCGTTGAAGGCCACGCTGAAGGTCTCATCTAAGCCCCCGACCTCCTCATACTGCTTTCTTTCCACAAGAAGGCAGGCTCCTGTCACGGCCGTCACATCCTGGGCATAGCAGAGCCGCCCCATATAGCCCAGGTGCATCTTGTCATCCTTATAATGGGTGTGTCCCGCCGCACGGTGGGCGCCAAGGCCGATGACAATGCCGGCGTGCTGGATGGAATTGTCCGCATAGTAAAGCTTCCCGCCTACTGCCGCAACATCCGGCCTCTGGGCATACATCAGAAGCTCCTCCATCCACTCCCGGGTAATGATCTTCATATCATTGTTCAGCAGAAGCACATACTTTCCGCCTGCAAAGGACACGCCGAAGTTATTGATCCGGGAATAATTAAAGTCTCCCTCATACTTCACAACGCGGATCCGCTCATTGTGCTCCAACGCCTTGTAATAGTCAAAGATTTCCTTTGTCTCGCTGTTATTCTCCACCACGATAATCTCATAATTGGGATAAGTGGACTTACTCACAATGGATTCCACACACCGGGACAAATCCTCCATATGATCCTTGTTGGGAATCACAATGGAGATCAGCGGCTTCTCCAGCAGAGGATAGCGGATCCGAAAGATTGTCGGGAAAGCCCGGGTGCTCTCCACCTTGGCATCCATCCCGTAGACATCCAGAATGTGATCATGCACCGCCCTCTTGGCCGCATCTACCGCATAGGTCTTGGCATTGATATCCTGGGCTACGGAAGCCTTGTGGGATCTCCAGTAATACAGAGCTTTTGGCACATGGTACACCTTCCGGGCCTTTGCGGTAAGCCTCAGGATCATATCGTGATCCTGGCTTCCGTCATAAGCGCTGCGAAATACCCCTGCCTCATCCAGAAGCTCCCTGGAAAATGCGGAAAAATGGCAGATATAATTGTTTCCCCTTAAGTTATCAATGGCAAAATCCGGTTTAAAGTGCAGCACAATCATGTGATCAATGCTGTCGCCCTCAAAAGTTATCTCATCACAGTATATATAATCCGCCCCTGTCTCATTGATTGCTTTTGCATATTCAAAAAGCGCTGCCGGATGCAGGATATCGTCGTGATCAAACAGGCCGATGTAATCGCCGGATGCCAGCTTTAAGCATTCATTGGTATTGCCGGATATTCCATAATTGTGATCCAGCACATGGTAAACAATGCGGCTATCCTCTGCTTTGTATTTCGCACAGATTTCTCCCACATAAGCATGCTCATGATCACTTCCGTCCGCCAGGCACAGCTCCCAGTTTTCGTAGGTCTGGTTTTTGACGGAATCCAGCATATCCGTCAGAAACTTCTCCGGCGTATTGTAAAGAGGCACCAGAATACTGAACTTTACCTTATGCTCAAAAACCGTCTCCCTCTGGGACTTTGCCTCCTCCGGCGTTGGAAAGCTGGCCGTTCCGTGACGCTTCATGTTTTTACGCTCCTGGATCTTGCTGCGGACCTTCCGCATCAGACCCGGAATGGAGCCGTACCGGGTAAGCCGATCCCTGGTTTTCTCATAAAAATGAAGCCCTTTGCGCAGAGGAACAGAAAGCTTCCAGGCAAAGCTGTTCTTTATGCGGTCCAGCTTGAAGCGCAGCTCCTCAATCTCTTTCTCGGATTCCTCAATTTTGCTCAGGAGAACCTCTGTCTTCTCCCGCTCCGCCTCGTACAATTTTTTATAATCGTTCTGTAATTCCTGGTTATCCATACATTACCTCTTGTATTTCTCTCCTGCTCTCTACCGGCCGGGCGCTTCGTAGGCGTCGCAGATCTCCTCCGCCTCGCCCATCATCCGCACCTGCCCGTGATCGATCCAGATGGCGTGCCTGCAGATCTCCTTCACCTGCTCAATGCTGTGGGATACAAACAGCACCGTGGTATTGCGTTCCATCATTTCCCGGATACGCTTCTTGCATTTATTCTGAAACTGGTAATCTCCCACAGCCAGAATCTCATCCACAATGAGAATGTCCGCATCCACAATGGTGGCAATGGAAAATCCCAGACGGGCCAGCATGCCGGAGGAAAAGTTCTTGATCGGCACATCCACAAACCGCTCCAGTCCGGCGAAGGCAATGATATCGTCAAACCGCTCCTCCAGCATCTCCTTTGGATAGCCGATAAGAGCCCCGTTGAGAAAAATATTTTCCCGGGCCGTCAGATCATGGTCAAAGCCGGCTCCCAGCTCAATCATGGGGGCAATGGTGCCGGCCGTCTCCACGCTTCCCTTTGTGGGACGCAGCACGCCGGCAATGACTTTCAGCATGGTACTCTTTCCGGATCCGTTCATGCCCACAAGCCCTACGGAATCCCCTTTGCGGATCTCAAAGCTTACCTGGTTCAAGGCCCAGAATTCTTCATAAAAAAGCTGGCGCTTCAAGGCCTTGATCACGTATTCCTTGATGCTGTCCACCTTTTCCCTGGAGAGGTTGAAGCACATGGATACATCTTTTACCTCTATGGCATTTTCTATCTTCATGGTTTCTATGTTCCTCTCCTAAATCTTCAAAATAAAGCTGTCCTGGGATTTTTTAAACACAAAGGAACCCACAAGAAGAGCCGCTGCACACCAAATCAGACTCTGTACATGGAGCATGGCCGGGGCCGTCACTCCCTCAAGAACCACGCAGCGGAATATTTTGATAAATCCCGTCATGGGATTTGCGTTCACGATAAACACCACCCAGGAAGGGGCATTTTCTAAAATCTCCATGGGGTAAATCACAGGGGTTAAGTACATCCAGGCTGTAGTAATGACGCTGTAGAGGTGCATCAGATCCCGAAAACTGACTGCCGCAGCCGACAAGAACAGGCTGACCCCTGTGGAAAAAAGCAGAACGTACAAAAGGGGAAACAATGCTAACAGAACCGTCGGCGTCACCCGGGCTCTTGTCACTACCATCACAATCACCAAGGCTGCCATGGAAGACAAAAGATTCACTCCGCTTGAAAGAACCTTGGAGATAGGAAACAGATATTTGGGCACATAAACCTTTTTGATCAGCTCTCCGCTGTGGACAATGGAGCCCATGGCAATGCTGGTGGACTCGTTGAAAAAGTTGAATATCAGCTGTCCGCAGAGGAGATACACCGGAAAATTATCAATGTTTCCATACCGGGAAAAGAAGTAGGAAAACACGATGGAAAGGACAGTCATCATCAGCAGCGGATTGAGAACGGTCCACAAAAGGCCCAGAATGGAACGTCGGTATTTGGTTTTGATATCCCGGCTCACCAGCTGGCCGATGAGATCCCGGTATTTTACAAATACACTAAGTAAGCTCACGTCGGTATCCTTTCTGAATCATTCCATTGATCACTGCAATCAGCACAAAGGCTCCCAGCCACACCATGCCAAAGCGCAGGAAGCTGAAAACCAGCGCCTGATCGTTGGGACGGGGCGTGGAGTAGTAGGCATTGTTGAAGATAAACAATTCGGAGCATAGGGCCAGGTAGACGGCTGCCAGGAAAGTTAGGATATTTCCCTTTCCGAATATCACCTTCATAGGGCCTCTTGCATCGTGCTGAAGCTTCCAGATACCTGTGGCATAGATGTCTGCTTCTTCAATCTTAAGCCGCCGGTTTTCCTGTTCTAAAGCCTGGTTCTGTTTCATAGCCAGCTCCAGCTTGCCTAAAATCTGCGCTTTTTCCTTTTCCGACACACTGTGTTTTTTGATCTCCTGCCAGTAGTCCTTTTCTCCCAGCCCAAGCTCCAGTACCTGGAAGCTCACCTCTGCCTTTGCAAGCTTTAAGCAGAGGGCTTCATCTACGAAGAACTTCGGATCCTTATGGAGATATACAAAGACAGGTTCAAAGTCTACATCGCTGTTGGTTTTAATCCGATCCCACTCTATGGTTTTCCTCTCTTCATCCTCATAGGTAAGGGTGAGGGCCAGAAGCTTTACCATGCTGCTGTCCTCCAGCAGTGGATCGAAACGAAAGCCGCAGGTGTGCTCGAATACGCTTAAGTCAAACTCCAGGGTTACGGTTTCTCCCAGAATGCAGGTGTATTCTGCCTGCAGGGAATCCTCCGAGCGAAAATCCTTTCCTGTGTCTATGAACACCTCGGCTGTAAGCCGTCTGCTGTCTTCCATGCTCATTTTTCCTCTTTTCTAGTGCGGCTGCCAGCACTGTCCGGGTTTACTTCCCGGACTTCAGCTCTTTGATGCCGCACCACTTTTGATCCTTCTCGGAGATGGTGAGTTCCATTCCTTCTGGTATAGGCCACTCTACACCGATATCCGGATCGTTCCATGCCAGGCCTCCTTCGTCGTTGGCATGATAGAAATCGGTGCATTTGTAGGCAAATTCTGCGTAATCAGACAATACCAGAAAGCCGTGGGCAAAGTTCTTGGGTATAAAGAACTGCTTTTTGTTCTCTGCTGAGAGGCGGACGCCGTGCCACTGGCCGTAGGTAGGGGAGCCTTCCCGGAGATCTACGGCTACGTCAAAAACTTCACCGCTGATTACCCGGACGATTTTGTCCTGGGGGTGGTTGATCTGAAAATGGAGGCCTCTTAGAACGCCTTTTTTGGAGGCGGACTGGTTGTCCTGGACGAATTCCATATCGATGCCGGCTTCTTTGAAGTCATTGTAATTGTAGGTTTCCATGAAGTAGCCGCGTTCGTCGCCGAATACGGAGGGGTTTATGATTTTGAGGCCCTCGATGGGGCAGGTTTCTACGGTTATTTTTGACATTTGTGGTTCTCTCCCTTTGTTTTTTAGAGGCCGTTGGCTACGTCGGTGAGATACTGGCCGTAGGCTGTTTTCATTAGGGGGGCGGCCAGCTTTAGAAGCTGGTCTTTGTCTATGAAGCCGCGCTTGTAAGCGATCTCCTCGATGCAGGAGATGTAGAGGCCCTGACGCTTCTGGAAGGCGGCTACAAAGTCGGCGGCATCTAAGAGGGCGTCGTGGTTGCCGGTGTCAAGCCAGGCGAAGCCGCGGCCTAATGTCTCTACGTGAAGGGTTCCGCGGCGGAGATATTCGTTATTGACGCTTGTGATCTCGATCTCGCCCCGGGTGGAAGGTTTTACGTTTTTGGCTATCTCTACTACATCGTTGTCGTAGAAGTAGAGGCCGGGGACCGCATAGTTGGACTTTGGATTTACGGGTTTTTCCTCGATAGAGAGGGCTTTTCCCTCTTCGTCAAAGGCTACGACACCGTATTCTCTCGGGTCTTTTACATAGTAGCCGAAGATAGTGGCGCCCTCGGTACGGGAGGCTGCGCTCTTCAGTACCTTGGAAAAGCTTTGGCCATAGAAGATATTATCTCCCAAAACCAGAGCTACATGATCGGTTCCGATAAATTTTTCTCCGATAATGAAAGCGTCTGCCAGTCCTCTTGGATATTCCTGTACGGCATAGTGTATCTCCATGCCCAGCTGGGAGCCGTCGCCTAAGAGCTCCTGGAATACAGGGAGATCCCGGGGGGTGGAGATGACCAGTACCTCGCGGATTCCTGCCAGCATGAGGGTAGACAGGGGATAGTAGATCATGGGTTTGTCATAGACGGGCATGATCTGTTTGGATATTGCTTTTGTCAGCGGATAAAGTCTGGTTCCGGCTCCGCCTGCCAGGATGATTCCTTTCATAATTATAAAACCTCCATTCCAGTTCCGCAATGTCCCCATCACGGTTTTAACGTGCGTGAGGGACAGGCACTTTCCAGCGTCTGCCCCTGTGTAAGTTTCATTTTGTCTGATACATTTCTTCGTAATATTTCTGATATCCGCCGCTGGTTACGTTCTTCATCCAGTCTTCGTGCTCGAAGAACCACTGGATGGTAAGGCGGATTCCCTCTTTGAACATGGTCTCCGGATACCAGCCAATCTCTTCTTTGATCTTGTCCGGGGCTATGGCATAGCGGCGGTCATGGCCTTTCCGGTCTTCTACGTAGGTGATAAGCTCCTTGCTGACCAGGGCTTTTCTCGGGTCATCCTCGGAAAGCATCTCCTGCAAGGTTTCCAGGATGATGTTGATGATCTCGATATTCTGTTTTTCGTTGTGGCCTCCGATGTTGTAGCGTTCTCCCAGCCGGCCTTTTTCCTGTACCATGTCGATGGCTTTGGCGTGATCGTCTACGTACAGCCAATCACGGACATTCTTGCCGTCGCCGTATACAGGGAGCTTCTTTCCCTGGAGTGCGTTATTGATAATCAGGGGAATCAGCTTTTCCGGGAACTGATAGGGGCCGTAGTTGTTGCTGCAGCTTGTGATATTGATGGGGAACCTGTAGGTATCCCAATAGGCCTTTGTCAGCATGTCGCCGGACGCCTTGCTGGCCGAGTAGGGGCTGTGGGGCGCAAAAGGCGTGGTCTCATAGAAATAGGTATCCCCTTCTTCCAGAGATCCATACACTTCATCGGTAGATACATAAAGAAAACGCTTGTCCTCCTTGTATGTTCCGTCTGGGAGCTCCCAGGCCTTTTTCGCTGCGTTCAGCATCACCAGGGTGCCCAGGACGTTGGTTTCCACGAAAATCTCCGGATTGCGGATGCTGCGGTCAACATGGCTCTCCGCCGCAAAGTGTACGACACGGTCAATGTCATTGTCTGCGAAAATCTGTTCAATCGCTTCCCGGTCGCGGATGTCGGCCCGGATAAATGTATAGTTGTCCTGTTTTTCTACGTCTTTTAAGTTCTCCAGATTGCCAGCGTAGGTGAGGGCGTCTACATTAATGATGCGGATGCTGCCGCCGTACTTGCGGAACATGTAGTGAATATAGTTGGAACCGATGAAGCCGGCTCCTCCGGTAACGAGATAGGTTCTCATAGGATGCTTCTCCTTCAAAATATTTGGTTTCTCGATCTAGTATGAGCCTTTGACCTTGGACTTACATACTCATAGATATGGGTATTATAGCATTAAATGGAAGGGACGGCAACCCAAAAATCCCCGTCTAAGCACGTTTGCACGTTTCTATTGTCTTAAAAAAAATGCATACTGATCTCCAGCATACTCATAGGTTTTATAGGTATACCATACACCTTGCTGCTCTTCCAGGATAAACTCTGCATCTTGAATGAATGCAAAAAAACCCTGTTCATGCTCCAAACTATCCCTTACATATTGAAGAGCCAGCTCTGTCCGATCGGAAAAGTCGATCACATGGCATCTGGTATCCCATCCCATCAGCCCGTATAGCTCCGGCACGCCCTGTCCAAAACCGAAGGTATTGATGGGAACGTCCAGCTTTAACTCCTCCAGGAAAGCATAAAGGCTGTCCATATTTTGATATCCCCTTTGGGCCCGTTCATTCATCGCATGACCGCTTTGAACCAGTGTTCCCAGTGATAAAGCCGTCAAAATAACTGTCATAAAAATCGATGTATTTATTTTTAAAAGATCCTTTCCGGATTCTTCCTTTATTTTTTTCCATTTTATTTCTCCTATGGCTCCAATTCCGGACTCAAGGTAAATACAAACAAGAACAATAAATATAGTATAAACTATATCCAGATTAAAATATGCTGCCCTGTTCATGTAATATGTAATCTGTCCAAGACCCAGAACTCCAGTAAAAAAAAGAAATTGATGCTTTTCGCTGCTTCCGCACTTTTTCTCTTTGTCCAAAAAATAATGATTTGAAAAGCTCCACACAACCGCACCTAAAAACAGCACTAATTCCAACATATATCCCCCGGCGGTATCAGGAAGATTCATCCGAAGATACCCAGTCATGTAGTCGCCTTTCAGCAGAGGATATAAAAATGTCCGCAAGCTGTTGATTTCCCCTTTGTGAAGCAGATTATAAACGTTTACAATTCCATAGGCTCCCAAAAGGGAACAAACAATTCCTGCTATTTGTTCTGCAAAAAAAAGAAAAGACTTTATTTTCCAAAAAGCATTTTCATCAAGGTAAAGGTAACACTGCAAAGCGGCCCAGGCCGCAGCACATACCACTCCTGTCTCCGTATTCCAGATCACAGCCAGAACTCCCAGCAGATATCCCCCTACTGCCAGCCGCTTTGTTTTGTTTTTCAAATATAATACTGTATAGAAAAGAAATATACTGGAAAACAAAATCCGATGAGGCTGTACCTGCCAATAATTCATCAATCGCAGTCCCGTTACCGGAAGTACACAAGCAATGCCGCCCAGAAAACGTACCATGGAATTTTTACAAAAGCAGTGAATCACAAGCATAATAAAAAGAGCTGCCAGGCCGCCTAATACTGCAATCAAAAAAGCTGCGTCTTTTATATTTCCGTTTCCGATAATTTTTAGCGGCCATTTAAAAAAGATTGCATAATGTCCATAAATACTTGTAAAGAGATCGTCATATGCTCTGCCATGCACTACACTGTACAAAGAAGCATAGTATGCATGACCATGGAGGGGATCCGCCTGTAAATAATTGGGCATATACAAGGAATATCCTGAAAGAACGGACAGGATGCTATAAAACAAATAAAAAATCCAATCTCTTCCTCCTGTCTTCCCTTCTCTTATCTGGACAAAAAGAAATACAGATACTGCTGCCACAACTACGATACAAAATGCTTTAGATGTTGTCAGCCATAAAAACGGCTCAACCATTCCAGCCAGAAAAAAGCCCTCATTTTTAAATATAAACACCAATAAAAGCAATGCCACCAAGAGACTGCCGGCATTCAGCAGCCAGACCACCTTCTGAGGTATCATAATGATTACGCCATTTAAAATAAAAGCTCCGCAAAAAAAGCAAAATAAAAATAAAAGCAGATACATACCATAAAAGAGCATATTCTGATTTCCATAATTGCCTAAGCGCTCAGCAAAACCTGGGATCTTCAAAAATCCTGCCAAAAATATCTGGGCAGCCACAATTGCCAGCATTCCTGCCATCCAATTACTGTTCACTCTCTCATGATTCATCAAAATTGATCCTTTCCTCCTCCACAACCAGAGGCTTATGCATCACACGTGTATTGATATTCATAATATACTCACCCAACAACCCGATAAAAAAGAGCTGCATAGAGCCAATCACAAAGATACCAAGCAGAACAGGTATCATGCCGGCCGGGAAACGATCCCACCAGACAAGCTTCATTGTCAAATAAACAACCGCCACCAGAATGCTGAAGGCCGAACCGAGAAATCCCACAAAGGTAGCCAGACGCAGGCCAATCTTTGTGTAGGAGGTAAAGCTGAGCATCGCTGCATCGTAAAGACTGTACCAGTTGTTATGGGTCTTGCCAGCCCTCCGTTTTGGCTGCTCATACTCCACATCCTTACGCTTATAGCCATATTCCGCCACTACACCCCGGATAAAGGGAATGGGATCGTCAAGCTGCCGCAGCAGCTTGACAAAGGTCTTATCATAAAGACCAAAGCCTGTGAAATGCTCTATCATCTCCACAGAGGACATATTTTTAATCACTTTATAGTACATGCTCCGAAGAAAATAGATAAAACCGTTCTCCTTGCTGGAGCTCTTAATTCCGCTCACAATCTGATAGCCGTTCTCCCACTCCCGGACAAACACAGGAATCAGCTCCACCGGATCCTGGAAATCACAGGACATAGCTATGGTACAATCTCCTGTGGTCTGGCAGATGCCATAGTAGGGAGAATTAAACTGGCCGAAGTTCGTCACATTAAAGATAGCCTTGATCTTCGGATTCCGGCCGCAGATCATCCGCAGAAGATCTCTCGTTCTGTCTGTAGAATAATTATCAATAAAAACCAATTCATAATCATATTCTGACAGCTCTCCTTCTAGGATCTCCGTCACGGCCTTGCTGATGGGAACTACATTTTCTTCCTCATTATAGCAGGGAATCAGAACACTAATTTTTTTCATTTCCCATTTCCTCCCGATACCAGGCAATTGTCTCGCAGATTCCCTGTTCAAAGGAATACTCCGGTGTAAAGCCCGTATCTTCTCTCAATGCTTCGATATCCGCACAAAGCTGCATTACCTGCCCTGGGCCATAAGGGATGGCGCCAAGCTCCATCTTAAGGGCCGGGTCAATGGAATCACGCAGAATCGTAATATACTCTGCAAGGGGCCTGGCCCGGCCGCTTCCCAGGCAGTAAAGCTTTCCGCTGATCCCTTTCTCCCCCATCAGGTACATAGCCCGGGCCGCATCCTTGGAATAAAGGTAATCCCAGATCTGTTCTCCTGCCGTAAACCTCGGACACTGATCCTTTAAAAAGGCGTCTATGGCTGACATAATCATAGTTTTTGCCCCGTCGCAAGGGCCATAGACGCTTAAGATACGCACCCATACATGCTCAAGGCCCAGCTGTTCACACAAGAGCCGGCTCATCTGCCCGGCACAGAGCTTAGCCATCCCATAGCCGTTTTCCGGAAACGCCGGTGTATCCGGACTAAGCAGACCCTCCACCCGCCCATACTCCGCCTGGGAACCGGCGCCCAAAAACCTTTTGCACCCAAGCTCAGACGCAGCCCTCACAGCATCCAGGGTATACTTCACATTGCGGTTCTGAAGCTCAAGGTCATTCCTTCCGTTTCCGATGGTGCCTGCCCATGCAAAATGATAAAACACGTCGCAGCTTTCCCGAATCTCGTTCTTTAACCGGGAAAGCTCGTCCAATCCCAGGAGCACCGGCGTGACCAGCGGACTTTCCGGAATCCGGTCAATCCGCCCCGAATCCTTTCGTACCACTGCATATACATGAATGCCCCTGGCAATCAGATTTTCTGTCAATGCGGTCCCAATCGCTCCTGTGGGACCGGTAATCACTGCTGTTTTCATAAAATGTTCCTGCTTAATTATTTTCTATTTTTCTGTACTATTTGAACTGTCAAGCAAAGTGATTCGACTCATATTCCTCACGCTCCAGGAAAGGATACATATCGTCAATAGGAGGAGAGACAATTCTTCCGTCGGGCAGCACTTTGGAGGAAAGCTTCGGTTCAAAATTCTGCCCTGGATCCAGAACAATCTCACAGAATACAGGCCCTTCCAGAGCCAGTGCCTCCTGCAATTGCTCCTCTGCCCTGTCTATGCTGTCAATACGGTAAAAAGGAATTCCGTAGGCTTTTGCAAGCTTCCCGGCCTCCGGGAAGCTTAAACCATTCCCGTCGCAGACGCCCACCAGAGGCGGCTGGAACAGATTCGTCTGTGTCTGGCGGATAGAATGGTATCCGTTGTTATTCAAATAAAGCAGCTTTAAGTTCAGCCGGTTATACACCACCGTCTGCAGCTCCTGGAGATTCATCTGAAAGCTTCCGTCCCCATCGATACAGATAACTCTCCTTCCTCCCCTTGCCACACAGCCGCCGATGGCCGCCGGAAATCCGTAGCCCATGGCTGCGCAGCCAGAGTTGGTAAAGAGACGCTGTCCCTTTTTAATCTTCATAGCCTGGAATGTAACTACACAAGCACTTCCGTTTCCTGTGATTACCACATCCTCTTCCTCAAGAACCTTAGACAGCTCTGCCACAAAGGCATAAGGATTCATAGGAGACTGCTGCTCATAATAGCGAGACAGTACAGCCGGATACCTGGCATCCGTCTGCCTGCACCAGGCAAGCCATTTCTGATGATCCGGATTGCCTGCGGCATACTCCGCCTTTAACAGAGCCGAAAGAACAGATTTTACATCTGCATGTACCGGAAGATCCGCCTTCACCGTAGGCTTCTTAAGCTCATTTTCATCAATATCAACGATGATTTTATAAGCATTCGGCGCAAATTCCTTATAATTATAGCTGATCTGGCGGATATTTAGACGGCAGCCCAGAACCAGGAGCAGATCGCTGTTCTGTACCACAAAATTTCCGCCTCTTGTCCCGAGAGTTCCAGGCCTGCCGCAGTAGAGCGAATGGGTATCCCAAAGAGCGTCATGGGCATTCCAGGCTGTCACAACAGGAATCTGAAGCTTTTCTATCACTTCCAGAAATTCTTTGTGCACCCCTCCAAGACGGATTCCGGAGCCTGCAAACACAACGGGCTTTTTTGCTTTTTTTACCTTATCCAGAATTTGTTCCGTAAGGCTTCCGTCATAGTTCGGTGTCTCCGTCCGCCCAAGCTCTGCCGGATCAAAGCCTTTCAGCTCCTCTGTTTCTATAGGCGCTGCCTGTACGTCCAGCGGAATGTCAAGCCATACGGGACCCCCTCTTCCGTTTTTGCTAAGATACAGGGCTTTTTCCAAATGATAGCGAATCTCTGCAGGCTCTGTGACCATATGGGCATACTTTGTCATAGGCGCTACGGAAGCAGTAATATTATACTCCTGATCTCCCAGCTGGCGAAGAGGCACCGTAGTAGACCAGGTGGTTGTCTCTCTTTTTACCTGCCCGGAAATCACAAACATGGGGATAGAATCCAGCCATCCGCCCAGTACGCCTGTAATGGCATTGGTTCCTCCCGGGCCGCTGGTCACGCAGACAGCCGCCAGCCGCCCCGTAAGCCTGGTATATGCTTCTGCTCCAATGGAACATGCCTGCTCGTGGTGATTATAGATGCAAGTCAGTTCCTTTTTGTGGCCAAAGGAATCATTCAGATGCATGGCTCCTCCCCCTGTAAGGGTAAATACATGCTCTATCCCGTTCTTTACCAGAAAATCCGCCACATATTCCGACAGCTTTATCTTCACTTTGTATTCTCCTTTCTTATTCCAGTTCCGCACCTTTAAGACAGTACTTCCAGCATCTCCTTCAACGCTGTCTCTATCTCTTCCCGCTTTAGGTCATGTACCACTTTCAGCTTCATGCCCTCTTCCAGAAGCACGCATGTCAAAGCATCATCTATCTGCTTCTTATCCTTCCGGATGGCCTTTATGACCTCATCCAGATTCCAGTCAATCCCCTCCAGATCCACATGAATGATTTTCTTCAACAGCCTCTCTGCCCGGCAGCAGATATCTTCCTCCATAACGCCCCGGTGAAGAGACACCCGGTCTGCCATAATCATTCCCATAGCAACAGCCGTCCCATGGGGAACCTCATACCTGCTCATTGTCTCAAAGGCATGCCCGAAAGTATGGGCAAAGTTCAGATGAATCCGCACGCCCCGGTCAAACTCATCTTCCTCGATAAAATCCTTTTTAAAGGCAAGGGAGGTTCGCAAAAATTCTTCCACCACCTCCGGCTTTCTCGCTAAAAGCCCTTCCATCTGAGTCTCTATCCGTTCAAGACCCGTCTCTCCTGACATAATATTGAACTTCACAACCTCTCCCAGGCCGCTTTCAAAGTCCCTCTGGGACAAAGTGAAAAAGAACCGGGGGCAAATGTAGATTTCTTCCGGCGGATAGAAGGTTCCCAATAGATTTTTGAAGGATTTGTAATTCAAGGAGGTCTTTCCTCCGATACAGCTGTCACAGGCTGCCAGCAGGGTAGTGGGTACAAAGCTCCAGTGGATTCCCCGGTAAAGAATATTGGCGGCAAAGCCGGTAATATCCTGAACAATCCCTCCTCCAAAGGAAACCAGACGGGCATTGCGCTTTCCGGGAATCTCCGTCATCCTCTCACAGACAGAAAGGGCCGTCTCTATGGTCTTATTTTCCTCCAAAGCTTCGATTACATACAGCTTATCCTCAGGAATTCTGCCAAAGAGCTCTTTCTCATAGAGACCCAAAAGCTTTTTATCCACTACAAACAAGGCGTTATCTGCCTGAAGCAATGATTCAAAAAAGGAGAAATCCTCTTCTATATGTACTTGATAATCCTTTGTGCTTGACTTGATGATCATTTCTCTGAAAACCCTCCGTCTACCGTAATTTTCTGGCCTGTGAGATAAGTATTCTGCTCGCTGCAGAGGAAATAAATCACCTCGGCCATCTCCCCAGGCTCAGCCAGCCTCTGCATAGGAATCTCCCTGGAAAGCTCCTCAATCTGTTCCGGAGTATTGTTCTTTTTTGTCATCTCTGTCATGGTAAATCCCGGGCATACGGTATTCACCAGAATATTGTAGGGGGCCAGCTCCACCGCCATGGTGTTGGTAACTCCATGGATTCCGTTCTTCGTTGCGCTGTAGACGCAGCGGCCCGGCTTGGAAACCACGGCCCAGATGGAACCGATGTTGACGATTCTGCCATAACGGTTCTCCTTCATTTTTCCTGCAAAGCCGCGGATCAGCTTGATGGGCGCTATCAGATTCAAGGCTGTCATCTGTTCGATCTCCTCGTCTGTGATGTCCTCGATCTCATGGATGTCGTTGCTGCCCGCATTGTTTACAATTACATCAAAATAAGTGTCCCTATGCTTCTCAACATAGGCGGCAATGGACGCCTTGTCTGTCAGATTCAGCTCCTGCCGGGTGGGCGCTTCCACTTCATAACCGCAGCTTCTAAACTTTTCAGCCGTCGCTTTCCCGATTCCTCTGGATCCTCCCGTTATCAGTACCTTCCGCATAAGCTTCCCCTCCTCTTTTTCAAATCTTATAATAAGAATCCGTCACAAATACCACCGGCATCTTAAGCTCCAGCTTCTTTATGCCGCTGATTACATCTTGGTTGATATTCTGCGCCACCTCTGTGCTGTAGGAGTACTCCATATTTGGATTGATATAGTTGGGTTCCTCTATGACAGAATAGCCGTCGCAGCCCGCAAGACAGATCTCTTCTGCCTCATATTCCTTCAGAAGCTTCAAGAGCATCAGCATGGGATTATCCGCAATCAAAGCCTCCTCATCCAGAAGATCCTGATATCGCAGCACGTAATCAAAAGCAGTCGTAGCAGTCACATTGGAGGTGGCAATCGTCTTCGTGCAAAAGGCCTGGCTGCTGAGCATGGTAGACATCTGTACATATCGTTTTGCATTGCTCATAAATACATAATCGCAGGAAATATCCTCCGGTATGAAGTTAATAGAGATTACCAAGGGATCCTTTTCCCGGATGCAGGCCTCAATCCGTTCCTTCTGGGTACGGATACTCTTTCCCGGCCCAATAAGCAGAATCTTACGCCCCTTAAGCTGTCCGCAAAGCTCTTCCCTGTCCTTGCGGTCGTCGCAGTCTTTTTTCTGGTATTCCCGATACAGTTCCTCGATATACCCGCCGTCATACATCAGCTTCTTTTCTTCTGTAATACTGCTTAAAATTTCGTTGATGGATTTGACAGAAAGCTTCTTTTTGTTCTGCAGATAGGTGACATAATTCGGATGGCAGGCATTGGAGGCTGACAGGAAAAAGGTAAAGGAATAGCCCCAATGCATTTTTTTATAGATGTCCAGGATGGTCACGTCGATGGCCTCCAGCATCTGGCTGATCTGATAGTCCTTCCCAAAGTTTTCATTCAGATAAGTAGCCAGAAGCTCCAGCGGCGCATTCCCGGCGCTTTTTCCCATTCCGTACAAGGTTCCGTCCACAATAATCCGGCGCTTTGTCTCCTGGGCCAGCACAGAAATGCAGTTAGCATAGCCAAGCTGAAAATTATTGTGAGCATGATATCCCAGGCCGATCTCTTCCTTCAGCCGTCGATCTGCCTCCTTAAAATAATGAAGGAGGCCTTTTTCATACAAAAGCCCATAGGTATCTACCAGGGACATGGCAAAAGGCTCCAGATCATTTACCAAATCCAGCAAATCGGCAAATTCCTCATCTGTATAGCTTGTAATGGAAACCGCCTGGGAAAAAACCTGGTAGCCAAGGGTTTTCAGTTCTTTGCAGAAAGCGATGGCCTCCCGGCGCAGATGCTTCTTGAAAATCACCCGGATTCCGTCCAGATAGCTTTCCTTGCAGGGCGAAATCCTGGAAAGGCCGCAGGTTCCATAATCTATCATCCCCACAACCATGGAGCTTCCTCTTTGAAGACCGCCGTAGATCTTCTCTACAGAAGCTGTATCCGGCATAATGCTTCGATTGGGATCAAACTCCCTCCTCTCATCCAGAAAGCCCACCTCGATGATATCCGCCCTGGCGCTGACCAGGCGTTCAAAAATATTTACCAGATTGTCGTGGCCGAACTCCCAGTCATTTAAGTACCCTCCATCCCGGAGCGTACAGTCCAGCAATTCTATATTTCCCATTCTTTCCTCTTTCTCACACAATTATTGTATTTTTACGCTTTGTGCGAAACGCCCACAGCTTATTTATCACAAAATTCAGCGGCACTGTAATCACCAGGTTGATGATGGGCCCAAGATATTCGGAGATTCCCAGCACATCCACCCAGATATAAAGCAGAATATTGGCCAGAATCAGTCCCGTAGAGGCATAAGCCAGAAAGGTCTTGATAAGGGTCAGAAAGAGATTTCTCTCTTCGCTTCCTTTTTGAAAAACATACTTATTGTTCCAGTAAAAGGAATTCAGCACACTAATGACAAAGCCCAGGACGCTTGCGAGAAGATAATGCATTCCAAGCCTCACCCCCGCCAGGTACACCACATAGGAAATGAGCGTGTTGGACAATCCTACAATGCCGAACTTCACAAATTGTATAAACGCCGGAAGCCATTCTTTCTGCTTACTCATCTGCCACTGCTTCCTTTATGGTCTCTGCCATATAGTCAATCATTTCGTCTGTCATTCCCGGATATACGCCGACCCAGAAGGTATCTCTCATAATGCGATCCGTATTCTTAAGCTCCCCTGCAATGCGGTAGCCTTTTTTGCCGGCGCGCATTTCATCAAAACAGGGATGCTTGATAAGATTGCCTGCAAAAAGCATCCGGGTCTGAACGCCTCTGCTCTCAATGTAAGGAACCACACGCTCCCGGTTCACACCCTCCCGGCAGGTAAGCAAGAACCCAAACCAGCTGGGTCTGCTGTTCTCACAGGCTTCTGGCAGGATCAGCTTTCCGCTTGTACCTTCCAATCCTTTTTTCAGTCTGTCAAAATTCTCCCGTCTGCGCTCTACAAAGCCGGGAAACTTATCCAGCTGGGCACAGCCGATGGCTGCCTGCATGTCTGTGGCCTTTAAATTATAGCCAAAATGAGAGTAGACATATTTGTGATCATAACCCAGGGGCAGTTCTCCATACTGGCGGTCAAACCGATGGCCGCACAGATTGTCACGGCCGGAGGGACACACGCAGTCCCTGCCCCAGTCCCGGAAGGATTTGATAATCTTATGAAGAAGGGCATTATTGGTATACACGGCTCCTCCCTCACCCATGGTCATGTGGTGGGGCGGATAAAAGCTGGAGGTTCCGATATCGCCGATGGTTCCCGTAAAGCGTTCTTCCCCGTCTATGGTGTATCTTGAGCCTAACGCATCACAGTTGTCTTCAATGAGCCACAGATGATGCCGGCCGCAGAAGTCCTTGACTGCCTTTAAGTCAAAGGGGTTGCCCAGGGTGTGGGCAAGCATCACTGCTTTTGTCTTTTCCGAATAGGCTGCTTCCAGCTTTGTCACGTCAATATTATACTGAGGAATGGTCACATCCACAAAAACCGGTACTGCTCCGTACTGAATCAAGGGCGCAACCGTGGTAGGAAAGCCGGCGGCCACTGTAATCACCTCATCCCCCCGTTTTACCCGGCGCTCTCCAAGAAGCGGTGAGGTCAGAGCCATAAAAGCATTCAGATTGGCGGAAGAACCGGAATTCACCAGACAGCAATAACGCACGCCCAGATATTCGCCTAATTTCTTCTCAAATTCTTCCGTATAGCGGCCGGAGGTCAGCCAGAACTCCAGGGCGCTGTCTACCAGATTGGTCATTTCCCGGTCATCGTACACACGGGATGCGTAAGGAATCCGCTGTCCCTCTTTGAAAGGCTCCTTTTTATTATGAAACGTATCACAGTAGGCCTTTACTGCCGTAAGAATCTCTTCTCTTGCCTGCTGCTCTGTCTTATTTTCAAACATCTCTCTGCTCCTTTTCTCTCTGCTCCTGGTATTCCAAAATCTGCTTTTCCATATAAAGATCCATGTTTTCGCCGTTCAGCCAGGCTTTTGACCATGCGGCAGTCTTTTCCACTGCGGTTTTTACATCCCATACCGGCTTCCAGCCAAAAACGCTCTTTAGCTTTGAACAGTCTAATTTCAGAAAGTTCGCCTCATGGGGGCCTCCGTCATACTGGTTCACCCAGCTCATACCCTCTCCCCAGCTCTCGCAGAACAGATCCGCCAGCTCCCCGGTGGAAATGCAGTCCCTGTCCTCTGGGCCAACATTGTAAGAGCCTTCGTATTGTCTCTCTTCTGCCTGCATGGCCGCAATCATCAAATATACAAACAAGGGCTCCAACACATGCTGATAGGGTCTGGTGGAATGAGGATTCCGAATGATAACCGCTTCTTTTTTCTCTGCAGCCCGGATACAGTCCGGGATAATCCGATTGTCCGCAAAGTCTCCCCCCCCTATCACATTGCCTGCCCTTGCAGTAGAAACGGCTGTGTCCATATTCTGAAAAAACGAGCTCTTATAGCTGTGGGTCACAAGCTCAGAGCAGGATTTGCTGTTGGAATATGGATCGTATCCGTCCAGCGGTTCGTTTTCCCGGTAGCCCCAGGCCCATTCCTTGTTTTCATAAACCTTGTCCGTGGTTACGTTTAAAAAAGATTTTACACAGGGAAAAAGCCGTACACATTCGCAGATATGCACGGTTCCCATAACATTTGTCTCATAGGTTTCCACCGGCGCTTCATAAGAACGCCTGACCAGAGGCTGCGCCGCAAGGTGCAGCACAATCTCTGGCTGAACCTGTTCAAATACGCTTTTCAGATGGGGAAAATCCCTCACATCCCCCTCTATAGAGTTTATCTTGTCTGATATCCCCGAAATTTCAAATAAAGACGGGGCCGTGGGCGGCTTTAACGCATATCCCGTCACCTCTGCCCCGAATAGGGAAAGGATTTTGCAAAGCCAGGTACCTTTGAATCCGGTATGTCCAGTTACCAATACCCGCTTTCCTTTATAATAATCTGACAGCTTCCAATTTTCCTCTTTCATCAATCAGCTCTCCTCTGACTTTGTTAAGCTTCCCATACTTTCCAGGGCGCATGGCCGGAAGCCCACAGCTTTTCCAGCTTTTCTTTTTCTCTGGCCGTATCCATGCACTGCCAGAAGCCATTGTGCCGGTAAGCCATAAGCTGTCCCTTCTCTACCAAAGCCTGCAGGGGTTTCTGCTCAAATATGGTGTCGTCCCCTTCCAGATAATCAAAAACAGCCGGCTCCAGAACCATAAAGCCCCCGTTAATCCGTCCGCCGTCCTGCTCTGCCTTTTCCCGGAAAGATCCGATTTTCCCGTCTTCCTCCACTTCCAGAACACCGAACCGCTGATCAAGGGTTACCGTAGTAAGGGTAGCAATCTTTCCATGACTGCGGTGAAAGGCCAGCAGTTCCGGAATATGAATATCTGCCACGCCGTCCCCATAAGTCAGAAAGAAGGGCTCTTCGCCAATGTAGGGCTGCACGCGCTTTACCCTTCCGCCGGTCATCGTATTAAGGCCCGTGTCCACAAGGGTCACACGCCAGGGCTCCGCCACATTATTATGCACCGTCATTTCATTGCTTCTGGTAAAGTCGAAGGTCACATCACTGTTGTGAAGATAGTAATCTGCAAACCACTCTTTGATTACGTGCTGTTTGTAACCGCAGCAGATGATAAAATCGTGGACTCCGTAATGAGAATAACCTTTCATAATATGCCAGAGAATGGGCTTTCCGCCGATCTCTATCATTGGCTTCGGTTTTAGATGGCTTTCTTCACTGATTCTTGTGCCAAAACCGCCCGCCAGTATCACTGCCTTCATTTGTATTCCTCACTTCCATCTTTTGTCATGCATCGCTTCGTTCATATGCCGCGCCGCTGCCTGCTTTCCCCTTTTAATCCATCTGTAATCTTCTTTGCACTATAGCATACTCTTTTTTTCATTGCAAGGCAATGCTTACTTTGCATGCAGTTCATAGTAATCTACGCAGCCCAAATACACTACAAATAGAAACATTCCCATCTCATAATTCAGCAGGCAGTAATCCATATTCAAAAATACCAAAAAGCCAAACCACATCCCTGCTGCCATCCATGTTCTGCTTTTCCAAAGGCAATATCCTATTATCAGCAAAAAAAGCAAAATAAAACTAAGTCCTACTGGTACCGAAAAGCGGAGAAGCACATTTAAAAATACATTATGTGCATTGTTCACCTGCCATCCCGGCGAGGCCTCAAAAAGAACCTCCCCAAACCAATACCCCCATCCTTCCGGTTTTTCAAGTATCTCTCTCACTGCGCCTCTCCAGATATCAAGGCGTCCTCCCAGAGAAAAAAGATTCCGTTCTCTCATAAGAAGCTTTAAAAATATCCCTCCGCCCATAACAGCAGCGGCTCCCCAAAGGAGGTATATCTTACGAAACCGAACCTTCTTCCAATCGATACTATCCATCCAGGCTCCCAGCAATACCAGAACCACTACTCCAAATCCCGTCCAGGAATGGGTTAAAAACAATGCCGCCAAAAATACGGCCAGGCTGAAACACCAGGTAAACCGGCTTCGAAACAAGTTCCGGAACCGGACAGCCAGCGCTATGAATGCTGTCAGCATCAAAGCATAGTCGCTTTTGTGGCTGTATATCCAATGATGCCGGAATTCATAATAACCCTCGGGAAGCCGGATAAGCCAAAACTGATTGTTACAGATAAGATAACTCACATACCCCATGAAGAAGTATAGAATGCTCAATATATTCGAGATCACGGCGCAGCGCAGCAAAAACATCACAAGACTTCCGCCCTGTTCACCGAGGCTGTCCTCATACCAGCACAAAAACAGAAAAAAAGCAAACGCAATCGTATTGCTAATCTGCTCCCCATACCAATGAAGATACACTGCGTTCATATACAAGGATAATACATTGTATAGCAGAATTCCGGCTAAATATATCAAGCAAAACTTGTCTCCCCGTTTTCGCTGCCCTCGAAACAGCTGCCAGCCCATATAGACCAGGAGCGCCCCATATGCCAATGTAAATATAACATAATACTCTGCTTTGTAATCTTCTGTAAACGGACTGTAAACAGCCGGAAAGAACAGACTAAGTATTATAAAGAGTTTCAAGCATAAAGTTTTCATTCTATTCTCTCCGCATTCACTATTCCCGAATCTGATATACAACAGAATTTCCGTATTCCGCTATCTTTTTTGCATCTATTTCCTGCAGATGTCTCTCTGTACGGCCATTTGGAACAGTAAAAATGTACTTTGACTGAATATTACTGAAATCACTTTCGATTTTGTCAAACAGACACATATTAATTCCCATTCCGGGCGGCAATGCATACAACATCTGCCATCTGCTGAAAACATATTCCTCATTTACCACATCGTCAAATACCCAGATAACCGTATTGTCATAAGAAGGGCCCCCCTCTTTAACCTGTATCTCTTTAAAAAGCGCCTCCTCTCCTTTTTGAAGCTCCGCCGCCACTGCCCCTTCCGGATCATAGGGTATGTCCCAGGAAGTGGAATCAAGCGTCATCATTACAAAGAGATAGCTGTACATCAATGCAATCATCCACATCTTTCCCTCCGACAATCCGTCCATTGCCAGAAGAATGATTCCGATTACCGTAAATCCAAGAAGATGCTTCTGTCCGCTGGATATGCGGAAAATAAAGATAATTGCCAAAAACATAATCACAAAAAAGCTTGTCCAATACCCATACCGGAGCGTTGTCTCTTTGTCCTTCTGCCTGACAGCCGTTACCAGCTTGTACACAAAACCCACAAACACAATGGCAAAGGAGATCCCGGCATTCTCACCCATGGAATGACCCGTGGCAATGGCGCTGCCCAGATACTTCATAAATTCATCGCAGCCGGCAAGGAGAATATAAAGAACATTTTTTGTGCCGGAAAGGATTCCATGTGTAAAGAATCTGGTGATAAATTCTGTATCAAACAGAGTTCCTCCGTCCAGATAAGGGGCACAGAGGTATTTGGATATGAGAAAATATACTCCCATAGTAACAAGCGTAAGCGCTGCAATCAGCCAGCCGTTCTTCCGGCTCTTTTTCACAAGATAGTAACCGGGAACTGCCAGAAAAATAATATAGTAGGGCCGCATCCATGTGAGAATCATAGCAGTCACAATCATGGCAGCCAGCGCCGGCTTCTGCTTTGCATCTTCTCTTCTGAGATAAAATACAAAGGCCATCAGCAGCATTACCATAAAATATACCGTCGACTCTACATGAGCACTGAGCGCATACCGAGTGAGACGGATAAACAGCGCATAAAACATAGAGAGCCAGAACACCTGCTTTTTATCCGGCTTTGCAAGAAATGCAAAAAAGCCCATACCCAGCACCATCATAGCAATGTTACACCAGATGGGCGACATATAATTCCATCCAAAAAGCAATCCCCAGATGCTCCAGGGGAGCAGCAAAACGGGACTCCACACAGAAAAAGAACCGGCCAGAGCATGGGTATCGCTGTAGCCGAAATATCCCTGTGGGATTCCATAATGAACAATCCCCTCTACTTCTTTATAATAGATAATATCATCATTCCAAAGCCCGGCCGGAAGATATAGATCGCTGATCAGATTATCTGTTTTCAGGCAGTATGCCAAACAGCATAAAAAAGGGACTGCTGCCAGCCATATAACTGAAAACCAGCGCCATGCTTTTTCTTTATCAATTTTTTCTATCTGTGCTTTTAGTTTTCTTATAGTCTGCTTCATGGTTTTTGGATACCTTTACCTTAAATATTCTTTTTTGAACTATAGCATATTTATCTTTATTGCGCAAGATACGCTGATTCTCTTTACTCTTTACATAAAGTCTGCTGTTTTAGGCCTCTTTTCATTTTGCTGTTGAAATCAGGCGGCATATCAAGTATCATATAAGAAATTCTACCAGAAAATCTATGAAAGACAGGTTTAATCATGAGAGACAGCCGAAACCTTGGAATTGATCTATTAAGAATTGTATCTATGGCACTTATTGTCCTGCGTCACATTTTAGGCTTTGGAGGCATCCTTGAAAATGTCAGCCTGTTTTCTCTTAATTATGGAATCGCCTGGCTTTTAGATACCGCCGCTGAATGCGCAGTTAACTGCTATGCCCTAATAACTGGCTATATCTATACAAATGCAAAATTTAAATACTCCAATATTGTTTCTATCTGGCTGCAGGTTTTATTCTATACGGCTGGAATTGCAGGCCTCTTTTTTATTTTTATGCCCCAAAGCGTCAGCACAAAAACCATTCTGTTCTCATTTTTTCCTGTTATGGGAAATCATTATTGGTATTTTACCTGTTACTTTGGAATGTTCTTTTTTATCCCATTTTTCAACCAGCTTTTGGACACCTGCTCTCCTTTACTGTCTAAAAAACTGTTTTTTACAATTGTAATCCTGTTTTCTATCCTTCCCACCATAAGACATACCGATCTTTTTGGCGCTGCGGATGGATACAGCTTTTTATGGCTGTCGCTTATGTATCTCTTAGGCGGACTTATCAGACGAAACCAAGAGAATATAAAAGCCGAAAAAAGAACACTTTTATTTGTATATCTCTTCTGCATTCTGTCAGCCTGGATAAGCAAATGGGGCATTCAGTTTATCACACTAGGCCTTACAGGTACGCCTAACAATGGTACACTTCTGCTGCTTTACACCTCTCCTACAATGCTTTTTGCTGCATGCACACTTCTGATCCTGTTTTCCGGCCTCAAAATACGTCATATGCAAAAATGTATCCTTTTTTTCGCCCCTCTGACCTTTGGTGTATATCTGATACACAATAATAATCTTATCCGGGAGAATCTTTTGAAAAACGCTTGCATTTCTTTTGCCTGCGCCTCACCTGCTGTTATGCTCGGCATTGTTACCGCTCTGACACTAAGCGTCTTTTTCTCCTGTTCCATAATTGACCTGTTTCGAATTTATCTGTTTCGATTATTGAGAATCCCAAAGCTTACTCAATGGATGGAGCAGCATTATTTTGTACGCAATTTATAATAGTTCACGCAGCCCAGAATAGAACGATAGGTCTGTTTTTCCCCTATTTCGAAGAATGGCGCCAGTTGTTCTAAGCATGCCTCTTCATCATACTCAAATTGCGGAAGAAATATCAGTACGGCCGCTTTCATTTCCTCTGCTTTTCCTTCCTCAAACCAGATGTTGAGCCATTCTTCTCCAAAAACATTGATACGAACTGTATTTTCATTTTTATAATGAACACGTTTCTCTTCTTTTTTATCCCAACGCAGTTTGTAGGGCACCCAGTCCTGCCACCAGTTCCCTCCAAATTGAGAACCATCTCCGTAAGAGTCCCCGAAGTGTACCACATTTACTGCATCGCCCTGGAAACCTTCCACAAAACACTTATCCAGAGCCCTGTCAATAAATGTATATTGATAATTATAAACAATGGTATCTACATAGCCCAGGTCTTCCGAAGGTATGTGCATGTAAAGCATATCCGCCCTTCCTGTTTCCACATGGGGAAACACCGCCAAGCTTACCGGGTCTACTGTTATATAGCTTTGAAGAAGCATAAGCCCAACACAGGAAACTATTATAAAGTACCGTATTTTCCCGGAAAATACGATTTCTATTACAACAACCCCTGTGATTGCCAACGCCAGATCGCAAAACAGATTATATCTTGCCAACGCACCCGTTATATACAAATTAAGAAACAAAAGCAAGCTTCCGCTGACGGCCCACAAAAGAAATATGCCCCCTGAAACCTTTTTCACCTTATGCCTGTATAAAAGCAGCATTACTATTCCAGTAAGAATAACTGCCAGATAAATCCAGTTAAAGTTTAAAAGGAAAAGCTGCCCCAGCTTTGTCAAAATAAAATCTGCGCGGAATCCGAAACAATTCATGCCTTCATTGTCCCACACAAACTTCTGCTGCTCCTTAGAGGCCCAGCTGGTAATTCCGCCAATGAATTTCATATATCCCATCTGAAACAGAACACTGGCTCCTGCCGCCCAGACTGCCGGATTTTTAAATACACCTCTTACCCGCTCTGCCACTGGAAGCTTTCTTCCAAAAAAGCTGTACAAAACCAGCCCCAGTACAAGCCCAGCCTGCATCACTATACCTGTCTCCTTTGTCTGTACGACAACACAGCCCCAAAAAAGCATTAGAAAATATTGTTTATACAGACAGCTGTAAATTACAAAAACGCCAAACAAAGCAATCCCAAAATCAGGATTAAAATTCTGAAATGTCCCCAAAAACAAAGGCCCACAGGAAATCAGAAACGTATATAAGGCCAGACGCCTGTTATCACACTCCAAAAGCAGCTTCTCCAGAATCCTGTAGATACAGAAAATTGCTGCCAGCGTCAATGTCAGGTTTACAAGCTCCATGCCCCAGATTTTTCTTGGCGCAAAAAATTCCCCTATGGCATAAATAGGTGCGAATCCCAAAGTAGGATGGCCGCACAAACGAAATTGTTCAAAAAACGCTTCCCATGTAAAGTCAAAATTCTCACATGCAGTTCCGAGTCTGTAATAATACTCTCCTGCATCCCATCTTTGCATAACATTTAAACTGAAGCTTCTTAAAATTCCCGAAACAAACAATATTGCATATAGATACCGATCGCTGCTGATTTTTTTCCTGAATCTTTCCCTGCAGCCCTTATCCTTTCCCGACAGTATCACCCATACAAGACCCAGTGCCACAGTTCCAGCCGTAAGAACCAGAGCTGCCGCCAAATGCCGGAATCTATGTGTATCCAATCCCATACCAGACACAAATGCTGCTGATAAAAATGCTGCCGGAAAAAAACATATGACAGCCCACTGTCCGGCTATATTTCTCAAAATAACATCCTGTACCTTTATCTTGCAGCCTTTCATACATCAGTTACTCCATTCCTTATATTTGCAATTAGTATATAACAAACCTGCTCCCCTGACAAGAAAATGTTACAGTTGCTTTTCAGGCATAGAATTGCTATACTTTTTTTAATTGTACATATTTTACTAAGGAGATATTATGGAAACCTATAAGCAGGAATTAAACTCTTTTCAAAAAACAAAACTTACGTGGGATGTCTTATTCTGATTTCGATTATCAGCTACGGCTACACTGCAGTCAACACAACTGTTGGTATTGATGATATCCGGAGGATTTTATGTAGGAAGTTCTTTTGGTTTTCAGTATTTTTTGAAAAGATTGATTTACATGCCCTTCACAGAATTAGATATTTGTATTATCATATTCTTCGCTTTAGGCGCCTATCTGGTTCTTCGCTATAAAAATTGGAGCTTGCTGCCGATTGGATTTGGAATACTTTTTTCCCTGTTTCTTCTCTCGTTTATTCATTGAGGTTTCACCCCCGTGCCTGTCAGGTGTTTTCTGTCTTTTTCGCCTTTACATGGATGCTGCTCCTGAATGTTTTAACGCTGCATCAGCAGAAAATTGTAAAAATCATCTATACCCTTAGACAGCCTGTTCCAATTCCGTTTGACAGTAAAATCTCCGAAATGCTACAATAGCTTTAAACCTATCAAAATACAGGAGTTTTTTATGATGCTGAATAATTTTTTTAAGAATAAAAGATATACGACTGCTCTCGTCTCTGCAGCTTTCGGCTGCGCAATACTGATTTTTAATTTCCTCACTCCCATGCTGGCTGATGACTATTCCTACACCTTCAGCTGGTATGATCACAACAGTATTGTGACACTCAAAGACGCATGCTTATCTATGTACGCCCACTATCTCAGCTGGGGCGGGCGGATCATTACCCATTTTATCGCTACTGTATTTCTGATGATTGGAAAGCCTGTTTTCAACATTTTTAATGCAGCCCTTTACTGCTGGCTGGCCTATCTTCTCTATCGTTATGCTGCGGTTCACGCAGAAAAAGGACATTCCCTTATTTATCTGGCTGTACATCTGTGCATCTGGTTTGCAGTGCCCGCCTTTGGACAAGACTTTCTCTGGCTCATCGGAGCATGCAACTATCTATGGCCGGCTGCATTTATTTTTACCTTTCTCTGGCCATATTACCAATACGTCATGTCCGGCAGATTGTTAACGAATAAAATCATCATCGGCTTTATGCCCTTGCTCGGTCTCCTGGCCGGATGGGGCAATGAAAATACCTCTGGTGCAGGCATTCTTTTTATTGCAGTCCTGTTGCTGATTGCCCGGAAACTCGGCCGGAAAATTCCTCTTTGGATGCTGATCAGTTTCGGAACACAGATACTCGGATTTATTTTTATGATTGCCGCCCCCGGAAATTACCTCCGGCTTGAGAGCAGCTCCGAAAACACAGGACTCCTTCTCACTTACGGCGGACGTCTTGCCGTCTGTAATTCTATGCTTTACGAATATATGCTTCCCTTCCTGCTTGTGTATCTCTTTCTTTTTGTTCTTGTATGCTATCAGGATATAGAATTCTACAAAAAATGGATTGCTGCCCTGTTTGGCATCACTGCACTGGCCAACAATTATGTAATGCTTGTGGTGACCGAATATCCTGAGCGTGCCGCTTTAGGAACCGCACTGTTCCTGGTGACAGGGCTTCTTTACTGCCTCTCTTTACTATTAGATGAGAATCATGTAAAATGGGCCTGTGGCATTGTCTGCAGCTTAATGGCTGTCTTTTTTATCCAATACAGCTATGGCCTGCTGGATATTGGCTATACTTATCGTGTATATAACAGAAGAATTGATTCCATCCTTCAGCAGAGAGATGCCGGAATCCTGGATATTGTCACTTACCGCATTGAACCCAAAACGAAGTTCAACGGCCTTTACGGTCTTGAAGATCTGCAGGGATATCCCACTCACTGGCTGAACGGTAATACAAGCAATTACTTTGGGCTTCATACGATTGTTGCCTTTCCGGAAGAAAAAGCGGAAGAATAGTTTTGTTAGAAAGGAGCAATATGTCTAATTTAAATCAAAAGCAACGCATCATACAAAATTATACCATCCTGGGCGTTGAATGCCTGTGTATTACTGTCTCGTTTGTTTTGGCTGTTTTTACCCGGGGCGTATCTGCCAGTTACCGCCTTTATTCAGAAACATATATTTCCACCATTATATGCATCCTCTTTTTCCATCTGCTGTCCTCATATCTCTTTGATTGGAATACGGCTTTTTTTCAAAGGGGATATTTTGTGGAATTTATTGCGGTGCTTAAATATAACAGCGTGCTGATACTGTTTTTGAGCCTCTTTCTTTTTATTGCAAAATTCGCAGAAGATTTTTCCAGGCTTATCTTTTTTTATTTTTTTATATACAACGTTTTGCTGACATATCTCTGCCATCTGCTTGTAAAACAGTACTTTATCAGAATCTACCGTAACAGCAGCAGCAGTAATAAGCTAATTGTTATTACTACAAATAATTATATGGAAAAAATCCTGGAAAAGCTTCTTTCCGCCAAAGAATGGAGTTTTGAAATCGCCGGACTTGTGATTCTGGATAAAGAATTGACTGGAACTTCTGTTTGGAATATTCCTGTTATTGCTTCATCGTCTAATCTTTACGATGTCTTTACCACAGTTGTAGTGGATGAGGTTTTTCTGCATCTGCCTGATTACTCTAAGGAGGAACTGGAAAAGCTGATTCAGCAGTTTGAAAGCATGGGAATCACTGTACATGTAAATATTGACTATTTTGATAATGTAGCAGCACATAAAACCACCGAAATTTTTGCTGGTTTCACAGTCCTGTCCTACGAATCCAATTCCTTTGATTATCGAAGGCTTTTTATAAAACGCGGAATGGATATCCTCGGCTCTTTCATAGGCTGTATCATAACCATCCTCATAACCCCTTTTGCGGCCTGCGCAATCAAGCTGGAATCCCCCGGCCCTGTATTCTTTTCCCAGCTTCGAGTCGGGAAAAATGGACGCAACTTCAAAATCTATAAATTTCGTTCCATGTATATAGATGCCGAAGACAAAAAGAAAGAATTAATGGCCAAAAATGAAATGAGCGGGCCGCTTTTTAAGATGGAGCACGATCCACGCATTACAAAAGTCGGAGCTTTTTTGCGAAAAACCAGTATTGATGAACTCCCGCAATTTTTTAATATTCTCTTAGGGCAGATGAGCCTGGTGGGAACACGTCCGCCTACCTTAGATGAGTTTAAACAGTATGAATTATATTTCCGCCGAAGGCTCAGTATTAAACCAGGCCTGACCGGCTTATGGCAGGTCAGCGGCAGAAGCGATATCACAGATTTTCAAGAAATTTTAAGGCTGGATCTGGAATATATCGACAGTTGGTCATTATCTGCAGACATTAAAATTTTATTCCTGACTGTCTGGGTTGTTATTATGGGAAAAGGGGCAAAATAACTGCCCCTTTCTTATTTATTCCGTCCCTTTCTCCAAGAGCTTAAGCGAGATATCAAATAATCTCTCATTTACCTCCCCTTCCTCATTCACAACAATCCACTTTTCCGAATCGGGATAACCATGCCAGAAATGCTCTGGGGCCACAATAATGCCCTTGGAGAGCAAAGCTGGTTTATAGGAAAAAGAGCTTTTACTTATCAGAAGAATATCTGCCTTTACCAGATGCCAAAACGTTTCCTCTGCCGCCATATCCACACAGTAATGAACATTGGGAAATGGGAAGTATGGTTCAAATTCCTCCTTTTTTCCCTGGGAAAAAATATATATTTGTGCTTCCAGGCCTTTCAATGCCTTTAAAAGAGCCGTCAGAACTCTCTGATAATATCCCGCATCCAGCCAGCGCATGGTTATGTTTGGATTATCGGAGACCGCTGTCACATCCCCCCGGCGAATATGAACTGCGATAGAAATTCCCTTTTTTTGATCATAGAGCAGCTTTCCTCTTTGTACAGGAGCATGAAAAAATTTATCTTGAATCATGCTTCTGACCCCATACTGCTCTCTGTAAAATTGATCCTGTTCTGCCAGAAACACAACCCTTTTATTGGTATAAGATCGAATAATGCGCCGTATCATCGTCAAATCTGCTTCGATCTCTCCTCCAAACATTGGAAGGCGCACAATCCGGCAGCCTTTCTCTTTGACCAGCTCCTCCAGAGAAACCTCTCCTTCGCCGAATCCCAAAAAGGATTCCCATGAAGATTTTGTATATGGAATTCGTGAATTTGAAAAAGGAATATGTGCAAATCTAAGCCCGAACTGCTTCGCATACCAGTAACCGGCAATCCAGTTTGCCATCTGATGGCCGATACCCGCGCCTGGATTGGGCCGCGCAGAAAAATAATTCTCATATCGTTCCTTTGGAGGCCTTCTTTGAAGACGCATATGCCAATAGGAAGCATATAAAAAAGGAAACCATTTTTTTCCAAAATTGTGGTTATAAATCAGATACCGAATCTTTGCCTTTCCCTTATAATAAAACTCCTGAATATTCATCATCCGTCTGCTTCTTCCTGTTTTTCTGCAACTTTCTTGTCTTTCACTTCATAAACCACATCACAATTTTCAATCGTGGACAACCGATGGGCAATGATCAAAAGAGTCATTCTTCCCCTCAAATGCTCTATAGACTCCATCACTGCCGCCTCTGTATCAGAATCAAGAGCCGAGGTAGCTTCATCCAATATCAAAAGAGAAGGATTCCTGTATAAAGCTCTTGCTATCCCCAGACGCTGGCGCTGCCCGCCTGATATTCTTGTTCCTGCCTCTCCAATCACTGTATCCAGTCCGTGCTCCAGTCCTTTTACGAATTCCTTTAGCTGGGCCTCTTCCAAAGCCTCCCATATCCGTTCATCATCTTCCCTGTCCTCGGACAGTTCAAATCTTACATTATTTCTTATTGTATCATCCAGCATATAAATTGTCTGGGGAATGTAACCGATTTGCTCATGCCACTCCCGTTCTTTTCCTTCTAAGTCAAGGCCGTCTATCCGAATCTGTCCCTGCACAGGCTTTAATATTCCCAAAATCAAATCTACCAAAGTGGTCTTGCCCGCCCCGGAAGGCCCGATAAATGCCACCGATTCATTTTTTGAAATAGTCAGCTGCACATGCTCAAGAACACAGTCCTCTGTATTCGGATATTGAAAAGACACATCTTCCAAAGAAATCTTGTTATCAAAAGGTATTGCTTCTTTCCTGGATTTTTGTGCTATGTCTATATTCTGTTCCATTTCTCTGATGTGCACCAGTTCCCGGGAAATTGCGTCTACTGCAACTCCCTGATGGAGCACGGTCCCCATATAACTGGATATCCTGTTCACGGAAGGAAGGAGGCGAAATGCTGCGATTCCAAATACACTAAGAGTTATGATAAAATCATCTGTATAGGAGCCAAATGCAACCTTAAATGCGATAACAAGCATCAAGCTGCAGACACAAATCACTTCCATGATTGGCTTTGGCACTATATTTAAAAAAAGATTCTTCTGTGTCGCTTCCGCATTCACATGATTACTTTTTTCGAAGTCCTGACAAAATACGCTTTCCTTATTTGATACTTTTATCTCTTTGATTCCGCCAAATCCCTGCTGCATGCACTTCATCATTGCAGCAGTCGTATCTCTTCTCTGATTTCCCAGGTCTGAGAGAAGATTTTTAAACTTTTTCAAAAATAAAAATACAAGCGCTCCCATACTCAGGGATACCCCAAGCGTAATTCCCGGGTCTTTAATCAATAAATAGACCACCAGTACGATACTGACACAGCATTCTGAAGCAACTTGAATCATGTTTAAAACTGTTTCATAAAACATCTGGGTATCGGAAGTAATGTTTCTGATCAAATCAGCGCTATTATTATCTTGATGAAAGGAATAGTCCTGGGCAAGATAACAGCGCATAATACGGTTTTTCAGATCTCTCTGCCCATAGGCTGTAAATTTGTATTGTCTGTTTGCCAGCAGCAGGGCAACTAAATTTTTAAGAATATAGATCAGACAAAGAAAAAGAGCAATTCCCACGATAAGCTGTGAAGCTTTTGTAATTCCCAGAATTTCGCAGCCTCGTCTGATAACAGGTTCCTGCATCAGCTCGTCAGGAGCTATCACTGCATTAATAAAGGGCACAACTACCGACACTCCTACCAGCTCAGAAAAACCTCCTAATAGAATTAAAACAGTTAATTTTACTATCTCATTTTTTTGTTTTCTGTCAAATATCTGCAGTGTCTTTTTCACCATATTCATTTTGTAATCCTCTCTACCAATAGCATCCGCCTTCTACATCTGTATAGCCCTTGGGCCGCTCCTTCTCTGAAGGATATATCCAATACTCATTGCGAAGCCTGGCTACATCTTCCCTGTTTTCCCATCGTTTTCCAAGAATGCCGAACAGCATCTGGACATCTCCTCCCCAATGCACCGCACTCTTTCCATGTTCTTTGATGCAGGAAGCCAAAGGAAACCCATATGCGCCGCAGCCAATCAAGGCAATATCAAAATCTATTTTCATGGCCTCCTCTCCCATGTACTGCAATGCTTCAAACCAATCTGAAAATCTGTCGTCTGTTTCATTCCCAATTGTCTGCACTGCTTTTAAGGTTTTAAGTTCAAATTCCGGAAGCACTTCCGGATCCGAAAATATCTTTTCGCGCCGTTCATACTGGCTTTGTATGGATTCTGCAAACGGATGAATCACTAATACTTTCCTGCCTTTTAAAGCAGCCGTCCAAGGCTTCTTTGCAGTCCAGGCATTCATCCAATCACATACATTTTTCAGTTCTGCTGCATATTTTTGAACAAAATACTCCTCATAAGGCTGATACCATCGAAGCAGAACGTCCACATTCCCCAATGCATGCTTCATTACTTCATTGAATTCTGTCATAAGCTCCTGTTTCTCCGGAAAAAAGCCTGCACAAGTGCATAACTGCGCGCAGGCTTTTTCCTTCTTTGACCGAAAGTTAAACTCTTCTGTCCGCATGACAAAAAGCTCGCCTGCACCTAGTTTCCCTATCATAAAGGGCTCTTGTTTGTCCAGCTTTTCTTCAATAAAGTATCGAACCTGAGCATTGTCTATATAATTCGGTTCTTGGGTTACATCCTTTTTCCCAAAATAATTATTCCAGCTGCAATTTATATTCCAATAAATCCATTCCGATATTTTCATAAAAAACTCCCATCCTGATACTCTGTTATAAAACTTACAATGGCAAAATCAGCTTCTCGCTTAACCCACGATTGCCTTCATCTGTATAATCAGAGTCCAAACAGCCGCAAGGAGTAAATGTCATTTCTCCAAAAAATATTTTATCCCCCATTACATAAAAATCTATCCTCACGAAAGGAAATCCCGTTGATAATCTTTCTGCATAATACAACAGCTTATCTAAACACGGCGGCTGTATAACTTCTGGCATGGGCTCATAAAAAGTACTAACGATCCAGTTCAAAAAGTTCCAATCCCTATCGAACAAATGGAACTTACTGTGACCCGTTTCCCTCTCCTGGCAGAGTAAAATATATTCAGCTTTTCCATTGTAACAGTATACCTTATAATCATCCGGCAAAAGTCCCTTATGAGGCTGCAAATATTTTTCACATATAATACGCGGTTTAATATAATGATACTGCATCTCGGCATTCGGCAGGGAATAGTCTCTCTTCAGCCATTTATTCAGATTCTTTTCTGAATCTTTAATATTCAAACTGTTCTTATCGTTACAAACAATATTATATCCTGCACCATGATTACACTTCAACACAAATTGTTTTGGTAAATCTCCCCATGAAATTTTAGATGCTTTGTCGTAAACCCCAATGCAGTCTACTAATATTTCTTTACATCCTCGTTTTTCAACATACTTTCTTACTTCCACTTTATCTGCACATTGAATCACCCGTGGGTTTTTATAATATGTGTTCAGCTTTAACCACATTAGTTTTTCATTAAACTCCTGTGGGTTCTTTAAATTCAAATTACGGCCTAATGCCTGCTTATATCTGATTTTACTCACTGTCTCCGGAGAAAAATATGTCAATCTGCTGATAGCCCAATTCTTCACTGCACGATATATTTCTCGAACAATGCCTATTTTCTCAGTCTCCATTTCTTTATCCTCCCAGTCTCTTCTACAACCGCTTATTTCCCATTGTTTTCAACCGGCGCTTTACCTTTTTCCAAAAAGTATCACTATATTTATCTCTAAATTCTTTCATCAACTGTTTATCCAAATCCAAAATCTCAAATCTGCAATCCTCTTCTCTGCAATTCAATATTGTCTCATACTCTGTGGAGGCCAGGCAGTGGCTTCCGCTCCCGTCAAATCCCATATTCACAACACGGGAATCCTTCGGATATATAGAAGGCATCTCCTTTTTACTCTGTGCAAAACACCAGCGTATGGCCCAGGAATCCCTCTTCCCCTCCATCTGTTCGCACAGCATAGGTGTCAGATCCGTACCGCCGCGGTTAAATTTCCACATTTCCTTCCGATCATTTCTAAACTCTGCGAAATCTTTCACCTCCCAATCCACCATGCTCCAGCGATCTTTCCAGGTTGCCCATCCCCAGCTGCAGGCACGATAACAATAAAAAATGTCATGTGGATATTGCTTCAAATGTTTCATTGGAAAAGAATATCCGCTGATAGACCACACAGGTTCTTTCTCATAAAAATCCAAAGCCTGATTCATATACTTCAAAAAATCCTTGGAAGTATACAAATCATCCTCTACCACAATCACTCTTCCATAACGTTCTATCACTTCTGTGACACCGGATATTACAGATGCCGCCAGCCCTTTGTGTTCCGCCGCATATTTCACATGCAGGCTCTGAAAGGGATGGCCTTGTTCCAGCTTCTCAATATAAGCCCTTACAGCTTCTGTCTTTTCCTGTTCTTCTTTTTTGCCGAACTGATCTGCAAAGATATAAACTGCTGTATCCTCAATTCCCATATTCAGGCCCAAAGCTTCTATTGTTCTTCGCAAATGTTCTTTTCGATTATAGGCGAAAATTACCACTGGTGCCTTCATCTGTTTTTCTCCTCACTGCACAATTTCACAATAAGCCTTTCTCAAATCTTCCAAATTCCTATGGGGATCGTGGGTTCTCTCTGCATGCTGCCTTCCTGCTTCCGAGAACCGCAAGGCCAGAGCATCGTCCTCAAAAATCCGGCTGATGTAATGCGCAATCATATAATACTCATCATAAGAATACAAAAAACCTTCCTTTCCATGAACCATCATATTTTTCACGCCGCCCACATCCGACGAGACACAGGGCACCCCCAGAATCATGGCTTCCCCCAGTGAATTCGGCGAATTCTCAATCGATGAAGGCGAAAGGAACACATGGGAGCGCAAAAACGCCTGGCACATGGACTGTTCATCCAATTCTCCTCCCAAAAAACAAATATGCTCTTTTAAACGATACTGTTCTATCAATTTTTTAATATATACCAGATAAGAAGTTTCTTTTAATCGATTCTTAAATCCGGTTCTTTCAAAAGGACTTTTTCCGGTGGTATAAACCTTTAGATCCGGATACCTTCTTATCAATTCCGGCATAGCCAGCAGCAGCAGATGGAAGCCTTTGATCGGATATTCCCATTGGCTTACAAAGACAGAATGCTTCTCACATTTCTCCAGGCTCCATCTATTGACATAAAAGGACTTCCGTAAAGTCTCATTGCAAAAATGGTATGCAGCCTGCGGCTGTATGATTTCTGTGCAGGCGCGATCCCAGTCTGTCCTTCCAATCACATGAGGCACCTTCTTAAGCGCTTCTGTCTCCAGCTTTCCTCTAATGCGGTATTTCCTCTGTGCCTGGAAAATACTGTCCCTTTTCACATAATCGCGGAAAGTATGGGAGTGCGCCACTCTCTCAGGCAGGGCCGCCAGATAATGCTCCGCATAGACAGACACCAGGCCCTGGATGCTGATTACCGTATGCGAAATCAGCCCAGCCTGTTCACATGCTCTTACCATTGCAAGGGTATGCGGAAACTCTGTTCCGAAGATATGAACCAGATCCGGCTTTACTTTTGTTAATACAGCGCAAAAATAACGCTCCGTTTTCCCACTATAGGTAAAATCTTTTCCATTCCATGGAAACCCATAATATTCCATGCCTTCTGCTGTTCCTTCCAAAGGAGTCCTTTGCAGCAGAACCGGGAAGGAAACCGCAAGGCTTACATCTTTTTCCTTCTGCAGTTCCTCTGACAAACCAGTAAGCCATCCGCTTGTACTGCGAAAGGGCATAGAAAGACTTTTTGCAATCTTTGGAAGCATAATATTGCACAGCCACAATACCTTCATCACAAAATCCTTTCACTGTCCCATGTAATCAGTTCCTTTACCACCTTCGCCGGGTTGCCTGCTGCAACAGTTCCTTCCGGCACAGGCTTTGTAACTACGGCTCCCGTTCCGATTACTGCATCTCTTCCCACCGAAACGCCTTTTAGGATATAGACTCCCTGGCCAATCCAGACATGATCCCCTACAACAATATCGCCTGCATAATTGCACCGTTTCCCATCTTGTGTCAGTATCGAATGGCTGTCCCCCGTACGTATAACAATTTCA
This sequence comes from Clostridia bacterium, assembly GCA_910575725.1. Classification (GTDB taxonomy): domain Bacteria; phylum Bacillota; class Clostridia; order Lachnospirales; family Lachnospiraceae; genus Laedolimicola. The sequence goes on along the minus strand of CAJTFE010000014.1, from coordinate 12,317 downwards.
CTGGCCAGCAGGCACTGCTTTCCAATCACAAGTTCTTTCCCCTCTGTTACTGCCAGATGTGTTTGTCCCGTTACGCGTGTATTATGGCCGATTACCACTTGATTTTCATCGTCCTCCACCCATATCTCTAATTTGGCGCATCTGCATTCTTTTCCAATCCTGACATGGTTATGATTTCCCCTGATATAGATATGGCAGCCCTGAAAAACGCATCTCTCCCCAAGCTCCACCACATTATCCTCACCATATATCTCAATCTTACATTTTTTCAAAAAGCTGCCCTGTAAACGCACCTGATTTCTGCTTCCTTTTATCTTCTTCCTAGTTCCCCCTAAAAAACGATAAACAAGAGCCAGACCATTCTGCAATCCACTGTGGTTCTCTAAAAATTCCTTCATGTCGGCCTCCCAAGCATTATCTTTACATAAGGCAGTATTGTATAAACACAGGCGCTGGCTGTCCCAAAGTAAGTTTTCACAAAATAAAACCATTCCTTCGCAGGAAGCCCTTTGGGCATTTCTTTCATTTGAATCCTTTTTTTCCTGGGAATCTTTGGATCTCTCCAGGTTCCATCAGCAGGATTATCGTCACATAATCCTACAAAAAAATCTACCACCTCTATCTCGCAGCCCATTTCCCCAAGAGTCAGCCCGTAAGCAAAATCTCCCAGAGAATGCCGGTAGTGTCCGTCCATAATGGGAGCTTCCAAAAACACCTTCCATGGAATCAGAACACAATTTGCATTAAAGGTGTCACAGCGCTTCCTTTTCCCTTTTGCCATGATCACCTCAAAAGATGGACGAAAACGCGATTTCTTTTTCGCCCCTCCGTATGACAGCCTGCCATCTCTTCCACAGACTGCACCAACCAGCACTCGTTTCTCATCCGGTGATAATTCTTCTGCCAGCTTTTCCAGAGCATGAGGATAAAATGCTACATCGTCATTAAAAAGAAGCACATAATCATACTCTGCCTTCTGCTGCTTCGCATATTTCATCCCTTCACGCATACCGCCTGTATAGTAGAGGCTGCCTGTTCCCTGTACCACCGTCACATCTTCCAGGTGTTCCAATTCTTCAGCGGTTCCGTCCGTGCTCTTATCGTCTACTGCAATAAAGCACAAATCCATTTCGGCATTTTCCTCTATCAAGCTTTTTATGCTGGAAATGGTTATCTCCTTTCGATTAAAACATGTAAAGATTGCCAAAACACTTTTTTTCATTCTCTCTATCCTGTTCTCAGTTCAACGGCGCTTTCACATTTGCTTTTGTCCCAAAGCCAGTTGAACAGCTTCTAAAAATCCCTGTGCCACACAGGAAAATCGAAATTTTTCTGTCTCTCTTTGAGCCTGTTTTCCCATCAGCCGCGCCTTTTTTGGCTCCTTCAAAAGCGTTTCAATGCTCTGGCTAAAAGCCGCTTCATCAAATGGATCTACAATGTATCCTGTTTTTCCATCCTCAACTAAATCGTTCGCTCCATCTGCATACCGGGAACAAATCACAGGCAGCCCAGAGCACATCGCTTCTAAAATCACCAATGCAAAGCAATCTTCCCTGGTAGGAAGCACCAGGCAATAGCTTTTTTTGTACTCTTCAAGCAGCTCCTTTTGATTCAGATATCCCAGGAACTCTACCTGCCCTTCAATTCCCAGGCTTTTGGCCAGCCTTCTTAAATTGGTTTCCTCCGGCCCCTGGCCCGCCAGGACAAGATGCCAGGGGCTGTTTACACGAGCACAGGCTCTAAGTAAAAGATCGATCCCCTTTCTCTCAATCAGGCTTCCCACACACAACAGCCTTGGTTCCTGTACCTGACCGCGTTCCTGCAGGTATCTGTCGATATCTACAGTCAGATAGCTGATTCGGATCTTATCTGCATCCGCCCCGTAAAACTGTTGGGCTTCCTTCGATTTTGTACTGCTGGCAATATAGGACGACGCCGTATGGATCACATAGCTTCGAAGAAGCCTTTGAAGCCGATTGATATTTCGTTCTGAAAACAAAGTCCCGTCTGTCCAGCTCACATAAGGAATTCCCTTTTTTTTACAATAACGCACTGCCTGGATAATTGTAGGATTATATTCCGAGCCGATCACAATATCCGGCTGTATCTGGGTCAAAGTCTTTTTCACATTCTTCGGAATGTGAATATACTTTGTATCATATCTCTTCTTTATCTTAATCGTGGCGGATTTCAGAAAAACAGACTTCTTTATCTTTTCCTGCTCCACTTTCCAGCTTCGGTTGTCTTCTGCTGCGCTGGAATATATGATATAAAACTCTGTCTCACGTATCCGGGTCTGCAGATAATAAAAAAAATCAACTCTATACGGCGCCGGTATATTAGTGATGATGACTGCTTTTACCATTTCGAACATCCTCTATGGCTTGATGATAGATCCACATAAGCCTTTGATAATTTTCTTCGCTTGCGTAATGCTCTTCAAAATGCCTCCGGATTACACCCTCCTCAAAATCCGGAAGATTCTGAAGCAATCGATGCAGCTCCTCCGGTTTATCATGTGAAAATGTACACCCTGTGATTCCCTCTTCAATCATATCCTGCACATTTCCAAGACGGCTTCCTATCACCGGCGTCCCCACAGAATAGCTCTCCAATATCACCATAGGCTGCCCCTCATACCACTGTGTCGGCATAAGCAGCGCCCGTGATTCTTGTAAAAGTCCCATCACTTGTTCGTGGCTGAGCTGTCCCAAAAGCTGCACGTTATTTATATTATTCTGCTTCAAAAAATCATCTGCCCAAGCGCGTCTGGGGCCTGTCCCACAGATCAGCAGCCGGCTGTCATCTATTCCCTTCCACGCCTCCAAAAGTACCTGAATCCCTTTCAGCGCATCCAGCCTGCCCACATACAAAAACTGATTCTTGCGTCTGGATATGGGGACGCATTCCCTTTCCGCTCTCACAAAATTAGGCTTTATAAAAATATGATCCGCTTCGATCAGCTGCTTCCCACAATTATTCAACTGCAAAAGCTTTTTTTTATTAAACTCTGTCAGGCAAATATAATATATCTTTCTGTAAGTTCCCATGACACGGTGTATCTTCAAAATCAATGCACTTACCAAAGTCTGGGGCAGGGAATTGCGGTAGCATCTTCCCTTTAATGCGCATAGCAGCCCTTTTTTTACGCAGTCTTCACAAATAATATCTTTTTTTACAAACACGGCGCCAGGGCAGAGCAGCCGAAAGTTATGAACCGTCTGTATCACAGGTACTTTACACTTAAAAGCCGCATAGTATACCGACGGACTTATCATGCTTAGAGTATTATGCACATGTACCAGATCTATACGTTCTTCTTTTATCAGCCTTTTGACATCACGGTAAGTCTTTCGAGAAAACACTGTCTCAAAAGGAAAGAGCAGTTTCCGAACCAGAGAAAACCGGTGAATCTCTTGATTGCTGCGCATATAAAAAAAAGCGACATGTCCGTGCTCTTCCAGCAGCCGCTTTTCATTACTCACAACGGTATCCTCCCCACCCGGAATCTGATAATAATTATGAACGAGCAAAACTCGATATGATCCCTGTTTTTTCATATCTTATGCTATAACACCTCTGCTATTTGCTATGGCTATCATAGCATAAAACACGACAGCATGTAAACATAAAAAGATTGCTTTCTATCCTAAATTATAATAAACTAATTAAATACCAATCTATGAAACAGGAGCGCTGTTGTTTATGACTCAAAAAACAAATGCTTATTTAATCTCTGCGTATTTAGAACCCTTGGCTTTAAAAAGGCTCGTAGATGCTTTAAACATCGAACATAAGGTTGATTTTTATATCCACATAGATGCCAAAGCCAGCATTTCGCAATTTCTTACCCCTTTGCAAGATTATCCAAATGTCATTTTTTTAAAGGGATGCGAGCGTGTGGCCGTTCATTGGGGAGGATATTCCCAAGTGCAGATGCAATATAACCTGATTCAAAAAATGCTTTCTTCAAATACAACCTACCTTAGAATTTTTAATCTGACAGGAACAGACTACCCTTTGGTGTCAAACCGTACACTGCTCACATTGCCGCCTGATAACAAAGAATTCATTATCGGATATGATGTCAGTCACGAAACAAAAATAAATCCCCAAAAAGGTTCTATGCAGAACAAATTTTTGTACTACCATTTTATGGATACAAGATTTACTTCTTTTCTTAACCGGAGGCATATCAAAAAAAAGAACCGTTACGACTTGCTGGGATACGATTTCTATTTTGGAAGTGAATACTGGTGTCTTTCCTATAACTGTCTCAAAGATATATTTCAGATTTATTCAGGGGATAAAAAGCTGCAGAAAATCCTGCGCTACTCTTTTGTCCCCAGCGAAGCATGGATCCATACCGTTTTCTTCAATTCTAAATGGGCCAGCCAGGGCGAAAGATACTGCGATATCTACAAAGGACTGCACTCTCTTTCTCCTGTACATTATTTTGAATATGGAGAAAAAATCAAAATTTTAACAGAAAAAGACTGGGAAAAAATAAGCAGCTCCGGAAAATTCTTCTGCCGGAAAGTGCAAAGCGGTGTCTCTGACAAGCTGATTCTCCAAATTAACAAAATACGGCAGGAAGACGACTAATCTATACAATTTCTGAATAAGAGGAAGCAACGATATGCGTAAATATGTGCTGGAAGAATATGTACTTAATGAATATAATGCCTCATCCAAGGCCCGGGAGGATGTATCCCACTTTGTATTGCAGAGCGGTTTTCAATCTATTGCCAAAAACGACAAGCGCAAATTTAGAAAAAGCAAGTTTTTTAAGCTTCTGTTAGCACTTGCCATCTATGGGAAGCTTTTCATCCGTCTTAACAAAAACGACATTCTTTTTGTCCAAACCTCGTCAAAGGTTTTAGAGGGAATTCTAAAGCTAAAGAAAATCAAAAATTTTAAAATTATTTATCTTATCCACGATATCTTTCCGATTCGATATGATGACGCAAAAGCTCACAAACACGAAATTGACTCTGAAATCAAAGGGTTGAATCAATGTGATTATATCATCTGTCACAATGGCAAAATGGCTGACAGGCTGGAAGAGCTCGGCTGTACCTCCCAGCTGATTCCCCTTACCATTTTTGATTATAAGACAGAAGCTTTCATTCCCAAAGACAGGCCCCTTACCGTTCCCTGCATCTGCTTTGCAGGAAACTTAGGAAAATCTCCATTTTTAGAAAAACTTGATCTATGTATTGATCCATCCCTTGTGCAATTTCACATTTATGGAATGCCTAAACCCCAATATTCCAATCTGTCTTATTGCGGCTCTTTACCTCCCGAGCGGCTTCCTCTGGAAATAAACGGCAGCTATGGTCTTATCTGGGAGGGCAGCTATGAGGTATGGGAGGAAAATAACTACCTTCGTTACAACAATCCCCATAAAGCGTCTCTTTATATTGCAGCCGGGCTTCCAATTATTGTCTGGTCTAAGGCGGCCGTCGCCGACTTTGTACGAGAGCATAAGCTTGGTATCTGCATCGATTCTTTAGACGAATTGGAAGAAAAAGTCACTTCTGTCCGCCAGGACGAGTATCAAATGTTCCGGGCAAACTGTTTAAAACTCCGGCCTGGGCTGATAGAAGGGATTCATATCAAGAAAGCCTTAAACCGCATTCTTGATATGGAGGAAAAGCGGTGCCGTGCTTCCTGCTGATACCTTGACTTTCTACATACCAAATGATATATTGATACAATAATTATTTCTAGAGAAAGGCTTTTGGTGCCACAATGAAACTAAGTATTACTTTTATCTGTTTGATCTTTTTCACGGCTTCCTTATTAATTGGAAATCTCGTAAACTATTTGTGCTTTCGCAAAAATCAAACTATTTTTTTAAATATTTTCACGGGGATTATCACCATATGGGGGCTCTTGGAATTGATACTGGTTCCTATGACCTTCTGCAAGGCTTCCTTTCATACATTATCCTTTACGTATGGCGGAGTGCTGCTTATCGGCTGTTTCATTTCTCTCCTTTTTTGGAAAAACCTTTCTGAAACTCTATCCGACTTTTTAAAAAATTGGAAACGTTATATCGCATGGACCACAATAATTGCCTTTATCATAATTATTTTTCAATTATGTTATGTATACAAATATACCTACTATGAATGGGATGACGCTTACTATGTAAATCTAGCTACAGAAGCTCTGCAAAAAGATATGATCTATGGCATTGACCCAGAACGCGGCGTTAACGAGGCTCCTTTTTCCATTCATTACTGCCTCTCCCTCTGGTCTATGTTTTATGCGCTTTTAGGAAGCTGGTTTCAAATTTCACCAACGATCATAGCTCACACGGTGATTCCTTTTATTACGATTCCTTTTGCGTACCTCATCTACCTGCTTATGGGACAGCTCTTTTTTGAAACGGATACAGAGGCTCAAGGATATTTTTTGATTTTTGCTGCTGTCATGCATATGTTTCTTCCAAATATTCATACATTGGCAGGAAGCTATCTCCTTTTGGCTCCCTGGATGGGAAAGGCCATTCTTGCCAGTGCCGCCCTTCCGGGCGTTCTGTATTTGATGTTTCGCCTAACACGGGAAACTCATTGCCGAGGAGACTGGTACTTACTATTTTTACATTCTCTAAGTTCCTGTCTTCTTTCTTCCATGGCTATTGTATTTATTCCGATCCTTGCCTGTTCTCTTAGCTTACTATGGGCTGTTAAAACGAAAAAGCCATTCTTTTTTTTAAAAACAATTGCGAGCTGCAGTCCATGCCTTATATTGGGTCTTATTGCTCTTGCTTTGAAATAGCAGCAATTCACTCAGTACACAAAGCTGTCGCGCAGCGGCTGCAAACTAGGAGGAAATTGAAATGAAAGATATGTTTCTCATTGCTCTTGAAGGAACTTCTCTCGTTACAGAGCATACTTATATTTATCTTCTTATTCCTGTCTGCCTTATTTATCTTTTTTTTAGAAACAAAATGCCTGCTCCTAGAATATTTTTTATTCAGGGAACTTTATTGCTCTTTTTTATATACTTTTGCCCCATATCTGCTATGGTTATTCACTTTTGCTTATTAAACAGCGTTTATAACCGCGCTCTATGGCTGATTCCCTTTGTCCCTCTTGTCTGTTATACTGCCGCTCACATGCTTCTGCATTTTCAAGGCAGAAAAAGATTCGGCCTATTTGCCGCCCTGCTTCTCTTCATTATGACAAGCGGAACTTATATGCTCAGAGAACCTAATTTTCATAAAGCATCCAATCCCTACAAGCTGACTCAGGAAAGCATTGATACCGCCGATTTTCTTCCGGATGGCGCCCATGTTGTTGGAGCTAACTGGCTTGTTCCTTTTATCCGCCAATACAATCCAACCATTACACTGGTCAATGACAGATGGCAGCGCACTTCTATTGATGCGGAATTTGCAAAAGAACATCCTGATCTTACAGTCCTCGGCCCCCTGCTCCAAAGTTCAAATTGTGACTTCATAGCTATTGGCCAGGATTTGAATATGACTGTTATCGGAAAATGGGAAGACTATGGCTTTCACTTTTACGCCGGAGACAACCGCTGTATTATATTTATCAATGAAAACAGCAGCTTCTATAACGGAGAACCTTAAATTCCTCCTGTAGAATATACAAAATAAGCGAACACTTGCCCCTTTTGTTCATTGAGGGTGCTTTCCTCTTGAAACAAGCCATAAAAATTTTAGATTTGTAACAAAATAACGCTTCCATAAACGTCCCGGTTCCTGAAGCAGACGATAAAGCCATTCCAGGCAGCATTTCTGCATCCAGGCCGGGGCTCGTATTATATTACCTGCAAAATAATCAAACGCCGCTCCGACACCTATCATCAGGCCGGCGGTCTTTCCTTTATGCTCCGCCATCCAGATCTCCTGCTTGGGAGCTCCAAGTCCCACCCAGACAAAATCCGGCTTTGCACGGTTAATCTCCTCTGTAATACGCCGGTTCTCTTCCTTCGTCAGCTGCCTGAATGGCGGAGAATACATCCCTGCAATGATTGCCTGAGGGAATTCTGCCTGCAGCCTTTTTTGCATCTTATCCAGCGTTTCCTGGGATCCCCCATAAAAATAGTGACGGTATCCTTCCGCCGCAGACATCTTAAGCAGTTCCAGCATCAAATCCGGCCCTGTCACCCGTCCGGCCTCACAAAACCCCTTTTTTCTGCACAAAATGGATAAGGGTTTTCCGTCGGGAAGGGCCAGGAACGCATTATTTTGTATGGCACAGTATTGGGGATTGTCATAACTCATTACGGTTGTATGGACATTTGAAACACAAATATATTCCCCGGACAGCCTCCTTCCCTCTTTTACCAGCAGCCGCAATACCTGCTCCATGTTAGTTGCTGCAATATCAACTCCAAGAATTCTGTATTTGGGAATCTCTTCCCTTTCAATTTCAGCCACAGCTCCACCGCCTCTTCCATCACTTGACTTTCAACACATTCAATACTATCGCTTGTAATTCCCCAAAGCAAGCTTCTATGAGAGGAAAAGGCTTACGGTGTATAATACTTCTTATACCACTCCGAAAACCGCCTCAATCCCTCCCTCAAAGGGGTCTGAGGCTTAAACCCCGTATCCTCCGCCAGCTCTGCCACATCCGCAAAGGTCACTTCCACATCCCCCGGCTGCATGCCAACCAGTTCTTTGTGGGCGTCAAAATCATAATCCTCTGGCAGGATATCCGCCTTTTTCAATTCCTCCTGCAGAATATCCACAAAGTCCAGAAGATTCTCCGGCTGCTGATTGCCGATATTGTAAACCTTATATTTCACCCCGTCCCCATTCGGAAGGGGGCTGCGCTGCATCACTTCCACAACGCCTGTGACAATGTCATCTACATAGGTAAAATCACGCTTACAATTCCCATAATTAAAAATCTGGATCTTCTCCCCGGCCAGCAGCTTGTTTGTAAAACTGAAATACGCCATATCCGGACGTCCGGCAGGCCCGTAAACCGTAAAGAAGCGCAGGCCTGTGGAGGGTATCCCATAAAGCTTCCCATAGGCATGGGCAAACAATTCATTGGACTTCTTGGTTGCCGCATACAGGGACACCGGATTGTCCACCTTGTCCTGGGTAGAGTAGGGAATCTTGCGATTGCTGCCATAGACCGAGGAGGAGCTTGCGTAAACCAGATGCTCCACGCCCCTGGCTCCATTGTCATAGCTGTGGCGGCATGCCTCCAGGATATGGTAAAATCCAATCATATTAGACTGTATATAAGCATCCGGATTGTCGATGCTGTATCTCACACCGGCCTGGGCTGCCAGATTCACCACAACCGCAGGCCGGTATTTCTGGAAAATCTCATCTATCAGAGCCTTGTCTGCAAGATCTCCCTTGATAAAAGTGAAGCTGCCTGTGCTTTTTTCATGTAAAGACTGGATTTCCTTAAGCCGGAACTCCTTAAGCGAAACATCGTAATAATCGTTGAGGTTGTCCAGCCCTACAATCTGAACCTTATGTTCTGACCGCAGCAGCGCCATAACCAGGTTTGCCCCGATAAATCCTGCCGCTCCTGTGACCAGTATCGTCTTACCAGATAATGTTACATTCTTTTCCAGCATATGCGTTTCCCTATCTTCCTACTCCATAATATTCTACGCCTGCTTCTTCCATGGCAGTCTTATCGTACATATTTCTTCCATCATACAACAAGGCCGTCCGCATCCATTCCTTAAATTGTCCGGGCGTGATATTCCGGATCTCTTCCCACTCTGTAAAGGCAAAGCAGACATTGGCCCCCTGCAGCGCCTCTTCTGCAGTCTCTGTATACTGAATTCCCTCCGGAAATCTCTTTCGGAAACGTTCCGCTCCTATGGGATCATATGCATAAATCTCTGCTCCCGCTTCCAGAAGAAGGGGCACGTTGTCCAGAGACGGCGCTTCTCTCAAATCGTCGGTTCCCGGCTTAAAGGTCAGGCCCAGCACGGCAACCTTCAAGCCGTGAAATGTAATCAGACGCTGGGATGCCTTTTTGAACAGCAGCACCTTCTGTTCCTTATTTACTTCAATCGCGGCTTTTACGGTCTTAAGCTCGTAGTGATTCTGTCTTGCCAGATACTCCAGCGCCTTTGTATCCTTGGGAAAACAGCTTCCGCCGTACCCGATTCCTGCATTGAGGAACCGCTTTCCGATCCGCTCATCGTAGGACATGCCGGTTGCCACGTCCTCGATATCCGCCCCTACCAGCTCGCAGAGATTGGCAATGTCATTCATATAGGAAATCTTCAGCGCCAGGAAATCATTACTGGCGTATTTGATCATCTCGGCGCTTCTGCGCTTTACGGATACGATGGGCAGATGGAAAGGCTCATAGATCTCCTTTAACTTTGCCTCTGCCTCCCGGCTCTCTGTTCCGATGATGATTCTTGCAGCGTGCAGCGTGTCGTGAACCGCTGTTCCCTGAGCCAGGAACTCCGGATTGCTCGCCACCTCTACTTTCACGTCATTGACCAGGAAGTCCTTGATAAACTGCTCTACCTTGTCATTCGTCCCCACCGGAACTGTGGACTTCACGACGACAAGGCAGTCATGAACCACATTTTCCGCTATCTGACGGGCAACGGTTGCTATATAGGACAGTTCTGCGGAGCCGTCCGGCCGCTCCGGCGTCCCGACTCCGATAAAGATGGCGTCCGCCTCCTTGTATGCTGCCGCATAGTCCGTGGTATAGTTAAGCCTGCCTGCTGCATAATTTCTCTGCATCAGTTCTTCCAGATCCTGCTCGTAGATGGGACTTGTGCCTGATTTCATAAGCTGCACCTTTGCCTCATCCACATCCACACAGGTTACCTGATGCCCTACCTCTGCAAAACAGACGCCTGCTACCAATCCTACATATCCTGTTCCTGCTACTGCTATTTTCATTATCTTCCACCTTCGTATATTGTATTCTTATTTTATATTGGTTTAGTATACCACAAACTGATTGGGAAAGGAAGCATCTTGTACTCACTCAGGAAAATTATACCTTAATGTACGAAGTCCGCCCATCACGAATGTATATTTCCTTTTTATCACAAAAATTCAGACAATTTGCGTACATTATGTCTTTTTATATGGATTACCAGCCATCTCTATCAGACAATATGTACGCAAACATCTGGCATTGGATATGGGAAAAGCCTAATTCTCTGACAGGTCATATTTCCTGTCACCTACAGGTTTTCTCTATGATGCAAACTCCTTATACGGCAGAAGCCTTCCCATGTTCTTCCGTTTCTGTTCCATAGAAGAATGTACATAACGATTCAGCGTAATATTTACATTGGAATGGCCCAGTATTTCACTTAAGGATTTTGCATCAAAACCCTCCTCCATACATCGGGTTGCAAATGTATGGCGGAGGGTATGATAGTTTACATATTCCATGCTGCAGCTCTGCAGATAACGTTTTAATGTGTATTCCAACGTCCTGGGTTCAATAAAGCGATCGGTTTTTCCTGTTAAAAGATATGCATCCTCCGGAAGCCTCCGGAAATCTTCCAGCCGCTCCATTAAAAATGACGGTATGGGGATATCACGGACGGAGCTGCTGCTCTTTGGGTCTGTGACAATTACCTTTGTTCTCCTTTTTCCCTCTTCCTCCAGGTTCTGGATTCTCTGCATGGTGCTTCGTATGCAGAGGATTTCTTCCTTATATAATATGTGCTGCCGTTTTAATGCGCAGACCTCCCCTAGGCGCAGGCCCATATATAAGCTTAAGAGAATGCCTGTTTTTCTTGGATGGTGATCATGGAACAGGAAGCGGACCAGTTCCTTGTAATTCTGTCCATCCAGAACCTGTACTTCCAGATCACGGCGTCTTATTTTGATGAGTTCAAATCTACAAGGGATTTCTACGTCAAGTCCTGCTGCATACAGACAGATTTCCTTTAGGATTGCCAGAATATCTTTCACTGTTTTTTCCGAAAGGCCTCCCCTGCCGTCACGTTTTCCACTTGTGAGTTTTTTCTGCACAAATTGTTCCACAATTTCTGTGGTCAGCTCGTCCATCCGATAAGTTCCAAGCTCTGGAACAATATGGTTCTGAACCATATTGTAGTACTTTACGTAGGAGGACTCCTTGATCCTCAGCTTTACGTTTTTGAGCCATTGGACTGTGAGAACATCAAATCTGAAAACATGGAGGGAGACGGCTGGGACTGGTTGTCGGTTTTTAGAGGTTGAGTGAGAGATGCATGAGAATAATGAAGGGTGCTATTTTTTTTTTTATCAGAAAACTAATGGTGTAAAATTGTAATAATAACCTTTAGCGTTTTTGAAAAATATACTTAGAATGATAATATTCTTATTT
>CAJTFE010000013.1 GCA_910575725.1 Clostridia bacterium | reverse complement strand
AATGAAAACACCAATCCCCCAGCTATGCTGGGGAGAATAGAGTAAGCCGTAGCAAAGAGGATACCTTAAAAAAGCCTCCTATGCTAATATGAGAAAGGTGTCGCAAGCCAATCTCAAGAATAGGAGGCGGTCCAAATGGACAGTAAAAGTTTATCACATACAAGATGGAAATGCCAGTACCATATTGTATTTATACCTAAATACCGAAAAAAGAAATTATTCGGTCAGTTGAAGCTCGATGTACGAGAAGTAATAAGTACATTATGCAGATACAAGGGAGTAGAAATAATAGAAGGAGCAGTGTGTGCCGACCATGTACACATATGCGTAAGTATTCCGCCAAAGCTAAGTGTTTCAAATTTTATGGGATACCTAAAGGGGAAGAGTACGCTAATGATATATGACAGGCATCCGGAGCAACAAAGCAAATGGAATAAAGCATTTTGGGCAAGAGGGTATTATGTAGCAACGGTAGGAAATGTAACAGAGGATGCCATAAAAAAATATATCCGGGATCAGTCAGAAGAGTCCCAAAAAGAAGAAAGTGAGGGAGCCGCTTTTTAGCGGAGGCAAGTAGTATAAGCTTGCGATACCCGCCTTTCAGGCGAGCAGTAACAGAGCCCTTGGGGGCGTTTTTCAAACCCCCACTTGAAGTGGGGGTTGGTGATTAGGGCGGCAACAAGCCGAGATTTTATGCTGTCCTCGGTATCCCTATCAATATGCCCGTTTTCAATGGCGGCGATTCGGATACACTTGCTGTAATGTCGTAAAACCTCGTCCACGGCTTCCGGCTCGCCACTGGTCGCCCGGACAATCGTTTCATAGGACAAAAGGCTCGGATTCCCCATGTGAAAACACCTCCATTTTCCTTTGCAGGAGTTTTAACGTCCTGCGGATTAGATACCCGGTCGTACTCCGACAGCGTCCGTACATTTTCCCGATTTCCTGTTGTGTATAATTCCCGAAAAAGTAAAGGAAAATGATTTCCCGGTTTCTTTCCGGCAGGGATAACAGGGCGGCGGCAAGTTCCCCATTGGTAAGGATAACTGTCTGACCGCATATCGTAATGGGGTATTCTTCATAAGGTGCTTCAAAATATTCGTCTGTTGTGCCTAAAGGGTAAAACTTTTCTTCTGTGAGGTATTCAAGGGATATTTCTTTTTGCCGCCGTCTGCTTCTGTCACGCCATGCGTTGATAGCCGCAAAGCGTATGACGGTCTTGCAATAGCCATTGAAAGTATACATGATGTGTTCTCTGTATGCTTCTGCATAAGGCATATACGATTCCCCCTTTCTCCCACATAGGGCGGTGCATGGTTTATGGATACATTTTTATAATTTAGAGGGGCGGCAACACTTTTTGTTATCGTCCCTCTAAATAGCGATAATAATACTTGATGCTGTTATCAATAGCAGAATAAAACAATATTCATATTTCTGTTGACTTTCCCCTATTAGAATTTTGTTTTTAGCATTCTTTGATATATAAAACATCTGATAATCTGCTGGTATACTTACATTTATTCAAATCACAAGCAATCACTTCATCATTGGAAATGTTTTCAATAGTTACTGAATAAAATCCTCCGGGTTTATTAAATCCTAATCCCAAAAGCAAATTATTTTGTTTCAATCTCACATCACATCTTTTCCCTACAAGGTAATTGCCAATATCCTTAATGGATTCTTTGCTTGGAATAGGTGGTAGCTTCATTTGCTTTTTCTTATCAACAAAATCAGAAATGGTGCTAACAGAATATCCGTCTATAAATCCCAGCTTACCCTTGTCATTCATAATAATTAAATATGACTTCTGAATTGATACAAGAGCAACGCAGTGCAAACCGTTAAACTCTCGGTCTTTCAAAAAAATCCGCACCCATTTTCCAACATAAGATTCATAAGACGATATTTCCCTTTGTACGCTACAATCTTCTGCTGTTGCAGTTTTATCTCGCATAAGATAGTCTAAATCAACATCTAATATTTCGCAAAGTATCAATAACTTTTCCGTTTCGGGGTATCCTAAACCTGTTTCCCATTTTGAAACGGACTGTCTTGTTACATTGCACTTTTCAGCCAACTCTTCCTGCGACAATCCCTTTGATTTTCGCAAACTCTGTAATTTATCAGCAAACACCATTTGTATGCCCTCCTTATTTTTGATGGTTTTATTTTAACCTATACTCTTTATTATACCACCAATTTTGTCGTGCTTTTTCGCAACTTGAAGTTGCGATACCACTTTTACTCTATGTAATGCTTTTCTATACAGAAAATATTTAATCTCTTACGGGGTTAATTCTTCGTATCTTACTATGGAGAGGTCTATTTATGTACATCAATTCAATCTTTCAAAAAAGAAATGCCATATATTTTGAGTGAATGAAAGAATGAGAGGGATTCCGTAGCAGTCGGCATTCGTGGGAATGTGTATAACTGGCTGTCTTATGGAATTGTGGGTAACTCTGTTTGCAGGACGTGGGAAAGCTGCACTTTAGCTTTTCCATGTGCTGTGAATAGAGTTATCCATGATTCCATAGCCTGTTATGCACATTTCCATGATGCTTGTCTTTTGGTCTTTTGTTTCTTTTGTTCGGAATAGTGTGGTGCTGGCGGTCTATCTCTTGTTTTCGGTTACTTGCTTCTTTACCGTATATGAGCATTAATTTTTGTAATGAAAGACATTACATAAATATCCAGCACATCTTTCATTCTTCTACACACATTTTCACTTGAAATTGCATATATTTTATCTGACAGCATTTTGGACAAACTGGCACCTGTGATTTTCTCTCCCATTTCATTGACGATTTTGAAACCTGCAGATTTTCGTTCGCCATATGTCCTATTAATCTGAACGTCTAAAGATGAATCTATTTTTTGTACTGCATTACGCAATGCCCTTTCCATTTCCTCCATCGTTGGAAGTTCTCCAACCCAGTCACCATCAATATCTCTGGTCATTCTCTCTACTTTTGACGGGTTATTTTCTCTGATTACAAGATTTAGAACCATTGCCCCTTTAAAGACAATCGGTGTACCTGCGTTTGACAGTTCTTCCATTACTCTGTACAAAAATTCCATCAAGTCCACACGCATCACCTACTCTTCATAATACTCTAACGCCCAATCCCGATACTTCTCAAATCTTTCCTGTAAATGCCCCGGCAGGAGGGCAGGAAAAGTTACTACCATGTTTACAGCATGGATTGCAGCCCCGGCATTGAAAACCATGCCATGTTCCTGGTGCAGTCCCCGGAAGATTTGATTATCCAGGAGATTGACGAAGCCGCTGAAGAACTTCTGTTGGAACGTCTGGCGGAGGCCATCTCCCAGCTCTCCCCCACCCAGGCGCGGCGGCTCTATGCCCGGTATGCCTTGAAGAAAAAGTTTCGGGAGATTGCGGCGGACGAGGGTATCAGCGGGAGCTGTGCCTGTGACAGCGTGACCGGCGCACTCAAAAAATTGCAGAAGATTTTCGCCAAAAATGGCTGGCTGGAAAAGGAGGATTGATAGCCGTGGACAAGCCCCAGGAGGTTGAGAAGAAAATCGGCCAGTTGCAGAACCAGCAAAAGATTTTGCTGAACCGAAAGCGCAGCGAGGAACACCGGGCCAGGACGCACCGGCTTATCGGACGCGGGGCCATTTTGGAGGCTGTTTTCCCCACCGTTGTCAACATGGAGGGCGAGGAAGTCAAAGCGTTCCTGATTGCTCTCTCCCGCCTGCCAGGAGCGCAGAAGTTGGCGGAAAAAGCGTCCAAAAACGAGGTTGCGGAGTAATCCTCAGTCCGAATGGCGCATCCGCTCCCTCGTAATAAGTCCGAGCAGTTCGTTACCTTCATGCAGACATACCGCCTAACTTCCCCGGTCAAATCCCATACTGACATTCACCTCCTTCCAAATTACCCCCGGCAGGGGCGCATGGGTTTTTGCGCCTCTGCGGAATAAGGTGTAAAGATTATATCCTCATGTCCAGTCCTTTTGCCTCGCCCGATACCATTGACGTGATGCTCTCATCCGCAAAAATTTCATCCGATACGTTAATGACCCTTTTCCAATCTGTCCTACCTGTTATCCTCATGCCTTCTATGCCATAAGAATTTTTCCTGCGCCCGGAGAGCAGGTCTGCTATTGCTTTTTCATTTCCCTTGCTTACATTCCCCTGTTTCCCTGCAAACGGAAAACTTTTATTTGATAAGAACTGCCAGATTCCCTGATTGTTATGAGCATAGCTTCCCCACGGGCAGTTCTTTTTACTTTTTATATCGGCAGAATTTTAGCGCAGTCAGCCGCAAGGGAACGAAACCCTATTTGAAAGGGAAGGAAATCTTTTTCTCTCCTAAAAAAATCCCAAAACAGGTCTAAAGTTTTTCGCCATTCATCGGTTTTCTGAATAGGAAAAAGGGCCTGCCTGCGTGAATGGCAGACCGCCGCATATGGAATAAAACCATAGCGGCGGTCATCTTTAGTACAGTTACGGCATTCTTCATAAATACCTATTTTCACATACGCTGCTGATTATGTGCCGAGTTTCCCGCATAGGGAAACAGCGGGTCAGCCAGCCGGAAACAAAAACTCTCCCTGTCTACCAGCCCCACCACTTTTTCACTGTCATACAGTTCAAGCAGGAATCCGGCCACCTGCCTGCTTGTGTGATATGTCCCGAAAGATTTATCATAGTCGTATTCACTGACATTATTTGCCACCATGCCGAATTCCGTCTTTGTCGCCGCAGGCGCCAGCACTTTTGCTTTCATTTTCGCCCCTGTCTCTTTCAGTTCCCACGCCAGCCCCTCCGTGAAAGTGCTGACATAAAACTTCGCCGCACAGTATGTCACAGCCGTAGGCACAATGGTATAGCCTCCGCAAGAAGATACATTGATAAGCTGTGTCCCCTCTACATCCTTATAGTCACGGACAAATAAGGAGGACAGTATTGTCAGCGCCTCTATATTCAGATGCAGCATTGCCCCGATTTTTCCCAAGTCCTGATCTGCCACGCTGCCATAATTTCCAAAACCTGCATTATTCACCCACGTCTCTATCACATAATCTTTCAGCCCCTCATAAAATTGGTACGCATTTTCCGGAACGGATAAATCCGTACTTCGGATAACAACATCCAAATCCGGGCATTCCTCCAATATCTCCTTTTTCAGCATCTTAAGATTATCCGTGCGCCTCGCTGCTATGACCAGATTTTTCCCCCGCCTTGCAAATGCCTTTGCCGTTTCATACCCAATGCCAGAGCTTGCCCCGGTGATGACTGTATATTTTCCTTTTTCCTGAACCATTTGATAATCCTCCTTCGATTTGGTATAATCCAACCATACAATGTAGAGTGAACTCTATGTCAAGAGGATTGGAGTGATTTTTCATGGAATATTCTATCGGGGAATTTTCAAAGCTGACGGGGCTTGGCATCCATACCCTGCGCTACTATGAACAGGAAGGGCTGATTGCCCCGGAGCGTAATTCCGGCAACCGCCGCTGCTATTCCGATAAAGACCTCACATGGATTGCATTTATCAAACGCCTGAAAGATACGGGGATGCCAATCAAGGAAATCAGGCACTATGCCGAACTCCGCGCCGCAGGTGATCCCACCCTTTCTGACAGGATGGAAATGCTGGTACAGCACCGGCAGGCGCTCAATGAGCAGATTGCACGGCTGCAGGAGCATAAGATAAAACTGGACGAAAAAATTGAGTTTTACAGAAATGAGATTAAGCGAACACAGAATAATGTTTCTTCCTGAGTATTACTCTGCCGGAAAAGACAACCGTTCCTTTTCTGGCTTTATCCTTTATTCCATCTCCCTGAACGTACCGGCCATTCCCCCGACAAGGCTCCACTGGCACTGCATATAGGGTTTCAGATTTTCCGTGCTTTGCCTGTAAGCCTCCCGGACTGTTTCCGGGCCATAAAATTATGCTTTCTGCCACAGAAGCATACTGTCCTGAAATTCAGCCGACAATTTCCCGGTATCTTTCAGCCATGAAAGGTAAGACCGCACCGTGCTGCCAACCAACACATACTGCTCAAAGTTCATGGCAAGACCATATCCTTTGAACACCTCCTGCAGAATTCTCTCAAAGCACATTAGTTCTTCACAAATAGATAAAATTCTTTCTGACACTTCATGCACCTTATCCCTGTTATAACGGACAAGTTCCTTCACATCCACAGAGGCATCCGCATGGGCGGGGACGAACATGGCCGCCTCCATCTGTTCCACCATATCCAGCGTTTCCAGATAAGCGCCCACGTCATAAATGAAGGAAACCGCATACTTATCCAGCGTTTCCCTGCTGCTGATGCAGTCCGCAAGGAACACTACATTGTCCGGCATACGGAACCCCGCCATGTCAAAGAAATGCCCCGGCAGCGGTATCACTTCAATCTCCTTCGGAAAACTTTCATCTGAGAAAACCGCCACATCACTCTCCTGCGCCATCAGGAACTTATGCCGCAAATCCTTACACGGATAACCGCCGTAAAGGAAGGACGGCTCCAGTACCGGGTATTTCGTAAAAGCCGCCTCTATGCCGCCAGTATACACCTTACATCCCGTCTGCCCCTGCAGGTACTTATTCCCGCCAATATGGTCTGCGTTGGAATGGGTGTTCAGGATCGCCGCCAGATGCCACCCGTTCTTATCCAGTATCTGCCTGACTTTCCTCCCCGCATCCTTATCATTCCCACTGTCAACCAGATAGACATTCTCCCCGTCCGCCACATAGACGCCTATCTTCGCCGGGCAGTTTATGTAATAGCATTTCTCACTGACCTGAACCAATTCATACATTTTTCGTCTCCTCCTTTAATTGTTCGGATAAAATATCACGTTATAGGCGGCACAGGCTTTCTCGGAAGCATTATGGTATCCGTGGGAAACATCCGCCCGGAAGCGTATTGACTGCTTTTCCTGCAGCAGCACTTTCTTCCCGCCAATCACCATTTTCAACGTCCCCTGCACCAGAAAAACATATTCTTCCACGCCTGTTACATGAGGTAGCGATTCATGGCGCACCCCTGCATCAAACTCAATATAGAACACCTCCACATTCCGCACTGGATCAAAGGGAAACAGTGGGTAAGCCCGCATCCCTCCGTTTTCTTCCGTGATCACATTTTCCCCATCAAGCCCGGCGACCATGTATTCCGCTTCTTCCTGTTTGCAGAAAAAGGACAATGGAATTTTCAGCCCTGTTGAAATTTTCCATAATATGTTGATGGTGGGTGAGGACTGCCCGCGCTCGATCTGCCCTAACATGGGCTTGCTGACGCCAGTAAGTTCCGCAACATCATCCAGCGTGAGCTGCCTTGTATTCCGGATTTCTTTCAGCCGCTCGCCTATCTTTAATGAAACCTGCTCCATGATTCCTCCTTGTATATGTTTTATTAAACAAAATATATTATAACATATCAAAGAACAAAATGAAAGAGGAATTGAACAGTCCTTGCTCTCCCGCTAATATTTTTCAATTTCTGTATAAGATGTAAGAGTCAGTGAGCTGCTCAACATCCGCTTATGTGATGTTGCAATGGAATCAAAATATCCCAATATTTTCATAACAGGCAAAGGCAACAAAGAGAGAACCATACAATTGACAGCTAAGGCGGCTGGACACCTTAAGGAGTATATGCGTGTATATCACAGCAATTCTTCTAAAGAAGCCTACTTATTTTCCACAACGATAAAAGGTGTGGCAGACAGGATGTCCGTTGGAAATGTCCAGAGGATTATAAAAAAATATGCAGCCCTGGTAAGCGAGGCAGGGATCAGCATTCCAGATTCAGTCCATTGCCACATGTTCCGGCGGACCAGGGCCACAAATCTTTACCAGGATGGGATCGCCATTGAACTTGTCTCTACAGTGTTAGGACATGCCAGGACTGATACAACCAAAAACTACTATGCAAAGCAGTCTGTTGAACAGCTTCGGGGAGCAATGGAATCTGTTCCAACACCCATACCTGATGAAGCGGCAATGTGGGAGGGCAGTGAAGATGAAATGGCAAGGATTTGTGGATTGCGCTAACGAATAATGCTCCTCTTTTAGTAGTAAAGTGCCTTATTTCTCAGCATTCTTTAAAATGATTAACATTTTGGAATGCTGAGTATAAGGCTTCCACCTCTTTGGTGTTCCTGTCCTTTGCGGGCGCAAGGATATCCTTATTGATCTCCTTATCATGCAGCATGGAATGGGCGGTTTCATGCACCATCGTCTTTAAAGTCTGGCTCTCGCTCATGCCCTCCTGCACTGCAATCCGTTTTTCTGTGGGGCTGAAGAAACCTTTTGAATCTCCGGGTATATCCTCAAAGCTGATTGGAACCGGGGCAACATAGGTGACTGCCTTAACAAAGTCCTCATACCCCTCCACTGTGGACAGAAGCTCTCTTGCCTCCAGTTCCGGGATTGGCTCTCCTGATGTTTGCTTGACATCAAAGACGGATACCGCACGGAAAGCGGGGATTTTAATCTCCACTTCCTCCGTCTGCGGCATCCCGAAAATAAAAAAGTACATGGTATTGATTTTTTCTCTACCATGCACCTGAAGTTACTTTTTTAACAAAAATTTTTCGTTACAACAGTTTTAATAACTGTATCAGCTCATGCGGCTCCCCTTTGGAGGAATCTGTCAGTCTTGTATCGAACTGCTGAAAACCGTTCTCACGATAGAAAGACAAAAGCCTTTCCTCATCCGCTGCCTCCAAAAAGATAACCATGCCGCCCGCTAAATACTGCAGCTGCTGTATCTGCCGTATTGCAAGCCCTAACAATTCTTTACCTGAAATGCGTTCATTTGCGTCATTATTATAATTTTTCCCAAGCTGTGCGATCAGATACGCCGCAAGATTATAAGTCTGATCCTGTTCATTCAATGTGCTTACTCTTGACAGTTTCCTTTTTACGGTATTACTGAATGGTTTTGCGTTTATGGTAATCGGTTTGATTGTGAGTGCAAAATATCCCACCAGCTCTGCATCTTCCGTTGAAAATACCAGATATGTAACCGACTGTTGTTTTTTTGCAAACTCTACAGACTGTTTCTTTATGAATCTTTCAACATCCGGGTTTATCTTACATGAAAACTCGGAAAGAACCTGAAGCAGCGTGTCCTCTCCGAGTCCATGACTTCCATCGCCCAAATACTCACGAATGTTGAAAACTGTATATTTACTTGTTTCCTGCATTCGCTTTCTTCCTTTTCTCCATAAATTTCGCTATATCTTTCGGGTCAGTTAAAAAAGTAGCGCTGACATTGACAGGAGGCGTAGGGTTATTAGCAGATGCTTCAATCGCATCAGCAAACATCTCCACCTGCTTCTGGCCTGATATAACAAAATTCTTTGTAATGCTTGAAGTTGCCATAAAAAACACCTCCTTTATCAGTATGGCTCTTTTTACATTCCGCATACCATCCCATCTACATTGTACGGTTTTATCATCGCTTTTGCAACAGCATATTTAGCAGGGCATTTAAGGCGGATAAGCGTTCCAGCTTCTCCGCAAGTTCCGCTTCCTGTGCGAATGGCTTTGTAACCTCCACTTTTGCGGTTTCAAGCTGGCGCTCCACTGTTTCCAGTTTCGTCTGCGTTTCAGCAAGCTGTTTCGGCATGGATTCCAGTGCGTGGTTGATACGGGCAATATTGCCAAGAGGGTCAGAGCCGATCTCAAGGTTATGGGAAAGCTGCCCTTTCAAATTCATCACAAATCTGCCGGAAGGTTTGCCTTCGCTGTCTGAATGTCAGCCTCCATGCCGCTGATCCTCTCTTTTAGAGTGGCTGCAGCCGGAAGAAACAGCAAAAATCTTACAGGCTGCAGCACGCAACTCATACCGGCTTGATAAATGCCTCTATGAGCCGCTTACCATCTCAATCGCTTCCTCATTTAACTGTATCAGTTCCTTCAAAAGAGAACTCAAGGCGATTGATAAGGCAATCCTTCAAACAGTTCAGGGACTAAACCCTGACGAGTACACTGTACTGAATTCCATTCCCGGAATCGGTAAGGTTTATTCAGCCGGTATCCTGGCCGAAATGGGTTCCATTAAGGCTTTTCCTAATGCCAATGCCCTCGCAAAATACTGTGGTATCGTTTGGAACGATAATGACTCCGGCGACTTCGTAGCCGAAGACAAACACATGAGCAAAGCTGGCAACAGATATCTGCGCTACTACATCATAGAAGCTGCCGGAAGTGTTATAAGGCACTGTCCTGAATACAAAGCCTTCTATGACAAGAAATATGCTGAGACAAGAAACCATCAGCATAAACGAGCACTCGCGTTGACTTCCCGTAAATTTATACGTCTGCTCTTCGGTCTGCTGGACAAGGGCCAACTCTACTCTCCGGAAAAGAGTAGGTAATCCATACCACATATCAAACTTACGTTCTTGCCAGGTCGTAGGTCTATTAAGGTTACCCTTTTCCAAGAAAATCTTTTTCATTTTCCTCTTGACATATTACCAAATTGCTTTTTTTGAAAGGTTCGTATATATATAATAACGCTCCATTCCGCTCAAATGATCAAAACTTCATTAAATTTTTCAGATCCGCATCATGGAAATGTGCATAACTGGCTATGGAATCCATCTTTTTATCCATTTCTTTTATAACTACATTCTTTTACAGGTCTATCCCTGCTCTCTCTGCGAAATCAGCTTTTCGCCCGATAAGTATCGATTGTTTTTCTTCCGGCAGGCTCTCAAATGCACCCTTGTACCCCTTTTCCAATAAAGGAGTGCCTTTCGCCATAAGATATAGCTTCATATCAAGCCATTCCTGCCACAATCCTTCAAACAATGCCCTGCTGTCCGTATAAGTTTCATCTTCCTCAAAACCATGCGTCGGCATATAGTATTTCAGCATCACAAAACCGTATCTGCCGACATCAACAACTACAATATCCGCCATTTCGTACAGCTCCGAAAACGCTTCAGCCACTTTTTTGCATTTTTCCCGTTCTTCCTCTGTGATATAAATTTTCTTTTCCATATTGCTTTACCTTGTTTCTTCTAAGATTTTACCATGTTTACTTTATGAGGGCTATCTACATACACCAGATTTTTATCTTGCTTATTCTTCCCATTTTTCACTTTACTCACAATTCACACCTGTTACCGCTGTTGTAAAAAATGCCATTTTGCTACCTCTTTCTTTCCTTAAATTTGATTTTTTGATAAAGAAAGAGCTTTGATATGTAAATTCCCTGCCCTTTGTGGTAAAATTCCGCTTCTGTCATTGGAACTAGGCAGAAAAGAAACGGAAGATACACCCTCTATATGATTGTTTTCAATCTTATTGATGATAAAAAAACTTCCCCTGTTTCAACCCCGTCAAAATCTTCTCTTATCCATATTTTATGAAGATAATCGTCAAATTCTCTCTCTGGCTTCTTTTAAAAGAAACAGACCAAAACCGAAGCAGGAAAAACCTATCACAATAAAAGCTGTTCTAAGAGTTTTTTTCATTCGGTTCCTTCCACAACATTCACTTAAAGCAATAGCTTTTCCAAGTTCCTTCCTTTTGCTGCCCGTTTTTATGTCATATTATAAGGCTTTTTCCTAATTTTCACAATCTATTTATACAAAACACATTGCAAAAAGGGGAATTCTTATACATAATTTATAAAACGCCCATTCTGAATCTATTCCTTGGCACACATAAACGTACGTCCCCTATCAAATCTGTAATCCCTGTCTTTAGCTTTCCTAGAATCTCCCCAACAGTTGGAAGCTGCTGTAAAGATCCAGGGCGCCGTAGCCCCAGGAACGATTCGGATAAAGATCCTTCGGATTCCGTCTTGCTCCCCGGATCATAAGCTGTTTAACCTCCAGCGTTCCCATAGAAGGACGATTGTTCCGCACAATGCCCCATTCCATAAGAAGGGCCGAAGCGCCTGCCGCAATAGCGGCTGCCGCACTGGTTCCTGTCAAACAGGCAATACGGTTTCCAGGTTCAAAGCCGCATACCTCCACACCAGGCGCTGCGATATCCGGTTTGATACGTCCTCTTCGGGTATAGCCCCGGCTGGAAGCAATATAGATACTGTCATTCTGCACTTGATAGCCGGCTACTGTAATGGGCGTCTCCGCATTGGCCGGAGAAGTGAGCGTGATATCCGGATTGGAATAGGGAAATACCGTTCCCTCGGATATAAAACCCTTTACCGGAAGCCAGATATTATAGATCCCATGAATGATACTAGTTCCATACACACGCAGCTTCCAGATTCCCGGAGAAGGAGCAAACATACGAATTAAAATCAGCTCCTCGCCGCTGTTTGGGTCAAGGGCCTGGAAATCAATATACACGACTGTCCGCTCAAAGAGAAAGTTATACTGCTGCCCCACAAGGCTTGAGGATACTCTGGGGATCTCCTCGCCAGATGGAGAAATCATAGAAATCGCCAGAAGATCTGGTGTACTGCTCCATAGCTCCATCATCAGCCCGTATTCATTTTCCGCCACGCGCAGCTCTACCTCTTCAAAGGGTTTACCATCCTTTAAATTTCCATAGAAATGATGTCCCTGGTTGGCCTCATTGCCTCCCGCTACCACCACACAGCGCCCGGAACGCGCCCCTACTGCATTTAAAGCAGCAGACAAGGGCGTAGTTCCCTCGTGGCCGCCCCGGTTGCTGCCAAGAGCGATGCAGATGACCAGGGGCTTTTTTTCCCGGAAGGCCAGATCATTTAGATAGCGGACTCCCATCATAATGTCATTTTCCTGGTAAGCTTGTGCCTCCGGGCGGACCATATAGTACCGCATCAAACGCCTTTTGGCAGGCTTTAGCTTGACTACCGCCAGATCTGCCATGGGTGCGGCTCCTGTCCAGCCTCGAGCGTTGTCCGTGCTTCCTGCCGCAATGCTGGCAAGCTGCGTGCCGTGTCCGGATTCATCTTTACTGGGCACGATGGAAAAAGGATCCTCACTTTTCAACGCCTGGTTGATTTCCTCCTGGCTGTAAACACTTCCGTAGCCGATTCCCTCCGGAAGCCGGCCGCTCTGGTCCGTCTGATCCCAGATCTCCAGGATCCGGGTTGTGCCGTCCATCTTCTTAAAGCAGTCGTTGGTATAATCGATTCCGGTATCAATAATCCCGATAATCACACCCTCTCCCTTAAGCCGAAGCACAGAATGCTCCAGAAGCTCCATAATCCCGCTTTTCTCCAGATTTTCATTTTCCAGAAGCGTATAGAGAATGGGAAACACCTCATAGCTGTAGGGAATACGATTCTGCTCCAGTATCCGCGACTCCACATAAAAGACAGCGTAAAAATCATTGAGAATCTGTACACAATACTGAGGGTACAGACGCTCAAGCTCTCTCACGTTGTAATCAGACTTCCATATAAAGTCAACATATTCATCCGACATAATCTTTTCTCTGCAATTCTCTGCCATAGCCTGCCCTCATTCCGCCGTTGTCCGCAGTACGCAGACAACAGTCTCATTTTATTCCTTTTACTTTATTCAAAAGAACAGTTGTCTTATGAATGTATAGCAGGAAATGTGAGAAAACAGGACTGTTATGCTAAATTTTATAAAGGCCGGAGGCTTAAAAATGTGACGGGGTAGTTT
The DNA here is from genome assembly GCA_910575725.1 of Clostridia bacterium. Taxonomy (GTDB): domain Bacteria; phylum Bacillota; class Clostridia; order Lachnospirales; family Lachnospiraceae; genus Laedolimicola. The sequence continues at coordinate 95,707 of CAJTFE010000013.1, read as the reverse complement.
TTATATTTCAACCCAAGGCGGCCTAAATCTTAAAAAGGGAAATGCCGGTTTATGTCGAGAGTAACCGGATTATGTTGTAATAGTTGAAATATAAAGACAGCTTTGATAATATGGACTAAACATTAGGAGTACGGAACAGGGGGAATGTAGAGATCGGGTATGATGGAAACCTTGGGAAGTCCGGCCGAATTATTAGAAATTTGGGAAAATTATTCGGGTTAAATATAATTGTTGAGGAGTTAAAATCCGCTAATCAAAGAAGAAATCACCTTAGAATGGGTACAACACTTAAATAACATAAGAGCGTGTGCGAGAGAGATTTTGAACGAGGAAATCATTTTCACATAGGCAACAGGCGGCATCTTCGTCCTAAGAAAAAACGGCTGTGAAAACAGTGAAAATGGTTGGAACGGGCCTGTTTTGAATCGTAAAGCCCAAAATCAAGCCGACCTGACACTATATTGCCATGAAGCAATGGGGCACGGTGTTACTCGTTGGAAATTCGAAAGAGATCGGACAGCAGGTCAAAAGGTATCTCCTGCTCTTCCAGCTTTAATACCCTGCATGTCTTATCTATCTTTGTTACCCGGCCTGTCTCTTTTGTGTATACTCCGTTTTGAAAATATTCCGCCGTAACCATATCGCCTTTGCGCAGTATGTGCAGTCTGCGATCCAGCTCTGCCTTTCGCTCCTCTGACAGCTCTTTTTTTGCATCAGTCTCTCTTTCCTTTTCCGCCAGTGCTTCCCGGAATCCCTTTAAAGCGTCAAAGGGCATAAACTGCTTTGCACGATTTTCCCTGTCCATTTTTGGATGTATCTTATTCCCCACTTTTGTGTCCTCCTATCTGCCGATTCCGTTCCAGAGCCGTCCCTGCCTCCTGCAGATCCATTCCCCGGACAAGGGCATTTTTCCCATACTTTTTCTTAATCTCCAAAGCGGCTTTCTGCAGTTTCCGCTCACGCTCCACTGCTTCGTGGTCTGTAAAAAGATCGTATTGCTCGTAGTCCTCTTCTGCCAGGCTGCTGCAGCTTACGCTTAACCGGCGGATGGGCTTATCCTTCTTTGCAATCCGCTCATACAGAGCCAGGACATAGGGAATGATTACGCTGTAAGCATTGGTTGTCACGGTCATAGAGGTTGTTCCTGTCGAGGGCTTTAACTGCAGGGCGTTGGAATATCCAATCATTAAGGAAACAGACTGTGTGACTGCCTTTTTCTCCGCCATGTTAAGGCAGAGCTCGTCTGTCATCTCCTTTACAATCAGCCGGCATTCTTCAAAGGAATAGTCTCTGGCCAATACCTGGCCGCTGGACAGGGAGCTGTTTTGAGGCTTGTAGGCTTTTATATCCTCCATTGTGGCGCTTTCTCTTCCCCATGCATGGTCTATCAAAAGCTCTGCGTCAATGCCAAACATCTGATATAAGAAATCTTCATCTGTATGGGCGATGTCCCCCATCGTTTTAATCCCCACATTGTTAAGGCGTCTTACGGTTCCGGATCCTATCCGCCAGAAGTCCGTAAGCGGTCTGTGGTTCCATAAGTGCTTTTGGTATAATTCTTCGTTAAGATATCCGATGTGATCTTCTGTATGCTTTGCCGTGATATCCAGAGCAACCTTAGCCAGATACAGATTGGTTCCGATTCCTGTAGCCGCCGTGATCCCGGTAGAACGGAATACATCATCCGTTATCTTCTTTGCAAGCTCTCTTGCGGAAAGGTGATAGAGAGAAAGGTAATGGGTAACGTCAAAAAATGCTTCGTCAATGGAATAAACATGGATATCTTCTTTGGCGATATATTTTAAATAGATTCCGTAAATTTCTACGGAATATTCCATATACAGCTTCATCCGGGGCGGAGCCATGATATATGCTACGTTCTTTGGAATCTCGAATACTCTGCATCTATTCTTGATTCCCAAGGCTTTCATGGATGGAGAAATGGCAAGACAGATGGTCTTTTCGGTTCTTTCCGGATCTGCTACGGCCAGATTGGTTGTCAAGGGATCCAGGCCGCGCTCTACACATTCTACGGAAGCATAGAAGGATTTGAGATCGATGCATAGATATATTCTTTCCTCCATCTCTAAGACGCCTCCTGTTCTGCTTTTTTGTTAGTATCTCTCTTTTGGCTATAATTATATCATCAGAACATACGTTTGTATAGAGTTTTTTTATTTCTATCGCATCATGCCGCACTTGGAAGCTCATATTGTGCTGCAATGATTGAGTTTTGCGTAAAGGAAAAGCCGGGGATTCGGAATCCTCGGCTTATGTAACATTTATGGCAAATACAGTTCCTCCCACTCCTCCTCTGTCAAACGTTCAGAATGCCACCACAAATCAAGCTCCTGTCCGGAAGGCAGTACCTCATTGGATACATACTGAAATCCTCCATCCGAAAGAGGTCTTATTACCGTCTTATGGGAAAATGCACAGGAGGCGTACTCTTCCGGATACACGGCATTCACAAACAGCGTTATGGTTCCGTCGGCATTTTCCATATAATTGGTTACCTCTGGAAAGGGAATGTCAGAATAATCGCTTTCGTAAAAGCCTCTCGGCCTATATCGGTATGTTCCGTCCTCCGGAACATACGCTGTCCGTTCTCGCAGCTCCTCCTTGTCTATGGCAAAATAAGACGCTGCCACTGTCTCAAACTCTTCTGCCGGTATCTGGTATTCTGCCCCGATATTTAAATTCTCATCGGCTTTATAGGGAACAGGCTGACCCTTCACAATCGGGTAAAGCCGATCAAACACATCATAAAAATCCAAAGCTCCGAACTCCTCCTCGCTCCAATCTGTAAGAAAGAGATTGTTTTGCCCGTAGCCTATAGGAAGCAGATAGCTTCGGCTGTATTCCCTGCATGTTTCATCCAGGGGCTGGACTCTCAGTGCCGCCCCGTCCCATCCTTCGCTTAAGGTCAGCACATAGTCTTCCTTGGAATCGTAGCTGCCTCCAAACAACAGATAACCTTCCTTTGTGTATTGCCAGGTATCTGCTGCATAGCGGATCTTCCCTGCCTGCTCACACCTCCCATTTTTCCACTGGTAATCTTCTCTTATAACTGTGGTTTTCCCATCCTTTGTCCTGCACTGATATTTCGTCAGTCCGCCAGAAGAGGCTATAGCCAGGAGCGTCACTTCTGCCTGCCTCTCCTCATCCACGGATTCGCAGAATTCCATAACTGTTTCTGGATTTGTCATATTGATCTGGTTTTCCCAGTCAACTGCCGTATAGCCATGGCCGCCCAGCCGGTTGACGACAGCCTCTGTCACTTCCAGGCTTCCCAATGTGCCTGCTTCTGCTGCTTCCTCATAAATATCGCGGCAAAGCTCCATGACTGCCTCCCCTTCCAAGGACTCCTCTTGTTCCGCTTTATCACCTGTATCCGCTTTTCCGCCTTCTTCCGGCTTATCATGTTCCCCTGGTTCATAGCCGGACTCTGTTTCACTTACATTTTCCTTTTTTTCACCTCCATGAGATGTCTCTGACGGAACGCTGCAGGCTGCCGCCAGCACCATCGTGATAGTGAAAGCCGTTAAAAGCAGCCGTTTTTTTCTTATACCTGTGTCTTTAAAAAATTCCTGCATTTTTCTTTCCTTACATATGTAAATTTTTATTGTAATACCTTAACGGACGAAGTCCGTCAGCCCCGAAGGGGCATGTATTAATGGGGTACCCACAGGGTATACCTTAACGGACGAAGTCCGCCACATGAATGGAACCCTATGGTATAAAATACTACATCTGTAAGGTATTTGCGTCAAGAAAATAATTCTTAAGATCATTATGGCCATTGCCCTGTCAGGCAACGGCCATATCCTATATAGTCATTCTTTCAAACAGCTGCAGACTGTTCCGCCAAAGAGCTTTGGCAGGCACAGCATTCCCCATCCCTGCTGATTCCGGGGAAGTCCTAGATCTTTACAGGAGACGGACAAAAGCATCTTCACTTCCTTGTTGGTAAGCTCTCTTCTCCCGGAAAGCAAAAGCGCAAGCCCTCCGGCCACCACAGGCGTTGCCATGGAGGTTCCTGATTTGGCAGTGTAAGCGGCTGCTCCCGGCTTTCTCCATCCTGCATTACAGGAAATAATATAGGCCCCCGGCGCCACAACGTCCGGCTTGCAGACACAGGCAGCCGTCGGCCCTCTCCCTGAATAATTGGCTCTGCGCTTTCCCATTACCCTGACCACCTGGTTGTCATCAGAGCTTCCCACTGTGATTACCTTAGGGCTGGTGCCTGGAACCGTGATGGTAGACCGTTCCGGCCCCTGATTCCCGGCGGCGGCGCAGACAATAAAACCTGCGTCCCAGGCTTCCTCCACAGCTTCCAAAAGCCCCGATTTTTCCGAATACCTAGGCGCCGTGCTTCCCATAGAAATGTTGATAATCCGCACATCGTACTCCCTCCCATGTTCAATCAGCCAGTGCAGGGCTTCCACCACGGCCTTGCTGTTGCCGTTTCCCATTCTGTCCAATACCTTTAGAGCTACGAAATGGCATCCTGGTGCAATCCCTTGATACCTTCCGTCTGACGCCGTTCCCGTCCCTCCTATAATTCCACAGATGTGGGTCCCATGACCGCAGTCATCGGACCCATTCTGATTTCGCCCAATATAGTTATAGTTATAAACCATTTTCCCCTTCAAATCCGGATGCTGTGGATCCATTCCGGAATCCAAGACCGCAACTCCGATGCCCTCCCCGTTGTACCCCATACGGTAAACCTCCGGAACTCCCACCAGCTCCCGCACACGATTCATAGCAATGCAGCTCCTTGCTTTTTCTATTAGCTTATGCGCCGGACTGCCGAACCGCTATTCCCGGAAAAGTCCTCTTGAAGCTGCCGCCTGTTTCCCTCTGTTACAGCTTTGCGTCAATAACTGCCTCTGCATTTGTTATAATTTCAGTTCAAAAGCCTCCCCAACCTGTACATAATCATCGCTGATCCGGCCGTCGCTCTCCGGGAGCTTCACAGCATACAAGGTCATAGTCACGCTCTTTGCCTCCGCGCTCAGCCTGCCGTCATCAATGACTTCCTCGTTCTGCATATAACCTGACTTCTGATTCTGGGAGCGCACGCCGAATTCCACCTGGTTTCCGCACTCATCCACTGCCTTTATCATCAGAATATAATTGGTAGCTCCGGAAATATCATAGGAAATTCTCTGCTCCAGGTCATTGGAGGCCAGCTCCTTTAAAGTTACCTTGACGCCGTCCGGAAGCTCGAATTCTTTTTCGATGGCCGTCCGCTTTGTGTCCGCAATCAGATCCGCCCCGTCCGCCCGGAAAGCGAACTCCCATTTCCCCTTTATGCCGTCCTGGAAACCAAGCTGCTTAAATACGATCCGGTATTCATTTTCCTGGGAAAAGTCAACATCCGTGCCAGTCAGATGATAGTCTGCAACTGCCCCCAGAACCTTCTGCTCCTCATCCAGAAAGCCTGCGCTTCCTCCGGATCCGCCTGTGAAATGCTTTCCGTTGATATATAACGTTCCGTCCGGAGTCAGGTACTCTTCCATAGGCTGACCGTCCTCTCGCTGAAGGGTGTAATTGATCACCAGCTTCTCATCGGAAACGACTGCTTCCTGAAGGGTAATCACATATCCCTTGTCTGCCACGGGAATATTGACCACCTCCTTGTATTCTGACAGATCGCCCGAGATTCCAAGGGCGCTTCCGATGCTCCATCCAATCTGTTTGATTGCCGCATGCACCTCGTCCCCGAAGACTGCGCTTCCTGCCGTCAGCATCAGCGCAGCACAGGCTGCCGCGGCTGCCCTGCGAAAGGCTTTCTTTTTTGTCTGCTTTTCTTTTCGGATTTCCTTCAATACATTATTTTCATATCTTTTCATTTCTACATCACTGGGGCAGTCAGCCAGGCAGTCCCCATGCGCTCCAAGCTCTGTCCTTATTTCATTTGCCAATTGATAGGACTCTCTGTTCATACCCTTGCCCTCTTCCTTTCTCCAAATTTGCTGCGAATCTTCTGTTTTCCCCGGAATATCCGCACATATACGTTGTCTCTGCTGATTCCCAGCGCTTCCCCTGCCTCCTCCGGCTCCTCCTCGTTCAAGAAAATCCGCCGGAACAGTTCCTGGTCTTTGGGTTTCAGACATCCTAAAATCTCCTCTGTTTCCTTTGAAAGCTCCTGCTCAGCCAGCTTAAGGAAGGAAGGATCTTCCTGTGGGATCTCCATGTCTTCAATGGGAACTGTCTGAAGCTCCCTTTGAAGCTTCCGCAGAGTGTCAATGGCTTCCAGGCGCGCCACTCCGGCCGCCCAGCCCTCGAAGCTTCCCTTTGTCTCGTCAAAGCTGTGGATATTCCGCCAGATCCCCAGGAAAATGTCGTTCATGCATTCCTCTATCCGATCGGGAGCGGCATAGAGCCGCTTCTGCACGATGGAATGCAGCAGCCTCCCATAAGTCTCTATGACATAGAGAATTCCTTCCTCTTTTTGCTTTTTGATCAAATCTATGAAATTATTTTCATTTGCTTTCATAATGCAGTTACCTCAGAACAAAATTTCGTAAGCTTACACAGCGCCCGGCCGCGGCGCTTCCCGGTTGGAAAAGTGTCTGTTTTTTGACCCTTTCACTTTATACTTCGTTTGGGAAATGGGAAATCTTACAGTTTGGATGATTTTTCTTTTTTATTTTTGAATTATGGAAATTTTGAGGGAAATTGCCTCTTTTTGAATACAAAAAAGACTGTCTGGAAATAAGGCATGATTCTCTCCAAAAGCAATCAGACGGTCATAGCTGTCTAAATGGTTCGTGAGAATCACATCCTTGTCATCATAGTGATCTGTATTGAAAATGCAGAAAATTGCATCCGTTTTATGATGTGCAAGCACAGAAAAAATCAAATTATCCGACTTCAGAAATCTACTAAAGTAAATTCTGCCCTTCCCGGGTGTCAATGTGCCCCCTATAGAAAAATATCGATACTATACACAAATCACGTAGAAATAATTTATGTACATTATCCCCGCCAAAAAACACGCATTAATATGTGTTTTTACGGAAAACAACGCTCAGATGTATTGTCATAGTGCATCTGAGCGTTTTATTTAAATGAATTCTTTTATATGCCTGCCTATACCAGCTGCTTTATTCAGATATTTACAAGATAAGCCGTCTGTGAGCAAAGAGGACGCGCCTCTTTTACAGAAGCATATAGTCAAAAGTCCGCTTCAGATACTCGCTATACCCAGCTTTCTCCACTGCCTCGGAAGCCACAATGGATATGCTCCCAAGCTCCTTATCCCCCAGCATATAAGTAAGCTTCCCAATCTCCTGCCCTTCCTCCACAGGGGCCGTCAGTTCTTTGACGCAGAGCCATTTTTTTTCAATGGCAGTCAAATCCTCCCCTGTCGTGCTTAAATAGGCAAATGTCCCGTCGTAAGTCCCCTTTACCTCCTCCTTCACGCCGAAACGGATGGGAACTATCACATCCGGCTGCTCCTCCAAATCCTGGTAGAGACTGCATTTGGCATAACCGTAATTCAAAAGAGCCGTGGCGTCTGCAAACCGTCCTTTGGGATCAGGCGCTGCCATAACGACTGCAATCATCTCGATCCCATCTTTCTCCGCCGTAGCGGATACACAGTATTTTGCCAGACTGGTAGACCCTGTTTTCAAGCCTGTAGCGTAGGGGTACTGACGGATAAGCTTGTTGGTATTGGTCAGTCCAAACTCTTCCGTTCCCCGTTTGGTGGTATGGGTGATATTTTCCATCCAGACTGTAGAGTAATTATGTATCTGGGGATATTTGGTAATCAGCTCCCGTGACATTAAGGCAATGTCGTAGGCTGTGGTTACATGGCCGTCTACGTCCAGTCCGCAGCAGTTGACAAAATGGGTGTCCTTCATGCCAAGCTCTGCCGCGCGGTTGTTCATCATTTCTACAAAGAGCTCCTCGGTTCCGGCGACGTACTCTGCCATGGCTACAGAAGCATCATTTGCCGAAGCCACAGAAATACATTTAATCATCGTATCCACACTCTGGGTTTCCCCTTCCTCCAAAAACACCTGGGAACCTCCCATGGATGCTGCATAAGCCGAAGTAGTCACCGTATCCTCCAATCTAATCTTTCCCTGGGAAATGGCATCAAATATCAAAAGGAGAGTCATAATCTTGGTTACACTGGCCGGAGGAAGCTTTTCATGGGCATTTTTCTCCAACACTACAGTGCCCGTGGAAGCCTCCATAAGAACGGCGGAGGGTGCGCTGATTCCAATGCTGTCCCCGGCAGTCGGCGCTGCCTCGTCCCCCGGATTTTCTTGAGCCGTCTCTCCAAGTGTTTCCCCAGACGTCTGCCCGGACTGGGCTATTTTGCCTAATATGGATTCCTCCACTTCTTTTCCCGGCAGTTTTTCTCCCGGAGCCGCTTTTTCTGGAAGCTCCTGGTCTGCATTCCGGCCCTCTGCAGCCATTTCCTCTGTCTTTTCCTCCTGGCCTTTTGTTTTGGCTGCCGGCGCACCTGCGCTGCTTTGTTCCTGTGTTTCAGAGGATGGCGTGCTGTTATGCTGCTCCTGTGCTGCGTCTGGCGGCGTATTGCTCTGAGCCTGGCTTCCCTCCTCCGTCTCCCCTCCCGATGCCTGCACAAACAGCGCCGGCGGCTGGAAGCTAAGACAGAACACAAGCAGGAAGATACAAATCTTCTTCATAAAATTCCCCTTCTATTAATTGCGATTACTATTAGTAATGTAATAGAAGGGGAAAATATGTCATTTTTATGGAAACACTTTGATTCCTGTATGGTATACCCCATTAATGCATATCCCTTCGGGATGGGTGGACTTCGTCCAATAAGGTACCCAATTCTCTACTTCCGCTCCTCCAGCTCCTCATAATCCACATGATGCCCCACATACTTGTAAGCCGGACGGACAATCTTGCCTGCATTTGCCAGCTCCTCAATGCGGTGGGCGCTCCAGCCCGAGATACGGGAAATGGCAAAAATAGGAGTAAACAGCTCTGCCGGAAGCCCCAGCATACTGTAGACAAAGCCGCTGTAGAAGTCCACATTGGCGCAGACAGGCTTTAAAAGCTTCCGCCCCGACATCAGACACTCCCCTCCGATGCGCTCCACACGCTCATAAAGCTCAAACTCCTGTGTCAGTCCCTTTTCAACCGAAAGCTTTCTTGCATATTCCTTTAAAATAACTGCCCTGGGATCCGACTCCGTATATACTGCATGACCGATTCCATAGATAAGCCCAGCCTTATCAAATGCCTCTCTTAGCAAAATGCGCACCAGATAAGAGCGAAGGGCCTCCTCATCCTTCCAGTTGGTTACATGCTCTTTGATATCCCGGAACATTTCCTGAACCTTCAAGTTGGCGCCGCCGTGCTTTGGCCCCTTCAAGGATCCTAAGGATGCCGCCACAGCAGAATATGTATCCGTTCCGGTGGAAGATACTACATGGGTGGTAAAAGTAGAGTTGTTTCCGCCGCCATGCTCTGCATGAAGCACCAGAGCCACATCAAGTACCTTTGCTTCCAGCTCCGTATAGGCGCCGTCCTTTCTAAGAAGACGCAGAATATTTTCCGCCGTGGAGAGCTCCGGTTTGGGATTGCGGATAATCAGGCTCTTGTCCAGGTGGTAATGGCGGTAAGCGTGATAACCATAGACACAGAACAAGGGGAATTGGGCTATCAGCTTCAAAGACTGCTGCAGCACATTTGCAATGGAAATATCCTCTGGATTCTCGTCGTAGGAATAGAGGGTCAGCACACATTTCTGCAGGGTATTCATCATATTGGAGCTGGGAGCCTTCATCACCACATCCCGGACAAAGGTATCCGGCAGGCTCCGGAATTCTCCCAGAATCGTAATAAATTCATCCAGCTGCTCCTTTGTGGGGAGCTTGCCAAAAAGCAAAAGATAGGTAGCCTCCTCAAAGGCAAAGCGGCGGTCAGAAAAGCCTTTTACCAGATCCTGTACATTGACTCCCTGAAAATAAAGCTCGCCGTCAATGGGTATCTTTTCGCCGTCCACATAGCCAAAGGAAACCACATCCGAAATCTCCGTCAGTCCCGTGAGAACACCTTTTCCCGAGGAATCTCTAAGGCCTCTCTTTACATCGTACTCCTCATAAAGCTTGCCGTCGATCTGACCGGAACGCATACTGTATTCCACCAGCTTTTCCAGTCTCTTATCCATATGTACCTCTTCTTTTTTCATAACATCCTCCTATTCTCCCTATCCAAACGCAAAGCCGATTAAAATTCCAAGGACAGCGCCCATAAGTACCTGCAGAGGCGTGTGGCCTACAAATTCTTTCAGCTTCTCTTCTGTCAGCTTTTTTCCCTCCAAGGTCTTAAAGCTGTCCAAAATCTGGTTCAGCAGCTTTGCCTGCTTTCCTGTCTCAAGACGCACGCCCATGGCGTCGTGCATGACAATAATCGCCAGAATAGCCGTCACCGCAAAGATGGGGGAGCCGGTTCCGTATTCCCTTCCTGCGGAAACAGCCAGGGCACAGACGGTAGATGCATGTGAGCTCGGCATTCCACCGGAGCCTATCAGACGCTCCGGGTCAAAGCCCTTGTTCACCCAGGCGTGGATCAAGGTCTTTAACACCTGGGCCACAAACCAGCCGGTAACTGCGCTTATCAAAAGAGTATTTCCAATTAGTACTTCAAAGCTGCTCATCTGTTATGTATTCCTTCCTAATCCAAAAACATCTTTGTCCATTATAGCGGATCTTTTTCTGTCTGGCAAGCACAGGTAAATAATACCTTTTGAAAAAATACACAAAACAGCCGGGAAATTTCCCGACTGTCTCTCATTCTTTTTCAAAAAGCCTGCAGCGCTCACCCTGTATGCATTCTCTTAATCACTTTAAGCCTGGTAAATTCCTCACGCTCCTTCTCCTCCAGAGCATTCGCAATATCCTTCACCAGCGTTTCATATCTTGGGATGGTGATATTCTGTAAGGCGTTGGCCCTCTTTTGAGCCTTCTTAATATTGGCTGCCAAAAGATAGGCGGAATTCTCCACCATGGAGAGCTTCACCGTCAGATCCTTTACCTTTTCAAAGGATACACGAGCAATATCCAGGGATTCCCTGGTACTGTAGAAGGCGTAGGCCGGAGTCCTGGTAGCAGCGTCGTAGCGCACCAGAGGAATCTCCGTTCCCATGATGCTTCGAAGCTTCACCTCAATGGTATCCTCAACAGGCACATTCCGTGCAACGTCAGACACGAAGTTCACGCCCAGTTCCATGTTTGCCTTCTGGAGCGCCTCATAAGCCATCTGAAAGGTGGTGCGGATCTCCTTCTGGATATCCCTTGCCTGCTCCACCAAACCCATCAATTCCCGTATGAGAATATTCCGCTTTTTATCCATCAGCTCATAACCCTGACGAGCCAGCACCAGTGAATTTTTTGCCAATATTAAATTGCCCTTTGTAGGAAATGATTGGTTATCCATTTATCCTCCTATTTAAAGCCGCTGTGCGGCAGCCTGCTTACTCTTCTTCCTGGGGCTTATAATACTGATCCAGTATCTTCGTATCAATTCTGTCAAGCTCCTCCCTGGGAAGCATTCCAAGAAGCTCCCAGCCGATGTCCAGGGTCTCCTGGATGGTTCTGTTGTCATCAGAACCCTGGCCCACAAAGCGCTCCTCAAAAGCCTTTCCAAAGATGAGATATTTCTTATCGATCGGCGAAAGCTCATCTTCACCGATAACAGAAGCCAGCGCTCTTGCGTCTCCCACCTTCGCATAGGAGGAAAAAAGCTGATTGGACAATGCCTGGTGATCGCCCCTTGTGTAGCCCTCGCCGATACCGTCCTTCATCAGACGGGACAGAGAGGGAAGCACGCTGATGGGCGGATAGATGCCCTGTCCGTTGAGCACGCGGTCCAGTACAATCTGCCCCTCCGTAATATAGCCGGTCAAGTCCGGAATGGGATGGGTAATATCGTCATTGGGCATGGTCAGAATCGGAATCTGGGTCACAGAGCCGTTGATGCCCTGTACGATTCCGGCACGCTCATAAATCGTAGCCAGTTCACTGTACAGATACCCGGGATAGCCCTTTCGGGAGGGGATTTCGCCCTTGGAGGAAGAAACCTCACGCATAGCCTCCGCAAAGGAAGTCATATCCGTCAGAATAACCAGGATGTGCATATTGCACTCAAAGGCCAGGTACTCTGCCGCCGTCAGCGCCACTCTGGGCGTAATCAAACGCTCCACCACCGGATCATTTGCCAGATTCAGGAACATGGTCACATGTTCGGACACGCCGCTTTCCTCAAAGGCGCGGCGGAAAAATTCAGCTACGTCGTGCTTCACGCCCATAGCCGCAAAGACAATGGCGAATTCCTCCTCGGAATCCTCTCCCAAGGAAGCCTGGCGCACAAGCTGCGCCGCAAGCTGATCGTGGGGCAGGCCGTTTCCCGAGAAAATGGGAAGCTTTTGTCCGCGGATCAGCGTAGTCAGTCCGTCAATGGCAGAAAAACCTGTCCGGATGTAGTTCCGGGGATATTCGCGCATAACAGGATTCAAGGGCTGGCCGTTTACATTCCGGTGGATATCGGATTCCACCTCGCCCAGACCGTCAATGGGCTGGCCGATTCCGTTGAAGGTACGCCCAAGAATCTCCGGGGACAGGGCTATCTCCATGGGATGGCCTGTCAGCTTGGTATGGGTATTCCGAAGGGACATATTGTCCGTTCCGCCGAACACCTGGATTACAGCCTTGTCCTCATAGCACTCGATAATACGGCCCAATTCCTTTTTCTTACCGTCAATGGTAACTTCCACGATCTCTTCATAGGAGGCGTCCTGTACGCCCTCCAGTGCAATCAGAGGGCCGTTAATCTCGCTCAATCCTAAATATTCTATCGACATTTCCAGCACCCCCTACGCATTCTTTTCCAAAACTCTGTCATAAAAAGCATCAATCTCTTCCCGGTAGCCCTCGAAGTCCTCCAGCTGGCTGTTGGGTACATCGTACTTGATGGCAATGACGCGTTCGAAGATATTTTCCGATTTCAGTACGGACATCGGCATATTAAGGGCAATAAGCGCCCGGGCCCTGTCGTAGAGATACAGAATGGTCTGCATCATTTTCATCTGCTTCTCCATAGGAACGCAGGTGTCGTCGGGATGGAAGGCGTTCTGCTGAAGAAAGCCCAGACGTATCACCCTGGCAATCTCCAGAACAAGCTTCTGATCATCCGGCAGTACGTCGCTTCCGATCAGTTTTACAATCTCCATCAGGCTGCACTCCTGATTTAAGAGCACCATAATCCGGTTCCGGCAGTCCATAAAGTCTTTGGACACATGATCCTTATACCAGGGAGCCAGATCCGAAGTATACTCACTGTAGCTGCTCAGCCAGTGAATGGCTGGAAAATGACGGGCATAGGCCAGGGATTTGTCAAGCCCCCAGAAGCAGCGGACAAACCGCTTGGTATTCTGGGTCACCGGCTCGGAGAAATCGCCGCCCTGGGGCGACACGGCGCCGATGATGGACACGCTTCCTTCCGTTCCGTTCAAATTCAGCATCAGTCCCGCCCGCTCATAGAAAGCAGACAGACGGGAAGCCAGATAAGCCGGGAATCCTTCTTCTGCAGGCATTTCCTCCAGACGTCCGGACAGCTCCCGCAAAGCCTCCGCCCACCGGGATGTGGAATCTGCCATAATCGCCACGTCATAGCCCATATCCCGATAATACTCTGCCAAAGTGATTCCCGTATAAATGCTTGCTTCACGGGCAGCTACCGGCATATTTGAAGTATTTGCAATCAAGGCTGTACGATCCATCAGCGGATTTCCCGATCTGGGGTCGATAAGCTCGCCGAACTCCTCCAGTACCTGGGTCATCTCATTGCCCCGTTCTCCGCAGCCGATATAAATAATAATATCCGCATCAGACCACTTGGCAATCTGGTGTTGTGTCATAGTCTTTCCAGTACCGAACCCTCCGGGAACGGCTGCTGTTCCTCCCTTTGCGATGGGAAACAGCGTGTCCAGAATACGCTGTCCTGTGATAAGAGGCTTTGAAGCCGGATAACGCTTTCTGGTGGGACGGGGAACACGGATGGGCCATTTCTGCAGCATGGTCAGCTCCTGCTCTGTCCCGTCATCGTACTGCAGCACGGCAATGGTATCCCGAATGGTATATTCTCCGTCCGGCATCACCTTTACAATGATTCCCTCCATATCCGGAGGAACCATAACCTTGTGAAGTATGGCCGTAGTCTCCTGAACCTCGCAGATAATCGTTCCGCCGCTGACACGGGTTCCCGGCTCCACAGTCATATGAGCCTTCCACAGCTTTTCCATATCCAGAGAATCCACTACAGTACCCCGGTTGATATAAGCGCCGCCGTCCTTGGCAATCTCGCTCAGAGGGCGCTCGATTCCGTCGTAAATATTATTTAAGATTCCGGGAGCCAGCATCACAGAAATAGGCGCTCCCGTACCCTCCACAAGCTCTCCCGGCTTGATTCCGGTGGTTTCCTCATATACCTGGATGGTAGTCCGGTCCTTGTTAAGTCCGATAATCTCGCCTACGAGCCGGTCGCGGCCCACATAGACCATCTCTGCCATCTTGAATTCTGTATTGCCTTTCAGATACACGACAGGACCATTGATTCCATAAATAACACCTGTCTTATTCATATGCCGTTCCTCCTCTAAGCTGGAACTTTTCTCTGGCTTCTGCAAGCTTTGTCTCAAAGGAATTGTCTATCAAAATATTTCTTCCAGGAATAACCGCCCGTGTTCCGCCCATAAAAGAGTAACTGCTCACCGTAATAGGAGCGCCTGCTTCAACCTCCAGACTTGTTCTCCGTTCCGCATCGGAAGGATCGATATAAAGAATCAATTCTTCTCCTCTGGCAAAAGCAATGGCTTCCTTCAATTGCCGCACCAGAAGGCGCTGATACTCGGCGCTCTCTGCAAAACGTGCCAGCCGGTCTTTCATTTCCACAAACAGCTTTTCCTTCAGCTCCTCCTGCATACGGCTGATAGTCCTGCGGATCTTTACCTGCTCCTCGGAAAAACGTTTGTTGTTTTCCCGGATCAGATGCTCGGTCTCTGTCTTGATCTCCAGATTTTCCTGGCGTTTTCTATTTTCCTGGTACTCCTGGAAGATTTCCTCCATGGTCTTTGTATATTCGTTTATCACGCTCTCGTACTTGCCCCGCGCCTCTTCCATGGAATACTGCATTAAATGCTGTAGCTTCTCTTCGATTGTCAAAGGGGTCACCTTCTTTCTTAAACCTTCAGTCCTACGGCCTCATTTACATATGAGGTAATGAAATTCTCTCCGCGCTGTGTGCCGTGGCGGTCGGGAATCTCAATAAGCAAAGGCAGGCTGCGGCTTAAGCGTATCTCATCGATGAGCTCCGGATACTCTCGTCCGAACTTCTCCGTCAGAACGACAATGGCAATCTCCTTATCTGACAGTACCCGGTCCAGAGCTTCCTTCAATTCCTCTCTTCCTCGGGCCACAGTACCCTCGATACCGGCCAGGCGCATGCCTGTATAGGTATCCATATTGTCGCTTATCAAATACATTTTCATAGGATTTTCTGCCTTTCCTGTTGATGTAAACAATTTAGACAATGGAACCGTTATGTTCTGCAAAACCGCCTTTGACGGGATTTACAGCTTACCTAAGATCATAAAGGAAATAATCAGGCCATAGAGAGCGATACCCTCTGCCATGGCTACGAAAATCATGGACTTACCAAATACACTCTGATCTTCGCTGATAGCGCCAAGCGCCGCGCTTGCGGAGGATGCCACGGCAATACCGGATCCGATACCGGAGATGCCCGTTGCCATTGCTGCCGCTAGATAGCCAAGACCCGTTGCCAGTCCGCCGTTTGCAGCTGCTTCCGCTGCATCTGCCGCATGTACGTTTCCGCCATAAGCCAGAATGGAGGCCAGGCACAAAGTACTGAAAAAGAAAAAGCAGTTGCATGCCAGGGATGCCTTATAACGCTTCCGGCTCTTCTCTCCTAAGAAATATGCTCCAACAGGGACTACAATGCTCAACAACAGTGCTGCTACCAAAGTTACCTTTACCAACATAGACATAATAATCTTCCTCCTAATTTTAGTTCCGCAATATCCAAATCCATACACTTTCCTGAGAAGAATTTCCAGCCGCAGAAGCATGCATCTGTAAATCCTTCTGTGCATGGATTTGGATATTGCTGTTTTTTAGCTCTGCAATATCATTCAGTTTGCTTTCTTCATTTCATAAGGCACAAATTCGCGCCCCGTTCCTTTATAGTAACGGCTGAACAGCTCGTAATACTGAAGTCTCAGCACCTGGATTCCTACAATCAGTCCCTCCATGGCGCAGACAAAGATGTTGCCAAGGATAATGACTATCCAGTTGCCGCTTCCGCCCTCGAAGCCTGCAAGCATCAGCACCACTTCCATCATGGCCGCATGGCTCACCGCAAAGGCGCCTACACGGACAAAGGACAGGGTGTTGGAGAAAAAGCTCAGCAGCACCTCAAACAATTCGAAGAAGGACTGTACCAGGTACATACCCACGCCTCCCTCTATGCCGCTCCCCTTCTTTTCAAGCCGGGCGGTTAAAGGCTCTTTGAAGAACATAGCCAGAAGGGGAATTCCAAATACAACTCCCAGTACAATGCCTGCCGGAAGAACCTGACCTGTCATCACCAGAATCAATACAACCGCCAGAGCTCCGTAGAAAATGAATCCGGCTACTCCGTTGGGATCAAACCATCCTTCCGCATCCTTGTTTTTCAAGCTGACACGGATGTGAAGCAGCATTGCCGTTAAAATCATAAACATACCGAATACCACTGCTACCACAAAGACCGTATTCATCTGGCCGATGATAGGAAGGGTCATCATAGCCTCCTTGGGGCTCAGCCAGATATGGTGAATCACCGTATCCTCAAAGCCAAAGAAGCTTCCGTACAAAAATCCGAACAGGACCGAAAAGATACCGGCGCAGGAGACAATGGCCGCCAGGCTCATGCCCTTTTTCTTATAGAGCAGGGCGCCTCCCAAAAGAAGCACCAGGCCCTGTCCCACATCGCCGAACATCGCTCCAAAGATAAAGGAGTAGGTCAGCGCCACAAAAATTGTGGGATCCATCTCATTGTAGGCTGGAAGCCCGTACATCTTAATATACATCTCAAAAGGCCGGAACAGCTTTGGGTTCCTTAATTTGGTGGGCGGCGTGCTGAATACATTATCATGATCGTCCTCCACCACTACAAAGATCCGCTCGTCATTCTCAATCTCCGCCTGGAAGGCATCTGCCTGATTCTCCGGCATCCAGCCGCAGAGAATGTAGAACACTTGATTCCGCTCCCGGGTGAGGGCCGCATACTTACGTATCTCAAAGACTTCTCTTCGCCTCTCTAAAAGGGAGCAGGCCGCCGCAAGCTGATCCCCGTGGTCTGCCACAACCCGGCTCATCTCGTGTTCCAGGGATACAAGCTCTTTTTCTATGGCTTCCAGCCCCTGCTGCAGCTTTTTCATGGCATCCTTCGGCGTTCCCATATACTCGTCCGGCATAAAGTAATGCTCAAAGTGCATGGAAGCGTATACCGCATCGATTTTGTCCGCAAAGGACGCCGGCACAAAATAAACGCCCCACACATAATTCTCGTCACACTGACATTTATAAAAAATGGTGTCCAGGGTATCGTAGACATACCGCTCAAATTTTTCAAAATGTTCTTTGGAAATGCGCCCGAAGCGGTATTTCACATAACGGAAGCCTAAAAGCTCGTGAATGTCGTAGGGAATCGTCTCAAAGGGCGTAATCATATCCACGGAATCCTGGCACTTTTTCTGCTTGGCCAGAAGCTCCGCTTTCTTTTCCTGAAGCTCCTCCAGATCCTCCTCTGCCTTCTTCAACAGCTCTATTGCCTCTTGAACGGTCATCTCCGGAAATGTCCGGCTGGTTTTCAAATCCTCCGGCAGGTATTCCTTTGCCCTCTTTAAGATCTCGTCGTAAGGATTCTTGTCTGTGTATGGTCTTAAATTGTGTACGGTCTTAAGCTCTGTCAGTGCATTTTCCAATTGTATCTCATACTTGGAAAGGTACTGCCCGGCTATCCGTTCGATATCATCCTTGGGGCCGGTGATGCTTAAGAAATTCATTTTAACAACCACTTCTATACCTCCTATTCCAGTCCCATAACATCCTTGTCAGCGCGCTTTGGCACTGCCTGGGATATTTCTGATTCCAGTCTGTATCTTGCTGTTTACCCTTTGATATACGCCAGGGTTTCCCGGGGCTCCAGGCCGTACCGGACGCCCTCCAATACGGTAGTCAGCTTGTCAATCTCCTCCTCCTTGTCATGGAGGTAGGCCGTCACAACGGCCAGCGAATAGGGATTCTTCCGCCGCTCTTCCCCGTAAATGCGGTTCAAAAGCTGCCGGGTCAGCTTTTCCAGTTCTCCAGCCTCAACTTCCTGAAAGTGCCTGCCGTAGTAGGTCCGGGCCAGAATCTCCTCCAGCTCCTTCTCGTTCGAAGCCGTAGCCATGGCTCGGATTTCCTCATCCCGAAGATGATAGGTCACAGGAATCACCAGGGCAAATACAGACGTGGTGGGAAGCTGGTAGTACTTTTTGGCCCGGCTGAGCCAAGTCAGGTTCAGCAGATCAATCTGGCTTCCGAAGGTCCGTGTCAGCATCTCCAGCTCTGTTCCGTGCAGGATTTTGTCTTTCTGTCTCCAAAGCTCCGAAAAATAACAAAGATCCAGGGCCATCTCATAATCAAACAGAGTGATTTCCCTTCCGTAATCCAGCTGCAGAAGTACCTTCTTATACCTCGTATCCCGTAAAGCCTCAAGAAGCTCCGGAATCGTCCCGGCCTGGGAAAGTTCCTCCATGTGGATATTCGACAGCTTCTGAAAAAAGCTTCTCAGTTCTCTGGATTCTCCGGTCCGATCCCCATGATTGAAAATACGCCGCAAGGCTCGTTTAATCACTGTAATTTCAAATTTTGCAAAATAAAACTCCAACAGCTTTTTCTGCTTCTTATCACAGAACCGGTACAGCTTGGAAAAATCGTAATAGAGTGTTCCCACCACCAGACGTTCCAACTCCCTCTGATGAAGCTTGGCCGCATCCTGTTCCTTTAGAACGGTACGGTATGAGGGAATCTGCTCCAGATAAATAATCGCTTGAGAGATATTTTCCATCTGCGCCAGATTCTGGAAATCCTTCTCCTTCAGGAGACGGCTCTTCATGGCACGGATCTTGGTGGCAAGAGCACCGTAGCTCATCACTCCGCTCATATTACTCTCCTATAATATAATGAAACAGCTCGTCTACCAGTTTTTCGTGATTCTGGTCATATTCCTTTTTCATGGATTCCAATGCCAGCTCAGTCTCCCGGCGCATCTTAAGAAGCTCTTCCTCAGCTTCTGCCTTCAGCTTCTCATTGATATCCTTCAGCTTTTCCTCTGTCCTGGCCTCCATTTCCTGATCAAAGTCCAGGGTTTTCTGCTCATATTCCTTGGCAATCCGTCTCTTTTCGTCAGCCGACTGCTTCTCCACATTCACGGCCGCCGCCTCGATCTCGGAAAGCCGGTTGAGCACAGTCACCATCTGTTCCATGCTGCTGCCTCCGTTCCGGTTTTCATTCCAGTTCTGCGTTCATATAGATCATTACTTACCTTTTTCATTCATTGATATACTATACTTTTTTTATAGGAAAATCTATAGTAAAAATGACAAAAAACGCAAAAAAATTTGGATATTTTTTTTAAAATTATTCCTATCCCCTAGTGACCAAGAGGGTACTCTCCGTATTCACTGAAGGTTTTCCCAGGCAAAAAATTCCCCGACCAAAAGCCGGGGAATCATTGCTTTGCACAATTAGTTAAATTTACGTTTTCTGGCTGCTTCAGATTTTTTCTTACGTCTTACGCTCGGCTTCTCGTAATGCTCTCTCTTACGAATTTCCTGCTGAATGCCTGCTTTGGCACAGTTTCTTTTAAAACGGCGTAAAGCGCTATCTAAAGTCTCATTCTCTTTTACGATTACATTCGACATAGTATCACACCTAACCTCCCTCCAGTTGTATATTGTGCATGAGACACAACTGTCTGGGTTCTTCTTACTGCACAAATAAGATTATAGGGGTTTGTGAAGGTTCTGTCAACACTTTTTCTTGTTTTCTTAGAAAAATATAACCATATTTTGTCATAATCTCATTTATCTCTTATTTTACCTGCTCAGCCACAACCTCAGCAGCCTTCTTGATAGCTGCATCCATACCATCCGGATTCTTGCCGCCGGCCTGGGCCATGCCCGGCCGTCCGCCGCCGCCGCCGCCCACAAGGCCTGCAACAGCTTTGATGAGATTGCCTGCATGAGCGCCTTTCTTCTGGGCGCCGTCCGTAGCCGTCGCCATCAGACTCACCTTGCCGTCCACGGCGGAAGCCAGAACCACAATTCCTTCTCCAAGCTTTTCTTTCAGCTGATCCCCAAGCTCCCGAAGGCCGTTCATATCCACATTCTCCAGCTTGGCTGCCAGAAGCTTCACGCCTCCGATCTCCTTCACCTGGTCCATAACATCCCCCAGGGCATCCTTGGCAAGCTTGCTCTTAAGGGCATCATTTTCGCTGCGAAGCTCCTTAATCTCTGCCTGGAGATGCTCAATCTTCTCCGTCAGATTGGCCGGTGTTGCCTTCGCCGCCCGGGAAGCCTCGGAAAGCTTCTGCTCAAGCTCCCGGTAATAGGCAAATACGCCGTCCCCGGTCAGCGCCTCAATCCGGCGCACGCCTGCCGCAATACCAGCTTCAGACACGATCTTGAAGGCCGTAATCACTCCTGTATTGGCTACATGGGTGCCTCCGCAGAGCTCCTTGGAAAAATCGCCCATGGATACTACACGCACATCCTCCTCATACTTTTCGCCAAAGAGCGCCATAGCGCCTGTTTTCTTTGCCTCCTCCAGATTCATAACTTCCGTCACAACCGGAAGAGACGCCTTTATCTCTTCATTTACCAGGGCTTCCACTTTTTCAAGCTCATCCGCCGTCATAGCCTCAAAATGGGAGAAATCGAAGCGCAGGCGATCCGGTGTAACCAGGGAGCCTTTCTGCTCCACATGGCTGCCAAGAACCGTCTTTAATGCCTTCTGAAGCAGATGGGTTGCGCTGTGGTTCTTACAGGTAGCTGCGCGTCCCTTGTCACATACCTCCAGAACAGCCGCATCAGAAACCTTCAGCATTCCCTTTGTCATACGGCCTACATGTCCCACCTTGCCTCCCAGCAGCTTAATGGTATCACGAACCTCAAACTCCCCGTCTGCCGTGCGGATAACTCCCGTGTCTCCCTGCTGTCCGCCCATGGTGGCATAAAAGGGCGTTTTCTCCACAAAGATTGTTCCGTTCTCTCCCTCGGTCAGAGCCTCCGCAAGCTCGCTTTCTGTAGCGAGAACCGTAATCTTTGATTCATAACAAAGCTTGTCATAGCCCACAAATTCCGTGGTTACATTGGCGTCTATCTCGTCATAGACCGTGGCGTCTGCGCCCATATAGTTGGTAACGGCCCGGGCCTCCCTTGCCTTGACCCTCTGCTCCTCCATAGCGGCCTGAAAGCCCTCCTCGTCAATGGAAAAGCCCTTTTCCTCCAGAATCTCCCGGGTCAGATCCACCGGGAAGCCATAGGTATCGTAAAGCTTAAAGGTATTCTCGCCGGAAAGAACCTTCGTCCCCTCTTTCTGCATCTGAGCCTCCAGATCTGCCAGAATGCTTAAGCCCTGGTCGATGGTCTTATTGAACTTCTCCTCCTCCTGGGTCAGCACCTTAAAGATAAAGCTCTTTTTCTCTTCCAGCTCCGGATAACCGTCCTTAGAGCCCTCAATCACCGTCTCGCTTAAACGTGCCAGGAACTTTCCTTCAATCCCCAGAAGACGTCCGTGGCGGGCTGCCCGGCGTATGAGACGGCGGAGCACATAGCCCCTTCCTTCATTGGTAGGCATAATGCCGTCGGAGATCATAAAGGTGGCGGAACGGATATGGTCTGTGATGAGACGGATGGATACGTCCTTATTCTCATCCTTCTTGTACTCTACATGAGCAAACTCGCATACCTTGTCCCGAAGGGCGCGAACCGTATCCACATCAAAGATGGAATCCACATCCTGGACTACGGAAGCCAGGCGCTCCAGGCCCATCCCGGTGTCAATGTTCTTCTGCTCCAGCTCTGTGTAGTGGTTGTTGCCGTCGTTGTCAAACTGGGTAAATACGTCGTTCCAGATCTCCATATACCGGTCGCAGTCGCAGCCTACGGTACAGTCCGGCCTGCCGCAGCCGTATCTTTCTCCCCGGTCATAATAAACCTCGGAACAGGGACCGCAGGGGCCTGCCCCATGCTCCCAGAAGTTGTCCTCCTTGCCAAAGCGGAAAATGCGCTCTGCCGGAATTCCGATTTCCTTATTCCAGATGTCAAAAGCCTCGTCGTCCTCCAGATAAACGGACGGATACAGGCGGTCGGGATCGAGCCCTACCGCCTCAGTCAGAAATTCCCAGGTCCAGTGAATGGCCTCCCTCTTAAAGTAATCTCCAAAAGAGAAATTCCCCAGCATCTCAAAGAAAGTGCCGTGGCGGGCAGTCTTGCCTACATTCTCAATGTCGCCGGTACGGATGCACTTCTGGCAGGTAGTCACCCTTCTTCTTGGCGGAATCTCCGCCCCGGTAAAATACGGTTTCAGGGGAGCCATGCCGGAATTGATCAGCAGCAGGCTCTTGTCATTGTGCGGAATCAGCGAAAAACTCTTCATGGCCAGATGGCCCTTACTCTCAAAAAACTCCAAAAACATCTTTCGAAGCTCGTTTACTCCATATGGTTTCATTTGTTCCCTCCTAAAGCCCTGTTATGAAAAATCCTTGGGCTGTGTAATCTTCTATAGATTATAAATAGAATTTGATCCCTTGTCAATCATTTAACAACATCCTATGCATTGTCTAAAGGAATTTTATTTATAATCATACACCTTCCCTTTTCCATTGACTTTCAGCTGGTTTCATATTACCATATTTTGAGTGAACGATTTACAAAAGGAGCATTTTAGCTATGACAAAGGATTTGACCCACGGCCCTATTACAAAAACCATGCTGCTGTTTGCGGTTCCCATGATTCTGGGAAATCTTCTGCAGCAGCTTTACAATGTGGCGGATACGCTGATTGTCGGACAGTTTCTGGGGCCGGACGCCCTTGCCGCCGTAGGCTCCTCCTATACCCTTATGACCTTTCTGACCTCAATTCTTTTGGGCCTTTGCATGGGCAGCGGCGCCGTCTTTTCCATCCGCTGCGGCGAGCAGAACCAGGAGGGCCTTAAAATCAGCATCGTCCATTCCTTTGTGATGATTGCGGCCCTGTCCGTAATATTAAATATACTTGTTTTTGTTTTTATTGATCCTGTTCTCCATTTTCTCAAAGTGCCTGACAGCATCTATGGGATGATGCGCTCCTATCTGTGGATCATTTTTTACGGGATTACAGCCACCTTCTTCTATAACTTTTTTGCCTCCCTCCTGCGCGCGGTGGGCAATTCCGTAACCCCTCTCCTGTTTCTGGGAATCTGCGCCCTCCTAAATATTGTTCTGGATCTGCTGTTCGTGATCCGCTTTCATTGGGGCGCGGCCGGAGCCGCCGCCGCTACGGTAATTGCCCAGTATGTATCCGGACTTGGGCTTTTTGCCTATACTTTTTTGTATTTCCCGGAATTTCGTTTTTCCCTGAAAGGCATTTCTTTGAAAAAAACGGTTTTTTCCGAGATCGCACGCTTTTCCTCCTTAACCTGCCTGCAGCAGTCCGTAATGAATCTTGGTATTCTTATGGTTCAGGGCCTGGTCAACAGCTTCGGGCCTGCAGTTATGGCAGCCTTCGCCGCTGCCGTGAAGATTGATTCCTTCGCCTATATGCCGGTACAGGATTTCGGAAACGCATTCTCCACCTTTACCGCCCAGAATTTCGGCGCCAAAAAACAAGACCGCATCCGGGCCGGAATGAAAAGCGCTGTCTTCTGCTCCGTGATTTTCTGCCTGCTGATCAGCCTGTGCGTCTTTCTCTTTGCGCGGCCTTTGATGCTCCTCTTCGTAAAGCCCTCAGAGACAACAATTCTCTCCATCGGTATCCAGTATCTGCGCATTGAAGGATCCTTTTACTTCGGTATCGGCTGCCTGTTTCTGCTCTATGGCTTCTACCGGGCTGTGGAACGCCCCGGCATGTCCGTAGTGCTGACCGTCATTTCCCTTGGAACCCGGGTACTCCTGGCTTATATCCTCTCCGCCATTCCGGCTGTGGGCGTGGCAGGCATCTGGTGGTCCGTACCCATCGGATGGATACTGGCAGACCTGGCCGGCTTTGGATACCTGCTTTTTATGAGGAAACGCCAAAGATAGCTTCCGCTTCCGGATAACGCTCCAAAAACCTCTGATTCGCCTCCTCCATACGCCTGCAGTACTCCTCATAAGAAGGACTGAGCCGTCTCATAGCCGGAAGAAACACCTCCGTATATCCGCTTGCCTCCTGAAACTGCCTCATACACGCCATCCATTTTCCGGCAGCAGACTCCCGGTACTCCTCCGACTGCCTGTAAGCCAGATACCACGCAATCGTCTCCCCATTCTCCGCAAGAAAATCTTCCGGTTCCTCAACAGATCTCTTAACCGCATCAAACATCTTTTCAACCTGCTCCGCCCCCATCTCCCCAATCACATCCTCCATCACATCCTCCACATCTTCCGGCACCTCAAAAGCCGGCATATTGTCCAGAAACTCCAGCACCGTCTCATAAGCCTCCCTCTGCTCCTCTGTCCTCACCGGCTCATCCAGAAAACTCAAAAAATGCACACACACAACCCTCCCATAATATCCCGGGAAAGCGTCAATCAGCCTCTCTCCCACCGCCTCCTCCACTTCAAGAGCCCGAAGCTCCTCCTCGATCTCCGAAAAATCCCTTCCCTCACACAGCTCCCGAAACAGCACATCCTTCCTCCCATTCCTCCGGCTCTCTATCTCCCTATATAGAGCTGCCTTCCGAAAAGCCTCCCCCGAACCATCCCTCAAAATCTCCCCAATCTCCTCCATTCCAATCCCAAACTTACGCAAAACCCCAATCCTTCTCAAAATCTCCACATCCTCCTCCTTATAATCCCGATACCCATTCCCCAGCAAAGCCGGAACCACCAGCCCCTTCTGCGTATAATACTCCACAGCCTTCTTCGTCAACCCCGTGCGCCTGCACACCTCACTCCTAAACATATCCTCCACCTCCATATATTTTCTACATTCCTCATACATTCCACCCCTTCATACCCCATCATACCCCATCCCCCAAGGGCACAGTCAAGACCATATTATATCCCCACTCCTCCTTACAAAAACCAGGGAACAGCCGCCAAATAAGTCCTCTCGCTTTTCCAATATCCTGTGTCCGGCTGTTTGCGCACACGCTGTCTGCTCTGAACGGACATTGACCCCCATCCCAATCAACTTTCACCCATAAAAAGGGGGCAATGTCCGTTCAGAGCAGACAGCGTGTACGCGAACCGTCCGAACACAGATATGGAAAAGCGAGAGGACTTATTTGGCGGCTGTTCCCGTCCCTCCCCCCACACAAAAAAAGAAGAGCCATACCCTTCCGAATACAACTCTTCCCTCATCCATGCTAAAAACCCTAAAACCCTTAATCATTAATAATCCGCGCCGCACTCACCGGACTTCGATAATACATATTCGAAATAATAATCCCCGTCCTGGAATTGCTGGCATGAACCACCTGCCCATTGCCAATACACATAGCCACATGATTAATACTCCGCCCGTTGCCATAGAAAATCAAATCCCCGGGCTTCGCCTCACTCACGCTAATCTTCGTACCGCACCCAGCCTGCGCCCTGGAAGAATGGGGCAGAGAAACGCCGAAATTCCGATACACAGACATCGTAAACCCAGAGCAGTCCGCACCCTTTGTGAGGCTCGTGCCGCCCCACACATAACGGTTGCCCACATACTGCTTCGCAAACTCACAAATAGCAATCCGCACATCCGTAACGCCTTCTCCATAAAGCGCTTCGGTAATCGTCAAAGCCGTCTTAAGCTCACTGGTCACATTCACATACTCTGCGGCCACATATCCCTCCTCGCCGTCAATGTCAACCTTAATCCAGTCGCCCTGCTCCTCAATCACGGCAAGCTCCTCGCCTCTTGGAACCATAGTCCAGAAATCCGCCTCTGTAGTAGGCTCCATCCGGACATAAAGAGCGTCCGTATCCACCTTAGCTACCGTCTGTCCAAGCTGAAAAGCCAGATTCACGGCCTCGTCGCCTGTATAGAGATATTCCGCCTTCACATAGCCTTCTACCTCGCCGGAAAGGATATGCGCCCATTCCCCTTCCGTTCCAAGAATCTCACAAGCCGAATCCTTCCGGAGCTTGCCCACAAGCTTACTCTCCGTATCGGCCTCAGAGCGGATGTTCAAATTGTCTTCTACATTTGCAATTCCGATATTCACATACCCTTCCAAAGGAGTGCCTGTCCATACGACTTCAGCCGTTGCCTTCGTCTCTTCCTCTGTATTCGTAGTCTGATCAAAATTTGTCGCAATTCCTTCGCTTAAGCTTTCTCCCAGACCTGCAGCTTCTCCGCGGATACTGGTTGCTGCCATCAGTACTGCTCCCAATATCACTCCTGCCGCTTTTCCTCGTCTATACATAGTGTCCTCCATTCCAGTTCCGTAACATTCTTCTGCTGCACGCTCTTGAGATCGATTTCCGGTTACAAAAGACATGCGCCCGTAAATCCACAGAAAATAATTTTATATCTCATCACATTTATTACAAATTTGTTAAATTTCTATTACATAATATCGGAAATATTGAAATTTGTCAAGACCGTTTTTAACAGAATTATTTCCTCTTTCCAGCCCTTCGAACAAGGCGCTTCAATTCATCCCTGTCCCAAAGCTCCACTCCAATCTCATTCCCAAGCTCCATAGCCGAGGGAAAGAAATAGCTGTTGGTGAGAACCACCGGTATCTCGCAGCCGTAAAATTCTGCTCCCGCATAGGCCTCCTGGACAGCCTTGTTAGAAATCTTAGAAGTATAATGCTTACACTGTACCGCATAAGATACTCCGTCCTTCTGGGCCAGAATATCCACTCCCTGGTCGCCGCTTCCCCGGGTCACTTCCACATGGACAAAACCGTTTCTGGCCAGAAGCTCGGCCGCATATTCTTCAAATTCCCACCCGTCCATCCAGTCAAAATCCGCCCTGCAAAACCGGCGGTACTCTCCTGTTTTCCGAATCATCCATCCCAAAATGCGGAACAGAAGCTTAAAAGGCCAGAAGAAAACGCGAAGCAGAAACAATAAGGGCGCTGCTATCAAATAGTAAAAAAGCTTCAAAAACATAGATGTTCCTCTCCTTTGCAGCCTAAAAGAAGCTGCTGTAAACCAGCAGCCCCTTCCTATGCGTTCCAAAATCCCGTCAAAACGATTTCAGACTTTACTCATCCAATATGGCAAATGCAATATTCGTAGCATGGTCGGCCACACGCTCCAATCCGGAACAGATATCCGAGAAAATCATACCGGCCGCCGGCGTACATTCGTTTTTCGTCAGACGATCCACATGGGACTGCTGAAGCTGCTTCTCCAGAACATCCACCTGGTTCTCGATCTGGCTGATCTCCTCCACATGCTCCCGGTTGTTATGGGAGAAGGTATCCAGAGAATACTGTAAAATCTTATTTACCAGCTCCATCATCTCGCCCAGCTCATGCTGCGCCTCCTTGCTGAAGCTTACGTTTTTCTCGATACGCTGCTTAGCGGAATCGGCCACATTTTCCGCATGGTCGCCGATACGCTCGATGTCATTTACCACATGAAAGAGGCCGCCGATGCTCTTGGCGTCGTCCACCGGCAGCGTGGACTGGTTGATTTTCACCAGGTAATCGGTAATGGCATGGTTGAGAAAGTTGATATTTTCCTCCACATGGTAAACCTCCTCAATGTCCTCCTCGTCCAGAGTAATCAAGGCGTTCATCGCACGGTTCAGATTGTTATAGGCAAGCTGTCCCATACGCTCCAGCTCCTTGGTCACCTCTACCACTGCCGTAGCCGGGGAAAATACATTCTTGGCCCCGATATACACAAGCTCGAAATCCTTTTCGTCGTCGCTCTCGTTTCCCGGCACCAGAAGATACGTCAGCTTTACAATCACGCCGGCCGCAGGGAACAGCACAATCACCTGGAAAATCTTGAAAATCGTGTGGGCATTTGCCACCGCACGTCCGATATTGCCGCCGGAAATCTGCATAAAGAAGCCTTCCATCCATTTGGAAGCAAAAGCAAGAACAACTACCATCAATATCGTTCCAAATACATTGAACAGGAAATGAATCAGCGATGCCCTCTTTGCATCTTTCTTTCCGCTTAAGCCTGCCAGAAGGGCCGAGGTACAGGCGCCGATATTACAGCCCAGGATAATGTAAAAGCAGATCCCAAGCTCCAAAAGCCCCTGCTGTGCCATCAAAAGCACGATGCTGACCGTCACAGACGAGCTTTGTACCACAGCCGTCACAATAAATCCCATTAAAACGGCCAGAATGGGATTGGACAGGGAACCAAGGGCATCTACAATCAAAGGAGAATCATGAAGGGAAGACATACTGCCGGACATTCCGCTGAGACCCATAAAGAGCACGCCGAAGCCTAACACCACCTCGCCGATCTTTTTCACCATGGGCTTTTTACAAAACATCACCATGATCACGCCGGCCATCAGGAATACCGGGGCAACCTCGGAAAGGTTAAAGGCTACCAGCTGTGAGGTAATGGTAGTACCGATGTTTGCTCCCATGATTACGCCGGCCGCCTGGTATAAAGTCATCAGACCTGAGTTTACAAAGCTGACTACCATAACCGTAGTGGCGCTTGAGGATTGAATCACTGCGCAGAATACGATGCCAACCAGCATTCCGACAAAACGGTTTTTGGTAAAAAACTCCAATATTCCGCGAAGCTTTGCTCCCGCTGCTTTTTCCAGGCCGTCGCTCATCAGCTTCATTCCATAAAGAAACAGGCCTAAGCCCCCAATCAGTCCCAGAATGATTGAATAATCCATGGCTTTCTCCTTTGTATCCCTCGTTTTTTTTATGTAAATGATAATTTCATAATTTCTTCATATATACTTTAATATAAATTCATAAATACTGCAAGTAGATTCTGTAGAAAGGGAAAAATCACAAAAAAATCTCCCTGTATTTTTTACAAGGAGACTTTTCACAGTTTTCTTCAACCTTTATCTATCAGTTCCATAATTCCTTATAAAAGGTAAACAAAGTATAACACGAACCATGATCCGTGTCTATATCTGCTGCTTACAAAAAGGAAAAAAATTCCCGGCCCCAGGCCACGTCGGATTCAATCTGCGCCTTTAAGGCTTCCAGGCTGGGGAATCTGCGCTCCGGGCGCTCATAGCCGTAGAATTGTACCTGAATGATTTCACCGTAAAGGTTCCGATCCAGATCAAAAAGGTAGGTTTCCACCCCTTTTCGTGTTTCTCCCCCTACGGTAGGCTTGTAGCCGATATTGGTGATGCCCTCAAAAACCTCCCCTGCAATCAAAGTCCGCGTGGCGTACACGCCGTTGGGAGGCAGAAGCTTCTGCTCCTTGGGCAGCACATTGGTGGTTGGCATCCCTAAGGTTCTGCCAATCTGCCTGCCGTGAAGAACCTCCCCTGTTACGGAATAGGCGTAGCCAAGAAGCTGATTCACCTGCTCCATATGTCCCAGCTTTAGCTCCTCACGGATATAGGTGCTGCTGATTTCCCTCCCCTTCCAGCAGGCTTTCTCCACCACCTCCACCTGGAAGCCGCAGGATGAGCTCATCTGTTGCAAAAGGCGGTAGTCCCCCCGTCTCTGATAGCCAAAACGGAAATCCGTCCCCACAGCCAGATACTTTGCATGAAGGCGCTCCTTCAAAATCTTCGTCACAAAATCCTCCGGCTCCATATGGGCAAGGGCCGGAACAAAGGGGCATTCCACCAGATAATCCAGCTGCCGGCGGCGAAGCAGTTCCCTGCGCTCTTCGGGCAGCGTAAGCGCAGGCCGCTCTCCGAAATCAAAGGTGAAAATCAGGGAGGCAAGCCCTTCCTGCTTCTTATCTAAAATGCGATCTATCAAAAGACGGTGCCCCTGGTGGAGACCGTCGAATTTGCCAAGGGAGACGGCTGTTCCTTCTTCCGTCTGAAATTCTGTCGTGTGTTTGATTATCACCATAGCTTGTACCCTGGCGCTGCCGGAAAGTAAGGCAGCGTCCTGTCCTTTTTAGAGTTATCATCCAGCCCGTTTTATTTTCGCGGACAAATTCATAAAAACATCTTCACAGGCCGGAAAACCTCCTGTTCATAGCGGTAGATCCCCACAAAGCTGCCTTTCGAATCATAAACCCGGACTTGTGCTTCACCTTCTGCTCCTGCTGCACCAATGGCGTCCGACGCCACGTCTCGAAGAAAAAAGGCATTGCCGTTGTAAACCAGACGATCCCCTGTTTCCTTCATCTGCACCTTGGGATACTGCCCGAACATGCGATCCACCGGAATCAGGCAGTCTCCTATGCGGCCCTCCGCCATCTTTTCCTCGATCTGTGAAAGCCGCAGGCTGTCCCTGATAACAAAGCGCTCTACCCTTGTACGCAGCAGGCTCTTCATACAGCCGCCGCAGCCCAGCTTCTGCCCAATATCATGGCACAGCGTCCGGATATAAGTTCCGCTTGAGCATGTCACCGCAAAGGAAACCTCCGGAAGCTCCATCCGGGAAATGGATATCTCACGCAGGAATACGGTTCTCGCCTTCCGCTCTACCACCTTCCCCTCTCTTGCCAGCTCATAAAGCTTCTTTCCCTTTATCTTCAAAGCGGAATACATGGGGGGCACCTGATCATAGCTCCCCTGGAAGCTTTCGACGGCCTCCCTTACCGCCTCCGGGCTTACCTTTACTTCTTTCGTCCTTAGGATTTTTCCGGAAATGTCCTGGGTATCCGTCTCTTGTCCCAGAAGAAGGACAGCTTCATATGTTTTCTCCTTTTCCGTAAGAAGTCCGCAAAGCTTTGTGGCATTTCCTACACATACAGGAAGAACTCCCTCCGCATCGGGATCGAGAGTTCCTGTATGACCGATTTTTTTCTGTTTTAAAATTCCCCTAAGCTTTGCCACCACGTCGTGGGAGGTAAAGCCGGCCTCTTTATATATATTCAGAATTCCGTTCACTACGGCTCCTTCCTGTCGGACTGTTCCTCCTGCAAAAGCTGTTTTTCGATATGTAGCGTCAAATTATTGACCACATCATGGAGGGTTCCGTGCATGGTACAGCCGGCCGCCTTCACATGACCGCCGCCGCCGAAGTAAGAGCAGACCTCGCTGACATCCACCGGTCCGTTGGAACGCAGACTGACCTTGTACTCCTGGTTTCCTGTCTCATGGAGAAAAATTGCCACCTCCACATCCTTGGTTACCCGAAGCTGGTTCACAATACCCTCCAGATCCTTCGGCCCTACGCCGTAAAACTCCATATCCTTCTGGCGGATTCTTCCCATAATGATCTTTCCGTTCAGAAGCAGGATGCTCTCCATCAGCGTGCGGCCCAGTACCTGATTCTGTATATAGGTTTTCTGATAAAAGGTCTCGTCTATAATCCGGGAAAACGCAATCCCTTTTGCCATGAGCTTTCCGGCAATCTCCATGGTTTCCTGGGTGGTATTAGAGTACTGGAAGATTCCCGTATCGTGAATAATGCCCATATAGAGGGCCTCCGCCGTTTCTTTGGAAATCTTATCCTCCTCCATACTCTTGAACACCAGTTCTGAGGTGGAGCTGGCATCCGGCTCAATCCAGTCCTCATCTGCAAATCCCTGGTTAGTAATATGATGATCGATGCAGACTCTTCTGCCTGCTGTCTCAAAATACTTTGCAGCCGCTCCCATGCGTTCCTTATCACTTACGTCCAGGGCCAGGAAGAGATCGTACCTCTCATCCTTGGCGCATTCTGTCTGTATTTCCTCAGACCTATACAGCATTGCAAAGGAGGGATTCACCGTTTCCAGATAGACTGCCGCCTTCACCGCCGGAAAATGCTCCCGGATATAATTGTACACGGCCAGACAGGAACCGGTACAGTCCCCGTCTGGTCTTACATGGCCCGCAATTGCAACACTTTTTACCTGTCTAAGCTCATTCTCCAGTTTGATCATATTCATCATCCTCATCTTCTTTCCGGTTTACATCGTCAATAAATTTGGACATATTTACACCATATTCAATGGACTGATCCAGGATAAAGCGGATCTCTGGTGTGTTGCGCAGATTGATGGATTTGGCCAGAGCCCTGCGGATATAGCCCTCTGCGCTTTTTAAGCCTGCCAGGGTATCCTGCTGTGCCTTTTCATCCCCCAGAACGCTGATATAAGCCTTGGCGCTCTTCAAGTCAGGAGCCACCTCTACCTCTACCACCGTGGTCATGGGATGGATCCGGGGATCCTTGATCTCTCCCCGGATGATATTGCTCAGCTCTCTTCTGACCTCTCCGTTAATCCT
Source organism: Clostridia bacterium (assembly GCA_910575725.1). Classification (GTDB taxonomy): domain Bacteria; phylum Bacillota; class Clostridia; order Lachnospirales; family Lachnospiraceae; genus Laedolimicola. The sequence continues at coordinate 63,116 of CAJTFE010000013.1, read as the reverse complement.
TGTATTTTTGATACTGTTCTTTCTCATTCTTATCTCCATAGGCCAAAGCTTATCCTCGGCCTCAAAGCCAGGCGGCTTTCTACCGCGGAACCTCTACCATGGTATAGGCTTCCACAATATCCAGCTCCTGGATATCATTAAATTTCTCAAATACCAGACCGCACTCATAGCCGGCCTTTACTTCCTTCACGTCATCCTTAAACCGCTTCAAGGAAGCCAGGGCGCCGTCGAAGATCTGATCGCCCTCTCTGGTAATCCGGCACTTGCAGCCTCTCTGGAATACTCCGTCCAGCACATAGGATCCGGCAATGTTGCCCACGCCGGAGGCCTTGAAGATCTGGCGTACCTCCGCATGGCCCAGCACCTTTTCCTCGAAGACAGGATCCAGCATTCCCTTCATGGCTGTCTCCACATCGTTGATGGCATCGTAAATCACACGGTACAGACGCAGATCTACCTTCTCGCGCTCCGCCGTCTCCTTTGCCGTGGCATCCGGCCTTACATTGAAACCGATGATAATGGCATTGGAAGCGGAAGCCAGGCTCACGTCGGACTCATTGATCGCACCCACGCCGCCATGGATGATCTTCACCACAACCTCCTCGTTGGAGAGCTTTAAGAGACTCTGCTTTACGGCCTCCACGGAGCCCTGCACGTCTGCCTTTACGATAATATTCAATTCCTTCAGATTGCCGGACTGAATCTGGGAATACAGATCATCCAGGGACATCTTAAGCTTGGTATCCTCCAGAAGCTTTTCACGGCTCTCCTTTACGTAGGTTTCCGCAAAGGTTCTTGCCTCCTTGTCAGTCTCCGGCGATACAAAGATCTCGCCGGCTCCCGGCACATCGTTAAGGCCGAGAATCTCAACGGGCTTAGAGGGGCCTGCCTCCTTCACCCGGCGTCCGTTGTCGTCCATCATAGCCCGGACCTTACCGTGGCAGGCGCCCACTGCAATGTGATCGCCCACATGAAGGGTTCCCTTCTGAACCAGAACCGTTGCAACCGGTCCCTTTCCTTTGTCAAGCTCTGCCTCAATAACGAGGCCTCTTGCCCTGCGGTTGGGGTTGGACTTAAGCTCCAGTACCTCGGCCGTTAAAAGGATCATTTCCAAAAGCTGATCCAGTCCCTCATGGGTGTGAGCCGATACGGGTACGAAAATGGTGCTTCCGCCCCAGTCCTCGGGAATCAGCTCATGCTCTACTAACTCCTGCTTTACACGCTCAATATTGGCGCTGGGCTTATCTACTTTATTAATCGCTACAATAATCTCAATGCCTGCGGCCTTTGCATGGTTGATGGCCTCCACGGTCTGGGGCATCACGCCGTCGTCGGCGGCTACCACCAGGATCGCAATATCCGTAGAATTGGCTCCGCGCATACGCATAGCCGTAAATGCCTCATGTCCCGGGGTATCCAGGAAGGTAATCTTCTGGCCGTTGATGGTTACCACATAAGCGCCGATGTGCTGGGTGATTCCCCCGGCCTCCCGGTCAATCACATGGGTGTCACGGATGGCATCCAGAAGGGAAGTCTTACCATGGTCTACATGGCCCATAACGCAGACTACCGGCGGACGGGCCACAAGGCTGTCTTCCGCATCCTCTATATCCTCAAGCATCTTGCCGATAACATCCTCTTTTTCCTCCGGAACGGGATCAAAGTTCATCTCCATGGCAAGCTCTCCGGCTGCATCAAAATCCAGCTCGGAATTAACTGTAACCATCTTGCCTGCAAGAAACAGCTTTTTGATAATGACGGAGGGCTGGATCTTCATGCGCTCTGCCAGATCGTGAATGCTGATAAGCTCCGGAATCTCTATTACCTTTGGCGTAAGATCTTCCTTCTTTGGCGCCGGAGGCGTCGGACGCACCGGCGCAGAGCCTTTAGCGCCCCTGCCGTTTTTCTGGTTCGGACGATTGCCGCCTTGATTCGGCCTGCGGCCTCCCTGACCGGGCTTGCCGCTCCAGTTGTCATTAAATTTGCTGTTTTTCTCTTTTTTGCTGTCATCATTTCGATTCTTATTCTCCGCTCTGCGGTTTTCCGTCTTTCGAAGCTCTGTCACGGAAGGAGCTGCCGGAATATCCATGGAACGGCGGTTATCCCTGGACTGGCCTCCCCGACTGTCGCGGCCGTCTCTTCCCTGGCCTCCGAAGCTTCTCTGACCGTCGCGGCCCTGGCCTGTGCGGTTATCCCGGCTGTCTCTTCCCTGGCCTCCGAAGCTTCTCTGGCCGTCGCGGCCCTGGCCTGTGCGGTTATCCCGGCCGTCTCTTCCCTGGCCTCCGAAGCTTCTCTGGCCGTCGCGGCCCTGGCCTGCGCGGTTATCCCGGCCGTCTCTTCCCTGGCCTCCGAAGCTTCTCTGACCGTCGCGGCCCTGGCCTGCGCGGTTATCCCGGCCGTCTCTTCCCTGGCCGCCCCGGTTATCACGGCCGTCTCTTCCTGGTGTCCCGGAAGCTCTCTGGCCGTCACGTCCTGCACCCTGGGCCGGACGCACTGCACTCTGCTGGGGACGGCGCTCCTCCTGGGAAGCCGGCTTTTGTACCGGACGCTCCACTGCCGCTGTGGGAGCTGCCTTGGGCTCCTCTGTATTCAAAGGCTTTACAGGCTGCTCCGGACCGGCCGTCTTTCCCTGTGCGCCTGCCGCCGGACGGGCCTGACCCTGTCCCGGCGCTGCCGGCTTTGTCTGTCCGGGCGCTGCCGGACGGGCCTGACTCTGGGATTGGGCAGGTCTTCCAAGACCTGAACCCCCGGGACGGGCCTGACTCTGTGCCTGGGCAGGTCTCCCCTGTCCCGGCGCCGCAGGCTTTCCCTGTCCAGGTGCTGCCGGACGGGCCTGCTGGGAACGGGCCTGGCTGGCCCGGCGCTCCGCTCTCGGGTCTTTGATTCCCGTCTGGCTGTTATGGGTGTTGTACACCGCAATGATTTTTTTCTTTCTGGGCGGAGCCGCAGGCGCTGCTGATGCCGCCTCTTTCGGCTGCGCTCCTTCCTTTACAGGAGCTGCCGGCTTTGGCCCAAATGCCTTTTTCACCATGCCCTCCTGCTCATCTGTGAGCATGCTCATATGGCTCTTTACCTCTATACTCTTCCCACTTAAAAATGCGAGAATCTCTTTATTTGTCTTATCTAATTCTTTTGCAAGTTCATGTACTCTTTTCGACATACTTACCTCCGTTATTCAGTTTGTATTCCACAGGCATTTTCATTCATGGATTATATTTTTTTCTATGGCTTTTGCCAGTCCGTCGTCCAACACTGCCAGCGAAGCCCGGAATTCTTTTCCTATAGCATGCCCAAGCTCTTCCTTCTCTCCGAAAAAATAAATGGGCACCTGATAGTAATCACACATATTCCGAAATTTTTTCTTCGTGTTTTCCGATGCAGCTTCCGACACAATCACCAAAGCTGCCTTTCCCGTTTTCACTGCTTTCTCTGTGGCAAATTCTCCGCTTGCAACTTTACCGGCCTTCATAGCCATACCAATCATCCCGTATGCTTTATTCCATGCCAATTTTATCCAGCTCCTTTTCCAGACTGTCGTACACTTCCGGAGGAATATTCATTTTCAGCGAGCGCTCCAGGCCCCGGTTTTTCCTTGCCTTCTTAAGGCACTCTCCGGAAAAGCACAGGTAGGCTCCCCGTCCATTCTTCCGGCCTGTGGTATCCAGTACGACTTCACCTTCCGCTGTCTTTAAAATGCGCAGCATCTCTTTTTTGCTCTTCATCTCCTGACAGCCGGTGCACTGGCGCATAGGCACTTTCCGATTTGTACTCAAATCTATCACATCCTAATCTCTGCCCTTTCGAAGGCTTTTCTATTCCTCAAAAGGCTCCTGGGAATCATAATCTGAATCTTCCGGCTCACCCTCGTAAGCCTCCTCATAGGCATCCAGATACGCTCCGTCCTCCGGATATTCCTCACCATCCGGATACTCTTCCTGATAAGCAGCCAGGGCCGCCTGTTCCTCCTGGTAAACCTCAAAGTCCTCATACTCTTCGTATTCTTCATCCACGTCAAGCCAGCCTTCAATCTCCTTGGCCTGTGTCTCACTCTTGATATCAATCTTAAAGCCTGTAAGCTTTGCAGCAAGACGGGCATTCTGTCCCTCCTTGCCGATAGCCAGGGAAAGCTGATAATCCGGGACCACAACCTTGGCTGTCTTATCCTCCGGGTCTGCCAGAACGGCCACCACCTTAGCGGGACTTAAGGCATTCTCTATGAGAATGGCCGGATTCTCACTCCAGTTGATGATGTCTATCTTCTCGCCCCGAAGCTCGCTTACAATGGCATTGACCCTTGCTCCGTTCATACCGACGCAGGCGCCCACAGGATCTACATCCGGGTCATTTGACCACACGGCGATCTTTGTTCTCGGGCCGGCCTCTCTGGCCTTTGTCCGGTAATCGGCCTCTCTGGCAATGCATTTAATCTCCACCGTTCCGTCACGCACCTCGGTCACCTCAGACTCAAAGAGCCGCTTCACCAGCTCCGGGTGGGTTCTGGACACAAGAATCCTCGGCCCCTTGGTGGTATCCTTTACCTCCAGGATGTATACCTTAATCCGCTCGGTGGGCTTGAACACCTCACCCTTGACCATCTCATTTTCATTGAGGATGGCATCCACCTTGCCCAGGTTAATGCTGACATTTCTGCCGATATAACGCTGCACCACGCCGGTGACCACGTCCTTTTCCTTAGCATAATACTGGTTAAACAGAACCTTGCGCTCTTCCTCCCGGATCTTCTGAAGGATAACATTCTTTGCATTCTGGGTGGCAATGCGGCCGAATTCCTTGGACTTAATCTCCACATTCACGATATCGCCCAATTCATATTTGGAATCTATCATCTTTGCATTGGACAGGCTGATCTCCAGCACCGGATTCTCCACCTGTTCCACCACGGTCTTTTCCGCATGCACGGAAAACTGGCAGGTCTTTGGGTCGATATATACCTTTACATTGTCGGATGTTCCAAAATGATTCTTGCAGGCCGTAAGCAGGGAATTCTCAATGGCCTCCAGCAAGGTTTCCTTGCTGATGTCCTTTTCCTTTTCCAAAATTTCCAAAGCTTCCAGCAATTCTGTGTTCATTGTTCTCTTTCCTCCTCGTTTTAACGAAATACTTTCCGGAATGCTCCAAACCAAAAACCGAAAAGTATTTATGTGGCTGTACTAGAAATCAAAGGCCAGACGAATCAGAGCAATGTTATCCCTAGGGAATACCCGCTCCTCTTCCTCTTCTACTGTAATCGTTACCGTATCCTTATCGTATGCTTTTAAAATTCCACGGAATTCCTTCTGCTTCTCTACCATGCGGTAGGTACGGATCTCCACTTCCTCCCCCAGGCTTCGTTCAAAATCCCGTTCCTTTTTCAGCGGACGGCCAAGCCCCGGAGAGCTCACCTCCAGAATGTAGGACTCCTCAATAAAGTCCTTCTCGTCAAGAATGCCGCCCAAGGCCCGGTTCACGATCTCACAGTCGTCCACGGTGATTCCTCCGGGCTTATCAATGTAGGCCCGTAAGTACCAGGTGCCGCCCTCCTTTACATACTCTACGTCCACCAGCTCAAAATGATTGGCTTCAATGATGGGCAGTACCAGCTCCTCTGTCTTCTGTTCGTAGCTCTCTCTCTTTGTCATAGACTTCCTTTCCCGTCCGGGGCCTTTGTTTCCTGTTTTTGCTCTTCTGTCCGGCTTTGCTGTTTCTCAAAAACAAAGAGTGAACTTTCGTTCACTCTTTTCGGCCGCCTTATTTAATCTATTACATTGTAACACATTTATTGGAAAATGCAAGAGTTTTTTTATTTTTCTACCGCTTTTTCTACCGCATAACAATATAAACCATATACCCAAGATAGCACATCAGCATAACCGCACCTGTCATGCGGCTTACCTTCTCCCGACACCACAAAGGGATAAAAAACACTGCCGTCAGCGCAATCAGTATCAGCATATCATACACATTTTCCATCTTCACTGCAATGGGATGAATCACCCCGGAAGCGCCTAAGATGAAACCGATATTCAAGATATTGGAACCGAGAACATTTCCCAGGGCAATCTCACTCTCTCCCTTTTTGGCCGCCACCACAGACGTTACCAGCTCCGGCAGAGAAGTTCCGATGGCTACAATGGTAAGCCCCACCAGAGTTTCGCTCATTCCGAACCGGTAGGCCAGATCCGTGGCAGAATTCACCACCATCTGTCCGCCTCCGATAATAGCTGCCGCTCCTCCGGCACACAGCAGAAGGCTTACCGGCAATGGACGGGTGATGCCGAACTGCTCCGCTACCCGATCCCTGACCGCCGTGCGGATCAGATGGTACATATAACCGGCAGTAACCCCCAGAAGCACCGCTCCGTCCAATAGGGAAATAGCTGTCTCCCTGGGATTCCAAAAAATATCCACGGCACCTGCCAGCATCAGAAGCGCCATCAGGCAGGACATCACATAATCCCGTTTCAAGACAGAACGCTTTACGGTCATGGGGCGGATGACTGCCGCCAGTCCAACCACAACCAGAAGATTCATAATATTAGAGCCCGTCACATTTCCCAGGGCAATATCGTTGCTTTCCTTTAACGCCGCCGTCACGCTCACCGCCAGTTCCGGCAGGGAAGTGCCCAAGGCAACAATCGTAAGCCCGATTACAATGGAGGGGATTCCAAGCTTTCTGGCAATATCCGAAGCGCCCTCCACAAAAAAATCCGCTCCCTTGACCAGCAATCCAAAACCAATGATCAAAATGATTATTGACACAATCATCCGTTTCTCCTCTTCCGGCACAGATGCCTTATTCCCACAGGCAACGAGCCAAGCGGACATGGCCCGGGCCGTCCCTTTGCTGCGAGATCTTTGACTTTGCGGCATATGTCCGTCATATAGTGTCTTACACACAGAAAAGACTTTTAACAAAGAATCTATGTAAAAGTCTTTCCTGTTTTCTCCTTATTCATACCCAGCCCTCGTCCTCCGGGGATACCGCCGTCCAAAAAGTCCGTATCCTTTGGAACGGGAGGACTTGGAAGATATTATTTAAACATTGATCTCCGCTTTCACCCCAAGCAGCTCTTTGTATTCCTCCAGAATCGGCTTCACCACCTGGCCGAGGAATGCTTCCACCTGCTCCCGTGCCCGTCCCACATAACGGGAAGGCTCCATGGTCTTGCGCAGATCCTCCAGAGACAGGTTAAAGGACGGATCTGCCGCAATCAGTTCAAGGAGATTGTTCTCGCCGCCATTGACCTTCACATTTTTCCCGGCCTCCATGGAAAGCTCGCGAATCCGCTCATGCAGCTCCTGCCGGTCTCCCCCTGCCTTCACCGCATCCATCATAATATTTTCCGTAGCCATAAAGGGAAGTTCTGACATCAGGCGCTTCTCAATCACCTTGGGATAAACCACCAGGCCGTCCACCACATTGAGGCATAGATCCAATATACCGTCCACAGCCAGAAAGCCCTCCGGAACGCTTAAGCGCTTATTGGCCGAATCATCCAGCGTCCTCTCAAACCACTGGGCCGCTGAGGTAATAGCCGGATTCAAGGCGTCAACCATCACATATCTGGACAGAGACGCAATCCGCTCACTGCGCATGGGATTGCGTTTATAAGCCATGGCAGAGGAGCCTATCTGGGACTTCTCAAAAGGCTCTTCCACCTCTTTTAGATGCTGCAGAAGCCGGATATCATTGGACATCTTGTGGGCGCTGGCCGCAATCCCTGCCAGGACATTCAGCACTCGGGTATCCACCTTCCGGGAATAGGTCTGTCCAGACACAGGATAGCACTCCTCAAAGCCCATCTTCTTTGCAATCATGGGATCAATTTTATCAATAGTCTCCTGATCCCCGTCAAAAAGCTCCAGAAAGCTGGCCTGCGTCCCCGTAGTCCCCTTGGAGCCCAGAAGCTTCATCGTAGAAATCACATGATTCAGATCCTCCAGATCCAGACAGAACTCCTGCATCCACAAGGCTGCCCTCTTTCCTACGGTAGTGGGCTGGGCCGGCTGAAAATGCGTAAATGCCAGGGTAGGCAGAGCCTTATACTCATCCGCAAAACGAGCCAGCTCCCCAATCACATTCACCAGCTTTTTGCGCACCAGCTTCAAAGCCTCCGTCATCACAATAATATCCGTATTATCTCCCACATAGCAGGAGGTCGCCCCCAGGTGGATAATCCCCTTGGCCTTGGGACACTGCTGTCCATAGGCATAAACATGGGACATAACATCGTGGCGCACTTCCTTCTCCCGTGCCTTCGCCACATCGTAATTGATATCATCCTGATGAACCTTCAGCTCATCAATCTGCTCCTGGGTAATATTCAGTCCCAGCTCCTTCTCCGTCTCCGCAAGGGCAATCCAAAGCCGCCTCCAGGTTCGAAACTTCTTATCCGGAGAAAAAATATACTGCATCTCCTTACTTGCATAGCGCTCGGATAAAGGGCTGACATATCTATCTGTGCTCATTCTCGCATTCTCCTATTCCAGCAGGCATTCCCATACGTAATACCCCTTTTAATCCACCTTGGCCTACAGTCCCAGACGCTTAAACACCTCGTTGTAAGCCTCTTCTACATTCCCCAGATCCCGGCGGAAGCGATCCTTGTCCAGCTTCTCATGGGTATTGATATCCCACAGCCTGCAGGTATCCGGCGAAGTCTCATCCGCCAGAATAATCTGGCCCTTGTAACGCCCGAACTCAATCTTAAAATCAATCAGCTCAATCCCGGCATTGGCAAAATAAGCCTTATACACCTCATTGATCTTAAACGCATATTCCGTAATCGTATCAATCTCTTCCCTGGTAGCCAGTCCCAGCGCAATGGCAAAATAATCATTGATCAGCGGATCGCCCAGATCGTCATTCTTATAGCTGAACTCCAGAGTCGGAGCTGCAAACTTCGTCCCTTCCTCCACGCCGAGACGCTTCGAAAAGCTTCCAGCCGCCACATTCCGGATAATCACCTCTAAGGGAACAATCTCCACCTTCTTTACCGCCGTCTCCCGATCACTCAGCTCCTCAACATAATGAGTCGGAATCCCCTCCTTCTCCAGAAGCTGGAACACCCGGTTGCTCATACGGTTATTAATGACACCCTTCCCCTGAATCGTCCCCTTCTTCAAACCATTGAACGCCGTAGCATCATCCTTATAATCCACAATTAAAACATCCGGATCCTCCGTAGTATAAACCTTCTTAGCCTTTCCTTCATATAACAGTTCTTTCTTTTCCATGAAAATTCTTTATCCTTTCTTAAAATTATCAGAATCTCAGCCCGTCCGTCCTATAAGTATAACCTCAACCCACCGAAATTTCAACCTCCCAAGCCTAAAATTCCCATATTTCCACCTTACTGAACGAAATGCCCCAAAAACTGCTGTGTCCGAGCCTCCCTTGGATTTCCAAACACCTCTTCCGGCGTCCCCTCCTCCAGAATCCTCCCGTCATCCATAAAGATCACATGATTCGACACATCCCTGGCAAAAGCCATCTCATGGGTTACAATAATCATCGTAGTCCTCTGTTCCGCCAGTTCCTTAATAACCCTCAGCACTTCCCCGGTCAGCTCCGGGTCGAGAGCCGAAGTAGGCTCATCAAAGCAGAGAATATCCGGCTGCAGAGCAAGGGCCCTGGCAATCGCCACACGCTGGCACTGTCCTCCGGAAAGCTGATGCGGATAATTCTTCATCCGATCCCCCAGCCCCATCTGCACCAGCAGCGCCTCCGCCTTATGCTCAATCTCCTCATGGATGGTCCTCTTATTCTCCTTATAATCCGGCCGCTCCTTCGCCAATAGCTCACTGGCCAGCATCACATTTCCAAGAGCCGTATACTGGGGAAACAGATTAAAAGACTGAAACACAAGTCCAAAATGCAGCCGCTTCTTCCGTATAGCCTCCTCCTGTGTAGTCACCGGATCATTGGCGTCAAAAAGCGTCTCCCCATTGACCCGGATAATCCCAGTATCCGGCCGCTCCAGAAAGTTAAGACACCTCAGACAGGTTGTCTTGCCGCTTCCCGAAGATCCAATCAGCGAAACCACCTGTCCCTTCTCCAAAGAAAAATTAATATCCTTAAGCACCTCCGTGCGCTCAAAGGTCTTACTTAAGTGCTCTACCTCCAAAATCGCCATTTCATACGCCCCCTTACCTAAAATAATCCAGCTTCTTTTCCAGCCATCCCAGCAGCACCGTCAACAGGCCGCTGAAAATCAGATAGTAAACCGCCGTAAAAAACAGCGGCCAAATCTGGCCGGAAATTCCCTGGGACCCCTTCATAAACGCCTGGCCTGCCCAGATAATCTCCTGGAGGGCGATAATCCGCGCCAGAGAAGTATCCTTCACCAACGTAATAATCTCATTCGACATAGGCGGAACAATGCGCTTAATCATCTGAAGCAGCGTAACCTTAAAGAAAATCTGCTTTCTCGTCATGCCAAGCACCAGCCCGGCCTCCTCCTGCCCCACCGGAACACTCTGAATCCCGCCCCGGTAAATCTCAGAAAAATAACAGGCATAATTAAAAACAAAAGCCACGGCAGAAGCAAAAAACCGTCCGGCCTCTCCGCCTCCCCAGATATTATTTCCCAGCACCAGGCCGGGAAAATAAAAAATAATCATCAGCTGAATCATCAAAGGCGTCCCCCGGATAATCCAGACCACAATCTTCGTAAGATAACTCAAGGGACGAAAACGGGACATGGAGCCAAAGGCAATGATAAGCCCCAAGGGAACCGCTCCCAAAAGAGTAACCACAAATAATTTCAAAGTCTGCAAAAAACCAATATTCAGCGATTGAACCACAATCGGAAACTGCTCCAAAAACTGCTCCATGTATGTATCCTGCTTTCCTGTATAATAAAAATCAAACCTCTGCCGCCATATCCGGTTATAAAATCTCCACCCAAAGCCGGATTACAGCAAAAGATGCGGCCAGAGATCCGGCTCCAAAAGCCGGATCAAGGTCGCAAACATCCCTTTTACCTAACAGAAAGACTCTCAAAAGCCCCCTTAAGAACCTTCCTGCAAATTCAATTCCCCATGCAAAATCCAGGTTTCTTACTCCTCAGTCAAATCCACATCAATCAAGGCTGCCTGTATATTGTAAGTACCCGCGCACTCCGCAACGCTCCCGTCCGCATAGCCTGCCAGGAAGAAATCATTCAAAGCCGCAGCCAGATCAGAGCCCTTACGGAAGCCCACGCCATACTCCTCACTGTTCAGCTGAACCGTATAGGTCAAATCCGCATACCCGGTTCCTTCTCCCACCATAGCTGCCGCCATCAGAGAATCAATCACAGCCGCATCCGAAGTTCCGGAAGCCACCTCAAGAAGGGCATCTGACTGAGACTTCACCGGCGTGTTATTCAGCCCAAGCGCATTTACCTCCGCTTCCCCGGCGCTGCCAGCCTCAACTGCAAAATTAAGATCCTTCAGGCTGTCCGTATCCTGGTACTGATCCGCCTTATCCGCCGGAACAATCACAATCTGCGCATTGTTGCAGTAAGCATTGGAGCACTCCATAGCGCTCTTCACCTCATCCGTAAGCGTCATACCATTCCAGACACAGTCAATCGTCTTACTGTCAAGCTCCAGAACCTTATTATCCCAGTCAATCTCCACAAACTCCACAGAGACGCCCAGACTCTCCCCAAACGCCTTCGCCATATCCGCGTCAAAGCCAATCCACTCGCCGCTCTCATCCTTATAATCCATCGGCGCAAAATCCGTAATACCAACCACAAGAGTCCCTTTAGACTTCACATACTCCATATCACTCTCAGCCTCAGCATCAGCATCCACCCCGGCCTCAGCATCCGCCCCAGCCTCAGCATCCGCCGCCGGCTCCTCCTTAGCTCCACAGCCCGCTAACAGCGAAACCATCATCAAACCACACAACATCAAACTCAAAACTCTTTTTTTCATAATGTCCTCCCATCCCCGCTTCCGATCACATCCAAACTCCATCTCAGTCATCCTCCGCAAGTCTCCACTTCTTTTCTCTACCAATTGGTCACTGTACCACAATAAAGTTACCCCTGCATTCTACCACACCCCCGCCCCTCTGTCAATCCCCCAAAAAAATTTTTACAAACCCAAAACCTCCCCTCCTCACCCGGCTCCAAAACCCAGGCGCTGCAGGAAAATATGCCAGCAGGCATTTCCAATATCCAGTGTCCGGCTGTTCACGCACACACTGTCTGATATGAGCGCACATTGACCCAACACCACCTTCAAAATCCAACACCCAAAAAGGGGGCAATGTACACTCAGAGCAGACAGTGTGTGCGTGAACCGTCCGAACACAGGATATGGAAACGCCTGCTGGCATATTTTCCTGCGGCGCCGTCCCCCCCTACACTACTCCCGTCCCACATTCCAAGCCCAAAAAATCTCCCTGGCAACAGGCACCGCAAACTCACTCCCCGATCCGGCCTCCTCCACCAGCACACAAACCACAATATCCGACTCTCCTGTATCCGAAAACCCGGCAAACCACGCATGGCTCTTACTTTTATCACTGGAATACTCCGCAGTCCCCGTTTTCCCTGCAATAAAGAACCCCATATTATCCAGCTTACTGCCCGTCCCTTCCGTCACGACAGCCCTCATATATTCCGTAAGAATCTCCGCCTCCTGTTTTGTCATAAGGCTGCCGTAAACAGCCGGGCGAAAGGTCTTAACCAGATCCCCCGTATAAGTCTCCACCCGTTCCAGAAAATAAGGCTTCATCAGAACACCCTCATTGGCAATCGCCCCCATGATCATAGCCATATGCATAGGAGAAACAAGGGTCTCCCCCTGCCCGATCCCCGTCATCATCTGCTCCGCCGGCGCAGCGCCGCTCTCCAGCGAAAAGGAGCTTTTACTATAGGGAAGCTGCAGGGGAAGCTCACTGTTAAACAAAAGCCCTTCGCAATTACTCTTAAACGTCCCCTCGTCCAGAGACAGTCCGATAGAAGAAAAAGCCGTATTGCAGGACTTGGCAAACGCCTTTCTAAGATCCTCATTTCCATGAGCGTTCTTTCCGTAACAGCTGATCGTATAATTCCCCTCCGTCAGGCTGCCGGAACAATGAAACTGAAAATCCTCGTAGTCCGGATTTTCCCTCATATAGTCCAGAAGCGTCACCACTTTAAAGGTCGATCCCGGCGGATACAGCCCCTGCATGGCCCTGTTGTAAAAAACACCGTCACTGTTCTCGCTCTGATTTAAAGCATCCCAATCCTCATTGACCCGGTTGGGATCAAAGTCCGGCTTGGATACCATGGCAAGAACTTTTCCCGTCTCAGCCTCCAGAACCACCACAGCGCCCTTGTGGTTTCCAAGAGCATTGTAAGCCGTCTCCTGCAGCTTGGTGTCCAGGGTCGTAACCACATTGTCCCCGATATTCTTTTCCTCCTTAAGCTCCTTTGCAATCTGCTCTCCAAAAAAGGCATTGGAGGTCAGAAGCTCAAAGTTCGCCAGGGACTCAATTCCTGTCCGTCCCCTGGTAGCATAGCCCGTCACATGGGCAAATACATTTCCATAGGGATAGCTGCGGGTCTCCGTCCCGTCCTCCCCGGTCTTTGTCTCTGCCAGAACCGTGCCGTCCGAAGCAAGTATCTTCCCCCTCACGACCCGTTTTGCGAAATTTTCCTGTCTGGAATTATAAGGGTTATTGATCACTTCCGGACGCAGGACAGCGTTAAAATAAACAAAATAACCGATAAGCAGGGTAAAGAGCCCCGTAAAAAGGTAGGTGATCACCGTAAGCTCATGATCTTTCTTTTGCTTTTTCCGCTTTAAGGGCTCTTGCTTTCTTTGCTTTGGCTTTTGCGTTTCGTTTTCGTTCTTTTTCAATCCTTAACTCCTCGTCTTCCTTTAAAAGATACATTCCCTGGATAATGGCAAACATGGCAATGGTTACAACAATAGAACTTCCGCCGCTGCTGATAAGGGGAAGCGTCACGCCTGTAGAAGGAATAAACTTTATTGCTCCTCCGATGGTCAAAAACACTTGAAAGCCATAGAGGGTTCCAAGCCCAAGGGCCGTATATTTATAGAAATCATTTTTAATCTGCATCGCAATGTTTACAAACATCATAAAGCAGCTGACGCAGATCAGAATCAGGCAGATGGAAAAAGCTCCCCCGAATTCCTCTGCAATAGCAGAAAAGATAAAATCCTCCACCACCACCGGAATCTTACTTGGCTCTCCCTGGTAAAGGCCTGTCCCAAACCATCCTCCCGTTCCGATTGCAAAAAGGGACTGGGTAATCTGGTAGCCTTCCTTGTCAATATACTGGAAGGGATCGCTCCAGGCCATCACACGCACGCGCACATGGGAAAAGAGATGGTAGCCCGCATAGGCAGCCACACAGCCGGCTCCCAGGCCGCTGATAAAATATAAAGGCTTTTTGGCAGCCACATAAAGCATAACCAGATAGGTGACAAAAAACAGAAGCGCCCCTCCCAAATCCCTTGAAAAAACCAGCACCAGCACATGAGAAGCCGCCATTATGGTTGTCAGAACCACATCCTTAAAGGCCGTGCTTTTGCTTAACCGGGCCGCCACAAAAAATACAAAGGTAATTTTTACAAATTCCGAAGGCTGGAGGGCAAAGGAACCTATTTTCAGAGATAATTTCGCACCATAGCTGCTTTCGCCAAATACCGCTACCGCAGCCAGGAGCAGAAGCCCGGCTATGCCGTAGACCCAGGGAAGCTTTTTAAGAAAACCGCATTTGCGAATCAGAACCGGAATTACCATGGCCAGGATCAAGGCCGCTGCCGCTATCTGAAACTGCCGCACTGCCCTGTCGTAGGACAGACGGGTCAGCATAATAAACCCGACAGCCAGAAGCAGACACATATTGTTGAGCACCAGGCGGTTAATCTGGGGATAAATCACCTGGGTCATAACCACAACCGCCTGCAGAAGAAAGAGCTGAAACAAATAGAAGATCAAAAGCTTAATCTCCCCTTTCTGCAGGTACATCACCACATAAGCCAGCAAATGTATAAAAAACATCAGAAGATTCTGAAGTCTCCAGACATAGTTGATCTCTCCTGCCCCTCTTTTCTTAAAGGCAGAAAAACTCAAAAGCGAATACAGTGCAATTAAAATAATAAAGGCAAATTTTGATAATTCTACAATGAGGTTTGTCATAATATGGACTACTCCACTCCCCGTTTTAAATGTCCCCTGGTAAATGGCCCTTCGAAAGCCGGCGGCTCTCCCTTATGGCAGAACACCTCCACATACTGCTCCAAAATCCGTCTGATTTTCCGCTTATCCTCCATTACAAAGCACAAACGCAGGCTTTTTGGTGAAATACGCTCCACTTCCTTTACATTTCCCAGAAGTGAAAGGGGTTCGCAGTTGTATATTACATTATAGCACCACCGGCATTCATTGGCGATGGGAAATTCTTTCTTGTAGCGGTCTGTAAGCTTCCAGAGCTCTTCCTGCTTCCGGCAGGCCTTCATGGTTTTGTGGAGGCAGTTGGCCGTCACCATCAAAGGCAGATAACCGTACACCAGCATCTCACTGCCCTCACAGCCCCGGCGGACAAGCTCCTGTGCATTCAGCTCCAGAGGAAGGGTATCCATAAAGATCCCCTGTTCCTTCCAAAACAAGCGTGCCCGTTGATTAAATGTATAGAGATTATGATCCAGGATTACTGGAAGGTTCCAGTCCGCTTCCCTTAAAAATGCAAGCTCTTCCAGATTCTTTACCACAAGTGTGTCCAAGCCGGCATTCTTTAACAGAGAAAGCCTTTCCTTAAAATATCTTTCCTCCGAAACCCGAAAGATTGCCGGAAGGACAAGGCCGAAAGACTTTCCGGCTTTGCGGCAGGCATCTGCATAAGCCTTTAACTGCCCAAAGTCTGTATGGCCGCTGGAAACAGTAATCATGGAAACCTCCGGAATATCCAATACGGTCCAAAGATCCTCCGGCTGTTCCAGCTGTACATGAATGGCGCAGCCCTCAGCTTTTCCCTGCCTGTCCTCTTCCCTTTGCCCTTTTTCCGGCGGAAATACTTCCCTCACGCATTTGCGGCTTCCCCGGGCCCGAAGCTCCTTCTCAAGCTTTTCCAAAGCCTCCCGGCGCATGCCATTCAGCTGGCGGACCGGAAGAAATACTTCTTTTTCTCCTTCAAGCTCCAGCTTTTCAAAACAAAAAGGGCTGTCACCTGTTTTTTGAAGCTGTTTTAAGACAGCCTCCGGATGCATGGGCTGATTTTTGGGTTTCTGGGCCGGTTCTCCTGATACGCTTATGGCAGCCTCCTTATATGTTACCAGAAATTCTGTTGGAAATTCCGTAGAAATACGGAAGCTTCCCTTAATTTTTTCCTTTTTCTCTCTATCCACGTACTGCTGCTTCAGCTCTGCCAAAAGTCCTTCGTATGCCTGTTTTTCCAGAAGCTCCTGCCTGTTTCCGTTTCTCTTGCCCTTGTCCTTCCCCTTTTCCCAGCTTCCCTTAAAATGTCCCGGCCTGGAAAGAGACATCAGCTCCCGGCCGTTTCGCACCTGATAATATCCCTTGGAAAATCCTCCGCGGTTGTAAAGCCGCTTTAGCTCTTCTAAGTCTTTTTGTTCAACCTGATAACTGTCCTTTCCATGTTCCAGGTAAAAATCCAGATATTTTCGATAGATCCGTACAACTCCCGCAGTATATTCCGGACGTTTCATCCGCCCTTCTATTTTTAAAGAACAGACCCCTGCCTCCAGAATCTTTGGAAGCAGCTCAAGGGTACACATATCCTTGGGACTGAGCAGGTAAGCTTCCTCCCGGCGGTTCCGTATCTTCCCCTCTGCCTTCACCTGATAAGGCAGACGGCAGGGCTGGGCACAGCGTCCCCGGTTTCCGCTTCTTCCTCCCAGCATACTGCTGAACAGACACTGACCGGAATAGCAATAGCAGAGGGCTCCATGAATAAAGCTCTCTATCTCAATGTCTGCAGCTGCATGGATCTGACGGATCTCCTCCAGGGAAAGCTCTCTGGCCGTCACGATTCTAGCGGCTCCCTGTTCCTTTAAAAACCGGGCGCCTCCGGCTCCCAGAATAGTCATCTGGGTACTTGCATGTATAGGCAGATCCGGAAAATACTCACGAATATAAGAAAATACTCCAAGGTCCTGGACAATCACTGCATCCAGGCCGCTCTCATAATAAGGCTTTAGATAAGCTCCCAGTTCTTCCAGTTCCTTATCTTTCAAAAGGGTATTGACGGTTAAATACAGATCACAGCCATGAAGATGGGCGTAGCCGATGGCATCGCACAGTTCTTTTTCTCCGAAATTATCTGCATAAGCCCTGGCGCCGAACCTGGCGCCCCCAAGATAAACTGCGTCTGCTCCAGCCCCTACCGCAGCCTTTAAGCTGTCATAGGAACCGGCCGGAGCCAGAAGTTCCGTTTTATGTCTCATTCCATTCTCCATTTCACTGCTGCAAGTATTGCCAAAGGATATCTTATGGCTGTTTCAAATGCTGCAGTATCCTTCTCCCTTAAAAGTAAAAAGGTTGTCTGCAAATAAGACCTTCGGATCTCATAAATCCTCACTGCCGTATTTTGCAGCAACCCCCGATATACACTGCTGTAATTCTTGCTTTTCCTCTTATGTATAGGACCGCTGGCCCAGCTTTCTTAAAAGCTCCCTGTTCTCCCGTTCCAGCCGGTCGATCTCTCCCTCAAAGCTCCGCTTCTGCTCTGCCATGCGCTTCTGGGCCGCCTGGTTCTGCTCTTCCAGTTTCTTGTGTGAATTCTGCCGTTGAGCCTCTGAGGCTTTTTTCTGGTTCTCCAGGCTGCGCTCCAATCCCTCTATGGTGCGTTTCAGTTCCTGACGTTCCCGTTCGGAAGCCTGCTTTTTGGAATCCAGCTTTTCTACGGCCTCCTGCTTCTGGCCTTCCAGCTTTGCCTCCAGCTCCTTTTTCTGGGCAGCCAGGGCTTCTTCCAAGGCTTTCTTTTCCTCATTCAGCTTTGTCTCTGCTTCTTTTTTCTGGGCGGTCAGCCTTTCTTTTAATTCTTTCTTTTCTGTCTCCAGTTTTTCGTTGGCCATCTGGGCTTCGATGAGATCGTGGCGGATGCCGTACATCTCCCGCTCTTTTTTCTCCAATTCTGCTGAAAGCTTATCTGCCTGGCGTTTGGCCTTGAAGAAATCGTCTGCCAGGTTCATGTTCAGCATCATCTGCTTCTGATCCGTATTCTGCTTGCGGTAGCCTTCCATCTGCTGAAACTGTGCCAGCTTTTCGTTGATATAGACGGATACCTGGTGCAGATATTCCGGGGTTTCGTAACCGCTGATCCGAAAGACCTTGCCGGCAATTACAACCTCTACTGTATTCTTCGTAGCCATAACACTCACTTCCTTTTTCCCCAGCTAACTGGCTTATTGTTCTACCCCGCAGTGCGAATTCGGAAAACCATAGGTTTTCCTCATTCACGGGCTTCGCCCTATCAAAATGCAATCTGGAAAATCTGCCTGCTAGCAGGCAATTTTCCACCTTGGCTGCCCTATTGTTCTACCCCGCAGTGCGAATTCGGAAAACCATAGGTTTTCCTCATTCACGGGCTTCGCCCTATCAAAATGCAATCTGGAAAATCTGCCTGCTAGCAGGCAATTTTCCACCTTGCATTTTGGCACTGCTCATTGCTTATGTGTATATTATATCGGATCCGGGTAAAAAAGCAAGTATATCATGGCTGAAAGTTGAGTCCTAGATGGTGGTATCCTAATTCTGTTACTGTTCTTCCTCTGGGGGTCCGGTTTAGGAAGCCGCGTTTGATAAGGTATGGCTCATAGACATCCTCAATGGTTCCTGAATCCTCGCCGATGGCTGCCGCCAGGGTGTCGAGTCCTACAGGGCCTCCCATAAACTTTTCAATCATGGTATTTAAAATAAGACGGTCTGTCTGATCCAGGCCGTAACGATCCACCTCCAGAAGATCCAAAGCAAAATCCGCAATCTCCTCTGTGATCTTTCCTTCATATTTCACCTGCGCAAAGTCGCGCACCCGCTTCAAAAGCCGGTTGGCAAGCCGGGGGGTTCCTCTGGATCGCCTGGCAAGCTCAAGCGCTCCTCCTGGCTCTATCTCTACCTTAAGCACCTGGGCCGAACGTATCACAATCGTCTGAAGCTCCTCCTCCGTATAGAATTCCAGATGGTGTACCACCCCGAAACGGTCTCTGAGAGGCGCCGTCAGAAGTCCTGCCCGTGTGGTTGCGCCTATAAGCGTGAAATGAGGCAGATCCAGGCGGATAGAACGGGCTGTGGCCCCCTTTCCAATGACAATGTCAATGGCAAAGTCCTCCATAGCCGGGTAAAGCACCTCTTCCACCTGCCGGTTCAGACGGTGGATCTCATCCACAAAAAGCACGTCTCCCTCTGCCAGATTGTTTAAAATCGCCGCCATCTCTCCCGGCTTCTCTATGGCCGGGCCGGAGGTTACTTTCATATTCACCCCCATCTCATTGGCTATGATTCCCGCCAGTGTCGTCTTTCCAAGTCCCGGCGGTCCGTAAAACAGCACATGGTCTAAAGCCTCTTCCCGTTCCTTTGCCGCCTGGATGTAAACCTTAAGATTCCCCTTTGCCTTCTCCTGTCCAATATACTCGTCCAGCGTCTGGGGCCTTAAGCTGTATTCTGTCCGCACATCCTCCTCTATGGCCTCTGTTGTGATAATCCTTCTTCCCATCTGTCTATACCTCGAAATCGCCTGTACTCCTCACTCATTTTGAACTCTGGCTTAAAAAGTCATATGCTTTAATGCAGCTTTCAGAATCTCCTCCACACCCATCTCCTCGGTAAGCTCTGTCTGGCGGACTGCCTTCAGTGCATCCGATGCCGAATATCCCAGAGCGGTCAAAGCCTCCACGGCTTCATTCTTCGCTTCGGACAATCCAAAAGAACCGGCTCCTGTCCGCAGATCTGCTTTGGCAAGCTTTGCCTCAAAGGCGTCTTCCAGCTTCAGCTTGTCCTTCAGCTCCAGAATCAGTTTCTGCGCTGTCTTATGGCCGATACCCGGGGCCTTGGAAATGGCTTTGGCATCGTCTGCCAGCACCGCAAAGCGCAGATCATCCGCAGAAAGGGCCGTCAAAATCCCAAGAGCGCCTTTGGGCCCGATTCCGCTGACACCAATCAGCATACGAAAGAGCTTCTGATCCTCTCTGGTCAAAAAGCCATAAAGCTGCAGCCCGTCCTCTTTTACCTGCAGATAGGTATATAACTGGAGCTCTTCTTTGCAGCCCGGCAGAAGATCCAGATCCTTCCCGGAAATCAGAATCCCGTATCCAATTCCCCCTGTCTCCACTACTGCAAGCCCTTCCTCGGGATCCAGATAAGCAAGGGTTCCCCTGATATATGAAATCATACGCTTTCCCTCCGTTGTCTCCTGCTATCATACCATAGTATTTTCGCAAATTCAACCATACGTTCGATTTTTTGTTTTTTCAGCCCCCTAAAAAAGGCTTCCCGGTCTACCCGGAAAGCCTTTCTCTGCATTTTGAATTGGGATACCGGACACATATCCGGCCCGGCTTCCGCAGCAATTAATCTACGGAAACGATCTCTTTCTTGTTGTAAGAGCCGCAAGCCTTGCAGACTCTGTGAGGCATCATCAAAGCTCCGCATTTGCTGCACTTTACCAGATTGACTGCACTCATCTTCCAGTTTGCTCTTCTCTTATCTCTTCTTCCTTTGGAAGATTTATTCTTGGGACAAATAGACATCGGTTACACCTCCTCTAATTACTGTTCTTAAATATCTCGGCTATTACGGCCATTCTTGGATCCAGTTCCACTGTATCACAGCTGCATGAGCTGTGGTTGAGATTGGTCCCACACTTTCTGCAGATTCCTTTGCAGTCTTCCCTGCATAAAGTCTTCATGGGCCAGTTCACCAAAATCTCACTGTAGACAAGCTTGTCTACATCCAGGTTGTATCCAATGACAAAATCTGTTTCATCCAAGTCCTCAATCCTGCCTTCAGCCGTCTGCTTCATGTCCACTTCTTTGCTGATTGCAAGCTCCAAAGATATCTCCACTTCCTCCAGGCACCTGTCACAGGGAACTGCCGCAGTAAACGCTGTCTCCGCCTCAATTCTCAGCTTTTCCTCACCCAGATTTGTAATGGTAAGCTCCACAGGCTCCTTCTTGATAAAAGGAAAGCTTCCCAAGTCAGAATCAAAGGAATCCATCTCCAGGTCTATTGCCCTGGAAATTGTTTTTTCTTCACAGGATAAAACATCATTTAAATGAATGAGCATAGTACTCTCCTAACACATACTAGAATAGTATAGCCACTACCGAAAGGTTTGTCAAGCTGTTTTCCAGAAAATTCTACTGGAGGCTGTCAAAAAGTTACTGTTCACTCAGAGAGCAGTAACCAAAAAAATTCCTCTTTTCTCTAAATACAGCATTGCACAAATAGTGAATGCAGAATTCACTGCTATTTGTGCAATGCTGTACTTGTCTGTGGATACATATAAAAACTCCTTGCAATTTCCCTTAACAGGTATGCAGGCATTCATTTCATATTATCACTATTTTGTAAGCCGAAGCGTCTCCCTTGCAATTGCAAGCTCCTCGTTGGTGGGCAGGATCATCACCTTTACCTTGGAGTCTGCGGTGGAGATCATCTGGTTCTTTCCGCGGCAGTTGTTGGCCTCGTCGTCAATCTCTACGCCCAGGTATCCTAAATAGCTGCAGATGGCCTTACGGGTCTTCATATCGTTCTCGCCTACGCCTGCCGTGAATGCAATGGCGTCCACGCCGTTCATGGCTGCCGTATAAGCTCCGATATATTTTACTACCCGGTAAACGAATGCCTCCAGAGCTACCTCTGCCAGATGGTTGCCCTCGGATTTTGCCTTCTCGATATCACGGAAGTCGCTGGATACGCCGCCGCTCATGCCAAGGACGCCGGACTTCTTATTGAGGATGTTCAGCATCTCGTTTACATCCTTGCCCTCTTTGTTGCAGATGAACTGGAGAACAGCCGGATCCACATCGCCGCTTCTGGTTCCCATGATAAGGCCTTCCAACGGGGTTAAGCCCATAGAGGTATCCACGCACTTGCCGCCGATGGATGCAGAGATGCTGGCGCCGTTGCCCAAGTGGCATACGATTACCTTGCCCTTCTCGGGATCCAGGCCCGCAAACTTGATGGCCTCGCCGGATACGAACATGTGGCTGGTTCCGTGGAAGCCATAGCGGCGGATGCTGTATTTCTCGAAGTACTCATGGGGAATAGCGTAGAGATATGCCTTCTCTTCCATTGCCATACCGAAGGTGGTATCGAATACGGCCACGTTGGGCACACCGGGCATTGCCTCCTCGCAGGCTTCGATTCCCATAAGGTTTGCCGGATTGTGGAGAGGCCCTAAATCAAAGCACTCGCGGATTACGTTCTTTACATCCTCATTTACGACAATGGACTCGGTGAACTTCATACCGCCGTGAAGTACCCTGTGTCCCACTGCGGAGATCTCGCTGGTATCCTTTAATACGCCGTACTCGGGATCTACCAGGGCCTTCATTACCAGAGAAATGGCCTCTGTGTGCTTGGGCATGGGCTGCTCCACTACCATCTCCTTATCGTTTGCCTTATGCGTGAGCTTGGAACCATCAATTCCGATTCTCTCGCAGAGGCCCTTCGCCATTACGCTTTCATTTTCCATATCAATAAGCTGATATTTTAAGGATGAGCTTCCGCAGTTCAATACTAAAATTTTCATGATTATGTATTCTCCCTTATTTTTGTTCTGCTGCTGTTTGCAGTGCGCTCTTACTGCCTGCGGCACTGTCCATTGCTTTCCCAATTATTTTACGATCTCGCCGTATACGGTTCCTGCGCAGCCTGCTGCGTTGGACTCATCGGTGTCAATGTGCATTGCCAGTGCGTACTTGGGGCTTACCCGGACGATTACATCGCCGAATACCAGGCTTCTGCCGTCGGTGTCAACCTTTACGGATACAACGTCTTTGTCTTTTACGCCAAGCTTCTCGGCATCTTCAGGAGTTGCATGGATGTGGCGCTTTGCTGCAATTACGCCTTCCTTAAGCTCTACTTCTCCTGCCGGCCCTACCAGCTTGCAGGCGCCGCTTCCGGCTACGTCTCCGGACTCACGGATGGGAGCTGTTACGCCGATGGAGCGGGCGTCTGTGAGGGAAAGCTCAATCTGTGTCTCGGGTCTTACAGGGCCTAAGATAGAGGCAGACATTTCTTTTTTCGGTCCTACGATGGTTACTTTTTCGTTGCAGGCGAACTGGCCTGGCTGGGAGAGATCTTTTTTCTTGGTCAGCTCATAGCCTTTGCCGAATAGGGTTTCCAGATCCTCCTGTGTTACGTGCACGTGGCGTGCGGATGTTTCAACTACGAAATTCATAATCCATTCTCCTTTTCTATGGTGGTATGTCGCAGTAATGAAAGGGCGGCCGGATCTTTTCCAGCGGATAAGGCGCCGAGTTCATTACCCATATCGCAATGTGCGATTCTAGATTCTATTTTATGCGTTTTGTGGGTTTTTTTCAAGTCTTGTTCTTTAAATATTTGTACTTTTCGTGGTACAAAGTGGTGAGGAGAGGAGGGACAGGAATGCGCCAGAGGAGGGCGGCAGGATTTTCCATATCGGTGTTCGGACGGTTCGCGTACACCCTGTCTGCTCTGGACGGACATTACCTTGAAATGTTTTGGGAATTTTTTGGTTTTTTGGTAATGTTCGTCCAGAGCAGACAGGATATGCGCGAACAGCCGGACACTTGATATTGGAAAATCCTGCCGCCC
Source organism: Clostridia bacterium (assembly GCA_910575725.1). Taxonomy (GTDB): domain Bacteria; phylum Bacillota; class Clostridia; order Lachnospirales; family Lachnospiraceae; genus Laedolimicola. Next base: position 39,343 of record CAJTFE010000013.1, on the reverse strand, counting down.
TCCTCTGGCACATTCCCTGACTTTGGAAAGGGCGGGGATTTATTTATTATTGGATCTCGGATACGAGGATGCAGTTGGGTGTTTCGATTGGGATGGGCCTGCCTTTCATGGTGAAGTATTTTTTCTCGTAGTTAATGTCGAATATGGTGATGCTGTTGCTTTCGTGGTTTAAGGATATGATGCGGCGGTTGTCGGGGAAGAAGTCGCCGGCTTTGGGGTAGTCTCCGCTGATGGGGAGGATGCAGATCTTCTCCAGAAGGCCTGTTTCTTTGTCTACGTGGAAGATTCCTGCGGTGTTGTCGCCGGCATTGGTGCACAATACCTTAGTGCCGTCCTTGGAGAAGCGCAGGGCGCTTGCGGCGCTGGTGGCGGAATGATATTCATTCAGCGTAGGGACGGTCTGAATCAGCTCGAAGGAGGGATTTTTTCCGCTTCCGTCGTATTTGTATACGGTGATGTAGTTTTTCAGTTCGCTGATTACATAGGCGAATTTTCCGTCGCGGCTGAATTTGATGATCCGGGGGGCGGAATTTAATTCGCACATTAAGAGATCTACCAGGGTGATTTTTCCGGTCCGGTAATCAAACTTGTAGATTTTGATCTGGTCGGTTCCCAGGTCTACAGCGCAGAGATATTTGCCGTCGGGGGTGAGGTTGACGCAGTTTACGTGGGGGCGGAAGTTCCGCTCGGCTACGCTGCCTAAGCCTTTGTGAAAGATTCCGGCGGTGATTTCTCCCACACTTCCGTCTTCATTCAGGCGCAATACGGTGACCTTTCCGTCGTGCCAGCCGCCTACAAACAGATAGTTGTCGTCCTGATCAGTGGAAAGATAGCAGCCCCGCATGCCTTCCACACTGGCGCAGTTCAAAGGCTCCAGATCCCCGTCCGGCTGTATGTTAAAGGAGCGCACTCCCTCATCGGAAATGGAATACAGGTGCTTTCCGTCGTGGGACAGCTTGATATAGGAAGGGTTGTTGATGGGGATTACCTTCCTTTCTGTCATGGTTCCTTCCTCTACATCCATATCGAACAGATGGATTCCCTCGCTGCTTCCGTGGGTGTAGGTTCCTACATAGGCTACGTATTTTTTCTTGTCCATCTTTTTCTCCTCCATACTATGCTTTATTTCATAAAATATCTGCGGACTGCCGTCAGCGTCTCGTCAATCTCTTCCTCTGTAACTGCCGAAGATACAAACATCGCTTCAAACTGTGAGGGAGCCAGGTAAATGCCTTCTTTTAACATATGGGAAAAATACCGTGCAAAGGCTTCTGTGTCTGAGGTCTTTGCAGAAGCATAATCACGTACCGGCTGTTCTGTAAAGAACAGGCAGCCAAGGGAGCCTATGTGGTTCAGCTGCCAGGGCTTCTCTGCTTCCTTTAAAATTTCCTCCATTCCTGTAAATAAGCGGCCGGATTTTTTGTGAAGCTCCTCATAAAAGCCCGGAGTGTCTCTAAGAAGCCGGATCTGGGCCAGCCCGGCAGCCATGGCCACAGGATTGCCGCTTAAGGTTCCGGCCTGGTAGACCGGTCCGGCAGGGGCTACCATCTCCATAATTTCCTTTCGGCCGCCGTAGGCGCCTACCGGCATTCCGCCGCCGATGATTTTGCCGAAGGTAGTAAGATCCGGTTCTATGCCGTAATAACCCTGGGCGCCGGAGAGCCCCAGGCGGAAGCCGGTTATCACCTCGTCAAAAATCAAAAGGCTTCCGTGCTCCGTACAGATACGGCGCAGTCCCTCAAGGAATCCTTTTTCCGGAAGAACGACGCCCATATTTGCCCCTGCCGGTTCCACGATGACTGCCGCTATCTCTTTTCCATAAGCTTCAAAGAGCTTCTCCACGCTCTCCAAATCATTGTACACGGCGGTCAGCGTATCCTCGGTACAGCCGGAGGGTACGCCGGCGCTGTCGGGTACGCCGGCCGTCATCACGCCGGAGCCTGCTTTGACCAGCATGGCATCTGAATGTCCGTGATAGCAGCCGGCGAATTTTACCAGCTTATTTCTGCCTGTATAGCCTCTGGAGGCGCGGACTGCGCTCATAACTGCCTCGGTTCCGGAATTGACCATGCGCACCATCTCAATCGAAGGCACGATGCTGCAGATAAGCTCGGCCATCTCTACCTCTGCCTCGGTGGCTGCGCCGAAGCTTAAGCCTTTTTTACATGCCTGTTCCACGGCCTCCAGAACGGCCGGATGGCCGTGGCCCAGAATCATCGGCCCCCAGGATCCTACATAATCCAGGTAGGTTCTTCCATCCGCATCCGTGAGATGGGCTCCCCTTGCGGAAGCGATAAACCTGGGCGTCCCGCCTACGGATCCGAAAGCCCGAACCGGGGAATTGACGCCGCCGGGTATGCATTTTACTCCACGTTCAAACAGCATTTCTGATTTTGTCATTATCCGATTCTCCCCTCATCTATAAATCCTGCAATCTCCGGTGCATAATAGGTCAGATACAGATCCACTCCTGCCCGGTACGCGCTTGCGGCTGTCTCGCAGATGATTGCGGCCTCGTCTACATAGCCTAAAGAGGCGGCGGCCTTTATCATGGCATATTCTCCGCTGACGCTGTAGGCTGCTGCGGGAAGCCGAATCTCCTCTTTTACCCTGGCAACAATATCCAGATAGCTCATGGCTGGTTTTACCATAATGATATCTGCGCCTTCCTCCACATCCAGAAGCGCTTCCTTCATAGCTTCACGGCTGTTGTGGTAATCCATCTGGTAGGACTTGCGGTCACCGAAGGCCGGGGCGCTTCCTGCCGCATCCCGGAAGGGGCCGTAAAAAGCGGAGGCATATTTTACGGCATAGGACATAATCGGGGTTTCCAGGTATCCTTCTGCATCCAACAAGGAACGGATGGCTCCCACGCGTCCATCCATCATATCGGAGGGGGCCACCATATCTGCGCCGGCCTGTACCTGGGAAAGAGCGATTCTTGCCAGATAGTCCAGAGTCTCGTCATTGTCTACGTACCCGCCCCTTAGAATTCCGCAGTGGCCGTGGGAGGTATACTCACACATACACACGTCGCCGATGCAGTAGAGATCCGGGAACTGCTTTTTTGCTTCCCGGAAGGCTTTTTGTACAATGCCGTCCTCTGCGTATGCGCCGCTGCCGTCCGCATCCTTATGATCCGGGATTCCGAAAAACATAACGCTGCCTATGCCTGCTTCCTGAAGCTTCTCCAGGGCATAGGGCATCTGGTCGATGCTATAGCGGTACTGGCCCGGCATAGTGGGAATCTCTTCCCTAAGCCCGGTTCCCTCTTTGATAAACATAGGGTAAATCAAAGAGCTTTTGTCCATGCGCGTCTCACGGACCATTTTCCGCAGAACGGCGCTTGTGCGCAGGCGGCGCGGCCTTTTATTCATTTCCATATTTTAAAAACCTCTTTTCTTCTTGTAATTCTTTGAGCCTTCCATACTCTTTTCACAAAACGGGATGTGCCAAAAGGCCCTTCCTTAATCTGTTAAGAGTATATCACAATCTCCGGTGCAGGCGCAATCCTACTTTCAAAGTTACCGGCTGCAAATTTTATGTTCATTGCTGTTCACTCCCAATGTCATTTAGTTAACGCTTTGCAATATTATGGTTAGATTCTTAATGGAAGGTGTGTAACCATATTTTTTCTAATCCAAGGAGATACACACAATGTTCCGTCAAAAATTTTTACCCTCAGCGGACAAGGGTACACACGATCCCTTTATCCACTGAGGGTATCTTTGATGTTGGAATTGCATATAAAAACAATTGTTCAGCACTTGCACATAAGTTTATGGATTTCTCTAAATCCTATGCATCCATTCGTTCCTGAGATATCCGCCTAAAAGGGGCTGCCGGACGCCTTTCTGATAGACAGCCCCTTTTCCTCTCTTTTAATACTTTATCATTTTGATGCTACTCTTCCACAGTCTCCGCAGGATAAATCTTCCCTTCCTTCATCACAAAAGCACAATCCAGCAATGCCTTTTTATCTGTCATCAGATCCCGTCTCCAGGCAGAGACATCCGCAAGCTTTCCGACCTCCAATGTGCCTATCTGATCTTCCAGCTGAAGAATCTCAGAGTTCGTCTTAGAAGCCGCCTTAAGAGCCGCAAATGGAGACATCCCGCTGCTCATCCAGGCTTCATACTCATATCCGCTTTCATAATTCTGATGATTTGCCACAAGGTCCGTTCCATAGCCTAAGCGAATCTTGCTGTGGCAGATAACCTCCCGGCCGGCCTTAAGCATATCCTTATAATATTCCAGCTTCCGCCTGAATTCCGGCTGCTTTTCTTTCATTTTCTCCCCGTCATAGTGAACGGCCTCCTCATAGGGACAGAAAGTGGGGACCAGATAAATTCCGGCCTCCTCTATCATAGCCGCCGTTTCCTCATTCATAAGGCTTCCGTGTTCCATGCCGTCGATTCCCATGCGAATCAGCTTCTGCATCAGCTCATTGGTATAAACATGCGCTGTTACCGTCTTGCCAAGCTCCTTGGCCGTTGTCATAATGGCCTTGAGCTCTTCATCATTGAGCTGCTGCTGGATAGGATTATCATAAGGCGTAAAAAATCCTCCGGTAGCCATGATCTTTATAAAATCCGATCCGTACTTTACCTGCTCCCGAACCGCATTTACAAAGAAATCCTTTCCGCTGCCAATGGTTGGGGTCAGCTTCTGAAGCAGGCCGGACACTGCCGGATTCCTGGCAAAACCCTGGCTTAAGTCTCCGTGGCTTCCGGCCGATGCCATGAACAAAGGAGAGGCAACAATCCGGGCCCCCTCTATATAACCTGCTTCAATGGCCCTCTTTACATCCAGCACTCCATATCCGCTGCTGGTAATGCCGCCCGTATGGCGCACCGTAGTAAATCCCCGCTGCAATGCCTTTTTTGCGCACCTGGCAACGGCCAGGGTCTTGGCCTCCTCTGTCTGGGAATATACTTCCTCGCGAATGGTGTGCCAGTCATAATAGTCCATATGCATATGGGCATCAATCAGGCCCGGTGTTACTTGATATTTTGTCAGATCGATAGTCTCTGCATGTTCCGGGACCGTTACCTGGGGGCCAATCTCGGCTATCCGCTTTCCATCAATCAGAAGCTTCCATCCCTGTTTCCATTCCGCTGTAACTCCGTCATACAACGGCCCGCAAAGAATTACTTTATATTGTTTTTCCATGATCTGTCCTTTCTGTTTTCAGTTCCGCAGCACAGAGAAGATACGCCTTTTTTATAGAAGTATTCCCGACCGCAAAAAACTGCGTCCGAAACCTTTCCGTGCATCTTCCTATGCTGCCGTTCTACTTAAATCTAAATTCCCTGGGCGGTTCCTCCCCCAGCAGATATTTCACAAAGAAATCCATCTTTCTTCGAATAAAATACATATCACTGGGTACATTATGGTTCATTCGGGGCAGAACCATCAGATCATAATCCTTATTGCACTCGTTGAGCTTATCGCACAGGCGCAGTGTCTGGGACATGGTTACATTATCATCCATCGCCCCATAAGCCAGAAGAAGCCTGCCCTCAAGGTTCCCTGCCAACGCCGTAATATCGCCTTGTTTGTACAGCTCCTCCTCATAAAGCCCGTAATACCGTTCTGTCCAGGAATGCTCATAAATTCTCTGATCATAATTTCCCGAAGATGCCACTCCCGCCTTGTAAAGCTCAGGATATTTGAGCATGGCGGAAACCGTGGCATAACCGCCGCCGGAATTTCCCCAGATCCCCACACGCTCCAAATCTATAAAGGGGAACTTCTTTTTTAATTCCGGCATACATGCCGCATGATCCGAAAGGCCGGCACAGCCGTGGATATTACGGTAGGAATGCTTATGAAATTCCATTCCCCGGCCGGGTGTTCCTCTTCCGTCCAGAATAATTCCCACAAAGCCAAGCTGGGCAAATTCCTCAAGTCCCCCAAAAATCTCCCGATCCATACTATTGTCCCAGGTGAAATCTCTTGGCACATTGTAAAGCTGGGCGCCGCCATAGATATAATCAATCACCGGATAAGTCTTATCCGGATCAAAATCCGCCGGACGAAAAAGGATTCCACACAGATCCGTCACCCCATCCCCGGCTTTCACCGTAAATCGCTCCGGCATCTGATAGCCTGCGTTCATCAAAGCTGTCACATCCGCACGTTCCAGCTCCCGAACCAGAGAGCCGTCCGTCCGGCGCAGCAGGGTTACCGGCGGTAAATCTACTCTGGAATAAGTGTCCACAAAAGCATCCTCACCCATACTGACCGCATGTACCCCATCCTCCGGAGTCAAGCGCTTCAGGCCATTTCCGTCAAAGCCGATTACATATAGCTGGTAATAAAGGGGGTCAGAGCACTCCTTTGCATTATTTGCCATAAAATAAATCAGTTTCTTCTGCTCATCCACTTTTATAAGCTTCTGAACAATCAGCTTTTTTTCCGCCTTGCCGGCTTCTCTGAAAAGATCTGTCCCGCTCTCCAAAGAAACCTCTTCTTTTTCTAAATCAAACCGATACAAATGTGCATATCCGCTTTTCTCACTCTGCCAAAATGCATATTTCCTGTCCCTGGTAACAAAGTTGGAGAAAAGGTAGGTTTCGTATCCGTCCACCTGCCCAAAAGCTCCCAGGTTCAGAAAATCATTCGTTACCTCCCGAACCAGAAGCTTCGTTTTTCCATCCTTTGGACTTCCCAGGTAGAGCCTCCCCTCCTGAAATCCTCTCTTAATCCATGTAAAATAAAAAGCCGAACTGTCATCCAGCCATCTTACCCAGCTTCTGTCCTCATCTGTAAACAGCGGATAGAGAAAATCCGGTGCGTCCACGGCCCTTATTGTCTTTTCTTCCACATTTCCCACATACAGGGTATAATGAGGGATCTCCTCATCGGAATCCGTGGCAAAGGGACAGGGATATTCCCACAGCCCCGGCCGCAATTCTGAAGCGGAATCCCCATAGGAGGACAGAAGATACAGCTTCTTACAGGCTCTGCGATCCCCACGGTAAGTAATAAAGTACTTTCCGTCTGGGCTCCAAAGCACATGGGGCGCCTCCGGCTGTCCGGCTCTTTTCACTGTAATCTGACTGTAAATATCAACATAACAGCCATACTCATTCAGCTCTTCCCCATCCCGGGTAAGCCGGATGATCTCTTTGCTTTTACGGTCAAGAAGCATCAAATTGTGATCCTCCGTAAACAGCGCATAGGCTCTGTCAGGGGAATAGGCCCTTTCTTCTTTCTTGTTATGGAGCTTTCTCCCTGTCTCCTGCTCATACCTTACTTCTTCCAAAGGGCCGTAAGTCTCCTTTGTCCATTCCCTGCCCGTTGCAGCATCTACCTGTACCCTCACCCTTTTCACACCCTCTTTGCCGGGTATCTGGCGCATATAGAAAAAACGGCTGCCGTCCACCCAGGTGATGGACGGACGGCCGTTCAGAACTGCGGTACGGGTATGCTGTGTCAAAAGCCGTCCTGCGGCTTCATATTTTGCATACATATCCATAGCTCACACCTCCGGATTTACAGAAAAACAGCTGCTCCCGGACCCAGCGGCAGTTTGAGTACGACCCAGACAATCAACTGAATAATCCATACCAGCAAAAATGCAATGGAGTAGGGGAGCATCATAGAAATCAGGCTTCCCATTCCAAAATCCTTGTCATACTTTTTCGCCATACCGATTGCAATGGGAATGTAAGGATAAATCGGCGTAATGGCATTTGTGGTAGAATCACCGATTCGGTAAATTACCTGGGCAAATTCCGGGCTGTATCCGAGCATCATCATCATCGGAACAAGAATCGGCGCAAATATGTACCATTTTGCAGTTCCGCTTGTCATAAACAGGTTGACAATGCAGCAGAGAACAATAAAGAAAAGCATCAGCGGAATTCCCGTAAAGCCTGCCGCCTCAAGGGCTCCGGCACTCTTCACCGCAATAATCATACCCAGATTGGTGTAATTGAACATGTTAATAAACTGTGCAATCACAAAGATCAGCACAATATAGCTTGTCATGCCCTCTAAGGATTTTGCCATCATCTCAGGCACATCGGAGCTTTTCTTCACAGTACCTGCTTTTACGCCATACACAATGCCAAGCAGAATAAAGAAGATAATCAAAATAGGCACAAGACCTGTGATAAAGGGCCCATTTAATACAGAGCCGTCCTCGCCCCGAAGAATCCCGTTGGGAGGTATTACCATAATGGCAAGCAGCAGAATAAACACAAGGGTAAAGATCCCTGCCGCCCGAAGCCCTTTGCTCTGCTCCGGCGTAAGCTGCTTCTTATCCTCAGCATTGTCTACTATCCCGCTCGGATGATAGGTTCCAAGGCGGGGGGCAATAAATTTTTTATTTACAAATACGCCCGTGACAGTCAGAATAAATACGGATGCAATCATAAAATACCAGTTAGCCGTTGCTCCCACCGTAACGGCCGGATCAATTAACCGTGCGGCCTCCTGCGTTACACCGGCCAGAAGCACGTCCGTGCCTGCAACAATAATACATGCGGTAAATCCGGCATTCGTTGCCGCATAGCCTGCCAGAAGTCCGGCGATTGGATGCATCCCCGCCGTCTCAAATGCCACGGCCGCCAATGCCGGCACTACTATAATCGATGCCTCGGAAGCAATACTTCCGTTAATTCCAAGGAACAATACCGTACCGGTCAAAGCCCACAGGGGCACGCCTAAGATGGCTTTCCGAAGTGCGGTTGTAAGAACTCCTGCTCCCTCCGCAAATCCAATGGCCATCTGCATAGCCAGCACCAGTCCCAATGGGGCAAAGCTCTGGAAATTACTCAGCATATTCTGCAGCAGCCAAACCAGCCCGTCCCGGCTCAGCAGATTGTTCGCTGCAACCGTATCCCCGGTTGTAGGATTCACAACGCTTACACCCGTAAGACCGCAGATACAGCTTATCACAGCAAGTATCAGGCACAGCCACAGAAACAAGATATAAGGATGCGGAAGCTTGTTGCCCACTTTTTCAATGGCATCAAGCACATGAAAACCTTTTTTCTTTGCAGTCGTTTCCTGCATAACACTTTCCCTCTCTTTCTCACTTTATTTTATTACTATTATAAAGAAAAAAAGTGTCAAGCGCAACTGCATTCTTTTCTACTTTTCCAGTTGGAAAATTAAACGTTACTGGTCACGGAGTGAACGGTAATAATTGAAAGGTTTTTATGGGGATTGAAACATAGAAAACACTGTGTTTTGCCCCCGGCATCATGACATTGAGCCCCGGCCTGCATATATTGCAAGCCGGGGCTGCTTTTATTCGTACATATTCTTTTTAAACAACATAATTTCCTGCCTGGGTACTTCCGGAATTTCCTGTCCAGTTAGTATGAAAAAATGTGCCCCTCGGCCTATCCGTCCGCTCGTAGGTATGGGCGCCGAAATAATCCCTCTGGGCCTGCAGAAGATTAGCAGGCAGGCTGTCACAGGTGAAGCTGTCAAAGTAAGCAAGCGCCGCACTCATAGCCGGAAGAGGAACGCCGCTTAAGGCCCCGGCTGCCACAACCCTTCTCCAGGATTCCTGGGAATCAGAAAGAGCCTCTTTAAAATACGGATCCAGTATAAGACTGGACAAATCCGGATCTCTGTCATAGGCCTCCTTGATCTTTCCAAGGAAAACACTGCGTATAATGCATCCGCCCCTCCAGCTAAGGGCAATGCCGCCGTAATCAAGCTCCCAGCCGTAGGTCTTGGCCGCTTTGCGAAGCAGCCCGTATCCCTGGGCGTAGGAAATGATTTTTGAGGCGTACAAGGCCTTTCGCAAATCCTCAACAAAATCATCTTTATTTTCCTTCACAGGCACAGTCGTCCGCTTGTAAAGGGCATGTGCCTTTACCCGTTCTTCCCTGGCAGCCGCCGTGCAGCGCGCAAACACTGCCTCGCTGATCAAGGTCAGAGGAACGCCTTCCTGAAGGGCCGCCTGGCTTGTCCACTTGCCGGTACCTTTTTGTCCTGCCGTGTCAAGGATCTTTTCTACCGTCCTCTCTCCCTTCTCATCCTGATATCCAAGAATATCTCTGGTAATCTCCACCAGATAGCTGTCAAGCTCCGTTTCGTTCCAGCAGGCAAAGATTCGGTGCATCTCTTCACAGGACATGCCGAGCCCGTCGCGCATCAGCTGATACACTTCGCAGATAAGCTGCATATCCCCGTACTCAATTCCGTTATGTACCATTTTTACAAAATGGCCGGCTCCGTCGCTGCCTATCCAGCTGCAGCAGGGGACTTCCTCTGCCTTCGCGCTGACGGCCTGGAACAGCTCCTTCACCGCATCCCAGGCCTCTCTGTTGCCGCCCGGCATCAGGCATGGCCCGTGAAGGGCTCCCTCCTCTCCGCCGGACACACCCATGCCCAGATACAGCAGCCCCTTTTCATTCACATACTTCATCCGCCTTCTGGTATCCTCAAAATAAGAATTTCCTCCGTCAATGAGAATATCCCCAGGCTCAAGCATCGGCAGAAGCTGCTCAAGCATCTCGTCTACCGCCTTTCCGGCTTTGATCATAAGCATGATTTTTCTGGGTCTTTTCAGGCTTTCCACAAGCTCGGGAAGACTGTAGCAGCCAAGAATCCGCCTGCCCTTCCCACGCCCTTCCACAAAGCGTCTGACCTTGTCTGTACTGCGGTTAAAGACAGCCGCTGCAAAGCCCTTTGACTCCATATTCATAACCAGGTTTTCACCCATGACGGCAAGTCCAATCAAACCGATATCTGCCTGCATTCTTCTCTTCTCCTTTCCTTCTGCTTAAAAAATTCCCACAAAGGAACCCAGGAGGCAGATCCCGATGATAATGAGACAGATAATTCCAAAATTATTCGTCTTTTTCATCAGCCCCCGGATTCCAAAGATAGCCCCAAGAGGAAGAAGCCCCGGAACGATGGAATCAATGGCTTCCTGGAGGATAATCGGATCCTGCCCGGAAATGGAAATCTCAAGGGGCGTTGCCAGGGATACATAAGATGCGCCTAGGGCTCCCATCATAAAGAGACCCATAGCCCCGGCAAGCAGAATCACCTTCTGGAACATGCTGCTGCCCAAGAGCTTTGCAAAGGTACTTTTTCCGAGATTGTATCCCAGATGGAACATAGCGCTGCCTTCAAAATACAGGGCAACGGCAAAGATCACTGCAATCAGCGCGCCGACCCAGCTTCCCTTCAAAGCCAAATCGCAGGCAATTCCCAGGAAAATGGGTTTTAAAACCGTCCAGTCCAGAGCGTCTCCGATTCCTGCAATGGGCCCCATCAAGCCCACCTTTACGCTGGTGATAGCCTCATCCTTCTCGTCCTCCGGCTCTCCCATCATGGATTCTTCCATGGAAAGGGCCGCGCCTACTACGCTGGCTCCGATAAGGGCCTCTGTGTTAAAGAGCTGGTTTTCTCTCTTAAGGGCCCGTTTCAGGCCTTCTGTGTCGTCTCCGTAAAGCTTTTTCAAAGGATCGCAGAAGGCTCGGCAGAGAGCCATTCCCTGCATCCGCTCAAAGGAGTGGCAGGATTCCGCCCACATATGCCAGTTAAAATATGCTTTTTTCAGATCCTTTTTTGTTAAAACCGAATTTTCATCCCTTTGTTCTCTCTTATTTGTCATCCTTCTTCCCTCCTGAACATCACTCATCATCATCGTCAGCCATAACAGCTGTCTGTGCCTTTATGGAATCTGCCGCCAGCAGGATTGCTACCACGCAGAAGCCCACAATCGCTGCTCCCATAACGGATATTCCAAACAGCTGAACCAGAAAGTAACCAAGAATAAATACCGGCGTCAGCTTTGGCTGGTTGATTATCTTCATGGTTACTGCAATTCCGATGGCCGGAAGAACGCCGCCCGCTACATTGAGGCCTGTGAGAATCCAGGCCGGCGTTGCATTTAAAATGGTATCAACCAGGCCGGATCCAAGATAAACCGTCAGAAAAGCCACCGGCGCCGATACCACGAACATGGTGAGGGCTCCCAGCCAGGATGTCCGCTTCATGCCTTTGATGTCTGCTTTCTCTGCATATTTGTCCATCATATGGGGAAATACGTTTGCAATCGTGTAGCATACAGGCGTAAAGAACTCTCCAATCAGTCCCATGGCAATGGCCAGAGTCAGCGCGGTTCCCGTGTCCATATCGTTGATGAGTGCAATGGAAATCGTGGCACTTCCGGCAAACGCAATATCGGAGGGCTCAACTCCCCCGGAGGCAACCATGCTGATGGTAAGAAGGGTAATTCCGCCTCCAAGAATCATTCCCGTAGCCAGATCTCCGGCCAGAAGCCCAAGCACAAAGCCCTGTATAAGAGCAGAATACCATAAAACACAGTCGAAAGCGTAAAAAAGCTGGGTCCAACAAAAACCATATAACAATGCGGATGCAATTGCAAGTTTTAAAGCCATATCAATACCTCCTATTCCAGTTCCGTAATATCTCTCAAAGTACACGGGTCTGAAATCAATTTTCAGCCACAAAAACATGTGTCTGCAAATTGATTTGTGCACTTTGAGAGATATTACTGTTTCAAAATCGCTGCGCGATAGCACTAAAGGGTAAAGCTGCTTCGACACACCGGTAATGAGAGAAACTTTTATTCGAAAGGGCACTCATAAAAGTTCCTCTCGTGCGCCTTTGCGGCTTTACCTTCTTAATTCCAGTTCCGTAATACTATTTTTTTGTATTATTATGTTTCCCGATAACGGTTTCAAAGGGGATTCTGCGGTCGCCCGGTGTGCTCTGCATGTAGATCTTCTGCCCTTTCCCACTCAGAGCATCCAAAAGCGTATAATCCTTCTCGGTAAGGAATATATAATCGCAGGCCGCAAAGGTTTCCTCTGTCCGCGGACAGTTTCCAAGCTGCAGGCTTTCTATTTCAAGCCCCATTTCTATGGCCTGGTATGCCCGCTCTACCGATTGGAACAATACCAGAATCCGCTCGTTTCCATACTTTCCACTGTTCAGATTGTCAATGAATTTCCGGGGAGGGAGAATGCTCATCTTATAATTCTTCGGCGCTGCCAGTTTATAAATCATTTTCATGGCATCGTCCTTGGCAATCACCTCGTCCACGATGGCTATCCGGTGAGGCTCTACCTCCTTGCTCCAATACACCACAATCTGTCCGTGAACCAGACGGTTATCCACCCGTGCCAGCACAATATTGTTCATATTAAATCCTCCAATTCCAGTTCTGTAATTTTCCAGTTCCGTAAGTTCCCTTTCATTGCACCGTTTGAGGTCAATTTCCAGTCCCTTCGTACTGTGCTAATCCTCCTCGCAGCACTGCACATTTTCCATACAAAGCCCCTGGATCCCTTCATGTCCGTCTTTTATCGCATGTCCTGCGATTTCTTCCGGGCTTAATCCGTCACGCCGGCTGTCAATGGCTGACAATACCATGGGAATGCTGAATCCAAGGGCGCCGAAAACCTGTACCTTGTTCCTTATCTGGAAGATCCGCAGCTGGTTACAGGGCGTGCCGCCGTTAAAATCTGCGAAGAAAATACAGTTGCCATGAAACGCCTGATAAAGCTTCTCCAGCTTCCTGTAGAACTCCTCTGTGTCATCTCCCATGTCCAGAGAGAGGGCCGCAAGGTTTGGCTGCTCCGGATAAATCAGCCGGACGCTTTCCAGAATTCCGAGAGCTGCAGATCCATGACTTAACAATACAATTCCCGGAAGCTCCGGCACAACCTGTTCCCATTCCATCTCCATTCTCATGCCTTTCTTCATCTCCTTTCTGATATTTTTGCGGAAATTATCTCTTCCACCTACCCTTATCCATGCAACATCCGTGCCAAAATGCAAAAAAGTTTATTTTTTCGTAAATTGCAGGACTTATTTTTCGACGGCCTCATCATTCTGTCTCCGGAAGTACAATCATCAGATAGTAAACCTCTGTTTCATTGAGCATCAGCCCCAGAGCCTCGCAGGCCTCACAGAGGATTCCGGAAAGCCATTGGAAAAATTCCGCCCGCCGGCCTGCCTCCTGCTTCACCTTAGGTCTGGAATCCGAAATTTCCATCACAGACAGCCGTTCAAACATGGCAATCACATGAATATAGACACGCACTGCAAAATCCGCCTCCGGCTTTTCCGGACAGCGTTCCAGAATCTGAACCAGCACCTTCTTCGCCTGTTTTGACACCTTTTCCGGCTCCAGGGAAGGGGCAATATTTTTGATATTCTTATCCACAATCTCCAGACGCTCTTCGACGGTGGGCAGTTCGGCCATTTCCTCTTCCTTGGGATCCTCCTCCCAGTTCCTCAGATACAGAAGAATCCGGTTCAGCCCCTCTGCGGTAAATACAGATTCCAGCCCCACAAAAGGCACATTAGGAAGATGAGGATCCAGAAAGCCCACAGCCAGACGAAGCCTTCCCCCGAATTTCCTGGCAACGGCATTCAGATCGCTCATAATGCCCAAGGGAATGATGTCCGCCGCCTGGCTAATCTTGGGATGCTCCAGAAGCAGAGTGCGCGCCAGCTTTGCACTTCCGGTTCCTGTGACGCAGTAGGTAATAATCACACTGCGCTTTTTTGCCGGCGCTTCCTTTCCCTCCTCCGGCCCCGGAAGCGCCGGCTCAAAAAGAGCATCGATATATTCCCTATATTCCGAGCAGATCTGCGCTTTCAGCTCTCCTGCATCCAGATCCAGCATTCCAACACATTTCCCAAGCTCCAGGAGAAGGGCCGTATTCACTGCCGGAACGATTCTTAAGTCCGTTCCGCTCTGTGCCGCCAGCTCTCCTTCCTTGGAAAATAAAAGGTTAATGTCTGTACAAAGGATCACGCCGCGCCCGGTGTCTGCTCTTCGAAGAGCGGCCAGAAGGGAATTCCAGAATTCCTTAAAATTGCTGTCCAAAGGAAAATCCAGGGCAAGAATCGGCGTGCCCGACAGAACCTGCAGTGTCAGCATTGCAAGATTGGAGGCAATCTGCTCCCCGTAAGCGGCAACGACGATTCCCACCTGGGTTCCCTCCTTCCTGCCTCTTTGTCCCAGAAGAAAAGCAACCGCGGAAATCTCTCCTTGGGTCAGTTCCGTATCCAGCCGCTTTTGCAGCTGCTCCAAATGTTCCTTTAGGAATTCCCGCTCCCGGTTATATTTCCGCCCCATAAAATGATCTGCCTGCTCCATAAGCCCCCGTCCCACACGGGCATAGGATTTGATCTGCTGCAGGAAAAAGGCCAGGGAATAACCAACATTGCGCGGATAAAATTCCTGAAATTTTTCGGAAGCTGCTTCCAGCAGATCATTTGCGGCAGAATACACATCCGGGGATACATAGTGAAACAGCTCCTCCCTTGCACCGTCCATGGCCGGAATATTCTGTGTCATGCCGGAAAAGGATTCGTAAAAATCCGGTTTCCAGACATGCTCCGGCTTCTCCAGAAAAGCCGGGGATTCTGTTCCCGGAAGAAAGAGAAGCCCTTCCTTTGGCAGGGCATTGGAAAACATACGGCGAAGCTCCGGCTTTATCTGGCTTGTATGGCCTCTTCGGGAGCTTATGCTGCTGTCAATCCACAGTTCCTTCCCATCCTCCGGCTTCTGGCTTTTTGCCGCCATATATCCGTATGCACAGGTCAGAAGAACCTCATTTTTTAAATCTCCGATGTTGCTGTCACTCTCAAAGAGTACCAGATACTCCAGAACATTTCTGGATACCCGGATAGGCGCACCTGTACGGGAGGCTTCCTGGGTAAAGAACAGCGAAACCAAAGAAAAGCGTTCCCGTATGGGACGCTCCCGAAGAAGAGGAAGCTGGATCACTACGGGAATTCTCCGCTTAAAGGTAGACAAAAGGGCGCTGTCAGGATCCTCCGTGGTTGCGCACAGAAGGAGCAGCCGGACCTTATGCATCTGAATGCCGCCCAGCCTGCGGAACTCTCCATGATCCATAACGGAAAACAGGATCTCCTGCCCGGTAGCCCCCAGGCGGTGGATCTCGTCCAGGAAAAGGATTCCCCCGTCTGCCTGGTCAATCAGTCCTGTCTTTCTCTCCATTGCCCCGGTAAAGGCTCCCTTTTCATGGCCAAAAAGCTGTGAAAGGAGAAGCTGGGGATTATCCGCATACTCGGCGCAGTTGAGGGTGACAAAGGGCATTTCCTTCTTCCGCTCTTCTGCGGCATAGCGCCAGATCTCCCTGGCAAGCATGGTTTTTCCCACGCCGGTAGCACCCAGAATCAGCATATGAAGGCCGTCGGGCGGATAGCATACGGCCGCCCTGGCCATCTGAATCTGCATGGAAAGGCTGCCCTGGCTTCCAATGATACCAGAAAAGGGCGGCTGGCTTTTCACTGTCTTTTGTTCTCCCTCCCCAAGAGAAACCCGGACGGGAGATCTTCCCCTCTGCTTTAAAACGCCCTCCTTTACCAGGCGGCCTACCGCGGCGGAGGCCTCCTGCTGCCAGATTCCCAGCTCTTCCGCTATCTCTTTTATGGAAAGCTCCTCCGGCTGCCGGCTTCTAACCAGATCCACAATGATTTTTTCCCGTTCCTCTCCCATTCATCTCACCCCTATTCAAGTCTGTTTCCAATCAATTTCCATGCTGCCTTCTTCCGGAGCGGCTTAAAAGCTTCTCCGCATTCCGATATTTTGTAACGGTTCTTCTTGAAATATGGATTCCCTGCTGCGAAAGCAGCTCCGCAATCTGGCGGTCGCTGTAATCCTCTCCCTGCTGCTCCAAAATGGAACGGATAGCCGCCCTGGCTGCCGCCCCGGAGCCGTAAGCGCCCTCTGCCTTAACCTGCGAAGAAAAAAGTTCTTTCAGGGCAATGACTCCGAAGTCTGTCTCCATGTATTTATCCTGGACGCAGCGGCACACCGTGGAAGTGCTGAGCCCAAGCCGTTCCGCCAGCTGCTTTAAGGTCATAGGCTTTAAGCAGGAAAAACCATATTGGAAAAAATCCTTCTGGCAGGCTGCAATCTCCATAAGCACCTTCTCCATCGTCCGGTCCCTGAGACGCAGACTTCCCATAAGCTCCAAAGCCCTTGTCCTGCATTCCCGTAAATACTCCTTTCCTTCTTTGTCCAGCATTTCTTCCAAGACCTCCGGAAGATAATTTTCATTAACGGAAACAAGGCTTTCTGCCCGGCGGCTTAATTCTGCCCTGGCTTCTCCTTTCTTTACATGCACCCGAAGCTCCGGGTATACATAAGCGCCTCCCTGGCGTCTGTCCGTCAGATCCACCGGATAGGGATTTAAAGAGCGGACGCATGCGACCAGTTCCTTTGCCTTTGCCGCCGGAATCCCGTATTTTTTCTGGATCTGCCGAATGTGGTTTCCGGCTGTCCAGGGAAGATCCTCCATCACCAGACGGCGGAGCAGTGAGGCATCTTTCATCTGTTCGTCTATCTGAAGGGCCAGGCATTCCGAAAGACTGCGTGCGCCGATTCCGGCAGGCTTCAGACTCTGGACTGCTCGAAGGGCTTCTTCCGCCGCTGACTCCGGAACTGCCAGGCGCAAAGCAAGCTCCTTTGTCTCCCCCTTCCAGTAGCCATTGGGCTCAAGTTCTCCCAGTATGACCAGGGCCGTCTCCTCTATCTCCCCGGGATACCCCGATAGAAGCAGCTCCAGGCGCAGAATCTCTTCCTCTGTCTCAAAGCTCTCCTGTCCCGGCAGGCTTTCTCCCCTGTTTCCGCTCTTTAGGGGCTCTCCCTCCTGTTCCGTCTCTACCAGATCCAGCGGAATATCTTCCGCAGAGCTCTCCATCTCCAGAAGCGGATTCTCCAGTGTCATCCGGGAAAGGAAGGGAATCAGCGCCGTATACGGCATGGAGAGAAGCTGCATGCCGTGTACCACTCCCGGGGACATCAATGGCCGCTGCCGGAAGCTCTGGTGTATCTGCATATCCTGGTTCATGGCCTTCCTCCCTTCTGCTCTTTTTACCTATTACTCTCTATACTTCTGATAGTCCTCCCCATATAAGTCCAGAAGCCGGCTCTCCAATTCCTTTGCCGCCTCATCCAGAAGCTCCGGGCTCTGCATCAGCCGAAGGGCCGTGGCTGCCATAGCCTTTGCCCCCAGCATGCACATAGCTTCCCCCTCCGGCGTGAGCACATGCTCCTTAAACTCCAGAGTGTGAAGGGAAAGCTTCCGCTTTGGATAAACGGTAAGATGCGGATTGATTGCCGGGATCACATGGCTTACATTTCCAAGATCCTCTCCGCCGCTGTCATCCGGCATACCCTCCATCATTTCTTCCCCATAGGTCTTACAGCAGTCCCGGAAAATTTCTCCCAGCACTCCGTTCGGAATCCGGTTTTTGAAGCCTTCCTCCTTTTTTAGCACCAGCTCACAGCCCGTCCCCACGGCGCCGCACCGAAAGCACTGCTCCACGCGCACTGCCGCCTCCTCTGCCAGAAATATGGTAGGCGCAGAGATATCACAGCCCAGTTCTGCATAGGCGGAAATGGTTCCCTCATGCTGCATTCCGTCTCTCACATAGGCCTGGATGCGGACGCCGTCCTTTATCATCTGCCTGGCATAGCCCAGTGCGTTGAAAAAAAGCAGAACGGCGTTCTGTGCGCTGATTCCCTCCCAGGGACGGCTTTCACTGTGGGCAGACTTCCCCTTATATTCGCAGGAGTAGGTCAGATAGGCATGATTTCCTCCTGCAACTCTGGATTTTGCCGTTGTGGGATGAACTGCCATGGCTGCCTTTACATTCCGGAAGCAGCCTTTCTTTAAAAGGGTAATCTTCCCGCCTGTAAATTCCTCATCCGGCGCCCCGGCCAGCATCAGAGTTCCCTCTATCCCCAGCTCCTCCATGGCCTTCTTTGCTGCTGCGGCCGCTCCCATGGCTGCAGCGGCAATCAGATTGTGGCCGCAGGCATGTCCCAGCTCTCCGGGCAGGCTGTCGTACTCGCTGAATATGGCGACACAGGGCCCCTCTCCCCTGGAAAAGGTTCCGATAAAGGCCGTATCAAGGCCGCCGGCCTTTTCTTCCACAGTAAATCCATTTCTGCGGAGAAATTCACATTGAAGCGCCGCTGCCTGGTATTCCTGGTTTCCGGTCTCCGGATTGTGAAACAGAAAGCTGCTGATGTCCCAGAGCTCCTTTCGATAATCCTCCACAATCTTCTCCACACATTTTTTTACGCTTTCTCCCATCATCCTTTATCCTCCTATTCCAGTTCCGTAATATCCCTCCCCGTACACTGGTATGAAATCAATTTCCAGCCGCAGAAAACATGCGTCTGTAAATCGATTTGTGCACTGTGAGGGATATTACTGTTTTAAAACCGCTGCGCGGCAGCACTAAAATGTATTCTCATTTTTTTCTATTTCCGGTATTATTTCTACATAAATCTGGTCAAACAGTTCCCCCAGCTGTCTGCTGACATTCCTCTGGATTTGCTTGAATTCTTTTACTGAAATGAGATCATTCCTGCTTCTTACATAGATTTCCACCCATGTTTTGCGGCCTGTCTGTATGACGTCCAGAAAGGCCAGGACATAATCTGACTGCCGGATATTTTCTTCTACTGCCTGGCGGATCTGCTCCATAACCTCTTCCTTAGGAGCAAAGAGAATCAGTTCCTTCAGATTGTTGATAATCTGGACAACGGGCTCTTTTAAAAGAAACAGGGCAATCAGAATCGCCGCAGTCGAGTCAATGTAAGGAATCACAAACGCCCCGGCCGTTTTCTGCAGGAAAAGCTGCGCCGCAAAGGCGCACATAATGCTGCAGGTGCTCATAATATCTACCTTCCACATATAGAGCTCTGATTTGATAATCGAAGAAGCGTATTTCTCACTGAAATGACGAAGCACAAAATAAATAAGAATGCTGAACAGATTCAAGATCAGCTCAAAGCCTACAAGCACTCCGGCATCTACGGTATGGCCGCCTCCGGCCAGAACCTTTGCATTTTCAATAATCAGATTCAGTACCACAAATAAAAATATAATGTATTTGATACAGACAAACAAGGATTCTACCTGAGAAAAGCCGTAGGGCCGTTTTTCGGATACCGGTTTATACAGGTAGGGCACCAATGCAATGAACGGATACATCATCACCAGGTCGAAGCAGGCGAATACAAAATCCATTAAAATTGTCTTTGAATGCAGGAAATATGCCATAAACGCTTCCAAAGCCGCAACCAGAATACTGCCTGCCAGAGATACGGACAGTACACGCTTTTCAATTTTTAGTTTATCCGCTTTTTTCTTATATACCATAAAATGTTTTTCCCTTCATTTCTTTTGTACAATAAAAGAATATGCAAATTTCATGCCAAAAGATCCGAAAGTAAAAAAGAGTTTTCCGATTCCCTTTGGGGGAACGCAGAAAACTCTTTTCATATCAAACCTGTCTTTTATGCTCACATCAACCTAAAAACATCGTTCTGCGGATCTCAACTCCTATTTCCCAATCAGCACCGTTTTACCGCAAAAAGCAAATCCATATTTTCGTATTCTATCCTTTACGATACCTCTTTCCAGCAATATTGCTTCATAATGCTTCTCCTCTATCTGCCGCACCGCTGCCTTAACCGTATCCAAAAGCTCCTGCTCCTCGTCCTTATCCTGCACCTTGAACTCTATGATAATCCCATCATCTTTTTCTAAATCCTTTGGCTCCAGCATCACATCGTACCGGCCGAAGCCGCTTTCGCGATTAGAAGTCAAGGTATATCTGTCAGCCAGATCTACTAGAAGCCCCAGAACAAAACCATGGTAGAAGCGTTCTGGCTCTTGTTCTGATGGGTTTTTTCCTGTATCAAAATAACTGAACGTTGCGAAAGCTACTTTATTCATATATACATTCATTGCCTTGATATCATCCGCCAGTAATGCCTTGATAAAATCATTGTACACAGAAGAAGCTCTTCCAAACCACTTATGAATCATATTGCCGAACATAATCTGTACTTCCAGATTTGTAAGACAAAGCTCATAGGCCAGGCCCCAGCCCCCATAAGCCCGTGTCCTGGTTTCTATGTTGTTCACTCTTAAATATCCGCCGGCCAGCAGGAGGCTCCAGACTGCCTGCTCGTCCTGCTCCAGCTGATTGTAGACAATCTGCTCATCAATCTCTGCACAAATGAATTCTCCGCATAAAAGCCGCTCAAACTCCTGTTTAATATCTTTGTTTCCTTCCCGAATCAACTTTCCTGCCAATGCATTGGAACTAGAGTTTGCCCAATAGGCTTCCAGTTTTTTTGTCTTCAGATAATTAATGATTGACCATGGATTATATATATCCATCCGTTTTCCAAAAGTAAAACCGTCATACCAGCTTTTTACATCTGCTCTTTGCTCTGACAAGCCAAATTCGTCTAACGCTTCGAAAACTTCCTGTTCCGTAAAACCAAAGCTATCTTCGTATGCCTCCGATGTAGTTACTATCACACGCAAATGATTTAAATCTGAAAAAATAGATTCCTTGCTTACCCGTGTTATACCGGTCAAAAGCGCCCGTTCCAGATAAAGATTTGTTTTAAAGGCTGCATTAAACAGACTGCGGATAAAAAATGTCATTTCGTCCCAATATCCGTTTACATATGCTTCCTGCATCGGCGTATCATATTCATCTAAAAGTATAATTACTTTTTTGCCATAATAACGCGATAAATAAAGAGACAGCTGCTGAATGGCAAGCGTTGCCTCTACATCCTCCATATCTGCTGAAACAGATTCAAAAAATTTTTTCTCCTTATTATCCAGAATGTCTCCATTCAGTAAAAAGCGGTATTGGGAGTAAAGCCCGGACAATATCTGACAAATCTTTCTGCGGGCCAGATGATAATTTTGTTCTTTTATGCTTGCAAAAGAGAGACTAATCACAGGATATGATCCCTGAAGCTTTCTATATTCTTCTATTTCCCATATTTTAAGCCCTTGGAACAGGTTTTCTCCTGCTGTTGAATCCATAGAAAAAAACTTCTCCACCATACTCATAAGCAGGGTTTTTCCAAATCTTCTTGGACGTGTAATCAACGTTACACTGTCCATCTGTTCCCACCATTCCTGTATAAACAATGTTTTATCTACGTAAAAACAGTTTTCTCTTCGAATTGTTTCAAAATCCTGACACCCAATGCTCACGGTCCTTGGCATATTTCTACCTCCTCTCTTTGCTATCGTCCATTCTCTACTCTACAGCTTTTCGAGCAATTCCCGAACCGCCTCAGAAGCCCTTCGGGCTCTCCTGTGATCCCCGCCGCCTGCGGTCACTCCTGCCACCAGCTCATCCTTAACCGCCAGCCCCGGAAAATAGAAGTCACAAAGGCTTTTGTCGCTGCTTACATTCACCGGAATCTGCTTTTCCCGGCATTCTGCGGCGATCTGCGCATTCACCTCTTTATCACTCGCTGCCGCCAGAACCAGGCAGACATCTTCGCCAATCTCTCCCGGATGATAGACGTCGTCCTTCCAGAAAAGCCTTCCTTCCTCCGCCAGCTTCGCCACCTTTGGCGAAACTCTCGGCGCAGTCACCGTAAGCTGGCAGCCAAATTCCAAAAGAGATAAAATTCTACGGGACCCAATGGTTCCGGCCCCGTAGACTAAGATCTTTTTTCCTTCCAAATTCACAAACAAGGGAAAATACCGGCTCATACCTCCTGCTCCTGCCAGCCCTTGCACACGTCAATCCATTCCTTTGCATGGGAGTACTGCATAAGCTCCTCCAACGTAAGCTCAATGGCGCTGTTGGAGCTTCCCGCCGCTGGAAATACAGTCTCAAACCGCTTCATGGACTCATCCAGATAAACGCTCACTGTATCCGGAATCCCAAAGGGGCAGACGCCGCCAACGGCATGGCCGATTTTCTCCGCCACTTCCTCCTGGGACAGCATAACGGCCTTCTTCCCGAACTTATCCTTGTATTTCCGGTTATCAATCTTGGCGTCTCCCGCCGCAACAATAAGAATCGCTTCCTCATCCACCTTAAAGGACAGGGTTTTTGCAATCCGGGCCGGAATGCAGCCCACAGCCTGCGCCGCAAGCTCAACCGTTGCGCTGGACACCGGAAATTCCAGAATGCGTTCCTCCATTCCGAAATCAGAAAAATATTTGCGCACAATCTCTATCGACATCTCCAGAATTCCTCCATTACAGTTCCGCTATAGCTGTTTTCCAGTTCCGCTATAGCTGTTTTAAAAATCTTCCTCGATCTCTTTAAGCGCCTGTTTAAGCTCCTCCCGTGCCTCCTCAATCCTGCCCCGGTCACGGGTGTTCAGCGCCTCCTCAAACTTCCGGATCTCCATATCAACAATCCGCCTGGTATCCCCCATACTTTCCTCATAGAGCCGCTCACAGCGCAGAAGCAGAAGCTTATTCTCCTCCTGGTCACGGGGATGAATCTTCAGATAGGACAATTCCTCCATGCGCTCCTGAATCTCCTCGTCCGTCATCTCATTTTCCTGGCTCTTGATGATCTGCTTGCGTACCTCTCCGGTAGAAAGTACCTTCACTTCCACCTCCAGAATGGAGTTGATATCATACGTGTACGTCACATCCACGGATTCCTCTCCGGCCCGGTTCTTAGGAACATTCACCGTCAGCTCCCCAAGAAGCAGGTTATTGGCCGCAAACCGGCTCTCCCCCTGGAGAATGTTAATGGTAATCTTGCTCTGATCATCGTGAAGGGTATAGAACCGCTCCGTCCGGCTGGCCGGAATCACGGTATTCCGCTCAATAATGGGACAGTAATGGCCAGACTCATAGCGGCCGTTTCCGCGGTTTACCGTCACCTCTGTGCCCAGGGTAAAGGAACACACGTCCGTGAGAATCACTTCCTTCACCGCCTGATTCCGCTCCTTCATCGCCGCCTGAATGGCTGCGCCCAGAGCAACCGCCTCGTCGGGATGGACAGAGGTATCCGGAAACTTCCGGAACAGCTTAATAATAAAATTCTTTACTACCTGGAGTCTGGTTGCGCCGCCCACCAGTACCACCACATTGATATCCGACAGCTTGATATGGGCATCCGCCAGACTTCTCTGAACGGGCTTGCGGATCTTGTCCAAAAGGGGCTCGCACTGCTCCTCATACTCTTTCTGGGTGATTTCCAGCTCCTCTGTTTTTCCGTCTATCGTACAGGTAAACTTTGACTTTGCGCTGTCTGCAAAGCCCAGCTTGCATTCCTCCGCCGCTTTGTGCAGATTCCCCCTTGTCTTGGCGTCCAGGGCATCCAGCTCAATCTTCTTTTTCTGGAGAAACATTTTCTCCAGCACATCCGTAAAATCCTCGCCGCCCAGGTAATTGTCCCCGGCCACGGCCCGGACCTCCAGGATATTCTGGAACAGTTCCAGAATGGACACGTCAAAGGTGCCGCCGCCCAGGTCAAACACCAGAAACTTGGTGTTCTTGGTCTTTTCATAAAGACCATAAGCAATGGCAGCCGCCGTAGGCTCGCTGATAATACGCTCCACCTTTAAGCCTGCCAGCTCCCCGGCACGCTTCGTAGCCTTCCGCCGCTTATCGTCAAAATAAGCCGGAACGCTGATAACCGCCTCCGTCACCTCCTCCTTCAGATAAGCTTCCGCATCCTCCTTCAGAGAACGCAGCACAAAGGAGGACAGCTCCTCCGCCGTAAACTGCTTGTGTCCCAGATCAAACTTCTTGGTGCTTCCCATGCTCCTCTTAAACACCTGGGCCGTGGTGCCCGGATACAAAAGCCCTCGCTCACGGGCCGTCTCGCCCACGTAGATCTGGTCATTCTCGTCCACGCTTACAATGGAAGGAGTCAGATTCTTTCCCAGACGGTTGGGGATAATCTTCGGCCCGTCTTCCGTAAAATAAGCGGCCAGACTGTTTGTTGTTCCTAAATCAATTCCAATAATCATCCTATATTCCTCTAGTCTTATATATATGTCTTTATTCCTGCGGACAAATACCCTCCCAAAGTTTAACGCTGCTTTTTAAGCTTTTTCGTCAGCAGCTCCACCTTCGCAATGCTCAAGTCATTGCGCACAGACTCTCTGCAGGCCTTCTCATAGCAGTTCAGGGCTTCTGCAAGCTTTCCGTCCTCCTCGTAGAGAAATCCCATGGCCTCCCAGTAGTCCTCGCATTCCTGGAAATTGCAGTGGCGGCATTTGGCAGCCTTCTCTATCTGTCCGAAATACTTCCTTGCCATCTCCAGATCACCCAAGTAATAGTACATGGCGCCTATATTGTAAAGACGGCTTCTTCTATAATAGAAATCATTTAAGTATTTGTCAATATGTCCGAAGCGTCTGCCGATAGATTCCAGCGCAAGCTTCTGATAAGGAGCGCCCTTATCCGGGGTTCCCAGCTCATAGTAACACTCCATAATACTGCGGCAGCAGCGGTCATAGCCGTAAGCGTTCTTATTCTTCAGATCCAGAGCCTTCAGATAGCATTCCAGCGCCTTTTTGGGGTTTTTCTTATAATACAGGTACACATCCCCAATATGATACCATGCATCAGAAGCATCCGCATCATTTTCCGCCTTCTTCCTGGCCGTCTGGTACAAAGAAATCGCCTTGGCAAAGCGCTTCATCTGCACGTAAATCTCACCCGTCTCCAGGTAATAGGCGATCGTATCCTCCCCATAGAAGCTTTTGATCTCCTCCATGGCCTTATCCAGAAGCTGCATCTTCTTCAACACCCGGATAATATCCTTCCGGATGGCGCGGTTCTGGGGAAACTCCCGGCTTCCCTTCTGATACCATTCCAGCGCCCTTGTAAAATCACACATGCGCTCATAGGTGCCGCCCAGGTTGCTGTAAGCAATGATTGTCTCACTCTCCTCCATCACCTCAATGGACTTTTTGAAGAGTTCAACGGCTTTCTCGTACTGCTCCGTGTACTTATAGATACATCCCTGGTTGTTGTAGGCATAGGTATTGTCCGGCTCCAGCTCTGCTGCCTTTATGAAATCAGCCTCCGCCAGATCCCACTCTCCCGCCTCCAGGTACAAAAGGCCCCTCTCAATATAATAGTAGGCACATGGATCCAGCTCCAGCTGCCGCGTGGCAAAGGGAACCGCCTCCTTAAAATACTTTAAATCTCCCGTATCCTTTAAAATATCTGTATAAATGTCCACAATCCGGCTGTTGGCCCTGGGATTTTCCTCATTGACCTTTAAAACCTTTTTGTAATATTCCAGAGCCTGGCTCCGCTTGCCCATGCTTGCGTAGCAGCGGGCCATATTTTCATAGACCAGCTCATTTTCCCCATACTCCTTCTCGCAGAGCTGATAGTCCGCCATGGCGCGATCGTGCTCCTTGAGATCTGCTAAGGTATTGGCGCGAATCCAGAGATACAGTTTATCCTGATGCAGGCTGCAGGCCTTTTCTATGTACTTTAAGGCATCCCTCTGGCGGTCAAGCCCCCGGCAGCACCGGGCAATCTCATAGTACAGCTCCGCCATCTGCTCATCCGTTACGCTTTCCCGGTACTCCTTAAACTTCTCCTCCAGCTTTTTCGCTTCCTCATAGGCCGCCTTGAATTCCTCATCCTTCTCCGCCGTCTCCCTGCCAATGGTCAGATGAATCAGATCCAGCTTAGGGCTTCCGACCTCCGCTTCCTCCGCCTGCTTTAAGATTCCCCTGGCATCGTCATACTGGCCGTAGCGGATAAATACGTCCGCAGCCAGCTCATAAATCTGAGGATAACCATTATAAATATCCTTGGCGCTGTAAAAGTTGTCCACAACCCCCTGGCCGTTGTGCATCTCGTAGCAGCATTTCTGACGCAGGACATAGGCATAGAAATCATTGCGATCCGTCTCTATCATCTGATCGCACACATCCACAGCCTTCTGATATTCCTCCTGATCCATAAAAATCTGCGCCTGCTCAATCCGGTAATTCCTGGAATCCGGCTCCTGCTTCAAGGCCTCATCGATCGCCTCCAATGCCTGCTCATAACAGGAAGCCTGTTCTTCCTTGGAAAGCTCCCCTTCCTTCGCAAGGGTGTGAAGGGCTTTGGCAATAATCTCACAGGCTCCGGCAATCCGGCCGGGAATCCGGTCCAGCTGCTTGCCCTTTTCCTCTTCCTCAGCCTCTGCCTCCCTGGCCTCTGCTTCTGTCTGGATACAGGGAATACAGGCCCTTGCCGCATCCACCGCCTTCTGGTACTGCTGTTCCATCAGATAGCATTTGGAGAGAAGGCTGTAGTATTCCGCCTTTTTGCTGTCTCCCATGGTACGGCCCTCCAGCAGAGCCACACCCTTTCCAAAAAGATCATTCTGAAGATAACACCAGCCAAGCTCCATCACATCATCGTCAGAAATCTCCTCCTTCTCAAGCCGCTCCTCATAAAGCTTCATAAGGCTCTGGTTAATGTCGCGCATAGTCTCCAAAAGCGCTTCCTCCTGGGAGCTGACGCGAAGAGCCTCCACACAGTATTCCTTGGCCTTGACGGGATCCCCCTGCTCCTGGTAATGCTTTGCCAGGTATTTATTCGCCATATAATGGGTCGGACAGTCCTTCAAAATCTTCTCAAAACAGTCCTTTGCCTCTTCCTTTTCCCCATTTTCCCAGAAAATCTCGCCTCCGTAGGCAAGACTGCGCATATCGTCCTCCATCAAAGCCAGAAGGCCGTGAATCCATCCGGAAGCTTTGGAAAGCTCCTGTCTGTTCCGTTCCAGCCTTGCCTCCTCCAGCATCAGATAGGGATGGGAAACCGGCAGATGCTTCAAGGTATCCAGAATTCCGCCGGCTCCTTCCACATCCCCGCTGTCATTCTTCCTGCAAAGCTCATAATAATGGTACAGGAAGGTATCGTAATCCCCGTCATCCGCCCCCTGAAACGCCTCATAGGGAAAATCGTCGTCACTCTGACACTGATGCATAACAAAATCTATAAAATTCGGATGAAACTTTTCCAGAAGCTCCGCCCTCTCCTCCTGGAGATTAAAGGTCTTATCAATCATCTTCCAGATATCCGTCTTAATCCGGTAATTATCCGCCAGAAAATCAAGAAGGGCATCCCGGATCTCCACACTCGTATCCAGCTCCAGACAGATATCATCCTTAAGAAGCCCCTCCCAGAGGGACACATCCAGACGCTTCGAGAGCGAAAAATAAATCTCCCTCACCCGTTCAATCCAAAGCTCCACCGGCGTCTCCGGCGCCTTTTTCAGCTCCTCCGGGCGATCCGCATAAGCATTCGCCGCCTCATAAGCCTCCCGAAGCCGCTTAAACCCTTCCGGATCATCCTCCGGATTCACCTTCACCAGCAGCCTGCGGTAGGCATCCTGTATAGCCTGTTTCTCCTTTGTCTTTTCAATTTCCAAAATGGAAAAGCTAATGGTTTCGTCCATTGATATCATCCCTTTCGCACATTTGTCCACACTATTTTCAAGTATATCACAAAAGTCCAAAAATGTGAAGAACATGGAGCAAAAATACGCATTGCGTTTTTATCTTCGTTACTGTTCACTCCCAACATTTGACGATTGTGAAAAGTGACGAAATTTAAATTTTTTATTGATTTTATAGACGGAAATCGTCGTATAACTTCTCACAAGTGTTTATGGGAAGCGGCAGAAACCCTTGATTTTCGAGGGCACTGAAAAACTCCCATTTTTTAGCGGGAGTTTTTCTTTCTTCTATAATACAATGTCAGAGATTATGATTCACTAAAAAACATAGGCCGTTTTATCATCCGGCCAGTGCAATCAACTTCGTTATTCTCTTAATATTTGCCGCGAATGCCGTAAAATACATTTGCATTTGCACTTCCATAGCAAACAATCCCACTGAATCTGCTCTGCCTAATCCGTGGGCTTCTTTTAATTCCCCATTCTTTTCTTCAATCCGGTGCCGGATCTTCAGGCGTTCCTGAAATTTTTCGCTTGCTTCAAATTCCAGCCTGCTCCGGTTCTTTTCGCTTGCTTGAGTAATACTATAGCTGTGGGTTTTTCCCTTCCCTACTTTACACTGTCCTTTTAGCGGGCACTTATCCGCAGCAGCCGCGACCGCAGGATTTGTTTTCGCTATTAACGTTACGCTTATCCCTGCAATCAGCCTTTCCTCCGTCATTGCCAGATGGTTTTTGTACCCATAAAATGTACTCATGGGGGTCTTGTGCCCAAACCGGGCGTCTTCGTCATCTTTTGACCTGATTTCCCGGATCTTATCCGTATCTAATAATCCCCGTATCCTTTCCGCCAGGTCCTGTATCTTTTTATTCCCGCAGGCAGCAATCCCTTTCTTCAGGACCGAAAGCAGAGCCTCCGTATAAGCGATTTCCTCATCCAGGCCCGCTTCCAGGGACAGCTTCTCCGGAAAGCTTTCCGATAAGTCATACGCGTTTTTATAGATTTCCTTCCGTAATTGTTTACTCAAATCCCGCAGGATCTGTGTTGGCGGTTTTGCGCGGACAGACGCATTGGTATGGGTAGAATAAAGTTTTTTTAAAAACATAAGTTTGAACATCATTTCGGGTTCTTTTGCAGGACGTCCGAAATGTTCACAATACTGTTTGCGCAGCATGGGATTTACAAAACTGAAATCTATATTTTCTTTGTTCCTCCTTAGGAGATGCTTTTGAGGAATAATAGCATCATAAAGCCCCTGATATGGTGATAGTGATAGGCACATCTGCGAATTATCTTTCAGCATGTTCAATCCCCCTCCGTTCGTTTCCATTGTACCATTTCTCATAGAAAAAGCCTAATTCTTTTAACAAAGAATCAGACTTTTTCAGTGCCCTCGATTTTAATCCATTCTTCAACACCTTTGCCTGTTAGTACCCAAAATCCTATGGCATCAATTCAAGATTGCCGCCTATGCCGCTGTTAAATATTGTTCAGGGATATCAGCACACACCCTCGCATTATGATTCAATCCCAAGCCATCCTTTTACCGTCTCCACAGCATAGCCAACCACCTGAGCTATCTTATCCGTATCAAGTCCCATTTCATGCAAGTTTTCTGCCGCTTCTCTGGCCTTTTTCAATTCGCCGTCCTGCTCACCAATTTTCCGCTCTTCCATCCGAATTTCTCGTATTGCCTGACACACATCGACCACCTCTTCACTTTCATCATATTTTATTCCCGAATTTGTAATTGTTTCAATCACATCAGCCGCTCTGCGCTCCAACTCCCGGAAACGCTTTTCATTGGTCACCAGCACCCTGCTTAGATTTTCCTTGTCCTTCGAATATTTGATGAATAGCATAACTTCCCGCAGGCTGGACTGGAATTTCATAATCTCCTCGTCCGTCATCTGCGCCGGTGCGATCAACCGCACATGGTAATTGTCCATGCAGGCAAGCACATCCGGATCTGACACATCCATCATCTCAAACAGGCTTAACGGCCCATCCCACTCTTCCGAGCCGAAAAATATAGTCACCGTGATGGAAGGTATCAGTCTGTCCTCCACCCAGAAGCCACTTAAGAATTCACCTGCACTTGGTGTTTTCCCGCCTTCTTCAGCAGACTCCTCCCCCTCCTCTTTTTTCCGCTTCATTTCTTTCCGGTGCGACTTTGCCGCCTCTTCTACCTGCCCTGCGTATTCCAGCGCATCATAGAGATTGTTCTTCACAGGCATAGCATAATGGATTTCAGCCTGGTTCTCCGCGCCGTAAAGGACATATTCCATCTTCCCATCCGTCATTGCCGCATACAGCTTCTGCACATCACGGAATTTCTGGACGGGAACCACTGCGCCGTCCGCACCGTATGGCAGCGCTATCTTCGTGGAATCACGCTCCGTGAGCTGCTCCGGCAGGATCACCTGCCGCCCACCGTAAATATAGTAATTAAAAATATCGGCAAACACGCCTGCATCTTTTACATAATCCTTTGTGATTGTATCTGCTCTCAATGGCATCTACCGCCTTTCTCATGAATGGCAGACATCCCATCAGATTCCCGTTTCTGCCATGATTCCATTATACTAAAGCATCTACTTTTTTTCAAGCGTATCTGAGCTTCTTCAATAACGTTCTGAGGGGTCACACTGGACAAGGGATTCAAGCGACAACCAATGTGCCGGAACCCTTTGTTTTCGAGGGCACTGAAAAACTCCCATTTTTTAGCGGGAGTTTTTCTTTCTTCTATAATACAATGTCAGAGATTATGATTCACTAAAAAACATAGGCCGTTTTATCATCCGGCCAGTGCAATCAACTTCGTTATTCTCTTAATATTTGCCGCGAATGCCGTAAAATACATTTGCATTTGCACTTCCATAGCAAACAATCCCACTGAATCTGCTCTGCCTAATCCGTGGGCTTCTTTTAATTCCCCATTCTTTTCTTCAATCCGGTGCCGGATCTTCAGGCGTTCCTGAAATTTTTCGCTTGCTTCAAATTCCAGCCTGCTCCGGTTCTTTTCGCTTGCTTGAGTAATACTATAGCTGTGGGTTTTTCCCTTCCCTACTTTACACTGTCCTTTTAGCGGGCACTTATCCGCAGCAGCCGCGACCGCAGGATTTGTTTTCGCTATTAACGTTACGCTTATCCCTGCAATCAGCCTTTCCTCCGTCATTGCCAGATGGTTTTTGTACCCATAAAATGTACTCGTGGGGGTCTTGTGCCCAAACCGGGCGTCTTCGTCATCTTTTGACCTGATTTCCCGGATCTTATCCGTATCTAATAATCCCCGTATCCTTTCCGCCAGGTCCTGTATCTTTTTATTCCCGCAGGTAGCAATCCCTTCCTTCAAGACCGAAAGCAGAGCCTCCGTATAAGCGATTTCCTCATCCAGGCCCGCTTCCAGGGACGGCTTCTCCGGAAAGCTTTCCGATAAGTCATACGCGTTTTTATAGATTTCCTTCCGTAATTGTTTACTCAAATCCCACAGGATCTGTGTTGGCGGTTTTGCGCGGACAGACGCATTGGTATGGGTAGAATCAACAATGATCGTCCCCGATTTGATTAACCCTTTATCCAAAGCCTGCTGAATGGTTTCTTTCAGCATCTCTTCCAGGATATCCTCTGTAATGCGTGTTTTCCTGAACTTCGTCAGCAGGCTTTGGTCAACCATGGGAGATTCTGGCTCAAGATCCAGAAAATACTTGTAGGCCATATCTGTCTGGGCACTGCTGATCAGACGTTCATCGGAAAGATCATAAAGTTTTTTTTAAACATAAGTTTGAACATCATTTCGGGTTCTTTTGCAGGACGTCCGAAATGTTCACAATACTGTTTGCGCAGCATGGGATTTACAAAACTGAAATCTATATTTTCTTTGATCCTCCTTAGGAGATGCTTTTGAGGAATAATAGCATCATAAAGCCCCTGATATGGTGCTAGTGATAGGCACATCTGCGAATTATCTTTCAGCATGTTCAATCCCCCTCCGTTCGTTTCCATTGTACCATTTCTCATAGAAAAAGCCTAATTCTTTTAACAAAGAATCAGACTTTTTCAGTGCCCTCGATTCTACAGGCTTTTTCGGAACATTTCAAGATACTTGCCGCGGCAAATAAAGAAACTTATCCGTCCTCCCCCCTTACTCCTTCAACCGCAGCCTCAAAAACCTCTTCTTAAGCTGCGTCAAATTCAAAGGCAGCAGCGGATAAATATAACTCTTCCCCGCAATCGTCTTATTCCCCACAACAGCCACAACCGTAATCAGCAGCCCAATCAAAAATCCCCAAAGGTCAAACAGCGAAGTAAGCACCAGCATAATTAACCGCATAAACTTAAGGGCATAACTCAGCTCATAACTAGACTGCGTATAATTCGCAATCGCCACAAAAGCCATATACATCATAATCTCCGCGTTGAACCAGCCAGAGTCCACCGTAAACTGCCCAAGCACAATACCAGCCACCACACTCAGCGGAGTACTGAGCATGCTCGGCGTATTGATCGCCGCAAGCCTCAGACCGTCAATAGCAAGCTCAAGCATCAAAAACTGCCACACAATAGGCACATTAATGGCATCCTTAATCTGAATAAACGAAAGCCATGGCGGAATCCACTGTGGATTCTGAAACAGCAGCAGAAACACCGGCGTAAGCAGCAGCGTAATAAGCGCAATCAAGAACCGCGTAAGCCGCAGATAAGACCCCGTCACCGGCGGAAAATAATAATCGTCTGCCTCTTCCACAATATCAAAGATCGACGTGGGCACAATCATCGCCTGAGGAGAATTATCCACCAGCACAACAATATTCCCCTCCAGAATCGCCGCCGAAGCCGCATCCGGCCGTTCCGTAAACTTAAACTTTGGAAACGGGTTAAACCATTTCCGATCATAAATGCACTCTGCCAGGCTCTCCTGGTTCATCGTCAGGGCATCCACCTTTATGGCATTGATCCGCCCCCGGATCTCCCTCAGAAGCTTCCGATCCACCCGGTCCTGCATATAACAGAGCACAATATCCGTCCGGGAGCTTTTACCTGCCGTAAGAATCTCCATAGACAGCTTGGGACTTCGGATTCTCCTTCGGATCAAAGCCGTATTGAACACCACCGTCTCCACAAAGCCGTCCTTAGAGCCCCGAAGCGCCTTATCCTTGGAAGGCTCGTCCACCCCGCGCATGGGATAGGAACGGCAGTCCAGTCCGATGCAGGTATCATAACCGTCAATCAACAGACAGGTAATCCCTGATAGCAGGCTCTGCGTCAGCAGCTCCTCCTCCTCAATGGCTGTAACCTCCACATAGGGCACCACATGATCAATCATCTGTTTTGCCGTCATGGGCATTTCCTCGGGCTTCAGCTTATAGAAAAACTCCAGGAGCTTTTCCATAATCGCCTCCTCCAGAAAGCCGTCAATAAAATAAATGCAGGCATCCCTTCCTGCTATGGTAATTCCCTTGCGGATAATATCAAAATTGCTGTCCAGATTCAGGATTTCATTCAAGTTCGTCACATTTTCATCCAAATGCTCGGAAAGCCGGATTCCCATCCCTCTCTACCTCCTTATTCCAGTCTTATTCCAGTTCCGTAATATCTCGCAATATTACGCCCCACTTTTTCCTAGTATGAGAAAAATCGGGAAAAACTATACTTCCTGTAAAATTTCTGTTATAATCATTCAGAGAAAATATGCGTAAAAAGGGAGTCTGCATTATGGAAAAAAAGATTTTGTTTTTAGATCTGGATGGAACGCTGCTGACAGACAGCAAAGACATTACGCCGGAAAATCTGGCTGCAATTCAAAAAGCCACAAAACTGGGACATGCCATTGTGATCTGCACCGGCCGCCCCTTGGTCAGCACTGCAAAACAGTTGGAAAAGCTGGGGCTTACCGGCCCGGGCTGCTATGCCATCACCTCCAACGGCGCACTGATCTACGATGCATACAAAAAAGAAACCATTTTTTATAAGGGAGTACAAAAAGACTGTATCCGGGAAGCCTTTGACGAAGCCTATAAGTTCCGGCTTCATGCCCAGACTTATAATGACACAGCGGCTCTGTGCGAGCGCGAAACGGAAGAAATGAAATATTACTCTGTCTCCACCATTCTGCCCTATGAAGTGGTTGAGGATGTAACAAAAGCCCTGGACAGCAGCCCGGATCCCATCAAGCTGCTCTTCATCGACCTCCATGACCGGAGCCGTCTGGAGGCCTTCCGCCAGCATATGGAGCCCTGGGCCAAAAAGAACCGGCTGGATATGTTCTTCTCCTGCGACCAGTACCTGGAATTCCTTCCGGAAGGCATCAACAAGGGAAGCGGCGTTCGTTTTATCAGCGAATATCTGAACGTTCCCTATGAGCACACCCTGGCAGCCGGAGATGCGGAAAACGATATCTCCATGCTGAAGGCCGTAAAGCTGCCCTGCGTTATGAAAAATGCCCGTCCGGAGATGTATGCCTACGGAGCCTATCTCACAGAGCAGGACAACAATCATTCCGGAATTGCAGAGATCATTGAGAAATTCATGCTGTAAAAATATTTCCAATAAGCAATTTCTTATTCATCATACTCACAGATATATCCTACCCGCCCGGCAAAGGACGGAAACGCCGACAGTATATCTCCCGGCACGTCGTTGAGATAGCATCTGCCGTCAGAGGAGCGGTAAAAAATCGTCACGCAGTTTTCCTTAATCTCCTGCCCCTCCTCTGTCAGCCCGCTATAACTGGGCTCCCCCTCCAGCCAATAATCTGCAAACAAAGCGTTATACAAATCCAGCATCGAGTATCCGCTCTCTTTTCCCGGTTCCAGCCAGGCATAGCCCCATGAATCCCCGGTATTAGCTGCACCCACAAAAAAGGTAACAGCGCTTTTTTCCTCCGAAAGAATCTGTGCCTGGACGCGCTCAAATTCCTCCCGGGAGGTGAGCGCCGCCAGATAGCCTCCCCGTTCCCTGCATGCCTCGCCGGCCTCCGTCCAGGTAACGTCCTGAACAATCAGCTCATAGCGATGGCCTGCAGAGGTTGTCTTCCCTGTTTCCAGAAGAGACACTATCTCATCTTTGATATAATAAATCTTTGGCGTTACCGCCTGCTCTTCCTGATAAATGGCATGAAGTTTCCCTTCATATCCGGACTGTTCCACCGGCTCCTCCAGCCAATAGTATTCATAGACAAAGTCGCCATTTTCATCAAACTGCGGCCCACCCTCGCTGTCTCCATAGGTTCCGCCTCCGACGAAGGACCATAAGCCGTCCTCAATGGTGTAGACATTATCGTAATAGAAGCCCATATTTCCAGAAGAATTGCAGAGCAGGTTTCCCTTCTCAAGATAAGTAAAATACAAACGTGAGGTCTGCAGAACATCCGTCTTTCCCTCATGCCAGGTTAGGATCTGGCAGCCTCCAGCCTCAAAGCCGCTGTCAGCCACAAGCTCCGGAATCTCATCCTCATCCACGTAGATCAGGCTATAGGTATAAGAATCATTGTATTCCAGCGCCTCCACGTATTCCAGATAGGCGTGCTCCCACTCCTTAAGCTCCCGCTCTTTTTCCGGCATGGCTTCCTGGAATGCTTCTTTTGAATCCGGCTTTGGCTTTTCCTGTCTGTTTTGGAGGTTCTGCTTTCCGGTTTCAATGCCGGCTCCATCTGTCTTTGAATCGGTTCCGGAACATGCGGTAAGTGCAAGCAGTATCATAACCCACAAAATGGGCAGCATTCGTCTTTTCATCATTTAGCACCGGTCAATCCTTTGCCAGTGTAAACTGCTCTACCAGCTGCTTTAGGCCGACGGCTTCCGCCGAAAGCTCCTGGCTGGATGCCGCACTTTCCTCCGCGGTGGCGCTGTTGCTCTGAACTACGCCGGAGATCTGAGTAATTCCCTCGGTTACTTGAGTAACGGCCTCGGACTGCTCGCTGGATACGGATGCGATCTTGTCAATGGAACTGATCACAGATTCCATGCTGCTCACAACCTCAAGCAGGGTTTCCGCCGTATGCTTTGCAATCTCTGTTCCGGTACGAACGGCCTCTGTGGAATTCTCAATAAGCGCTGCCGTGCTCTGGGAGGCCTCTGCCGACTTGCTGGCCAGATTGCGCACTTCATCTGCCACAACGGCAAAGCCCTTGCCTGCAGTTCCGGCTCTGGCTGCCTCCACGGCCGCATTCAAAGCCAGAATATTCGTCTGGAATGCTATGTCCTCAATGGCCTTAATAATCTTGCCGATCTCATTGGAACTGTTCTGGATCTTATCCATAGCCTCCATCAGCTCCTGCATCTGCTGGTTGCACACGGAAATCTCCTTACCGGCCTGGTGCGTCTGCCCTCTTGCATCAATGGCGCCGCTGGCCGTATCCTTAGCCTGATTGGAGATCTCGTTGATCCGGGCCGCAAGCTGCTCAACGGAGCTTGCCTGCTCAACAGAACCCTGACTGAGATTCTGGGCGCTCATGGATACCTGCTCGCTGACCTCGGAAACCTGGTCTGCAGAGCGGTTAATCTGGAGCATGGTATCGCTCAGTTCCAGCTTCAGATTGCGCATGGACAGTAAAATATTCTGAAAGCTCCCAACATACGCTTCGCTGTGCCGGGAACGGATATCCAGATTCTGATTGGCCATCTCATTCAGGAGATAACCAATGTCTTTGATAATGGTACTAAGACCCTCCACCAGCTCTGCCGTGGACTTGGCAAGCATGCCGGTCTCGTCCCGGTTGGTGACGATCGGAACAGGTGACTCCAGATCTCCTTCCACCAATTGCTTCATTCGTTCTGCACAGGCCTTCATAGGCTTGCTGATGTTGTCTGCAAGCTTCAAGGCTACCACGACGGATACCAGAATAGCCGCTATAATCGCAGCAACGTTAATGGCGATTCCTGTATAGGTAGTAGCCAGGTAATCAGACTGGGGCACTGTAACTGCAATGCTCCAGCCATCTGTGCCTGCTACCGGAGCATATGCTACAAACATGCTGCCCTCTGCGCTCTTATAGCTTCCAAAGCCGTTCTCTCCCCGGCACATGGCCTCGTGAATAGCCGCAAGCTCCTTCAGGGATGAATCACTCTGCGCTTCCTTCCCCACATTCTGAACCATGATGGTCTCTAAAGTGACATCCGCAATGGTGTCGCCGGATTTGTTGATCATGTAAGCCCTGCTGTGTTCACTCACCTGGATGGAGGAAGTGATATCATTCAAAAAAGTCTCATGAGGCACAAAATAAACAACGCCGCTGACTGTACCCCCGTGAATCCCCTCACTGTAGAGAGGCGCCGCAACCATAATGGACAGCTCGCCGGTAACCTTGCTGATAAGAGGCTCCGACACATATACATTCCCTTTCATGGCCTGCTGCACGTACTCCCGGTCAGAATAATCCTTTCCGTCAAAGATGCTGATTCCGTCCGCGCCTATGATGTTGCCCCGCTGGAAATTGTGCATATCTACGCGCTCGTCAATGATGGAACGCTTATCTTCCACACTTACGCTCGGACTGGAAAGCTGTGAAATGCAGCCTGTGTCTGCGGCCACATTTTCATAGGCCAGGAGTTCCTGCTCTACGCGCCCCGCCGCTAAGGCTGCACTCTCGCACATCATCTGATCCACTGTGGCGATGGTGCTGGTATAATTGAGCGAGATACTGACTGCACCTACAAAAATCTGTGCCGCAAGAACCGTCAGCATCAGACAGATGGTAATTTTTCTTCGTATGCTTTTCATCTTTTATGTACCCCCCGGTTTTAGCTGAAGGCTTGCCGTTCAGCCGTAGTTTCTATTGTCTATTATAGGAGGGGGAGGTATTGTTGTCAACCTTTGGCAGGAGAATTTTCAGCCAATCAGCACGTTTTTCGTTACTGTTCAGAGGTCAGCTTGTGATAAACAAACCGATGGTGTAGACTAATCTTAGTCGAAACCATCGGTTTTCTTTATCCAAATATCTCGGATACTCTGTTATATAAATTTGATTCTTCGTTTTGGCGTATCTGAATAAGCATGCTCATGCATTCACAGAGATACTCGATGGACTCGAATCCCCTGAATGACACAGCCTGCTGCTGCTTGCGCTTATATCCTCTAAGCAGACGCTCCGCTTCATTGTTTGTAGCCGGAACTCTGTGATCATGCAGGAACAGAAGATGGTTGGACATGTATTCTTCCATCCGCAGATACAGGTTGTATCCGTCCTTATAATACTCACTTGCTGGAATGTATTCGTATTCCTCTTTCGCTTTTTGCAGTATTGCCCGGCAGCGTTCTTCATACTCCCTGACCTTTTCGGTGTCAGGAGGCGCCTCTTCCGGCAGGCCGTTCCGGTAGTGGATCATTTCCTGTACCAGAGCACGCATTTCCTTGTTCCAGGTCCGGTCAGCTTCATTATCTATGCTGTCCTTCAGATAGCGGAGGACATGCGCAAGACACTCCTGGTGTTGTGCACCATAGTTATAAAAGGTTTTCTCATGATCGTGAACCAGGATTCCCTGGTAATCTTCGACCGGGGTGCCCTTTACTCCTTCGTGCCCTTTTTTCCTGCGTGCAAAATACATCGCTTTTCCATCCGGGGCAGCGCATACAAATACATAAGCATTTTTTCCGTTTTCCTTTGCGTTGGTACAATCCGTATGAAGGACGGGGCTAAGCAGCAGATCGGCAAACGTCGCTTTTCGTTCCTGTTCCGTTTTTTGGGCAAATTCCCTGCCAAGCTTATTAACCATGCCCTTGGATATGCTGAGCCTGCCGTCAGTCAAATCGGAAAGGAATTTCCTGCTTTTGTCGATGGAAGTGCAGCAGTCGTTATTCAACAGAAACAGGAAGGCCTTGACGCTTCCACCATAATTCACCTCGTCCACAACGCCGGGAGGAAACTCCGCATGGATCCGCTCGCCGGTTTTGGAATTATAATACACATCTGCGTGGTATTCCGTGACCTCCAGTATCGTACGTATGTTGACCAGCTGTTTCACGATCGTTTTTGAAGTCTTTTTGAAATCCGGATCTTCCAGCACTTCCCGGGGCGGCGGCAGAACCGGATCCGTGGCAGGGATCTGCTTTTTCCTGCCGTGTCCCGGATGTCCCGGCTGGGCGCCCGGCTTACGGCCGCTTTTTTCCCGGCCGTTGGAGA
>CAJTFE010000012.1 GCA_910575725.1 Clostridia bacterium | reverse complement strand
CACGATAAATTTATTGAAAAGAACGGTAGTTAGCAGTTAAACCATACCAGAAAAAAGAAAACATGGACAATTTCATGTTGACTTTTCAAAAATCCATGGTATACTTTTACTAAAAGATATGTAAAAACGTTACGACATAGAAAGATGATCAAAAGTGAGCGCAACAATCAAAGACGTGGCGGATTACGCCCAGGTTGCCGTATCAACGGTTTCACGAGTAATTAACAATAAAGACAGAGTAAGCCAGGAAACAAGGGATAAGGTATATGAGGCAATCGAAGCCCTGGGATATGTTCGGAACAATCTGGCCGCATCCATGAAAACAGGGGCAACCCACTTTATCGTGATCGTAGTCCCCGACATTCGAAATGAGTTTTACACCTCTGTGATTCGGGGAGTTGAATCCGTAGCCAGTCCAAGGGGATACTATACCCTTGTTTACACCACCAACGAGCTCTACGAAAAGGAGCAGACGGTTTTTGACGGAGAATTCAGCCATCTGGTGGACGGAATGATTCTCGTTCCGGCCAAGACAGATTACACCTTGTATCAGTGTACAAAGCCTACGGTTATCATTGACCGGGAGATACCCGGCAGCGATATGTATTCCGTGTGCGTGGATAATTACAAAGGCGCCGTTCTGCTGATGGAGGAGCTGATTCGTTTCGGCCACAGAAAAATTGCCATTATTTCCGGACCCTTGAAGTTCAACATCGGTATCGATCGTATGAACGGCTACAAGGATACCCTGAGACGTTATCATATTCCAGTGAGGGAAGAATATATATGCGTGGGAGAATGGTTCGAGGAGGACGGCTATCATCTGACGAACCAGCTGCTGCAGCTTGCGGATCCCCCCACGGCCATTCTTGCGGCAAACAACCTTACCTGTATCGGAAGCGCAGAGTGTCTGTGCGACCGCGGCATGGTCATTGGAAAGGATATATCATTGGTGGGCTTTGACGATTCCGTTGTGGCGCGCTATCTATATCCCGGCATCACCTGCATCCGCCGGGCAACCAGCGAGATGGGGGAGATTGGAGCCGAGATGCTGCTTGCTATCCTGAGCGGCCGGAAAGGGGATATTAAGAAAAAGAAGCAGATTTTAGATGTTGAGTTAATAAAGCGGAATTCTGTCGCAAAAATTGAATAAAAAAGGAGGGCTGGTATTTTTTTACCTTTTGTAAAAACGTTTCGACAACGGAAAATCAAGCATTTTCATAAGAAGAACAAGGAGGCGCTATGGATCGAGAAAAAGTATTGAGCGTGGAAAACATATCTAAGACCTTTCCGGGAGTGAAGGCTTTGAACAACATCAGCCTGGATTTGTACAAAGGGGAGGTGCTGGTGCTTGTGGGAGAAAACGGCGCCGGAAAGTCTACCTTTGTAAAAATTTTGTCCGGGATATACATGGCTGACGAGGGAGGGAAAATGACCCTTGACAAAGAAGCGTATATCCCAAAGGGAATCAGAGATGCCAATGAAAAAGGAATCTACATTATCCATCAGGAATTAAATATGATTCCCGACATGACCATTACGGAAAATCTGCTTCTGGCAAAAGGATTTCCCAAAAGAAAAGATTTAAAATGCTTTGTGGACTGGAAGGAGGCCCACAGGCAGGCCCAGTCAATCATCGACCAGATGGATCTGAAATACGATCTCCATGCAAAGGTGGAAACCCTAAGCGTTGCCGGACAGCAGATGCTGGAGATTTCAAAGGCCATCAGCCAGGAAAATGCCAAGGTCATCATCATGGACGAACCGACTGCATCCATAACAAGCCAGGAAGTGGACAAGCTGTTTGAATACATCCAAAAGCTTAAGGAGAGAGGCATCAGCATCATCTATATCTCCCACCGCCTGGAGGAGATCAAAAGGATCGGCGACCGGATCCTGGTACTGAGGGACGGAACCTATGTGGGAGAAAAGGAAGCGGCAGCCGTAGATATAGATGAGATGATCCGCATGATGGTGGGAAGAAACGTGACCCAGTACTATCCCAAGAGTGGGCATAAAGCAGGAGAGCCGGCTTTGGAGGTGGAGAATCTCAGCCTGCCCAGACTTGTGAAGAACGTAAGCTTGCAGGCGAGAAAGGGCGAGGTGCTGGGCATCGGAGGGCTGGTAGGTGCAGGGAGAACAGAACTGGTAAGGGCTATATTCGGTGCAGACCGGATGGTATCCGGACGAATCCTTATTAACGGCAGTCCGGTAAAGCTTTCCAATCCAAAGCGGTCCGTAAAACACAAGATTGCTTTTCTGACCGAGGACAGAAAACGGCTTGGACTTTTAATGGGACAGAGCATCTGGTCTAACGTGGTAATCAGCGGCTTTTCCAAGCTGGGCCGTTTCGGCTTCCTTACAGAGGGCAGAGCCGTAAAGGTAACGGAATACTATAAGGAAAAGCTGAAAATCCGGATGCCCTCTTCCAGGACGCTGATTGAAAACCTGTCGGGAGGAAATCAGCAGAAGGTGATCTTTGCCAGGCGTCTGTCAATGTAGTATTATCCATCGGGATGCTGATGGTTATTATTATCGGCGGTATTGATCTGTCTATCGGGGCGGTCCTGGCTCTGGCAGGCATTGTCTCTGCGTATCTGATGAAGGCAGGCTGTCCCATTTTCTGGGCAATGCTTATTTCCTGCTTTGCAGGCGCGGCCCTGGGAGCGGTCAACGGCTTCATCGTTACCTATATGAAGCTTCCGCCCTTTGTGGCTACCCTGGGTACAACGGGAATCTTCCGGGGCACTGCTCTTCTGATTACAAACGGGCTTCCGGTTTCACAGCTTCCGGAAGCTGTGAGGGTGATTGGGCAGGGAACCTTTATCGGGATTCCCAATCCCATCGTGATTATGATTTTTACGGCGGTTGTCATTCATATTCTGCTGGTGTACACCTCTTACGGGCGCAGCCTGTACGCCATTGGCAGCAACTATGAGGCAGCCCGGCTGTCCGGAATAGCAATCAAGCGAAATACCATGCTTACCTATACCATCGAGGGCTTCCTGGCAGCGGCAGCCGGAGTTATCCTTCTGGGAAGGCTTGCGGTAGCCCAGCCCAATGCGGCAGCCGGCTATGAATCCAACGCCATTGCGGCAGCGGTAATCGGAGGAGCGTCCTTCTCCGGAGGCCGCGGATCGGTGAAAGGCTCTCTCATTGGCGCGCTGATCATCAGCGTTCTCAACAATGGCTTCACGCTGCTTGGGCTGAACTCTTTTGTACAGCAGATTGCAATCGGCGTGGTGGTAGTCCTGGCCGTTTTTGCAGATATCCTACAGAGGGAAAAGGTCAGCTGACCTTTCTCATAGAAAAAAGGAAACCCACAGAGAAAAAAGGAGGAACGAACATGAAGAAAAGGTTGACAGCAGTAATTTTAGCCATGTCTATGGCGGCCGCCGCACTGGCCGGCTGCGGTTCAAAGGCGGAGGCGCCGGCGCCGGGGGCAGATACGGAGCAGACAGAGGAACCCACAGCAGAGAATACAGATGATGCGGCAGAGCCGGCCCCCGCTGAGGAGACAAAGGACGGTCCGACAATACAGATGATTGTAATGTCCATAAACAGCGAATACTGGCTGAACGTACAGGCAGGCTCCCTGGCAGAGCTTGAGAAGAGCGGCGGAGAATTGATTTACACAGGCCCCAGCCAGGACGGAGATATCCAGGGCCAGATGGATCTGATGGAAAATGCCATATCCAGCGGAGTTGACGGCATCATTCTGATTCCGGTTGATTCGGACGCTCTGGTTCCCTCTGTGGAGAAGGCAGAGGATGCAGGAATTCCCGTGGTTGTAGTAGACGGCCCCGTAAATACGGATAAGGTTACCTCATACATCGCCACAGACAATGAGGCAGGCGGACGGCTTGCAATGGAAACGCTTATAGAGCTTATGGGCGGACAGGGGAAGGCAGTTGTAATCAATGCGCTGGCTGGCATTCCCTCAAACGACGGCCGGGGCATCGGTGCGGAAGCGGCAGCGGCTGAACATTCCGGAATCGAGCTGCTGGAGACTTTAAGAGGCGCAGACCAGGCAGCAGCTTTGTCCAACACAGAGAACATGCTGACGGCAAATGCGGACGTCGCAGGTATCTTTGCAGCTTACGACAGAGGTGCCATCGGTGCGAGCCAGGCTCTGATTAACGCAGGCCTTGAGGAGAGCGTGCATGTGGTTGCCTTTGACGCAGCGGCGGACGAGATTCAGTATCTGGAAAACGGCGTCATTGACGCGCTGATTGTACAGCAGCCTTATGAAATGGGAAGATTGGCAGTAGAGTATATTAATCAAGCTCTCGCAGGGGAAGAGGTTCCCCAGGAGGTGGCGACCGATGTTGTTGTGGTAACAAAAGAAAATATGAATGATCCCGATGTGCACAAGGTTCTTTATCCCCTTGAGTAAAGCTCTTATCAATCACGGATTAACGTGTTTTTCTGACAATGGGGCTGTCGGAAAGTAAGGCAGCCCTGTTTCTAAAGTATCTGAGCGTATTTGAAGGCTGGAACGGAGGAAGAGCCATGGAATATATCATAGACAGGATAAGAGAGTGCGTAGATAAGAACCGGAAGGAATACATCGGTTTTCTGAGCGAGTATATACAGAAGGATTCCACGAATCCTGCCCTGGGCGAAAATAAGGCGCCTTTTGCATGCCATCTCTGGATGCAGAAGAAGCTGGAAGAATATGGGATTTTTGACAAGGTTGATTTCTGGAAATCGGGAAATGATTTTTCAAATGTTGCGGCAGTCAGCGAGGGAGAGGGAGAACCCCTTCTGTTTGCAGGACATACGGATACGGTTCCGGTAACGGAGCTCCAGAAGGCGGAGTGGAGAGAGGATGCCGGCCCCTGGTCCGGCGCAGTAAAAGAGGGAAAGATATACGGCCGGGGGGCGTCTGACATGAAGGCAGGATGCGCAGCCCCCTTGATGGCAATGCACGTACTGCACAAATTGGGCGTCAAGCCGAAAAGGCCGCTGTATTTTACTTATGTGATGTCAGAGGAGAACGGAGGCCGGGAATTCGGCGTAGACAGTATCATCGAAAGAGGCTATTTTGCAAAGGAATGCATTGTGATGGAGCCTTCCAACAACCTGGCTATCGTACCGGCAATCCAGGGGGAGTTTTATTTTACAATTGAGGTGCAGGGACTAAGCTATCACATCGCATCACGCCACCATACCCTCTATCCCCATGGTTATCACGTGAAAAATGTTCCTGGGAAGAATGCCATTGAACTTGCCATTGAGCTGATTGGAGAGCTTCAGAAGCTGGAAAAGGAGCTGGGGCAGTATGCGAACCATCCGCTGACGGAATGGGGGTCTACTACCATCAATTTCTCCGGAATTGAAAGCAAGGGCATTTTTTCGGCAGGAGCAGAGAAATGCAAGATCACAGGAAGCATGCTGTATAATCCAAGCATTTCCCAGGAGGAAGCGTTTGCTTATTTTAAAGGAGCCGTTAACCGGGCAGCAGAAAGGAGCTTCTGGCTTAAAGAGCATCCGCCGGTTGTCACGATTCCCTATCTGCTCTCAGCCAAGCCGCCCGTCAATG
Source organism: Clostridia bacterium (assembly GCA_910575725.1). GTDB lineage: Bacteria > Bacillota > Clostridia > Lachnospirales > Lachnospiraceae > Laedolimicola. The sequence goes on along the minus strand of CAJTFE010000012.1, from coordinate 119,894 downwards.
TGGAGATGGAACATCCCTTATGCAGGCAGCTTGCAGAGGCGGCGAGGGCCTTCGGAAGGGAGCCGGTCTATGAGTCCTGCTTAAGCACATCGGACGCTAATTACCTGCAGGATCACGGGATTGCTGCCATTACCATGGGACCGGGGGCCAATGAATACGGAGTTCACGGGGTAAATGAATATGTGCCGGTAGAGGTTTATCTGGAATCCATAGCCAGGTATGCGTATTTTTTAAGTAAGCAGTAAGAGACACAGTGAAAAAGAACATTCTCGAAGAGAAAGGCAGGGCGGATATGGGAAAACCAATTGTTGTATTCGGAAGCTTTGCGGTAGATCTGATCAGCCGCACAGACGGCATGCCGGCGCCAGGGTATTCCAGGATAAGGGCGTTCGGAATGTCGTGATTACAATGGGAGCAATGGGTGCATATGCCGATGACGGAGAAAAGAGGGAGCTGCTGCCATGCATGAAGACGGAAGCAATCGATACCACAGGGGCGGGAGATGCGTTTAACGGCGCTTTTGCCACGGCTCTGTCGGAAGGAAAGGATATCTTTGAAGCAATGCGTTATGGAAATGCGGCAGGCGCATTGGCGGTAACGAGACAGGGGACGGCTCCGGCCATGGCCCTGCGCAGTGAGATAGAAAAGCTGCTGGAGGAAAGCTGAATCTGGGCGTCTCCTTGTTCGCAGAGAGTTTCGGCTTCAGCGGTAAACTATGAAATCAGAAAGGGAAGGATAGGGATATTATGTCAAAGAAGGTATTATTTGTAGGCGAATCATGGACAGCCACCGTGACAGAGGTGAAGGGATTTAATTCTTTTTCAGCCTCTAAGTATGAGACGGGTCTTGGATGGATTGATAAGGCCATTGAAAAGGCTGGATATGAATTTGTATATATGCCAAGCCACATTGCAGCGGATCAGTTTCCGTTTACCATGGAGGAGTTAAAAGAATATGTGTGTGTAGTGCTGTCGGATGTGGGTGCGGATACGCTGCTGATTCCCACGGAGACATTCACTATGGGGAAAAGATTTCCCAACCGCTGCAGCCTCCTTAAGGATTATGTGCTGGAGGGAGGCTCGCTTCTGATGATCGGAGGCTATATGACCTTCAACGGAATCGGAGGACAGGGAAAATGGTGGGCCACGCCGGTGCAGGATGTTCTTCCGGTGCAGCTTCTCACCTGTGATGACAGAATGGAGCACTGCGAAGGGGTATCGGCGCAAACGGAGGCTTCCGATCATCCTGTTTTAAAGGGGATCACTGGGGAGTGGCCGCCGGTTCTGGGATACAATAAAAGCATTTTAAAAGAAGGCGCAGAGCTTGTGGCGACGATCTGCGGCGATCCCTTTATTGCGTTCGGAACGTATGGAGAAGGCAGAAGCGGTATCTTTTCCAGCGACTGCTCTCCCCACTGGGCGCCGAGGGAGTTCTGCGACTGGGAAGGCTATGATGTGCTGTTTGGGAATATGATAGATTATCTGGTAAAGTCAAATGTTCGTGCAAGTACGGTGCTTGGCTCATTGCTTGCAGAATAGTTGTGCGTGAACAGTAACAGAAAAAGGGGAGCGAATTGGATAACCGCTAAAAAATGCTTGCTGCACTTTAAAGATTGTGGTATATTGAACATAAAGAAGGACACCTGCGTCAACAGATGCCCAACAAGCGTTACCGATAGACGGTTAGCCCAACATATGCTAAACAAAAATGGCCGCTTAGTTTGCTAGACTGGGGCGGCTATTTCTGTGTCTTGTTACTATCCTTACCGATAGAGTATCCTATTCCAAAGCAGGTCAAGCCAAAGCTTAACACTGCCATAAGTCCTAAAATATCCATTGGCTCAGCCCTCCTTTCTCCAGATTCCCTTGTGGGTTTCTATGTAATCGGAGGGTCACAGTCCCTCCGGAGAGGGCTAACCGCCTACCATCTTGGTATTCCCAGATAAATACTACCATAATTCGACAGGAACTTCAATTTGATTTTTCACTGTTCGCTGTACGATATAGTTTAAGTGTGACCTATTTAATGCAGCTACAACTCAAAAATTTAGTTTATAAAGCATTTATTGCTTTGCAAGAATAAAAAGATATTATAGTAGAAATTAATGGCACAGTTTACGTTTATGAAAAAGTAAAATGTAAAATATATCTATTACTGCATTTTTAACATCACTGAAAGAAACCGATATCCTGCCAGAAACTGCTGTCCGGATATCGGTTCTTTTTTGCGGAATCCGGGGAGAATCTTAAGAGAAAAAATTTTGACAAGGCATGTGCCCTGTGATACACTAAGACTATCTACGGCATATTTTGACAAATGCTCTAAGAACAGGGCGAGATATGGTATTTATAGAGCCGGAAGCCCGTACAGACGCCTTTTGCATATCTGCTGTTTACGGGAATTGATTGAGGTGGAACGGTTGGACAAGTATGAATTTCAGATAAAAACCGAACAGATGGAAAAGCTGCTTGAGCAGAAAAAATATAAAGCCGCAGCCAAGATTGCAGATTCCATAGACTGGAGCAAGATCCGCAATACAAGCCTGCTGATGAGCGTCAGTGAGATTTACGAGAACCTGGAGCGCTATGAGGATTGCAATGAGATTCTGAACATGGCGTATGACTGCGCCCCTATCGGGCGTATGATTGTATACCGCATGGTGGAAGTGGCCGTAAAGCTTGGAAACTTTGACGAGGCCATTGAATTATACAAAGAATTTACAAAGATAGCGCCCCATGATTTGAGCCGCTATGTATTGAAATATCAGATTTACAAGGGAAGAGGTTCCTCTGTTGAGGATCAGATTGCCGTTCTGGAAGAATATAAGAGCCGGGAATACCAGGAACGGTGGGCTTACGAGCTGGCGGCCCTCTATTATAAGGAAGGCATGATAGCCAAGTGCGTGGAGGAATGCGACGATCTGATTCTGTGGTTCAGCGAGGGCGAGTACGTGATGAAGGCCATGGAGCTGAAGATGCGGATTCAGCCGCTGACAGCCTCCCAGGAAGAAAAGTACCGTCAGATGATGTCCGAAAACCAGGCGGAGGAGATAGAAGTTAAACAGATCAATATGGACGAGTTTAACACCAGCAATCTCCAGGCAGCCCTGGCAGAGGGACTTCAGGACTTTATGAGGGAGGAGCTTGCAAGGGAGACCAATCCCGAGCCTGTGCCTGCGCCCTGGGCGGATGCACCCCAGGAAGAGGAGGAAGATCCGGAACAGGAAGCGGCCAGACTGCAGCAGGAAAAAGAGCGGCGTGAGGCCGAGGCTCATAAAAAGCGACAGGCCAGAGCAAGGCGCGAGGCTGCCCGTAAGAAGCTGGAGGAGGAACAGGAGGCCGCCCGGAGGAAGTTAGAAGAGGAACAAAGAGAAGCCTTAAGAAGGTTAGAAGAAGAGCAGGAAGCCGCCCGGCAGCAGTCAGAGGAAGCAGAAGAAGAAGAAGAAATTGCGGTAGCCGAACCGGAGCAGGAGGAAGCGGTTCTTGCTTCAAAATATGAGAGTGTTCAGGAGCCGGATTTAAAGGCCGGTCAGGACAAGCCGGTAGAAAGACCGGTACAGAGACTGGAAAGAGACACCTTCCGTCTTCCCAGGTTTTTAGGTCAGAACGAGAGCGGCCAGCTCACTTTTGATATGGAAGAAAATGTGCTGGATCGGCAGATTACAGGCCAGATGACCATAGAAGACATTCTGAACGGCTGGGAGGAAAAGAAAAAGGAGACAGAGGCAGCCATCGCCGAGGCGGCCAGACGGGACGAGGCCAAGCGTAAAGAGCGCGAATATCTGCGGGCCACCGGCCAGCTCCCGGAGCTGAATACAGAAGTCATTCCGACCCTTCCGGAGGAGATTCAGAGGCTGATTGACGAGATTGAAGGCCAGCTTCCGGTCCGGGTGCATGTGGAGCCCATACAGAAAGGGAAGGAAGAAAGCAGGCAGAAGGAGAAAGAACCAAAGAAGAAAGAATCGACGAAGGAAGCGGTCCGGGAACCGGAAAGGGATCCCAAGAAACGTCTGGATGAAACCTGCGATATTGCAACTATATTGGAATATGAGCTTCCCGACGGATTTGATGATATCATTGACATTCTGGAGGCGGAAAGCCTTGATAAGCCTTTTGTAAAAGAAGAGAACCTGGCGTTCACCAAGGAGGAAGAGCCGGCAGTATCCGAAGAAGAGGAAGAGGAGCCGGAGGAAGAGCCCGTATCCCCGTCTCCCATGATGGAAAAGCTGGAGAAGGCCTTGGAGGAGGAGATTGCAACCATTCCGCCGGGACAGCTCTCCGAGGAACAGAAGAAGCTTTTTGCATACTTTACTTCTGTCCGCGGCATGAATCAGCAGCTTGCGGAGCTGTTAGAAGAGGATCGGATGCGCGGGGAGCGCAGAGAGGATTCTCTGGTGGGCAACCTGGTTATCACAGGAGAGGGCGGAACAGGAAAGACAACCCTGGCCTCCGATATTGTAAAAGCCATTGAGAAGCAGCGGAAAAATACCGGGGCTAAGCTGGTAAAGGTGGAGGCGGAAAGCCTGAACGGCAAGAATATCTCCACTGTATTCGGAAAGCTGGGAGGAGGAGCGCTTCTCATTGAAAAGGCCGGACGTTTGAAAACCCAGACGGCAGTCCAGCTATCCCATGCCATGACCCGGAAGACAGGAGGGCTTTTGGTCATTCTGGAGGATGAGAAGGAAGAGATCCGGGATCTGTTTATCCGCTGTGAAAGCCTGGCGGCTAAGTTCACCCGTACCATAGAGCTTCCCACCTTTACGAACAAGGAGCTGGTTGCCTTCGGCGAATCCTATGCAAGAGAGCAGGAATGCGTCTTTGACGAGATGGCAGTGCTGGCCCTTTACAACCGCATAGGCAATCGTCAGACAAGCGATCACCTGGTAAATGTGGCCGAAGTGAAAGAGATGATTGACGAGGCGATAGAGCGCGGAGACAAGCGGGGACTCTTTGGAAAGCGGCGTAAAGGCCGTACAGATGAGTTTGGCAATCTGGTTTTACTGGAAAAGGATTTTGAATAGCAGTATAGAAAGAAGAGGCTGTGGAGAAATGCATATTTCTCCGCAGCCTCGGTTTGTTCTTACAAGACAGTTTCCACTTCTACCAAAGGAAGCAGCTCTTCCACATCGGATTTTCCGGCAAGGATGGTTCCCTCCTGGCGGATGGAGCCTCCGGCGGCGGCCATGGCATAACGGAGCATATCGGGGGTGCTCAGATTCCTGCGGATGGCGCAGCACATACCAGCCACCATGGAATCGCCTGCTCCGGTAAGCCCAAGGGGCTTGAGCGGAAGGGGCTTTGCCCGGTAAGCATGCTCGCAATCTATGAGCATAGCGCCGTCGGAGCCCATAGAAAGACAGAGATACGGAATGCCGCTGTCCACCACCTGGCGGGCAATCTCAAGGGTATCCATACCGCTTTCGATCTCCTTTTGGAAGGCCTGCTCAAATTCCAGGGTGTTGGGCTTGATGAGAAAAGGCTTTTCCTTAAGCCCCAGAAGCAGAGGTTCTCCTGCGGCATCCAGTACGGTTTTTACCTGTTTTTCATCTGCCATGCGGATAAGCCTTTGATAGATATCCGTGGGAACTCCGGGAGGGATGCTGCCGCTCATAACCAGGATATCCGCCTGCTCAAGGGATGCTTCCATATCTTTAAGAAGCTCCTCCACGCAGGAGGAGGAGACAAGGGGGCCGGCCTCGTTGACCTCGGTCATCACCTGGCAGGACTGATCAAAAAGCTTGATATTCGTCCGGATTGCCCCATTCTCCATAATAAAATTCCGGGCAACCCCATGGCGGTCAAGAAGCTCCTCAAGAAGCCGTCCGTTGTTCTTAAAATTGAATCCTTTGCAGAGAGTCTCCTCGCCCAGATTATTCAGAACAATGCTGACATTCAGCCCTTTTCCGGCCAGATCCTCTCGGGTACTTTTCACGCGGTTGTAGGAGCCGACCTCCAGCTGGTCCAGATAAATAGTTTTATCAATACAAGGATTGAGAGTAAGCGTCAAAATCATAAGAAACCTCCAGTTTTATAAGTCTGATTTGATTATAAAAGGTGCACAAAAAAAAGTCAAACGAAAACAGGAACTTGACACAATATAACGAAAAGTATAAAATGTTTCTATAGTATGCTTAGAGCGAGATCCTCAATTTTGGTGATAGTTTCTGAGGAGAACGGCTCTTAGAAAAAAGGAGGACGATACCATGTCAAAATGGTACGAGGAGGCGGTTTTTTACCATATCTACCCCTTAGGTCTTACGGGGGCGCCTAAATACAACACAGAAGAAGAGACGGTTCACCGTTTGCAAAACTTAGAACCCTGGATTGCCCATATGAAGGAATATGGGGTCACTGCAGTCTATATCGGTCCCTTGTTTGAATCTACAAGCCATGGCTATGATACCAGGGACTACAAGCTGGTAGACCGCCGTCTCGGAGATAACGAAGACTTCAAGAACTTTGTAACGCTCTGCCACGAGAGCGGAATCCGTGTGGTGGTGGACGGTGTATTTAACCACACGGGACGGGAATTTTTCGCATTTCAGGATCTGAAAGAAAAAAGAGAGCAGTCCCAGTACCGCTGGTGGTATCAGGATGTAAGCTTTGAGGGGAATACCCATTATAATGACGGTTTTTACTATAAAGCCTGGAGAAACTGCTTTGAGCTGGCCAATCTGAATCTGTACGACGAGGGCGTGCGAGGGTATCTCTTTGATGTGGTGCGGTTCTGGATTGATGAATTTGACATTGACGGCATCCGCCTGGACTGTGCGGACTGCCTGGAATTCAACTTTATGAAGGAGCTGCGCAGGGTGACGGAGGAGAAAAAAGAGGACTTCTGGCTCATGGGCGAGGTGATCCACGGAGATTATGCCCGGTGGACCGGGGAGGATATGCTTCACTCTGTAACGAACTATGAGCTTCACAAGGGTCTCTACTCCGGCCACAACGATCACAATTACTTTGAGATTGCCCACACCATCCGCCGCCAGTTTGACGCCAACGGCGGCATTTACCGGGGATGCAGGCTGTATTCCTTCGTGGAAAACCATGATGTGGATCGGCTGGTAAATAAGCTGAAGGAGAAGGCCCATCTGGCGCCGGTATATACCCTTCTTTACACCCTTCCCGGCATTCCCTCCATCTATTACGGAGGCGAGTGGGGCGTGGAAGGCAGGAAGGAAGGCGCCAACGACGATTTTCTGCGGCCCTGCCTGGATCTTGAGAAGATGGAGGCGCAGCCGCCTCATCCCCAGTTAAAGGAGCTTTTAATAAAGCTCTCGAAACTTCGAAAGGAAGCGCCGGCCCTGGTAGACGGGGTGTATCGGGAGCTTTGTCTGACCAACCGCCAGTATGCTTTTGCCCGGATCCTGGGCGGGGAAGCCGTTGTTACTGCAGTGAATAACGATGAGGCTCCGGCGCGGATGGAGATACCCTGTCCGGTGGCGGGAAGCAGCGCTCTTGAGGTTCTGACGGGCAAGACCTTTCCCGTAGAGAACGGAAAAATTCAGTTGGAAATATCCGCAGGCGGAAGCGCGGTATTTAAAATTATACAGGAGTGAGCATTATGGGAGAGACAAAGAAACAGAAAAAGAAAGCACAGCCGAGAAGAAAGCAGAAGCCGGAGATGCCTTCCTGCTTTGTGACAGATATGGATCAATATCTGTTCGGACAGGGAAATCACTATGACATTTTCCGGAAGCTGGGAGCCCACACCGTGAAGCATGAGGGAAAGAAGGGCGTCCACTTTGCCGTATGGGCCCCCCATGCCCACAGGGTTCATGTGATTGGGGAGTTTAACGGATGGGATCAGGAAAGCCATGAGATGAAGCGTCTGGAGCCTCTGGGGATCTATGAATTGTTTGTTCCCGGCGTGGAGACAGGAACCCTCTACAAGTTCCTTATTGAGACAGAGGATCACCGTCTGCTCTACAAGGCCGACCCCTATGCCCTGGAGGCAGAGCAGCGTCCCGGAACCGCATCAAGGATTGCCGATATCAGCGGCTTTCGCTGGAGCGACAGCGCCTGGATGGAGAAGCGGAAGGTGCGGAATACAAAGGAGGAGCCCATGTCCATCTATGAGGTGCATCCGGGTTCCTGGAAGAAGCATCCCCACGGTCCCGATGAGGACGGCTTTTACAGCTATCGGGATCTGGCCCACAGTCTCACAGACTATGTGAAGGAGATGGGCTACACCCATGTGGAGCTAATGGGCATTGCAGAGCATCCTTTTGACGGCTCCTGGGGCTATCAGGTGACAGGCTACTACGCACCCACCTCCCGGTACGGAAGTCCCGAGGATTTTATGTACCTAATCAATTACCTTCATAAGAACAAAATCGGTGTTATCCTGGACTGGGTTCCCGCTCATTTTCCAAGAGATGCCCACGGCCTTGCGGATTTTGACGGCCAGGCCCTCTATGAATATCCGGATCCAAGAAAGGGCGAGCATCCGGACTGGGGCACCAAGATCTTTAACTATGAGATGAACGAAGTAAAGAACTTTCTGATTGCCAATGCTCTTTTCTGGGTAGAGCAGTACCATGTGGACGGCCTTCGCGTGGATGCGGTGGCTTCCATGCTGTATCTGGATTACGGCAAGCAGGACGGCCAGTGGGCAGCCAACAAGTACGGCGGCAACAAGAATCTGGAGGCCATTGAATTCTTTAAGCATCTCAATTCCTGCCTGCTGGGAAGGAATCCGGGCGTGATGATGATTGCGGAGGAGTCCACCGCATGGCCCAAGGTGACGGATATTGCAGAAAATGACGGGCTGGGCTTTTCCTTCAAGTGGAATATGGGCTGGATGAATGACTTCCTGGAGTATATGAAGCTGGATCCCTATTTCCGCAATGGTGCGCACAATCTGATGACCTTTGCCATGACCTATGCTTACAGTGAGAACTATATTCTGGTGCTGTCCCACGATGAGGTGGTGCATCTGAAGTGCTCCATGATCAATAAGATGCCGGGCCTCTATGACGATAAGTTTGCCAATCTGAAGGTGGGATACTCCTTTATGATAGGCCATCCGGGTAAGAAGCTGCTCTTTATGGGACAGGATTTCGCCCAGTTCCAGGAGTGGAGCGAAGCCAGGGAGCTTGACTGGTATCTGCTGGGAGAGGAGAAGCATCAGCAGCTGCAGAGCTATGTGAAGGCGCTGCTTCATTTGTACAGGAAGACACCGGCTCTTTATGAGCAGGATACAGTTCCGGCCGGCTTTAAATGGGTCAATGCCAATGACAATTTCCGCAGCATTTTCTCCTTTATGCGCTTCAGCAAAAAGGGTACGAAGAATCTGCTCTTTGTCTGCAATTTTACGCCTATGGAGCGTGAAGACTACCGGGTGGGCGTGCCGAGAAGAAAGCAGTATAAGCTGGTGCTTAACAGCGACGCGGCAGAATTCGGCGGAAGCGGACAGGAGCGGCCCCTTGTGTATAAGGCAGAGAAGAGTGAGTGCGACGGTCTGCCCTATTCCTTTGCGTATTCACTGCCGCCTTATGGAGTGGCTGTGTTTGAGTTTTAGTACAGGTTGTAGTTATTTGAGTACATCATCGGACAGGATGTGACAGGATGGAACTGGAAAAAGCTTATGAAGTAATCCGGAACAGTAACCCCAGGCTGCGGTTTTGTGAATGGTTTGACGAGAACAGCAGTATGTGGAATTTTGAGCTTCACTCCCATCCCTACCATGAACTGATCTATTACGTGGAAGGAAAGGGAAATGCGGATGTATCGGGAACGAAGCTGAACTTTTCTCTGTATGATACCACGGTCTATCCGGCCTGCCAGGAGCATCTGGACAAGCGGCTTCCGGAGCGTCCAAGGGAGATCATCTGTCTCTGGATCGATATGCCGGAGCTTGTGATTGAAGAGCCGATACGGCTTCACGAGAGAGACGGCATTCTGGGCAATGCGTTCCGTCTTGTGTACCAGGAGGGAAAGCGTGATAAACGGGATGAACTCCTTCTGGAGCATGCCATGAAGGTGCTGATGCTTATGGTTTTAAGAGAGGCAAAGGAAGCGGTGGAAGGCAGCAGGATGCTGGACTGTGTGATAGAATACATCAAGAACCACTATGCGGAAAGGATTTCCCTGGATGAGCTGGCAGAGCTTGAGCACATCAGCAAATCTTATCTTTCGCGTAAGTTTAAGGAACGGACCGGGCTGTCGGTGATATCCTACATCAACCGGTTCCGGATCGAGCGATCCAGACAGTTTCTGATGATGTCCTGTCTCAGTATAGATGAGATTGCTTACCAGGTAGGTTTTGATTCACCAAAGTATTTTCACCGTGTATTTAAGGAGATTACCGGAGAATCTCCGGCCGGTTTCCGCCGGCAGTTTAAGACCTCCGGATAATAGAATCATATGGTAAGCTTGAAGATAAGGCGGGTTTAAGAAACCCGCCTTATTTTTTTATCCAGCTGCAGAGCCATGGCATCGGCGATTACCTGGTGATCCTCAAAATGCTTCATCCCGGACACCAGCACATAAGCCCACGGCGTGCTTCCGTCAGTGGGAAATACAGGGATACATCCGCCGCAGACAGCATAGTTATCCGGACGCTCCTGCCATTGGGGCGCAGGATTGCCCATTTCCGTCTCCACACAGGAAAAAAGGGAGCTTTTTCCTGTTATGCGTGATACGGCCAGCTTGCGGTTCATCCACCAGTCGTTTTCTGAGGAGGTGCCTGCCATCTTATGAGCGAAGATTATAGTACCGTCCTCTACAATCTGGACAGCCAGAGGCTTCTGATAGGTGCTTTCTGCCAGCTTGAGGATGTTAAGGCCCAGTTCCAGGGCCATGCTCCTGGTAAAGGTATCGTAGCGCAGAAGCTCCTCCTGCTCCTTCAAAATATCCAGCCAGCTTTCCTGATAATAAAAATTACTCATTGTATGTTCCTCCATCATTGATTCTGCAATCGTTTCCGGTATACCTTGGAAAACTCCGTAAAATTGCCCTTTGTCTTATTGTAAAAGGAGAAAATGGAATTGTCAAATAAGAATGCAGCATTCTTTTTAAATGCAGAAAATGAATGGCTAAAACAAGATAAATAGTTTCGAAACAAATATAAAAGTACACTGTACGTAACTTTTGTTCATTATAGTGTACTTTTTGTGTTGGATCATGGGTTATTTGACAAAAAATATTTGTCTATAATTAATAAACAAAAAGGGGACGGAAAAGATATTTTCTGGATGATATCACAAAGATGATTGACAGGTGCAGCCTGTTAGTTATAAAAAATAACAAATCCAAGGAGGAAGAACAATGAAAAAGCGTATTGCATTGCTGTTAGCGGCTGTCATGGTGCTGGGCCTGGCCGCATGCGGCGGTAAGACAGAGGAACCTGCGGCTTCGGAGCCTGTACAGACAGAGGAAGCGCCGGAAGCGGAAGCGTCCGGGGAGGAAACACCTGCGGCTGAGCCGGCCGGCGACGGCAGCCTGGCAAAGGTTGCATTTATCACCCAGTCTCTTGCAAATCCATCTCAGGCATATGCATGGAAGCTGATTCAGCAGTATGCGGCAGATTATGGATTTGAGGTAACGGTATTTGACGAGGATTACGATGCGCAGAATGGCGTGGCTGCTATCGGAACCTGCGTGTCCCAGGGCTATGTGGGAATTATGATTAACCCCACGGACCCCAGCGCTATGATTCCTGCCATTCAGGAAGCCCGTGAGGCCGGCGTATTTGTAGGAATCTTCTCTTCCGAGCTGCCGGAAGGCTTTGCAAGCACTGAGTATCGTGATTTCGCTTGTGCGACCAATGACTATATGTGCGGCGAGGAAGCAGCGAAGGCTCTGATGGAAGCATTTCCGGACGGCTGCAAGGTAGTAGAGGTAGGCGGACAGTCCGGCCACAGCGCACAGATTCTTCGTCACGACGGCTTCTTTGACACCATTGACACTGCCAAGGTAGAGGTTCTTGATACCAAGGACTGCGAAGCGTGGGCAACCGAGGACGCAATGGCAATTATGGAGGACTTTATTGTAAAGCACGGCGAGGACATCCAGGCTGTATTCTGCCACTGGGACAACGGTGCAACCGGCGTTATCGAGGCTTTGAAGGCTGCTGAGATGAACGATGTGTACGTAATCGGCGTGGACGGCTGCGGAGCCGGATATGACCAGGTAAAGGACGGCACACAGGCGCTTTGCATCGGACAGAGCTACCAGAACATGACCACCTCTTCCTTTGAGTGTATCCAGAAGCTTATGAACGGCGAGACACTGCCGGATGAAGGCGTTGTATATGCACCGGTAGATATCGTAACCAAGGATAACGTAGAAACTCTGCCTTATCCGGAGTGGTAAAAAGCCAGAAAGCATACATTGGCAGAGCTAAATGGGCTGTCGCTTTGCGGCGGCCTTTTTCAATGAAAGATTAAGGGAGGCAGTAAAGTTGGAGAATAAGACCGATTACATCCTAGAGGTGAAAGACATCTGCAAATACTTTCCGGGAGTAAAGGCCCTGGATCATGTGTCCTTGTCCATCCCCAAAGGCGTTGTGTACGGAATTGTCGGCGAAAACGGGGCGGGCAAATCCACTTTAATGAAAATATTATCCGGTGTATACGAAAAGGACGAAGGCACTGTCATATTCAACGGAGAAACCATTGAAAAGACAACTCCCATCCAGGCGCTGCGCCGGGGCCTTAGTATTATCTATCAGGAGTTTAACCTGGTAAACACCATGACGGTAGGAGAAAATATTTTCCTGGGCCGTTTTATGGAGAACAAGGGCATGGGCGGAACCCATAGGAAGGCCAGAGAGCTTCTTGACAGCATTGGAAGCACCATCAGCACAACCTCCCTGGTAGGGGATCTGAGCGCATCGGAGATGCAGATGGTGGAGATTGCCAAAGCCCTTTCTTTTGACTCCAAGCTGATTATCATGGATGAGCCCAGCAGCTCCTTGACCTCGGAGGAACTGAAAAAGCTGGGAGTGATCATCAATCAGCTCCGGGACAGCGGCGTGTCTGTAATCTACATCAGCCATAAGCTGGATGAGATTTTTGAGTACTGCAATATCGTAACCATCATGCGGGACGGCTGCGTCATTGACACGAAGCCGGTGGAAGAACTGACCCGGAGCGATATGATTGCCAAGATGGTAGGCCGGACCATTGAGAATGAGTATCCGCCCAGGGCGCACTTTGTGGGAGAGCCCCTTCTGGAGGTGAGGAATCTCAATACACGCAAGCTCCATGACATTAATTTTACCTTGCACAAGGGTGAGATCCTGGGTCTGGTGGGCCTGGTGGGAGCCGGGCGTACGGAGATTATCCGGGCCCTCTATGGCGCCGATAAGGTCAAAGGGCATGAGATCTATCTGGAAGGAAACAAGGTAAAGATTGTGACGCCCCACGACGCCAAGAAAGCGGGAATGGCCCTGGTGCCCGAGGATCGGAAGCGGGAGGGCCTGATTCTGCCCTTCTCGGTGGAGAGCAATATTACGATGGCATCCCTGGAGGATCTGGCTCATTTCGGCGTTGTGGATTCCGCAAAGGAAACGGATATCGGAAAGCGCCAGATAGAGGCCCTGGCGATCAAGACGCCCACGGCAGAGACAAAGGTGGTTACGCTGTCCGGCGGAAACCAGCAGAAATGTATCGTCGGCCGGTGGATGGAGCGCAATCCCAAGATTCTGATTCTGGATGAGCCTACCAGAGGAATCGACGTGGGAGCCAAATATGAGATTTATGTGCTGATGAATAAAATTGTGGAGGACGGCGGAGCCATTATTATGATTTCCTCCGAGCTTCCTGAGGTTTTGAACATGAGCAACCGTGTTCTGGTTATCTGCGACGGCCGTATCACCGGAGAATTCAATCCGGAGGAAGCAGATGCGACGGAAATCATGGATAAGGCCATCGGATAGGACGGAGGGAGAGAAATGACAAAGAATATTAGTGTAATTGCGACAAAGGATTTTCTTAAGAAAAATCTGGTGCTCTGCGGCATCTTAATATTGGCCATTGTGACGGCTGCCGTGGAACCGAAGTTTCTCGGAGCCGCGAACATGAATAATGTGCTCAAGCAGCTAGGGGCTCTTCCCTTTGCGGCCCTGGGCATGACCTTTGTTATCATCGCAGGCTTTATTGATCTGTCCATCGTAGGTATGATCAGCCTGGTAGGCGTTGTGACCATCAGCCTGATTGATCCGCTGGGACAGTGGGGCGCTCTGATTGCCGGCGTTCTGCTGGGCGCCCTTCTCGGTTACATAACAGGGGCGATTCTGACGGCCTGCGGAGCTATGACCCAGGCGGAGGTGCTGTTTATCACCTATGGAATGAGTTCGGTATGGCTTGCGATCGGTTTGATTTTCACCCAGGGAGTTACCATCAAGATTTCCAAGTGCCAGAGCCCTTACGGCGTATTTACGGCTCTGGGCTCCAAGAACATCGGAATTCTGCCGGCAGCCTTGATTGTGTTCCTGATTTTCCTGGTATTTATGAATTTCTTCCATAAAAAGACCATCTGGGGGCGCTCCATCAGCCTTTTGGGCGGCAATAAGGATGCGGCATATCTGGTGGGCTTCAATGTAAAGAGAGTGATGCGTATGGTATATGCCATCGAGGGCGCCATGGCAGGACTGGCGGCTATTATGCTTATGTCCCGTGTAACCAGCGCCAATGCCACCATGGGTACGGGCTATGAGACCAACGCTATTCTCTGCGTGGTGGTAGGCGGAACCACGCTGAAGGGCGGCAAGGGAAGCGTCATCCGAACCATGCTTGGCGTATTCCTGATTACGGTACTGGGCAACTGTATGAATATGCTGGATCTGTCCACTTATATGCAGACCGTCATGCGTGGAGCCGTTCTGGTTGTGGCTATCTGGCTGGACAACCGGAATCAGCAATAAAAGGAGGGCAGGAAAATGAACGCGAAAACAAATGCAAATAAAGTCTGGAAGATTGTTTCAAAGCAAAAGGCCGTAATTGCGATTCTTGGGCTCATGCTTATGATGCTTTTCTTTGATACGACATTTTATACCATGTACAACTGGCTGGATATGCTCCGCTCCACGGCCATTCTTGAGATTGTAGCTTTCGGCGTGACGGTGGCCGTTATCTGCGGCGGCTGCGATCTGTCCGTAGGCGGCACCCTGTGTCTGGGGGGCATCATTGCCGTTATGATGGTGAATTCGGGACAGCCTATCTGGCTTGCCTTCCTCCTGGCTCTTTTAAGCGGCCTGGCAGTGGGGATTGTCAACGGCTTCCTCGTTGTGCATCAGAAGACGGAGCCCTTTATCATTACCCTGGGCATGGGAATGCTGTTAAAGGGAATCTGCCAGCAGATTACCAATGCGCATCCCTTGACCTGTACCAGTAAGGAGTTTATGCAGATCTCCAATATGAAGTTTTTCGGAACCATTCCGTCGCTGGTTGTATATATGGTGATCTTGTTTGTTATTTTCTACTGTATTATGCGCTTTACCAGCTTTGGGCGGAACTGCTACGCCATCGGCGGCAATTATGAGGTTGCAAAATACTCCGGTATCTCGGTTGTTCCCATCAAGTGGGCGGCCTTTATTATCAGCGGTGTCGTATCGACACTGGCCGGAGTGCTTCTTTCCTCCCGTATGAACACCGGATCCTCCGTATACGGAGATACCACTGGTATGATGGTAAACTGCGGCGTTGTAATCGGAGGAACCTCCTTCGCGGGCGGCGTGGGCGGCATGATAGAAAGCTTTATCGGCCTGTTTGTAATCCAGCTTGTGAGCAACTGTATGAACCAGCTTGGAATTGACGGATATTATCAGAAGCTTTTTGAGGGAATTTTGATTGTAGTGATTATCGGCGGCGACTGCTTCGGAAGAAAGCTGAAGAGAGAGCGTGTATAGAGAGAGGAGTGCAGGAAGTATGAAAGAACAGAATTATCTGGATCATTTGGTAGGCGTGTTCGGACAGCCGGTTGCGGAGAATCCGGGAGTGGTGATTCAGGATGCGGCATTTGAGGCTATGGGACTGGAGCGCTGGCATTTTCTGACCCTGGATGTGGATAAGGATAAGCTGGGAGATGCCATTGCAGGACTGAAGGCTTTTAAAATGAGAGGGATCAATTGTACCATTCCCCACAAAATTGCAGTGATGGATTATCTGGACGAGATTTCCGAGAGTGCAAAGCTTATCGGGGCCGTGAATATGATTGTCAACGAAAACGGCCGCCTCTTTGGAGAAAATACCGACGGCAAGGGCTTTATGATGTCCCTGGAATCCAACGGGGTAGACGTGAAGGGAAAGAAGGCTGTCGTATTCGGAGCCGGCGGAGCAGCAAGGGCTGTCTGCGTGGAGATGGGGCTTGCAGGCGCGGCGGATATTACCATTGTGAACCGTGCCCAGGATCGTGCTCTGGGAGATTCCCTTATGGCGATCCTGAGGGAGAATACAAAGACAGAGTGCCGCTACATTGACTGGGACGGTCCCTTTTCCATTCCGGAAGGGACGGACATTGTGGTAAATGCCACCTCCGTAGGCCTCTATCCGGATGTGGAGGCTGTACCGAATATCGACCTGGATTCCATTAAGCCGGAGATGTTTGTACAGGATGTCATTCCCAATCCAACGGAAACGGCTTTCATCAAAGAGCTGCGCCGCAGAGGAATTCCCTGTGCGACGGGAGCGGGCATGCTGATCAACCAGGCTGCCTTGAATATTGAGATGTGGACTGGAAAGAAACCAGACAAAGATGTCATGTATAAGGCTTTGGAAGAAGCCCTGTCATAGATTGGCGCTGTCTTTGGGAAGGGGGCCGTCGCGGCTGCGGCGGCCCCCTTCCTATAGCAAGAATACAGCGGCGGAAAAAGGAGAGAATCGTATACTTTTTGGGTGAGACTGTGAGTAGGTAGCAGATACCGGGTGTGCTATATTGAAGGTAGAAACAAGAGGAATCGGAAACGTAACCAAAAGGGAGGTCGGCAAATGGAAACAAAGACAATTCTAGAGCTAACATGCTCAGAGCGCATCAGGAAACTAAAGGAAGAAATGCTCAAGGAGCCAAGATTTGCAAGCATTGAGCAGGCCCGCATTGTGACGGAAAGCTACAAAAAGACAGAGGGAATGCCCCGCTGCATTCAGAGGGCGGAAGCGCTTAAGGCAGCTCTTCTGCAGATTCGCATCCGGATTGAACCGGAGGAGAGAATTGTGGGAAACCGGACCTATGGAGTACGGGGCGGCGTGGTATTTCCCGAGACCGGGGCTTCCTGGGTAGATCGGGAGTTTGAGACGCTTCCCACAAGGCCCCAGGATAAGTTCCAGGTACGGGGGGAGGACATCGACGCTTTCCGGAAGGAGATTATGCCCTACTGGAAGGGACGTTCCCTGGAGGATCAAGTAAGAGAAGCCGTCGGGCCCCAGGTAGACGCTATCGCCAAGGTGGTAAAAATTAACCAGAAGGATCATTCCCAGGGCCACATCTGTCCCAACACCAAGAAGTGGCTGGAGCTTGGGCCGGCAGGAATCCGTAAGGAAGCCCAAGAGTATCTGGAAAAGGCAGACGAGGCCCGGAAAAGCTTTTACCAGAGCGTGATCATCAGTATGGAAGGAGCCAGCGCCTTTATAGAGCGGTATGGAGTTCTGGCAGATAAGCTGTACCAGGAGACTGGAAGAGAAAATCTGGCAGAGACGGCCCGTGTCTGCCATAAGCTGGCTGCAGAGCCGCCAAAGACTTATCAGGAGGCAGTGCAGGCTGTCTGGTTCCTGTACGTCATTCTTCAGATGGAGGGAAATGCGTCTTCCTTCTCTCCGGGACGGATGGATCAATACCTGTATCCTTATTACGAGCACAGCCGCAGGGAGGGAATGACCCTGGAGGATGCCCTGGAGATTACCGAGTGTTTATGGCTCAAATTCAACCAGCTTGTATATCTGCGCAACTCCAACAGCGCCCGGTATTTTGCAGGCTTCCCGATTGGCTTCAATGTAGCCCTGGGGGGACAGAAGGAAGACGGAAGCGACGCTTCCAATGAACTGAGCTATCTTTTCCTTCAGGCCCAGTCTCATCTTTTGCTGCCGCAGCCGAATCTGTCCCTGCGGATTTACAAGGATTCTCCGGCAGAGCTTCTTGAGGCAGCCAGCAGGGTCATCGGGCAGGGAAGCGGAATGCCGCAGGTATTCAATGACGAAGCGGTTGTTCCGGCGCTTATGGCCCACGGGGTGAGCCACAAGGATGCGATGAACTATGCCATTGTAGGCTGCGTGGAGCTGACCACCCACGGGAATGCCCTGGCCTGGAGCGACGCAGCTATGTTCAATCTTCTAAAGGCTCTGGAGCTGACGCTGAATCACGGCGTAGATATGCTCACGGGAGAAAAGACAGGGCTGGATCTGGGGGCTCTGACTACTTATGAAACCTTTGAAGAGCTGGAAACAGCCTACGCAAAGCAGATTGATTACTTCTCTGACCGGATGGCAGAGTGTGTAAGCCAGGTGGAGAAGATGCATGAGAAGCTTCTGCCTACGCCTTTCCTTTCTGCGGTGATTGACGACTGTCTGGCAAGGGGCCGGGATGTCACCCAGGGGGGCGCTCATTACAACTTTGCGGGCGTGCAGGCTATCCAGGCTGCCAATCTGGCAGATTCCCTGGCGGCGATTAAGGCTCTCGTATACGACGAGAAGAAGCTTTCCAGGGAAGAGCTGCTTCACGCTCTTCAGACAGACTATGAGGATGCGCCTCTTATCCGGGCTATGCTGCTCAACAAAGCGCCTAAGTACGGAAATGACGTAGATTGGGTGGATGCGCTTGGGGTAAAATGGGTAAATTACTTTGCCGACGGCTTAAAGAAGTATAAAAACGGCCGCGGAGGAATCTATCAGATGGGCCTTTATACGGTTTCCGCCCATGTGCCTATGGGACAGAACGTGGGAGCCTCTGCTGACGGACGCCGCGCCAGGGATCCGCTGGCAGACGGTGGTGTGTCCGCTATGTACGGACGGGATACCAACGGCCCCACAGCCCTTCTCCAGTCCGTGGCAAAGCTGCCCTTTGAAAAGGCCAGCAACGGAACCCTTCTGAACATGAAATTCCTGCCCCAGTTCTTTAAGACGGACACGGGAATTCAGAAGTTTGTGGAGCTTCTTCGGTCTGTATGCCGCTTGGGGATCAGTCATATTCAGTTTAACGTGCTCAACGAAAAAGATCTAAGAGCGGCCCAGAAGACGCCGGAGCAGTATCGCAGCCTTACCGTCCGCGTCGCCGGCTATACGGCATACTTCACGGAGCTTGCTCCCGATCTCCAGGAAGAAATTATTGCCCGTACCACTTACGAATCGGCATGAAAGGGATAATTTTTGATCTCAAGCGGTTTGCCGTCCATGACGGGGAGGGACTTCGCACTACCCTCTTTTTCAAGGGCTGCCCTCTTCACTGCCCCTGGTGCCAGAATCCGGAAGGGATGGACGGGACCCCGGCGCTCTGGTACAGCCCGGGGGACTGTTTAAAATGCGGCACCTGCGCGGCAGTGTGTAAGGAGAAGGCTTTGAAGCTTACCGATCGAATCCACATAGATGCTTCCCGGTGCAGCCTCTGCCAAAGCTGCCAGGAGGCCTGTCCGGGAGCTGCCCTTAGACAAATCGGGACAGAGCTGACGGCGGAGGAGGCGGCTAAGAAGCTGCTTCGGGATCGTGTGTTTTTTGGGGAGACAGGGGGCGTGACGCTTTCCGGGGGCGAGGTGCTCGTTCAGTGGAGATTTGCAGCGGAGGTCTTAAGGCTTTGTAAGCAGGAGGGCGTGAACACGGCTGTGGAAACCTGCCTTTTGGCCCCCAGAGAGGCTGTAGAGGCAATGCTTCCGGTGACCGATGAGTTCCTGATTGATATCAAATTCCTGGATACCAAGCTTCATAAAAAGCACCTGGGAGCAGGAAATGAGCAGATTCTTGAGAATTATGAATATCTTTCGGCAAAGGGGGCGCATATCCTTGTGCGGACGCCGCTGATTCCGGGCTATACGGCCGCGGAGGAGAATATCCGCAGCATTGCCCGTTATATACGGTCGGTGAATCCGGACGGGGCCTATGAGCTTTTGAACTTCAATCCCCTCTGCCGCAGCAAATACGCAGCTATGGAAAGAGATTATCCGGTGGAAGGAAAAGCCCTTTCCGGAGAGGAAATGGAAAGGTTTTACGAGATATTGGAACAGGAAGGAATTGTACATATTGTAAAGGAGTAAACCATGCTGAATGATTTTCTGGAGCAGGCAAAGAAGGATGAGCCTGTCTATATTACGGATGTAAGAAACGCATTTGAAAAGGAGGGAACAAGGCCCTTCCATCTGCATGTAACCCTCTATGACGAGAGTAAAAAAAGCTTTCCGCTGTCGCTTCCCGAGACCAGAAGCCGGGAGGAAGAGGCGTTCGCGGCTTCTTATGTCCACGCAATGATTTACAACATCCTCTCTTCTCTGGGAGCAGTGAAGATCGAGATCTATACGGATGCTGAGGATGAGAAGGCAGCAGCTCTGGCAGAGGGGCTGGATGAAGTGTTTCAGACCAAGGCCTCAAAGGCAGAGAGAACCGGCTATGGAAAGAGTCTGAATGTAAACGAGCGCATATTGTCCGTGCTCCTGAAAGGGAAATATTGCTTCCGGTTTGAGCGTAAAGACGTGTCAGAAGAGAAGCCTGTGGAAAGTAAAACCCAGGAGACAAAGGGAGAGGCCGTCTTTGCCGCTCTGCCGGAGCTTGCCAAGGATAAGATGCTTTTGGGAATTGATATCGGCGGAACAGACATTAAGCTGACGGCAAGCGTGAAGGGCGCGCTGGCAGTGTACAAGGAGTTTGACTGGTTTCCGGCCGGCTTTGAGAGGGCTGAGCAGCTGATAGATCCGGTGCTGATGCTCACAAGGATGATGTGCGCGGCAGCCAGCCTGGAGGCGGCGGGCAGAGGCACAGAGATAGATAAGGCTGCTTTTTCCAAGGACGCTTCCTTTGAAGCTATGGAACGCGGGATTATAAGTATGGAGCAGGCGGCAGGAGAGGGGCTTCGTAAGTTCGACGCTATCGGCCTCAGCTTTCCGGACGTGGTGATTCAGAACCTGATTGTCGGGGGAGAGACTTTTAAGACAAAGGGCATGAGAGAAAATAAAAAGCTGGATTATGAAGAGCAGTTTGGGAAAATCTCTGTGCTCTGTGAGGACTTGAAGGCATTTGTGACAGAGGACGGAGCGGTGATGAATACCAATGACGGCCCTATGGCGGCTTTTACGGCTGCAGTGGAACAGGCGTGGGCAGGGGAGGACGTGTCCAACGGATTTTTTGCCCATACTCTGGGAACGGAGCTTGGAACAGGCTGGGTGCTTCCGGACGGATCGATTCCGGAGATTCCTCTGGAGGTTTACAATTTTATTATCGACCTGGGAAGCTGTGTGCAGAAGCAGTATCCCTCCAATGACGTGCGGAGCATCAACAATTACAATACGAATCTTCCCGGCACGCTGCAGAAGTATACCTGCCAGTCAGGAGTATTCCGCCTTGCCATGAAATATCTGCCGGAGGAAGAGCCGGAGATTTACCAGGAGGCTCTTGAGCAGGGGCTGTTTGTCTGGGACGGGAATGAGGTGACAGTTCCGACGGAGCCCAAGGATATGCGCAAGCCCTGTCTTGAGTTCTTTATGAAGAAGGCAGGGGAGTCTGAAAGCTGCGGAGAAATTTTCCGGAAGGTAGGAGAATATCTTGCCGTAACCTGGGAGGAGACGGATTACATTCTGAATCCGGCGGCCAAGGAACGCTCCTTGTTCGGACGTCTGGTAAAGAGTCCCGTATGCTTCCGGCTGATGTGCGAGGGGGCAGGACGCAGGAAACCGGATCTGAAGCAGTATGCGGCGGACGGCGGCCTTGCCAATACGGATCTGATGAAGCAGCTTGAGGCCCATCCCGATTATACGGTGGCCCAGTTTGCCCAGGCGGTGGGCGCAATATACTTTGGGTGCCTCGGGCTTAGACAGGAGTAGAAGATTGAAAAATTTTTATTTCTTTACAGGAGGATATACGGAACCCGCAAAGATGGGGTCTGGTGAGGTTGTGCCGGGCAGATGCAGGGGGATTACCTGTTACGCATTTGACGGGGAGACCGGAAGGCTTACGCGGCTGTCGGTGACGCCCTCCGTGTCCAATCCTTCCTATATATTGGTGCATCCTGACGCGCCCTTCCTGTACTGTGTAAACGAATTGAAGGAATACGGGGGAATTCCCGGTTCTACGGTGTCTGCTTATGAGATTGTCAGCAAAACAGGAGAGCTTGCGCTGCGAAGCAGACAATTTACTTGTGGGGCCGATGCCTGCCATCTGGCATTTTCTACGGATAAAAGATATCTGATGGCTGCGAATTATTCCGGCGGAAGCTTAAGCGTCTTTCCGATTCTTGGGGATTACCGTCTGGGGCATGCTTCTTGTGTGCTCCGCCACAGCGGTGAAGGAGTAAACCGGGAACGGCAGGAGGGGCCCCACCCTCATCAGATGCTTCTTTCTCCCGATGGGAAATATGTCTATGTGCCGGATCTGGGGCTGGACTGCCTTGCAGGATATCGGGGGGATTGGGAAAAGGGCTGGCTGCTGCCTGATGAGCAGCTTACGATACCGGGGATCAAGGGCCAGGGAATCCGGCATGGAGTCTTTGACCGGAAAGGGCGGCATCTCTATGTGATGACAGAGATGGCCTGCCAGGTCAATGTCTATGAATACGAAATGGAATCGGGCCGTGCCCGGCTTGTGCAAACGATATCAGCTATGCCAAAGACTTGCAGGCTTCCTTCTCTGGGAGCGGCCATCCGTCTGCATCCAAAAGGAAAATGGCTTTATGCGTCTGTCCGGGGAAGCAACCACCTGGCTGTGTTCCGTATAGAAGAGGACGGAAGGCTGGAACAGATTCAGATACAGGACAGCTTAGGAGAGATCCCCAGGGACTTTATCCTGTCTCCTGGCGGGGAGTATCTGCTGGCAGGAAACCAGGATACGGACACGATCTGCGTATTCGGCATCAGCCGGGAGAATGGGAAGCTTTCGCCGCTGTATGTGGAAAAGGAAGCCTGCTGTGTCACTGTACTGGCGGCATGGCGGAATCAGTAAGATGAAAAAATCCATCCATGTGTAAAAAATGGGTGGATTTTTGCTTAACGAAATACATTTTATTTCTAAAGAAAGCATATAATTGACAAACGAAAATACATGTGGTAAGCTATAAACAGAAACCGCATAGGAAAGGAAATATACTATGGACGGTGAGGAGTACAAGCGGATCATCTCTCTCATTCAGGACAGCAGCCCCAAGCTGACTTACTGTGAGTGGTTTGACGAAAACGACAGTCTCTGGGATCACACCCGTCATTCCCATCCTTATATTGAACTTATCTATTACGTAGATGGAAAGGGAAGTGTGGGAATCGGGGATGCGCAGGTGAACTTTTCCCTGTATGATACGATCGTGTACCCGGCGTATGTGGAACACAGGGATGCGCCTTCGCCGGAACGGAAAAGGGAGATCATCTGTCTCTGGGTGGATATTCCGGAGCTGGTGCTTCCGGGCCCCATTCATCTGAACGAGCGTGAGGGAATGCTTAACAATGCCTTTCGGAACATATATCGGGAAGCCAGGCGGAAAACCCAGGAGCCGGTTCTTCTGGAGTATGCAATCAAGCAGCTTCTGATTATTATTTTTCGTGAATGCTACGAGGCAGACGGCAGAAACCGAACCTTTGAACGGGTGTTGGAATATATTCAGAATCATTACATGGAGAAGCTTACCTTAGAGGAGCTGGCAGGCCTGGAATACATCAGCAAATCCTATCTTTCCCGGAAGTTCCGGCAGCTGACGGGGGATTCGGTAATCGGCTATATCAATGCCATGCGGATTCAGAAGGCCAGCGAGCTTTTGATCAGCACGTCCATGGGGGTGGATGAGATTGGGGCTTTGGTGGGTTTTGATTCGCCCAAATATTTCTGCCGGGTATTTAAAGAGAAGATGCAGGAGACGCCGTCGAATTTCCGCAAGCGGTACAGAGCACAGAGCGGAATATAGAAAAAAGATAGTATGAAATCAGGGGCGGAGCAGAAGGAGGCGCGATGGAGAAGAAATATATATTCGGAATTGATGCGGGCGGTACGAAGGTGGCCTACGGCCTTTTTGACCGGGAGGGGGAGCTGCTAAAGAAGTATCAGCATCCCACCGACATTGAGGCGGACGGGCCGGCCTTTTCGGAAGAGATCATTGCGATGATTCACAAGATCCTGGAAGAGCGCCAGGCATCGCTTCGGGAGGTGGAGGGCATTGGGATCTGTATGCCTTCTTACATACGCTTTGAGAGCGGATATATTCATATGACTTCCGCCATGGTGAATATTAAGGATTTTGCCATGCGCGATTATCTGGAGGAGCGCCTTGGGGTACAGGTGGTTCTGGACAATGACAGCAATGCGGCTGCCTTGGCGGAGTACCGCCGGGGAGCGGGCCGGGGCTTAAGGAATATGGTTTATATGGCAGTGAGCACGGGAATCGGAAGCGGAATTATCATCAATGGAGACCTGTTCAGGGGAAGCTATGGCTGGGCGGGAGAGAGCGGGCATATGCTGGATACGCCGGACGAGGGAATCATGTGCGGCTGCGGCAATTACGGATGCTTTATGTCACAGATAAGCGGCCGGAATCTTCCGAAGCGTCTGGGCATGCGGCTTCTCCGTGGAAAGAAAAGCCTGCTTGAAGACGCAAAGGTGCGCAATGGAGAGGCGCTGCTTAAGGCAGTACGGGAAGGAGATGAGCTGGCGGGGGAAGAACTGACCCATATGGCCCATCATCTGGCAGTCTGCGTTTACAATATCTACCAGCTCCTCAATATCAATAGCTTTGTCTTCGGCGGAGGGCTGACGAGCTTTGGAGAAAGCCTTTTTGGGCCCATGCGTCAGGAGTTTGACCGGTACGATCACATTAAGATGCCGGTGGAATTCCGGTTTGCGGAGCTTAAGAAGGATTTTGGCATAATCGGGGCGGTGGAACTGCTGCTGTAGCATTGCGCAGACGGCGGTGAATAACACGCTATAGAGCATCCGGGGGAGAAAGCGTAACGCTTACTCCTCTGCAAGCTCTACACGGATCTGATGAGAGCGCAGCGTGTCCGCGTATTCGGGGGCAAGCTGGGAATCGGTGACAATGGTGTCCACCTCGTCAGAGGAGAACATCCTGGCCACGCTGCGCTTCCCGAACTTATCGGAGGTTGTGAGGACAATCACTTTATCCGCCTGCTTTGCCAGAGCCCGGACAGTGCTGCAGCGAGTGTGGTTGATGTTGGAAAAGCCGTTTTCCTCCGTGTAGCCGTCTATTCCCACAAAGATTTTATCTACATAATATTCTCTGGCGCAGAGCTCTGTCACCGGCCCGGTGGTAACCTCGGCTACCGTGTCATAATCACCCCCCAGCAGAATTACCTTTGCACCCGGGGCAGATCCCAGGGAACGGGCAATGTAAGTGGAATTCGTAATAATGGTCACATCATTGACGGCCGCCAGCTCTGCGGCAAAGAGGGCGCAGGTAGAGCCGGATTCAATCATAATGGTCTCCATAGGCTCCACCAGAGAGACGGCCTTTTGCGCAATCTTCTTTTTCTCCAGATAGCGGAAGGACATCCGCGAATTGATGGCATCCGGGGAGGCTTTGGCGGCGTAGCCGTGCTGGCGGCGCAGAAGCCCTTCGGACTCCAGTTCTTCTAAGTCCTTTCGTATGGTCACGACGGAAAGGCCGAGTTTTTCCGAGAGCTCCTGGACGCTGATACGCTCCTTTTCGTTCACGATGTCTAATATCTTAAGATGACGTTCTTTCATGGAAAATCCCTTTCTTTTTGATACCTGGCCTTTGCCTGCCGAGGATATCCTATTCTGAATTCATTGTAACACATCCGCATCTTCCCACACAACAGATTTTTCAAATGAAATAAACAGCTCTTTCGAATAAAAGTTACTGTTCACTCCTTGCCCAGTAACGAATAAAATCTCATTGACATCCGCATAAAAGAATGATACTATGATTTTACAAACGAAAATAATTTAGTTACGAACGAAATATTAATGGAGGGCAATATGGAAAATAGAAATCATTTCGGCGCATTGACAGAGCGTATGCAGGCATTCCGGGAAGAAGTCCTGGACGAGAAGCCTTATGTGGATGCAGAGCGTGCCATTCTGGCCACGGAAGCTTATAAAGAGAGCTTAAACCAGCCCCGGGTGATGGCAAGGGCGCTGATGCTGAAAAATATTCTGGAGAAAATGACAATCTACCTGGAGGACAAATCTCTCCTTGCCGGCAACCAGGCAACGAAGAACCGGAACGCCCCTGTTTTTCCGGAATATACCTTGGAATTTGTATTGAAGGAGCTGGATCTGTTTGAAAAACGGGACGGCGACGTGTTCTATATTACGGAGGAGGCCAAGGAACAGATCCGAAGCATTGCGCCCTTCTGGGAAAACAATAACTTACGTGCAAGAGGCGAAGCCCTCCTTCCGGAGGAGGTAAGCGTCTTTATGGAGACAGGCGTGTTCGGCATGGAAGGCAAGCTGAATGCCGGCGACGCCCACCTGGCCGTGAATTATGAGCGCCTTCTGGCGGTTGGGTTAAAGGGATACGAAGAGAAAACCAGGAAGTGTAAGGCAGCCCTGGATCTGACGGATCCGGACAGCATTGATAAGAATGTATTCTACAACGCCGTTCTGATTGTCGTGGAAGCTGTCCGGGCATTTGCACAGCGGTACAGCGCTCTGGCAAAGGAACTGGCGGAAAAGGAAACAGATGGGAACAGAAAAAAAGAGCTTTTTGAGATAAGCAGGATCTGTGAGAAGGTTCCTTATGAACCGGCCTCTTCCTTCCGGGAAGCCGTGCAGTCCGTCTGGTTTATCCAGCTGATTCTGCAGATTGAATCCAATGGCCATTCCTTAAGCTACGGCCGCTTTGACCAGTATATGTATTCCTATTATATAAATGATTTAAAGGAAGGCAGGATTACGAAGGAGGAGGCGCTGGAGCTTCTCACCTGCCTGTGGATCAAGACCCTGACCATCAATAAGGTGCGCTCCCAGGCCCATACCTTAAGCTCTGCAGGCTCCCCCATGTACCAGAATGTCACCATAGGCGGTCAGACTACGGATAAGAAGGACGCGGTAAACGAGCTGAGCTTCCTTGTGCTTCAGTCCGTGGCCCAGACAAGGCTGACGCAGCCGAATCTGACAGTCCGCTATCATGCCGGCCTGGATAAGCATTTCTTTGACGAATGCATTGAGGTTATGAAGCTGGGCTTTGGAATGCCGGCTCTGAATAACGATGAGATCATTATCCCTTCCTTTATCGGTTGGGGCGTGAAGGAAGAGGACGCATATAATTACAGCGCTATTGGCTGTGTGGAAACGGCGGTTCCCGGAAAATGGGGCTACCGCTGCACCGGAATGTCCTACATCAACTTCCCCCGGCTGCTTCTGTGTGTGATGAACAACGGCGTGGATCTCACAAGCGGAAAGCGCTTTACAAAGGGGTACGGTTACTTCAAGGATATGGAAACCTATGAGGAGCTGATGGCAGCCTGGGATAAAACCCTTAGGGAAATGACCCGTTACAGCGTTATAGTGGAAAATGCCATTGACAAGGCCTCCGAACGGGATGTGCCGGATATCCTCTGCTCGGCCCTTACGGACGACTGCATCGGACGGGGAAAGACCATCAAGGAAGGCGGCGCCGTATACGACTTTATTTCCGGCCTCCAGGTGGGGATTGCCAATATGGCGGATTCCCTGGCGGCGGTTAAGAAGCTTGTCTATGAGGAAAAGAAGCTTACAAGAGAACAGCTCTGGAATGCAATCCTGGACGACTTCCAGTCGCCGGAGAATAAGAAGATCCAGGAAATGCTGATTCATGACGCGCCTAAATACGGAAATGACGACGATAAGGCAGATCTTCTGGTAGTGGAAGCATACGACACCTACCTGGATGAGATTGCGAAATATCCCAGTACCCGTTACAAGAGAGGCCCCATCGGCGGAATCCGCTATGCGGGAACCTCATCTATCAGCGCCAATGTAGGCCAGGGAATGGGAACCATGGCCACGCCGGACGGAAGAAATGCCTTTGAGCCTCTGGCGGAAGGCTGCAGCCCGGCCCACAATGCCGACAAGAGCGGTCCCACTGCCGTATTCAAATCCATTTCCAAGCTTCGGACGGAAAAGATCACCGGCGGCGTGCTTCTGAACCAGAAAATGACGCCTCAGATGCTTTCCAAGGAAGAAAACAAGCAGAAGCTGGAGATGCTGCTAAAGACATTCTTCAACCGGCTCCATGGATATCATGTGCAGTACAATATCGTATCCCGGGAGACCCTGCTGGATGCCCAGGAGCATCCGGAGAGGCATAAGGATCTCATAGTCCGGGTGGCGGGCTACAGCGCATTCTTCAATGTATTGTCCAAGAAAACCCAGGATGATATTATTGAGAGAACGGAGCAGACCTTGTAAAGGGATTTTTCCTATACAATATAAAATGGGGGCTGTTGCAAAATAAGCCATCAGCCCCGTATATCCGATGTCTAAGCAGCACACTTCCTGATTTTCAGCAGGATAAGAACCATCGAGACGCCCATTAAGATGTGGCCGATCCCGGCAATGCCGGAAATAGAGGCGTCAAGTCCCTTGCTCAGCTCGGTGCCCCACACTTGTGTCAAGCCCCTCATAAGGAAGCCAAGACCGGTGATGTTCAGACCGAGCTGATAAGTAAATAAGATTCTGCCCATACGCTGGCCGAAAAAGTGAAATGCTTTTTCGGCCAGCATTAGGATCAGAAAAAAGAACATTCCCAGTACAAAGTAATGTGTGTGCAGAAAGGACAGGTTTGTCTGTCCCTCAAAAGAGCTGAACTTTGTAAATTCTCTATAAAATACTCCAAAAATCATAGCGATAACGGCGTAGACCAAAGCCATATCTGCATATCGTCTGCTCATAATGATAATCTCCTTCCATACGTTCTAAAGCTGTTTTTGCGGTTCGTGGGCGAGCTGGCGGCCCATGAAGATGATCCAGACATAGGCCAGGGTTTTGGGAATCATAAGGATGCCCACAGCCGGAACAATACTGCTGAACAGGACTACAGGCACATAGAATCCAAAGGATAGGGCGACGGCCAGGGGCATAAACCGGAATACGGCGTCGTCCGCTTTTTTTGCCTCCCGGGCAAATAGGATAATGATAAGAATGCCCATAATGGTAAAAGGTATATTGCGGAGCACTCCGAACAAAAGGGGCTGGTGATAAGTAAGCCACTGATTTTGCGGAAGCAGGCAGAGAGCGATACGCAGTATGGCTAAGAACCACATGGAGCCCGTAAGCCTTTTGCAGTCTTTGATTTCATAGCGCTCACGCCAGATGTAAAATAGGATTAAATAGAAAATCGTCATAGTAATGGAAGTGATAAGCTTCCCCAGGCCAAGGGCGGCTGCATTTGCCTCCAGACCGGTTGTCCAGAGAGCGTAGGAACGGGGAACCAGATGAAAAGAATCCCCGGCGCCGAGAAGCGCGGCCATAAGACCGGCCTTTTTAACCAGAGGCTGAGTTCCTTTTATCAGCATCGTAAGGCCGGTTGTCAGTGCAAAGCCAAGATATAATATGTCAAATATAGTTTCTCCAATTGCCTGCGGCATAAATACTCCTCCTAGTATTCCAGTTTCAAGTTCCATAAATAGAACGTTTGATAATTGCTATAAGAAAGTTGATATCGGATGCCTGCGTCTTTAGCAGCAGCATTAGGTTCATCATAATAAAGCGTACAAACTGTCTTTGGGTAAATGTTTCATCCCAAATATCCCCGGGAATATCATTGTCCTGCTCCATACGCCGAATCAATTCCGTTTCCAATTCCGACTGCATGGACATCATGCGTGTATAACCTTCTGCGGCTGCGTTTCCAAGACTGCCCATGAGTGTTCCGGCAGATTTTTGTATTTGCTCTTTTAGGAAAATGAAAATTTCCTGGAGCTGTTCGCAGAAGGAACCGGAGGTAACGGCTGTTTTCATTTCAAGCAATGTCTGCTGCCAATATTTTTCCGTTATGGCAAGCAGAATCTCGTCCTTGCTTGTGAAGTAATTGTACACGGTTCCGGTTGCAACGTTGGCCTTCTTTGCCAAGGCGCGGATATTGATCGCTTGAATCCCTTCAGTATCCGCAATTTCGCAGGCGAAGTCTAACAGTGCTTCACGCAGAGTATCATCCTTTTTCCGCATCACAACCCTCCTGTCTTTTGATATTTATGAACAAGTTCATTTATATAATATACTCGTATCCGGGATTTGTCAATCTAAATTGAACGTGTTCATAATAAAAAAGACGGCCCAGCCGTCTTTTGGTGTGAAAGAATTTATCGGAAGGAAGCTTCAAGCCCTTCCTTTAAAAAGATATCCAGATAGGTCTGCAGATTTTCGGGATGGAGCTGCTTTACATCTGCCATTTCATAGGGGATGCCAAGCTGCTCGTACTTTTTTTCGCCAAACTGATGAAAAGGAAGGAGATGAACCTCCGTAATTCCCATCTCCTTTAGAAGCGCAGCCATTCCCGCAGCCGCTTTTTTGTTGGCGTTAAAGCCGGGAATAACGGGAATCCGGGCGGTAACCGGAACCTTCCGGGCAAGGGCGTAACGCATATTTTCCAAAATAATGTCGTTATAGACGCCGGTTTTCTTTTGATGGATTTCCCGGTCACAGTGTTTCAGGTCGAAAAGCAGCAGATCAATGTCCTCGATGAATTCCGAAAATATCTCACGGGAAGCAAAGCCGGTTGTCTCCGCCGCACAGTGGAGGCTGCGCTTATGGGCCTCCTTTAAAAGGGCCGCGGCAAAGGCGTGCTGCTGCAGGACTTCTCCGCCGGAAAGCGTGATGCCGCCGCCGGATTCCTCGTAGAAGCAGCGATCCTTTTCTACCTCTGCAAGCACCTCTTCGATGGTCCAGGCCCGGCCGGTAAGCTTGGGATCGCCGCAGGCGAGAGCCGCCTTTCGGTTGCGGTTCTGGGATTCGGGATTGGAGCACCAGCGGCAGCTTAAAGGGCATCCGGCGAAAAAAATCGTGGAGCGGATGCCGGGGCCGTCGTTGATGCTGAATTTCTGTATATTAAAAATAAGACCTGTTTGAACATTTTCCGTTGTGTGCATAAAAATCTCCTATTTAAAGTTCCGTAATATTCCTTTCAAGACACCCCGTATGAAATCAATTTCCAACCGCAAACCCATGCGTCTGTAAATTGATTTGTGCCTTGAAAGGAATATTACTGTTTCTAGTTTACCATGAAATACGCTGTTTGTAAATGAAAAGAAAGATTTTTAATTTCAAACGAAAACAAATTATCAAACATTAGAAATGTTCTTTGTAAATATCAAGCGCCAGCCGAAGATGGCCTTTTGCCTGCTTCAGATATGTTTCTGCCTCCTCTGCATCGCAGATTCTGTATCCGGATCAGCAGGAGTTCAGGGAAGCTATGATGCGGCATAATGAGTTTTTCAACTGCCATCCCTATACCGGAAATGCGGTTATCGGCGTATCGCTGGCACTGGAGGAACAGCGCGCCGTTGGAAAACCAATTTCTGCAGAAGCGATATCTTCTACAAAAGCAGCTTTAATGGGACCGCTGTCCAGCATTGGCGATTCTGTATTTAAGGCAACCTTTATGACGATCTTTGCGGCAATCGGGGCAGCCCTTGCGCTGGACGGCAATCCGGCGGGACCTTTTGTGTTTCTGATTCCGAATGTGCTGCTGAATGTATGCTCCAGATGGCTGTTTATCCGATATGGTTATGAGCTTGGAACGAATCTTGTGGTTAAAATGAAGGGCAGCAGTATCATTGATAAGTTTGTAGAGGGAGCAACCATTGTCGGCATGATGGTGGTAGGAGCCATGATTGTGGGCTTTGTGAATCTGAATGTGGGCTGTGTGTGGATGATTGGAGAAAAGGAAATTATTCTTCAGGATATTATCAATTCCTTAATGCCAAGCCTGCTTCCCCTTTTGCTGGTGCTGTCCTATTATTGGATTCTGGTTAAGAATAAAAAAGGGATGTATGTTTGTATTATTGCAAGCTTTGCATTAGGAATTGTAGGAAAGGCGGTCGGAATCTTCTGATGAAACAGTGGAGCAGCGTATTGGAACAGATAAAAAATAAATTGATCGTATCCTGCCAGGCAAGAGTCGGATGGCCCATGTACGGAGCAGACATCATGGCGGCCTTTGCAGCTGCCGCACAACAGGGCGGCGCGGCCGGAATCCGTGCCACAGGAGCAGACAATATCAGAAAAATCAAGGAACGAACAGACCTCCCAATCATCGGGATAAACAAGCAGTTCCGGGATGACTGTGAGGTATATATCACTCCTACATATGAAAGTGCCAGAGAGATATTGGAGGTTGGAATCGAAATCATTGCACTGGACGCTACGCCAAGGAGACGGCCGGAGGGTGAATGCGTAGAGGAAATCATAGGCCGGATACGGAAAAATTACCCGGAAGTCCTTATCATGGGAGAAATCTCGACACTTAAGGAGGCAGAGGAGGTTCTTCCTATGGGAGTGGATTTGGTTTCGACCACACTGTCCGGTTATACGAGAGAAAGCCAGGAAGTTCAGACGGTGAATCTGGAGCTTATCCGCAGGATTCACTCCATTACAGACATTCCGATTATTGCAGAAGGAAAGATTTCCGCCCCAGGCGAGGCGGCAGAAGCGCTGGAAGCAGGAGCTCATGCGGTCGTAGTCGGAACCTCCATTACAAGGCCGGAGATTATAACGCAGCGCTATGTGGATGCTTTGCAGCAGTTTAAATAAAGAAAGCAAGGGTACGGCATAAAAACAGTATTTTTAGAGAAGCGGCAGCAGGAGCGTAAAGGTACTCCCTCCTCCCGGCGTATCGCCCACCAGGATCTGTCCCTGGTGGGCTTTTATAATTTCCGAAGCAATAGCCAGGCCAAGCCCGAAGTGGCCTTTCCTGCTGCGCGAGGGATCCGCCCGGTAAAATCGTTCAAAAATGCGGCTCTTTTCCTCTTCCGGGATACCAATGCCGTTATCCGCCACTTGAATACGAAAGGTTTTTCTGTCATAAGCAAGGGAAAGCCGGATGAGTCCCTGGGCCGGTGTATAGCTGACGGCGTTGTGCAGCAGGATAGAAAGCACCTGCCGGATGCGTCCGGGATCACAGCTGCAGGGAGGAAGCGCTTCCTGCGGAAGCTCAATGGCAAGCCGGACAGGCTTCTCGGCGGCTACTGGTTCAAAGGCTTCAAAGGTTTCCAGCAAAAGCGTATCCAGCTCTGTGGGGCGCATTTCCACAGACCAGGTATGAGCCTCCATGCCGGAGAGCAGGAGCATATCGTCAATCAGCCCCGACATACGCATCCCTTCCGACTGAATGGAATCCAGAAAATGAGCCCGTTCCTCCTCGTTCCCACACCGGGAAGCAGAGGCGCAGGAAAGAATCACGGCCAGAGGCGTGCGGAGCTCATGGGAGGCCGCGGCAACAAACTGGGTCTGGCGCCGCTGGCTTTCCTCCAGAGGCCGAAGAAGCTTCCAGGTGAAATACCATGCGAACAAAAACAAAGCAGCGGCAGCCAGTGCGGTGAGAAGCGAAAAGAGAATCCGCTGGGAACGTATCTGCTGTTCCAGTGCAGTGAGAGGCATTAAAATCATAATTTTGAGCATGCCCCCGTTCCGCTCAAGGACAATGGCGCAGCCATAGTAATCCGAGGATCCGGAAGCTTTTGAGGGAAAGTCAAATTCCGCGCAATAGACAGGGGATTCCTCAAAGGAGGAAAATGCAAAGTGTTCTTCAAAATAGCGCCATGCGGCAGCAAAAAGCTCCT
Organism: Clostridia bacterium; assembly: GCA_910575725.1. Classification (GTDB taxonomy): domain Bacteria; phylum Bacillota; class Clostridia; order Lachnospirales; family Lachnospiraceae; genus Laedolimicola. The sequence continues at coordinate 86,042 of CAJTFE010000012.1, read as the reverse complement.
CCTGTGAAGAAGACTGGCGGTGAAAGAGCAGAGGAACCTCATTATCCAGAATCTGAATGGAGTAAGTTCCCTGATCCTCAATCCGGGCAAGCTGCTCCCAGGTAAGAACACTGCTTTCAGCAAAGCTGCCGGAAATGTCCTTCATCTCATCCTGAAAGGCGGCAAAGCTGCTGTCCTTCAAGCTTTTTTCGGAAATATAGAGATAACCGCAGGACATCACAGCTAATATGAAGCATGTAATACTGGCGCAAAGGAGAGCCAGACGAAAATGTACCTTGCGAAACATAAAGGCTCCTTCCTATATTACTGCCGGTTTGTTCCGGCACACAAAAGGAAATGGTTACCGGCCGCTCTGTGAGCAGCAGGAAACGTGCATGAGCGGTTACCCGGCTTCCAGACGGTAGCCGATTCCCCGGGCAGTCTTAATGCTGACGGCGCTTCCCACGGATTTTAACCGCCGCCGGAGAAAATGAACGTAATTGTCCAGATTTCCCTCTTCCACATCGCTGTCCATCCCCCAGACCCGTGTGAGCAGGAGCGGGCGTGAGAGGGTCTGCCCGGGATTTCGCAGGAAGGACTCCAGAAGCGTCCCTTCCCGCCTGGACAGGCTGCAGGAGCCCTTGGGGCCGGTAAGTGTATTTTCTCCCAGATAATAAGTCAGATCTCCCAGAGCCAGCTGATCGTCCTGCGTCATACGCCGGGGCCTGCGGGCGATACAGCGAATCCGGGCCATCAGCTCCTCAAAGGCAAAGGGCTTCACCAGGTAGTCGTCCGCACCAGAATCCAGTCCGGTTACTTTGTCGTCCAGGGTTCCCAGGGCTGTAATCAGAATCACCGGCGTCTCATTGCGTGCCTGGCGCATCCTGGCCAGTACCTCCGTGCCGCTGAGCAGGGGGAGCATCCGATCTAAAAGAATCAGATCGTGGATATTTTCTTCTATATAATAGAGGGCCTCCTCCCCGTCCCGGCAGGCATCCACCAGAAAGCCTTCCTTCTTTAGCTGAAAGGCCAGGGATTCATTCAGTTTTTCATCATCTTCTACTAATAAAATTCGCATAAGGACTCCCAAATAAGGTTTACTATATGATATATCCATATTATAACTAAATTTAGCATATAAATCTTTAAGATTTCTCTAAATTTAAAACCGGATTACCAGCACAGGGATCGGCGGATTTTGGATCCGGTTATAATATTGGGAAACAATTACAAGGTCATGTATGCAAAGGTGTTTGACGAATGGAAAAAACTCAGCTATGATAATAGATAGCTTTTTGCAGATACATGGGAACAACAGGGAAAGAGGTCTGTGTATGATAGAAAATACAGGAATCCGGGAAGAAATCCTTTGGGAAATTCAAAAGCTGGCAAAAGACTGTGGGCTGAAGCGGGTGTTGCTTTTTGGCTCAAGGGCCAGAGGCGATTACAGAAAAACCAGTGACATTGATCTGGCAGTTAGCGGGGGAGATGCGGTAAGGTTCTCCCTGGAAGCAGAGGAAGTGATTTCCACGCTGCTCTTTTTTGATGTAGTGAATCTGGATGGGCCTGTACAGAAGGAGCTTTTGGAATCAATTCAAAGAGAGGGGAAGATCCTTTATGAAGAAGTATGAAAATTTTTGCCGGGCACTTGAAAATCTAAAGGATATTTATGAATATGAAGAGCCTTATAATAATGTGATCCTCACAGGACTGGTAGCTTTATATGAGATATGCTTTGAACAGTCCTGGAAGCTGATGAAGGAGCTTTTGGAAAAGGAGGGCGTGACAGAGGCCAGAACAGGCTCTCCCCGTCAGATTTTAAAATCCGCCTATCAGGCAGGAATGGTGAGGGAGGAAACTTTGTGGATGGATGCGCTGGCAGCCAGAAACAATGTGGCACATGCCTATAATCAGGCGGTTGCGCTGGATATTGTAAGTCAGACAAAGAAACGCTATTACCCTATGTTTGCTGCGCTTAAGACAACGATAGAAGAAAACTGGAAAGAACAAGAGCAGTAGTTATGGCGGGATCTATACTTGGAAAGCATTTCTGCATCTCAACCTGGGGGAATCTCGTGGAAAGGCTGCCGGCGCAGCGGCAGCTGTCTAAAGTAAATAGAAATGTGTTATGGGCAGTCGAAGACTTAATAGTCAGACTGCCTTTTTATGAAACGGATAAAAGCAGAAGATTTTAATAGGTATAGGAATAATGCGGCTGAGAGGTATTTTAAAATGAAATACGATATCAGCCATAATCTGAAATACTGCGAGTGATAATTTTATAACTTCAGGTAAAAATCAAAAAGTTTTAGAGAAAACTTAGAGACACCTTTGCTACCATACAGTTACAATACAAAAGAAAGATGAGGAGAAAGACTATGAAAAGAAACGTATGGAACGAGATGAAGCTGTTTGCTCTGGCAGGGGTTATGAGCCTGACACTTTTGGGCTGCGGCGGCAAGGGCGGCGCAAAAGAAGAGCCGCCTGCACAGGAGGAACAGCAGGAGGACTTGAACACTGAAGGCCAGGAAGTGCCTCAGGGGGGAGAGGAAAAACCCGAAGGTCAGGGAGAAAACACAGACCCTGACAAACAGGCAGACAGCTCCGGTACACAGAATGAGGAAGAGGGAACCGGAGAAATCACAGAGCTTGGAGACGGGCAGTTCACCATTAAAAAGTTTCACGAGGAGACAACGGAGGATGGAGGCGAGATATTGGCTTCTCCTGCAGAAGGAGCCGAAGCTGAGGCGGGGATGGAGTTTGAAAGCCTGACCGTGCTCTGCAATGAAAATACCCGTATCTATAAACGGACCATCCGGGACGGAGGAGCCAGCTATGAGGATTCAGAGAGCTCCTTTGATAAGCTGGAAAAGGGCATGGAGGTAAAGTTCAAGGGAAGCCGCGAAGGAGATACGTACCGGGCATCCGAGGTTCAGATTGTAGATGTGATTCTGTAAACCTATATGCACAAAAAGCATGTGCAGATTAAGGAAACACCCTACGGGTATACCTGAATGCACAAAAGCATGTGCGAATTAAGGAAAGTAAGGAGAAACAGAAAAAGTTATGAAAAGATCAAGATTTCAACAAATAACAGCATGGCTCATGCTTGCGTTTCTGCTGCTTGCCAGCGGATGCGGCAAAGGAAAGGATACGGTTCCTCAGGGTACAGCCCCGTCGGGAGATCCGGGAGAACCGGGAGAATCGCAGGCCGAAGGAGAAAAAGAGCAGAGCATGGGACGCTATCTGGAATACCAGATCGAGCTCCCGGAGGAATTCGAGTACGCCGATGCCTGGAATACAAGGGCTGTACAGACCCTGGGGGGCGGAGAAATTGCCCTCCTTGAGGAAAGCCTGGGACTGTATGTATCTGCAGACAAAGGCAAGACCTGGGAGCAGCGCGCCGCTTCCTGGCTGACGGATCTGTCTGCAAAGGAAGCATATATTGCCCATCTTGCGCTGGCTCCGGACGGCTCGGCGGCCGCCATTTACTCTGGAGGGGAAGAGAAAGCAGAAGGAGAAGAGGAAGGCTATCACCCCCAATATATCTATGCAGATCCAGAGGGAACCCCCCTCCCAATCCAGTATACAGATGATAAGGATACTCTGTATGGTCTGTGGTTCGGAAAAGACAGCAGCCTTTACGGCTTCAGCATGCAGGGAAGCGTATACGAGATTAACCGTGAAGACGGCTCCGTCCAGGAGCTGTTCAAGGTAGACGGTCTCACGGACTATGTGTGCTTCACGGAAAGCTATATGGTAATCCTCACAAGCAGAACCGTGGAACTCTATGATCTTGAGGCAAAAACCCTGGCCCCCAGTGACGAAGTGCTTCAAAGCTTTATCTCCGAAGAGACAGATGGAGAAATAGGAACCAATTCAGACAGTCACTTGGTTGTAATGTCTTCCGGAGAAGGAGATGTCATTTACCTGGCTATGGATAAAGGGCTTTACCGGCACATAGTGGGAGGCGCTGTTGTGGAGCAGATTGCAGATGGCAGTCTCAATTCCCTGGGAGATCCCCAAATGTACCTTAGGGGAATGCTTACCCTGCCCGGGGATGAGTTTATGATCCTATACAATGGGCCGCTCTGCCATTACATCTATGATCCTTCCGTGCCGGCAGTACCGGAGGAACAGCTTACTATCTACAGTCTGGAAGATGATTACACGATCCGGCAGGCCGTAAGCCTGTATCAGAAAAAGAACCCCGGTATTTATATCCGCTATGAGGTGGGGATGTCCGGCGGCGACGGTGTGGTTCGTGAGGATGCTGTCAAAAATCTGAATACCAAAATTATGTCGGGAAGCGCTCCGGATCTCATTGTTCTGGACGGACTTCCGGAGCAGTCCTACAAGGAAAAAGGCATCCTTGCAGATCTGACAGAGCTGGAAAAGGGTCTGACCGGAGAAAATGCCTTGTTCCCCAATCTGGTAGACGCATTCCGCCAGGAAGGGAAGCTCTACTCCCTGCCTGTGCGCTTCCGGATACCCTTGATGGTAGGAGATCCGGACACCCTGAAGGGAATCACCAGCCTCGTTTCATTTGCAGATGCCGTGGAGCGGCTGAGACAAGAACATCCCCAAGGGTCCATCTTACGGCAGATTACGGAAGAACAGATCTTATATACCCTCGGTCTGTCCTGCTCCGGCGCGTGGCTTGGGGAGGACGGGAAGCTTGACGAGGGAAAGCTGACAGAATTTCTTACACAGGCAAAACGTGTTTACGATGCAGAGATCGCAGGCTGGGATTCCGCAGAACTGAAGGAAATGCAGCAGCGGATGATGAACCTGTGGACGGAAGCAGACGGCCTTTTGTGGGAGGATTACAGCGCAAGCGCCTCCGGCATATCCGTGGATATCGCCATGGAGGATAGCTATCTGGGAATCGGCACAACCAGGGGCATGAATGGAGACTTTAACATGGTATCCACACTGGCAGGCCAGGAGGATGACATCGACTACGCATCCTACCCGGGGCAGGTACAGGACAGCTTTGTACCCGATACCTGCATTGGAATCTATGCCAATTCCATAGAAAATGAGCTGGCTCTGGATTTCTTCCGTTTCCTGTTTGGCACAGAGCTTCAGGATTTGGATTTGCCGGGAGGACTGCCGATGAACATGGCATCCTTTGAAAAACAGAAAATAGATCCCAATGAGGGAAAAGATAACAGCAGCATTTCCATAGGAGGCGAAGGGGGAGAATCCTTCCATCTGGAGATTCTGTGGGTGACAGAGGAACATTTTCAGCGCATCCATGACATCGTAGACGCCGCAAAGACAGCCAGCCGCAGCGACTCCGTCATAGAACAGACCGTCCTCGAGATCGGCCCCAAAGCATTGAACGGCAGCCTCAGCGTGGAGGACACAGTAAAAGAAATTGTAAAAAAAGCGGCTATTTATCTGGCCGAATGATATTACGGAACTGGAATAAGAGGTGAGGGCAACGAAAAAAAGACAAAAACTTTCCGGAAGCAGAAATGCCTGGATATGGTTTCTGCTTCCAAGCGGAATCGGAGTTCTGATCTTTGTATGCCTGCCATTTCTGGACGTGGTCCGGCGGTCATTTCTGACCGTCGTGACCCAGGAATGGGTAGGCATTCATAATTACGAGCTTATATTTAAAAACCAGGCATTTCTTCTGGCAGTAAAAAACACCCTGCGCTTCACGGCTGTCTGCCTCCCGATCCTCATAGGCCTGGGCCTGTTCCTGGCCGTACAGCTGAGCAGGCTGCAAAACATCCAGTTTTTAAAGTCCTGCTTCCTGTTCCCCATGGCCATGCCGGCAGCCGCAATCGTACTGGTGTGGCGCATGGTATTTTCCAAACAAGGTTTTTTGAACCTCTTGTTAAACAGCCTGCATTTGATACCTGAGAGCGGCCCTGTGGATTACATGGGCACAAAAGCGGCTTTCTGGGTTCTGGTATTCAGCTACGTGTGGAAAAATCTCGGCTATACCATTGTACTCTGGCTGGCCGGAATCTTCTCCATCCCCGGGGACATACTGGATGCGGCCCGGGTGGACGGAGCAGACGAGCGACAGTGCTTCTGGAAGGTAATATTTCCGAATCTGAAGGGAACCCTCTACACCATCACCGTACTTTCCTTTCTGAATTCCTTCAAGGTATTCCGGGAGGCATATCTGGTAGCAGGTTCCTATCCCCACGAGAGCATGTACCTGCTGCAGCACCTTTTCAACAACTGGTTTGTAAACCTGGAGCTGGACAAAATGGCTGCAGCCGCAGTCTGTGTGGGAACCGTGCTCTTTATATTCATTCTATTATTACAGAGATTCTGGGATAAAGACGGAAAGGAGGCATAAGCAGATGCAGATAAAAACAATCTTCCGTTTCCGGGTATGCAGACGGAGCCTGGTAAAAAATACTCAGAGAAATATAAGAAAATTCAGCCTGTTTTTTCTGGCGGTTTTCTTTTTGCTGCCGGCTGTCCTGGTACTTTCCGGCACCATCTTAAGCCGCTGGGAGCTGGAACAATGCCTGGCTTCCCTGACCGGCGGAGCGGGAGAATATATCACCTGGAAGTTCCTTCCCAGATACCCTGACTTTGAGCACTATGCACGCGTACTCTTCTATACGCCCCAATTTTTTGTAGTATTCTGGAACTCCATGAAAATCGCAGTTCTGGTACTCTTGGGCCAGCTCCTCCTGGCTGTACCGGCCGCCTGGGCTTTTGCAGTATACAGATTCCGTTTTCGAAAGATACTGTTTACGCTGTATGTAGTCCTGATGCTGATGCCCTTTCAGGTAACCATGCTCTCCAGCTACTTAGTGCTGGACGGCTTACACCTCATCAACACACATGGAGCCGTTATCCTTCCGGCGGTATTTTCCACCTTTCCGGTATTTCTTATTTACCGGGGATTTTGCGCCCTGCCGGAGAGCATCATCGATGCGGCCCGTGTAGACGGCGCGGGAGAGTGGACGATCTTCCGGCAGATTGGCCTCCCTCTGGCCTCGAACGGCATCCTGTCAGCAATGGTACTGGGCTTCCTGGAATACTGGAATCTTATGGAACAGCCTCTGGCATTTTTGGAAGACAAAAGCCTGTGGCCCCTGTCCCTCTACCTGCCGGAAATCCGTCTCGACCAGGCAGGCTATTCCTTCGTAGCATCCGTCATCACGCTAATCCCTCCGGTATTCGTATTTTTGATCGGCCAGGAATACCTGGAACGGGGAATTGTGGCATCAGCCCTAAAGGAGTGAGTTCAAAATGGAAATGTGGAAAAAGCAGAAAAAAACAGCCATCGCCTTTTGCGTCTTTCTAAGCCTGATGTTCCTGTGTACCCTGGTGTCCCGGGCAGTCTACGCTTCCCGGCTTCCCCAGATAACCACAAAGAAGCCGGAGCGCACCGCCCTCATCCACAAGGTAGAAACGGAAGGCCTCGTCAGTCAAGGCATGGAATACGCAGTCAACACCTTAAGCGGTCTGCGCTGCCGGACTGTCCACGCTCACGTAGGCGATCGTGTCACAGCCGAAACCCTCCTGTTCGAAATAGATATGGAAGATTTAGAGGAACAGATTAAGGAACAGGAAATGATCATAAAAAAACTCTCCCTGACCATCCAGGAGCAGGAACAGAATAAAAACCTTGCAGCAAACGAGAAAAAAAACGAGCAGGATCGGGCCAAAGAAGACTACGACCGCACGGCAGAAAACGCTCAGGACAACGTAGATCGGGCCAAGGAAGATTTAAAAGGAGCCCAGGACGCCCTGGAACAGCTAAAGCAAAACCCAGCCGCTGTCACGTCAGAGGAAGAACGTCAAAAAGCCCAGGCAGAGTATGACGCATGGTCTCTAAAAGAACAAGAGCTCCAAAAAAATCTCAAAGAAGCCCAGAACGAAAAAGAAAATGCAGAAGCTGCCTTAAAAAAGCTGGAAGAACAGGGAGCAGCTCCAGGCGATCCAAGCTTAGAGGAAGCAAAAGCAAGCCTGGAGAACGCAGAAAAAACATATACCGAAGCAAAATCCCAATATGAAAGCCACACATCCGCCCCGATTGCAAAGCCCGACTACAGCAGCGAAGACACAGCAAAAGCAGCCTGGGAAGAAAAAAAGAGTTCCCTGGAAAGCAGCATAGGATCCGCCGAGCGAAGCCTTTCAGACGCAAGGAAAAGCCGGGACGACACCCTCCTGGATGCCAAACGCCGCCTGGATGATTCGGGGAACCCGGCCGCCGCCGACAACAGCCTGGCCATCAACCGCCTGGAACTGTCCGTCCTCCAGGAAAAGCTGGAAAAATACAAGGAAATCCAGGGCACCGGCGGCTGTATTTACCCAGAATCCGACGGAATCGTCACCCGGATCCAGGTAAGCCCCGGCGAACGAATCCCTGACGGCGCAGCCGTCGTCTACGCAGACCTGGAAAGCCCCCTGGAATTCCGCATCACCCTGACAAAAGAACAAAAAAAATATGTCAACCAAGGCGACACAGCAGACCTATCCCTAGGAAAATCCAAAGAATCCGTAACGGTAGACTATGTGGCTCCAAGCGAAGCCAGCCCAGAACTTTTTGAAGCAATCATTTTCCTTCCCCAGGGAGTAGGAACCTTAGGACAAAGCGGAATATTCACCACCGAAACCCAGACCGAAACCTTCAACTGCTGCATCCCCCTAGAGGCCCTCTACACCGATCAAAACGGCAGAAGCTACATCTACACCCTAAAAGAAAAATCCGGAATCCTAGGCCCCGAACTAGCCGCCGAGCTCACCTACGTAAACATCCTGGATCAAAACAGCAGCTACGCAGCCATCGAAGAAGGCATCATAGACAGCGAAACCGAAATAATCATAAGCACCACCGAGCCCCTGGAAGACCGCGCCATAGTCCGCCCCAAAGAATAAATAAGAGTTGTACGAGTTCACAGTTCCTATTGCTTTAATGATAAGATTGTATTGATTTCAATAAAAGAATCAGGAACAATCCCTGCCGATTCAATGGCATTATCAATCAGATTGCAAAACAGGGAAGCAAGGTCATTGTCGGCAATGACCTTGCTTCGTATGTCGCATGAAAGGTTATGCGACCTTTGATACATTGCTCCATATAGCGGCATAGAATAGAAATTGTATGAAAAGACATTTTTTATAGATTTTGAGAAGAGACGAATATTTGTGAAATGACCAAAAAAGGGAAAACAATGTTGTTTCATGCAAGAAGGGTTGAAATTATGGAAAATATAGGGATAATGGAAATTGTCATTGAAAGGCGCCGAGAAGCTGAATCCTTGATTTTTACAGGGGATGAGGTGATTTGGGGTATTGATCTTGACACTGCCAATCTGATGTAAAAAGGAGATATTATGAAAAAGAGCGTTTCAAAAAAGACGTTTGTGTTGTCTGTGCTTATGTCTGCCGGTATTCTGTTGACGGGCTGTTCCGGTACGGAAGCAGAATCCTCGGAGAGCACACCGATGGGAAGCAGCACAGAGGCGATGCAGGGGAGTGTAGGTGGGACAGAAGCTGGAACAAACCATATCAGCGAGAAGCTGTCCGATATGTTGGTAATTGATGCGGATGTAGTTTTGCCGAAAGAGCAGGTATATAGCGTGTATGCGTTGACAAAGCAAGCGTTTCCGAGAGAGGATTTAGATGTTTTTTTCGGAGCGTCGGAAGCAGTCGTAACGGTTCACCCGGAATGGGAGGGGGCATATTCTGCAAAAACGGAAGAGGGCGGATACTTTAGTACGGATCCCTATGGAAATTTTACATATGCTAAGGATGAGGAAAGAGACGACTATATCGTATATTTGGTGGAATCCGCATATTATAATGCTGGCAGCTGTTCTTTCCAGAAGGAAGAAATACCGGATTTGTCCTTCCTAAACGCAGAGAATGCCATTCAGATGGGAAAGGAAAGGATTAAGGAACTGACCGGACAGGATTCTGAGGTTCTTGCTGCTTATGCTCTGAACCGGGAAATACTAACAGAGCTGGAGGAGGAGTATAGGCAGACTCAGAAATACCAGGAAGATGCACAGAGAGGGAAAGAAACTACGGTCGATGACTGGTCGGATGAAGATGAGATATACTATATGGAGTTTGAATTGACGAAGGATGGTCTGCCGATTTACAGCGGCATCCATGAGCCGGGCATATCCATGGCAGTGGAAGCTTTTTGGACGGCTGAAACCCGAATCACTATGCTGCTTGATAAGGATGGGATTCGCTATATAGTCAGTAGGGGTGGAATTTTTGACGCCAGCCCGGAAGCAGAGGCGCAGACGATTATCTCAGCGGAGGCAGCATTGGAAGCGGTAAAGGAAATTTATGTGAATACCATATTGAACTCGCAGGTTACAATCTCTCGGATATGGCTGGAATATGTGGTTGTACCGGACTGGGAAGAGAAGGAACAGTATAAGCTGGTGCCTTATTGGTGTGTGCAGATAGATTCGCCTTCGGGAAACAGCAGTGCGGAGCGGATCAATGCGGTAACGGGAGGCAATCTAGCCTATGGAGAATAAAAGGGCATTGCCCCGTCTGTTTGGTGCTGAATTTAAGAGGAGTCTGACGGTGAGATTTCTCCTTGTACCGGTCGGTGTGGTGTTGTGCATCTGTCTGGATACCTGGAACCAGATACCATTTATGTGGACATCTCCTGAGACTGTGGATGTATATTATTATTGGTGCAATTCTTTTATATTTGGAGGCTTTTATGGTATCTATGTGGTTCCGATGCTGGCGGCGCTTCCCTGTGCAGTAACTTTTTGCGAAGAATACAATACGAATATGCTGAGAGTGCTGCTTATGAAAGCAGGGAAGAGGAAATACTGCATGTCCAAGGTGCTTACGACGTTCCTATCGGGAGCTTTTTCGGTATCGGCAGGCGGGATTGCTTTTATCTTCTTGGCAGATTTTTTTGTTCAGTTGTTCAATCGGGCCAGATTGCCGGAGACAGAAGCATTTCCTTATTATGAATTTTTACTGCAAGGTAATGCTGTTTGCTATTTTGCAGCGGTTCTCTTCCTTTTGTTTTTGACCGGAGGGCTATGGGCAACGGCAGCTTTGCTGGTATCGTCATACTTCCCTAATATCTATGTGACGGCGGCGTCTCCTTTGATTCTGTCCTTTTTGGCAGGCCGGGCTTATTTGATTTTGAAGATTCCCGTCAGACTTCGGCTGGATTTATGGCTGCAGGGCAGAAGCTCCGCCGGTACAGATCAGCTTACCATTTTGTGTTCTGCGTTGGTTGTGCTGGGACTGACTGTGGGATTTGGTATTCTGTTTTACCAGAAGCTGAAAAGGCGGGTGGAGAATGAGTAAGGGACTTCGGGTTTTTTGTTTTCAGCTAAAGCAGGAACTGGTGCAAGTCAGGGTGCTGATCCTGTTCATGATTCTTGCTGTGTTTATCTATTCCTATCTGGAGCCGGTGGCTAATCTGGCACAGGCGGTTGGTGAGAAAGTGAGTCCGTGGGCTTTTCCGCATCTGATGAATGATTACATCTGTCAGATGGTTTTTATGGTGAGTGCAGTCTTCCTGTTTAGCACAGCACCCTTTGAGGGGAAGGCTCATTACTATATCATTCAGCGTTCCGGGAGCCTTTCCTGGCAGTTGGGTAATGTACTGTATATTCTAGCATCTTCGTTTTTGTTTGTGGGGTTTATATGGATACTTAGTGTTATCAGCCTGCTTTCACAAACCAAGTTTAGCGGCGATTGGGGAATCATCTGGGGGACATTGGCAAGGACAAACGCAGGAAATCAGTATGATGTCCCGTTTACGGTGTTTGCTTATATTGTCGGTGTGCTTTCGCCGGTGGAGACGACTGCAATCAGCTTCCTGCTTGAGTGGGCGTGTGTCTCATGGATGGGGCTGGTGGTCTATTTGTTCAACTATATCACAAAAAAGATGACAGGGATATTGGCGGCATCGTTCTTTGTGTTTTTGGATGTGATGATCTACAATTCGTGGACGCCCAAGGCATATCTTTTCTCACCGGTGACGTTGGCACAATTGAAGGCGATGTCAGGGAACAGCTTATCCTATGGCGTATCTTTGAAATATGCAGTGGTGTTCTTTACGGTGACAATCACGGTTTTTATTGTAATATGCTTGGGTCAGGGAACAAAAAAAGTAAAGAAATGGGGACGGAAAAATGAATGATAGAAGGATTCTTTTTAAAAATGTCTCTAAGACAATAGACGATCAGACGATATTGAAGGATATCAATCTGGAGATACCTAAGCAGGGGATTTATGGAATTGTGGGCAGGAACGGTTCAGGAAAGACGGTGCTGATCAAGTGTCTGTGTGGGTTTATGCCTGTTACGGAGGGCGAGATATGGGTAGGAGAAAAACAGGTCGGGCGTGATGTGGAATTTATTGAGGATACAGGCTTCATCATCGAGACACCGGGCTTTTTGCCAAGAGAATCCGGATTTCGCAATTTGAGATATCTTGCCTCTATCCGGAATGTGGTCGGAAAGGAGCGTATCAGGGAGTGTATCACCATGGTTGGCCTTAATCCGGATGATAAGAAATGGGTAGGGAAATACTCATTGGGGATGCGCCAGCGGCTGGGGATCGCACAGGCTATCATGGAGAATCCCAGTCTGATTATCCTTGACGAACCCATGAATGGGCTGGACAATCATGGCGTGGAGGAGATACGAAAGCTCCTGCTTGGATTGAAGGAGGAGGGAAAGCTAATCCTTATCATCAGTCATAACCGGGAGGACATCAACCTGCTCTGTGACAGGGTGTATGAGATGGATATGGGAGTGCTGACACAAGTAAGGTAAAAATAGCAGAATACAGCGATTGTTTTTTATATGTGGGAAGGTGTGCCGTAGTGAAGTGAAAACTGTATTGCGATACACTTTCTTTTTATATGCCGCTAAAGAAGCTCATCGGCGGTGCATGAGTAGTGCAGATAAATCTTCCCTAAACGCTCCGTCTGATCGGAACGAACATTACTCAAAAACAAACCAACACACAAGGTTCAAAAGTAATGTTCGATCCGGGCGGACGAAGTGTACAAGAACTGTGCGAACACAGATATGGAAATGCCCTCCGGCTTATTTTACGTTTCTCCTGTATATCTCCCAAACCTATTCAGCCGCTTCATCAGAATGTTCCTTATTCTTCTTTGTCTCATCCTCCGAAGCCGCCGCCTTATCAAGCGCCCGTTCCACCGCATCCAAAATCACCAGAGAAGTATATTGATTTTCCTCCGGATATGTAATATGATCAAAAGACTGGGAAGCGATAATCTGCTCTGCCAGATTGTCAAGAGCCGGTTCCATAAGCGGATACATTGTAGAAACCATCTCACTGACATTTACCATCTGAATAGAAGCAATCGCATCCTTATCCACCGTTACAGCAATATCCACGGCATTGCCGTTCAGCATAATCGACGAAGTATACACGCCTGGCACATATTTATCAGAAGTATCAGTGGAAGCCGGTTTGCCGTCCTTAGGAGCAAACATAAACACCAGAAGAAGGATCAGAAGAATACCCAGGGCGACAAAGATCCCGGTGTAAATCAACTCCTTCATGCGGAGGACCACAATTTTAGTTTTTGAGCTCAAGAGAAGCCCCTCCCATACAATTCGATTGCTATAACCTATGCGGAAAAAGACAGGGATAGAACTGCAAAACAAGTAAAAACTATGGGATAAAAAGACAGGACTAAAAGTGCATTTTCATAACATAGAACATCGGGACGAAAGGAATAAAAGAAATCATGGGAAAGAAAAGCCAGACAATTGTAAAAGAATATCTGCTGATAGCAGCAGGAACCGCCCTCATAGCATTCGCCGTAGCTTCCATCTACGATCCTTCCGGCTTTGTCACAGGCGGATTTTCCGGCCTGGCCATCATTGTAAAGCAGCTCACTGAAGAGCTGGTTCCGGGCGGCATCCCCTTAGCCGTGACCAACCTGGTGCTCAACATCCCGGTATTCCTCATAGCCATCCGCTTAAAGGGCTGGAACTATATTGTAAAAACCCTCTTGGCCACGGTAATGCTGTCCGTCTGGCTGGGGGTCCTTCCCGTAGTGCCCTTAGCGGCCGGCGATCTTTTGCTTACCGCCCTCTACGGAGGCGTTGTTATGGGCGTGGGAATCGGCCTTGTATTCTTAAGTCAGGCCACCACGGGCGGCACGGATCTCATAGCGGCCATTATACAGCACTTCTGGCGGCATTACAGTATCGCCGATATCATGCAGGTCATAGATGCCATGATTGTACTGGCCGGAGCTTACCTTTTCGGGATTCAGATGGCTCTCTACGCCGTAATATCCATTTATCTCGTATCGAAGGTATCTGACGGCATCATAGAAGGCTTAAAGTTCTCCAAAGCCGCATTTATCATCACCAGAAAGCCCGACGAGCTCTCCCGGATACTGATGGACGAGCTGAGCCGCGGCGTCACCGGCCTCTCTGCAAAAGGCATGTATTCCGGCGAAGAAAAAAATATGCTTTTCTGTGTGGTGTCCCGAAAGGAAATCGTCCGCCTCAAAGAGCTGACCCTGGCTCTGGATCCGGACGCCTTCGTCATCGTTACGGATGTTCGGGAGGTATTGGGGGAAGGGTTTATTGAGACAAAGTAGAAGAGCTGCTTTTCTATCTACGCCTGCGCCCCAAAACCTTGGAACCAACAACTGTAACCTCTGTCAAACTGTCTCTTATGATTTCAAGTATCAGTTCGTAGGCTTCAAGAAATCAGGGATATCATTTTATCTGTCATGTGAAATAGCGGTTTGCAGCCACCCATTGGAGGTCGCCTCCTTCGGAACTTTTATTTGCTATGCTCTTTGTTTCTTGGCAGTCTTGTGCTTATTTGTTTCACACTTGCAGCTGCTATGAGTGTACGAATTAATGACCAAGGACTTTATTTGTACGACATCATAAACATAAAAAAAGAAGCGCGTAAGCCGCAGCATAATGGAAATAGTTTCTTTTGTGAACAATGTATAGGAAAATAATTTGAAAAAAATCCCAAAAAGTCGAGGAAATGCATAAATTTTTTTACATTTCCTCTTTTCTTTTTTGTGATTTTGCATTAGTATATAGATTAGGTATTTTTATTTTTACATAATAAGGGGAAATTCTATAGGTGATATTGCCAGCGGAATCAAAAACAAAGATCTGGCGATGTGCACAAAAAGACAAGCAAAAGGAGCAGGTAAAGACTATGATTTCAAACCAGATACTACAGAATACTATCGAGGGGTTAAAGGGAATCACCCGGATAGACCTTTGCATTATTGATACGGAAGGGAAGGTGCTGGCCTCCACGTTTCCCGAGGCGGAGACCTACACAGGCTCTGTCCTTGCATTTATTGATTCCCCGGCAGACAGCCAGGTGATCCAGGGCTTCCAGTTTTTTAAGGTTTTTGACGAGAACCAGCTGGAGTACATTCTTCTTATCAACGGCGGCAGCGAGGACGCCTACATGATCGGCAAGATCGCCGTATTCCAGATTCAGAATCTGCTGGTTGCCTACAAAGAGCGTTTTGACAAAGATAACTTTATCAAGAACCTTCTTCTTGACAATCTGCTTCTGGTGGATATCTATAACCGGGCCAAGAAGCTTCATATCCAGGCGGAGGTCCGCAGAGCTGTCTATGTGATTGAGACCGGAAAGGAAAAGGACAGTGCGTCCCTGGAAAGCCTCCGGGCGCTGTTTGGCACCAAGTCCAAGGATTTTATCACAGCGGTGGATGAGAAGAACATCATTGTAGTAAAAGAGCTTGGGGAAAACGAAGGCTATCCGGAGATGTATAAGACGGCCCGGGTGATTAAGGATCTGCTCACCAACGAGGGCGAAGATCAGGTTCACATTGCTTACGGAACCATCGTAGGCGAGATCAAGGAGGTGTCCCGCTCCTACAAAGAGGCCCGTATGGCTCTGGATGTAGGAAAGATCTTCTTCGAAGAGAGAGACATTGTGGCATACAGTACCTTGGGAATCGGCCGCCTGATTTACCAGCTGCCCATTCCGCTGTGCAAGATGTTTATCCGCGAGATCTTTGACGGAAAGTCCCCGGATGATTTTGATGAGGAGACGCTTACCACCATCAATAAGTTCTTTGAAAACAGTCTGAACGTTTCCGAGACCTCCAGACAGCTTTACATCCACCGGAATACCCTGGTATACCGTCTGGATAAGCTGCAAAAAAGCACAGGGCTGGATCTTCGGGTGTTTGAGGACGCCATAACCTTTAAGATTGCATTGATGGTTGTGAAGTATATGAAGTACATGGAGACCATAGACTATTAAAAGCAGCAGAATCCTGGACCGGACAGGAAAAGCACTGAGGAGAGAAAAGAAAAAATGATCGATTTGGAAAATGTGACAAAAGCCTATTCCACAGGCAACCATGCCCTCAACGGCGTCAGCCTGCACATTGACAAGGGCGAATTTGTATTTATCGTAGGGGACAGCGGATCGGGAAAGTCCACCTTGATCAAGCTTCTTCTAAAGGAACTGGAACCGACCTCCGGAACCATCAAGGTAAACGGAATCAATTTAAATAAAATGAAGCAGCGCGCCATTCCCAAGTACCGCCGGAAGATCGGCGTGGTATTTCAGGATTTCCGTCTTTTGAAGGATCGGAACGTCTATGAAAATATCGCTTTTGCCCAGCGGGTGGTCATTACGCCTACCAAGAATATCCGTAAAAACGTGCCGGCCATGCTGTCTCTGGTGGGGCTGGCAGAGAAGTATAAGTCCTACCCTAAGCAGCTCTCCGGCGGCGAACAGCAGAGAGTCGCCCTTGCCAGGGCTCTGGTCAATAAGCCCAACATTCTTCTGGCGGACGAGCCTACGGGAAACCTGGATCCGAAGAACTCCAAGGAAATTATGAAGCTTCTGGAAACCATCAATGAGAGAGGGACCACCGTGGTAGTGGTAACCCACAACCAGGAGATTGTGGATCAGATGAAGAAGAGGGTAATTGCAATGCATAGAGGCGTCATCATCAGTGACGAGCGTAAGGCTGGGTACATACAACATGCGAATTAGTACGATTGGCTACTGCCTAAAGCAGGGGCTTAAGAATATCTGGAGAAATAAAATGTTCTCCCTGGCATCCATTGCCACTATGTCCATCTGTATCTTTTTGTTCGGCCTGTTCTTCTGTGTGGTTCAGAACTTCCGGTATATGGTGGAGGAAGTGGAAAGCGGCGTGTCTGTCAGCGTGTTTTTCGACGAGGAGATTTCCCAGGATCAGGCGGCCATGGATGAGATCGGGGCAAAGATCCGGGCCAGGGAAGAGGTAGAGGAAGCACAGTTTGTCTCGGCAGAAGAAACCTGGGAATCCTACAAATACATCTATTTTGCAGAAGCGCCTCATCTGGCGGACGGATTTGCCAACGACAATCCCCTTGCAAAGCAGGCTCATTATGAGATTTATCTGAAGGATGTGGAGGGGCAGAGCACTCTGGTGGAATATCTGGAATCCGTGGAGGGAATCCGCCGGGTAAATAAATCCGTAGAGGTGGCAGAGATTCTCACAAGCTTTAATCTGCTGGTGGGGTATGTGTCCGTTGCCATTATCATTCTGCTCCTATGCGTCTCCGTATTCCTGATCAGTAATACGGTAACCATCGGAATCGCAGTGCGGAAAGAAGAGATTGCCATTATGAAGCTTATCGGCGCTACCAACGCCTTTGTAAAAGCGCCTTTCGTAGTGGAAGGGCTTTTGATTGGAGTGATTGGGGCGTCCATTCCTTTAAGCCTTCTCTATCTTCTCTATACAAAGCTTGTGGGGTATATGGGAGGACAGTTTGACAACCTGACAGGACTGATGCAGTTCCTTCCCATTGATGAGATGTTTCGGACGCTGCTGCCGGTGGGACTGGCGCTGGGCGTCGGCATCGGATTCTTTGGAAGTTATCTCACTATTCGGAAGCATTTGAGAGTCTGAAACCGGTAAACGAAAAGGATGTTTGCAGAGATGAAAAGAAAGAGCTGTATTTACGGACTGCTTGCGGCGGTTCTGTTGACAACCGTACTGTATCATTCCGGGAAGAACCCCGTCATGGCTTCGGAAGCAGAGATTTCCACCGGCGGCTCTTCCGGGGAGAGTTCAGAGAAAACAAATACAGAAGAAAAAAAGCCTTCTGGTTCCGGCGGCAATAAGATCAATACAGATAAGCTGGAACAACAGAAAAAGGATGCGCTGGATAAAATTAAGGATATCAAATCAGACATTAACCAGATAAAGAAAAATATCCAGCAGCTTGAGGCTGATAAGAGTAATTTGCAAAATTATATTGCCCGTCTGGATGAGGAGGCTGCGTCCCTTACGAGGCAGATTGAGAAGCTGAATGAGGATATTGAGGAGAAAAAGGAAGAGATTGTTCAGGCACAAGCGGAGCTGGACGAAGCCCAGAGAGTGGCGGATCAGCAGTATGAGGATATGAAACTCCGAATACAATACCTGTACGAGAACGGGAACCCTTCTTATCTGGAGATGTTTCTGACAGCCGACAGCATCGGGGATTTCCTTAACAAGTCCACTTATGTCAAAGCAATGTCGGAATATGACCGGAAGATGATGGACGAATACATTGCACAGAAGGAAGCGGTTGCCGCGGCAAAGGCGGTTCTGGAATCCGAGGAGGAGGAGCTGGAGCTCATGGCGGATGCCGCTAAGGAGCAGAAAGAGACCGTAGAGGCTCTGATTAAGAAAAAGACGGCGGAGATACAGAGCTATCAGGCGCAGATTGACAGTCAGAACAGTGAAGCGGCAGAATTCAAAGAGGATTTGGAGGAACAGGAGAAGCTGCTGAACCAGATTGAGGAGCAGATTGCGGCTGCGGCCCTTGCCAATGCCAGTATGGACGACGGGGACGGCGGCGCCTCCGGCTTTGTGTGGCCTTGTCCCAGCAGCCGGCGGATCACCAGCGGCTTTGGCCCGAGAACCCAGCCTGTTCCGGGAGCGTCCACCAACCATAAGGGAATTGACATTGGAGCTGCGCATGGCTCGTCTATCGTGGCAGCGGCAGGTGGAAGGGTGACCACGTCAACCTACAGCGGCTCGGCCGGAAATTATATTGTAATTTCTCACGGAAACGGACTTTCCACTGTGTACATGCACTGCTCGGCTCTCTATGTATCGGCAGGAGATGTAGTCAGTGCCGGACAGAGTATTGCGGCAGTGGGCTCTACGGGCTTTTCCACCGGGCCTCATCTGCATTTCGGCGTGATTAAGAACGGGGCTTACGTGAATCCCCGGAATTATGTGGGATAGAATAAAAGAAAATTGCGTATAGTTAAAATAAGGAAACCAGGGGGATGCCGCAAGGCCAAGCGTGAGAGAAAAGCTTGTTTTGCGGCAGCCCCTTTCGGTTGCAGGAGATGAGGTACAAAATGAACGAGAAAAAGCAGCTGTGGAAAGGCATAGCAATCGGATTTGCAGTGACGCTGGTTGTGATCCAGGCCGTGATGTTCTGCAACAGCCTTCTGAAAAGCCGTGTCCGGGAAGAAAAGCAGGTGAATCTCACGGACGAGGCGGTTCAGGAGAAGCTCACAGAGATTGAAGGCCTGATGAACGATTATTTTCTGGATGAACTGGATGAGGAACAGATAGAGACCTGGCTTTATAAGGGGGCCGTGGCAGGACTGGGGGATCCCTATGCGGCATACTATACGGTAGAAGAATATCAGAGCCTGCTTGATTCCACCAACGGCAGCTACTGCGGAATCGGCGTGGAAATCTCCCAGAACATCAACACCGGCATTGTAACCGTGGCCCGTGTGTTTGAGGACGGGCCGGCCATGGAGGCTGGGCTTCGGCCGGGGGATATTCTCTACAAGGTCGGCGATGCGGAAGTGACAGGGATGGATCTGACCATGGTCGTTTCCCAGATCAAGGGAGAGGAAAATACAAAGGTTCTTATCAGCGTAGCCAGAGAAGGGGAGGAGGACTATCTGGAATTCCAGGTAGAGCGGAGAACCATAGAGATCCAGACCGTAGGCTCTGCGATGCTGGAGGATCAGATAGGATATATTTCCATCACCTCCTTTGATGACGTGACCACGGATCAGTTTATGAAAGCGCTGGATGAGCTGGAAACCCAGGGAATCAAAGGGCTGATCGTGGATCTTAGGGGGAACGGCGGCGGACTCGTCTCCAGTGTGTGCGCTATCCTGGACCGGCTGCTTCCGGAGGGGCTGATTGTGTACACAGAGGATAAGTACGGAAACCGGGAGGAGGAGACTTCTGATGCCGAGCATTACTTCGATAAGCCCCTGGCTGTTCTGGTGAATGGAAACAGTGCAAGCGCCTCGGAGATATTTGCCGGAGCCATCAAGGACTACGGCATTGGAACCCTTGTGGGTACCAAAACCTACGGAAAGGGAATCGTACAGAAGATTTATCCCCTCCACGACGGGACGGCAGTTAAGCTGACGGTATCCAAATACTACACGCCCAAGGGGAATAACATCCATGAGATCGGCATTGAGCCGGATGTGGAGATTGATCTGGAGGAAGCTTTGAAAAAAGAGGTGGTAGTTCCCCTGGGAGAGGATAACCAGGTTCAGAAAGCGCTGGAAGTGCTGAGGCCGGAAATAGAAAAACAGTAATATAGCCATATGAGTTAAGGAAAAGAGCCGGGGGTTCGCAGAAACATAAGAATCACCGGGCTCTTTTTTGTGGGAAAATTTGTTTCGGCGTATAACTGATTTTTGTCTTGTATTGAAAAAATGAAACATATAAAAGTTCAAATAATTCATAAAAATAAAAAGTCTTATTGAACTTGCACAAAAAAGTGAATAAATTTAGGATAATATAGAGATTAAAGTATACATTAATTACAAAAATTACTAATTTCAATATAAACGAACATAAAATAGTTCAAACAATCATAAAAAAGATTGCAAATAAAGAGGCATTTCGGTAGAATAATTTCAGCAAGAAAGTTAAGGGCTTTGCAGTAAGAAAGTATTCAAAATAAGAAAGGAAGATGAAAAAATGTCCAAAGTAAATGAAATCACCCGGGAGAGCTGGATTATGAGCACATTTCCCGAGTGGGGAACCTGGCTGGTGGAGGACATCGAGAACGAGACGGTTGCTCCCGGCAATGTGGCTATGTGGTGGCTTGGATGTACCGGCGTCTGGTTCAAGACCCCAAAGAACACAAACATCACCATTGACCTGTGGTGCGGAAACGGAAAAAGAACCCATGGGGACAACAAGATGAAGCCCGGCCACCAGATGGCGAATATGTGCGGAGGGCGGCTGATGCAGCCGAACTTAAGAAACGTTCCCTTTGTAATCGATCCCTTTGCCTTCAAGCATGTGGATGCAGTGCTGGCAACCCATTATCATCAGGATCACATGTCTGCCGAGTGGGCCGCCCATGTGATTCAGAGCGGCATGACTACCACCGACGAGAACGGAAATGAGATCCCGGTTCCCTTTATCGGCCCGAAAAAGTCCGTAGAGACCTGGATGAAATGGGGTGTTCCGGAAGACCGCTGCATTACCGTAAAGCCCGGCGATGTGATTAAGATTAAGGATCTGGAGATTGTGGCCCTGGACAGCTTTGACCGCACCTGCATCGTAACTACCGATGATACAAGCGAGAACAGAGAAGAGCTTACAGGCGTATGTCCGGTTGATATGGATGACAAGGCTGTCAACTATCTGGTAAAGACTCCAGGCGGAAACATTTACCATTCCGGCGACTCTCATTTCTCCATCTACTTTGCAAAGCACGGCAAGGATTATGATATTGATGTGGCATTCGGCTCCTTCGGTGAGAATCCTGTGGGTATGCAGGATAAGATGACCTCCATTGACATTCTGCGCATGGCCGAGAATCTGGGCTGCAAGGTAGTTGTTCCCATCCATTGGGATGTATGGACTAACTTTCAGGCAGACTGCGAGGAGATTAAGGTTCTGTACGACTTCAAGAAAGACCGCAACGAGTACAAGTTCCACCCATTCTTCTGGCAGGTAGGCGGCAAGTATACGTATCCGCAGGATAAGGATAAACTGTACTATCACCACAGAAGAGGCTTCGAGGACTGCTTCGAGCATCCTCAGAACATTCCGTTCCGTTCATGTCTGTAGGTTGCAAAGGAGAGAAGGTATGTTAAGAGAATTCGTAGAAAAAAAGCATTACTTTTTTGCAGAGGAGGCTCCGGATTGGAAGGAAGCCATCCGCATGAGCTGCAAAAGCCTTGAGGCGGACGGAACCGTGGAAGCCAACTACAAGGAGGACATTATTGCCTGTGTAGAAAAGCACGGCCCTTACATTGTAATTATGCCCAATGTGGCCATGCCTCATTCCCAGGAAAATGCCGTGGGCGTGAATAAGACAGCCATCGGCTTTATGAAGCTTGACAAGCCGGTAAGCTTTGCGCCGGGAGATCCGGAAAAGGATGCGCAGCTGTTCTTCACTCTGGCCTCCTGCAACCCTGAGCAGCATCTGGATAACATGATGAAGCTGTCCGAGATGCTGATGAACGAGGATGTGGTAAAGGCCCTGGCCGATGCGAAGACACCGGAGGATTTGCTGAAGATACAGGAACAGTATCTGGATTGATAAAAGAAAATTATATAAAGCTGCCGCAAAATTAAGATAAGGAGAGTGTGTATGGATATTTTAATGAAAGCTTGGTCGTATTTTGCTACAAATATTTTACAGCAGCCCGCATGGATGATAGGACTCATCGTTTTATTGGGATATATTCTGCTTAGGAAGCCCTGGTATGATGTGCTTGGAGGCACTATCAAAGCCGTAGTAGGCTATATGATTCTGGCCGTTGGTTCCGGCGGACTGGTAAGTAATTTCCGTCCGGTGCTGGTAGGCTTAAAAGAACGTTTTAATCTGGACGCAATGGTAATTGACCCTTACTTTGGACAGAACGCCGTAACGGCCGGAGTGGAGGAGGTATTTAAAAAATCCTTCTCGCAGGTTATGATGCTTCTTCTGATTGCATTTATAGTAAATATCATTCTGGTACGTCTGCGCAAGATAACAAAGCTCCGCTCCCTGTTCACTACCGGACATGTGCAGGTACAGCAGGCATCTACAGCCTTCTGGCTGATTCTGTTTGCGCTGCCGGCTCTGAAAGACAATAATACGGCGCTTTTGATTGTTATGGCCGTCGTACTCGGCCTTTACTGGGCGGTCGGTTCCAATCTGACCATTGAACCCACACAGGAGCTGACTGACGGAGCGGGATTCTGCCTTGGACATCAGCAGATTATGGGTGTGGCCCTGTTCTCCTGGATTGCAGGCAAGATGCATGAAAGAGATGAGAAGAAAGGCAAGAAGGTTTCCAGAAGAATTG
Organism: Clostridia bacterium; assembly: GCA_910575725.1. Classification (GTDB taxonomy): domain Bacteria; phylum Bacillota; class Clostridia; order Lachnospirales; family Lachnospiraceae; genus Laedolimicola. Next base: position 62,777 of record CAJTFE010000012.1, on the reverse strand, counting down.
AGGATATCGAGCTCCCGGGCTTCATGTCCATTTTCAACGAGAATATGGTATGCACCGCATTGCTGATGACGGTTTTCTTTGGTGCAATCCTGCTGATTCTGGGCCGCGATTATCTGATTGAGGCCGGATTCTTAGGAGAAAATGCAAGCTTTTTGTTCTACATCTTGACCCTCTGCCTGAACTTTGCCGTATATCTGGCAATCCTGCAGCTGGGCGTAAGAACCTTCGTAACCGAGCTGACCCAGTCCTTCCAGGGTATTGCCAATAAGCTGCTCCCCGGTTCCGTGCCGGCAGTAGACTGTGCCGTAACCTATGGCTTCGGCTCCCCCAACGCAGTTCCCATCGGATTCCTGTGCGGCGCTGTAGGACAGTTCCTGGCAATCGGAGTTTTGATTCTTCTGCAGAGTCCCGTACTTGTAATTGCCGGATTCGTGCCTGTATTCTTTGACAATGCAACCATTGCAGTTTATGCAAATAACAAGGGCGGTATGAAGGCGGCTGTGATTCTGCCTTTCATCTCTGGTCTGTGCCAGGTATTCGGTTCTGCGCTGATTGCAGGCTGGGTAGGCATGGCGGCATACGGCGGATACTTAGGTATGTGGGACTGGGCAGTTGTATGGCCGGTATTCACCGTACTGATGAGATACTTAAGCTATGCAGGTCTTGCTATTGTGGTAATTGCGCTTCTGGTGATTCCGCAGCTGCAGTACCGTGCGGATAAAGAAGGCTATTTCCTGATTACCGAGGATTATGAGGCATATAAAGAGCTGAAGGCAAAGAAGGCAGCGAAATAAATAGGAAAAGATTTCCGCAATAACGTTGACTTTTATGAAATATTTTATTATCATAATGATAGAATAATCTTAAAACCCTTTCGACAAAGGGAAAGAAAAGGAGAATGCGGTTATGGCTAAGGATAATATGAGCTTTATGGTTTGCTGTGCAAATGGAGCAGGTTCCAGCCTGATGATGAAGATGACCCTGGAGAAGACCTTAAAGAAGATGAACATTAAGCCGGGAAAGATTCATCACTGTGCTCTTTCTGAGGGAAAAAGCGCAGCATCCCAGTACGATGTAGTGCTCTGTGCTCAGAATTTCCTCAATATGTTTGCAGACGCCCAGAAAAAGGGAACCACGGTTGTGGGACTGCGCAACATTATGTCCATGCAGGAGATGGAGGAGAAGATGACCGAAGCCGGTATTGAGGCAAACTAAGTGCGGACGACATACCTGTTTTGGGCGAAGATTAAATAGAAAACTGGTATGAAGACAGCCGAGAAGAGAGCGTCTTCCGGTAATATAGCCGAAAGACAGCTCTCTTTTTCATTCCTGGGAAAACGTCTCTGTTTTTTGATTGGCTTGAACGTAAATGGCGGCAGAAAAGATCTGAAAAAAGCAGCATTGCAGGACAGAAGAAAGGGAGGAAGAACAGGATGAAAATGAGCCGCAGCATTGTAAACAGCCGGAGGGAAAAGGTGCTGGAGCTGGTGCGTGAGAATGGCGACGTGACTGTGAATCACCTGGCGGAGCAGTTCCAGGTATCCCCCTTAACCATCCGAAGGGATCTGCAGTATCTGGAGGATCACAAGCTTTTGGAGCGCTTTTACGGAGGCGCAAGGAACAGCATGGAGTCCGAAGGAGGGCTTGGAGAGAATAAAAAGCAGTTCCGCAGAGAACAGATAGCCCGGTATGCCGCGGGTCTTGTGGAGGACGGAGACAGCATTTTTATTAACACCAGCTCTACGGCTCTTGCTATGGTAAAGTATATCACCAGCAGGAACGTAACCATCATTACGAACAACGGAAATATTATCAATGAAAAAAATCCTTCCCACGCCACAATTATTCTCCTTGGCGGAGAACTGCGTTATGTGAAAGGAGCTATGGTAGGGGACTTTGCCATGAACAATCTGGCGCAGGTTACTGCGAAAAAAAGCTTTATGGGCTGCGGAGGTATCTGTCCGGACATAGGCATGACCACGGAGCTTCTCAATGAAGTGAATCTGAACCAGATGATGTTTGAACGGGTGAGCAAGGGTTCCTATATTCTGGCGGATTGTACAAAGTTTGGGAAAAGGAGCAGCTTCGTGAGCTGTCCGCCGGAGCTGATTGCAAATATTATTACAGATGCAGATGCGCCGTCTGACCTTGTTCGGGAATTTCGGGAAAAAGGAACTTTGGTACATCAGTTATCATAAGGAATAAGGAGTATGAAAATGAAGATTCATAAAATAAAAACACACGAACTGGAAAAATGCTATTCTATCTGCCCTTTGACTTATCAGGGTAAGGAGCATATGCTGGTTGCGGCGGAAAAGGTAAACAAATGCCTTTTGTTCGACCTTGACGGCAATCTGGAGGAAACCGTATGGGAGGGGCCCGGGGGAACCATGACCATGGTGCAGCTTCCGGGAAGCGACGGGGAATTTCTTGCGACCCATAAGTTCTATTCCCCCAATGATTCCAAGGAGGCAAAGATTATCCTCGCTTCCCCCAAAGGAAAGGACGACTGGGAGATCAAGACCCTGGTGGATCTGCCTTTTGTACACCGTTTTGACATCCTCACAAGCGGCGGCGTAAACTATCTGATTGCATGCGCATTAAAGTCCGGCCATGAATATAAGGATGACTGGAGCAGCCCGGGAAAGATCTGGGTATGCGAGCTTCCGGAGGATTTAAGCACGGTGAATGAGGAGAATCAGCTTCCTATAACCGTCTTAAAGGAAGGGCTTTTGAAGAACCATGGCTACTGCCGGGTAGAGGAGGCAGGCGGCGTATGGGCGGCTGTGGCAGCGGACAACGGAATTTTTAAAGTCGTTCCCCCGGCAGAGCGGGGCGGCGATTGGACTGTTGAGACATTGACAGAGGACGCGGCCAGCGATATGACTTTTGCAGATTTTGACGGGGACGGCGAGAAAGAGATGCTGGTAATGACGCCTTTCCACGGAGATACGGTTAAGATTTATAAAAAGAGCGGCAGCGCATATACCTGCATCAAGACCTTTGAAGAAACCTACGAGTTTGCTCACGGGATCTGGGGCACTGAGATTGACGGAAAAGGCGCTGCCATTATCGGTCACAGAAAAGGAACGCGCGATCTGCTGGCCTGCACGTACAACGGCAGCGATTACGTAATGGAGGTACTGGACCAGGATGTGGGGCCTGCCAATGTGCGCTGCTATGCAAAGGGCAGAAAGACGGGACTTGTGTCTGCGAACCGGGAAATCGATGAAATCGCATTCTATGAGATCGAGAGTATGTAAAAAGGGTACGGAAGCTGCGTGCCGAAGCGGCTTTACCCTTTCGTGCTGTCGCGCAGCGACTTAGAATCAGTAATATCCCTCAAAGTGCACAAATCAATTTACAGACGCATGTTTTGCGGCTGGAAATTGATTTCAAACCCGTGTACTTGGAGGGATATTACGGAACTGGAATAGTCCAGCTAAGAAATGTCAGGTGCATTTGAAAAATAATTTTTGCTGGACGGTAAAGCTGCAAAGGCGCACGAGAGGAACTTTTATGAGTGCTTTTTCGAATAAAAGTTCCTCTCATCACCGGTGTGTCGAAGCAGCTTTACCCTTTAGTGCTGTCGCGCAGCGACCTAGAATAGGAGGAAAAGATGAAAGCTTACACCATTGGATTGTACGAGAAGGCCATGCCGAAGGAATTGACCTGGAAGGAAAAGCTTGAGGCGGCCAAGGAAGCGGGCTATGATTTTGTGGAGATCAGCATCGACGAGACGGACGAGAAGCTGGCACGGCTGGAGTGGACAAAGGAGGAGCGTCTGGAGCTTGTGAAAACCATGTATGAGGTGGGAATTCCCGTTCGCACCATGTGTTTGTCCGGCCACCGGAAGTATCCAATCGGAAGCAGTGATCCCGACATCTGCAGAAGAGGAATGGAGATTATGGAAAAAGCCATTCAGCTTGCAGATGACTTAGGTGTGCGCATCATCCAGCTTGCGGGTTATGATGTGTACTATGATCCCTCCACCCCCGAAACGATAGCCCGGTTTGGGGAAAATTTAAGAAAGTGCACATGGATGGCAGCCAGGGCGGGCGTTCTCATGGGCTTTGAGACTATGGAGACAGAATTTATGAACACCTGCAGAAAGTCCATGAATTATGTGGAGAAAATTAATTCCACCTATCTGAATGTGTACCCTGACTGCGGCAACATCAACAATGCGGCCATTACTTACGGAACCGACGTGCTGGAGGATCTGAGAAGCTGCAACGGACGCATTACCTCCATGCATTTAAAGGAGACAGAGCCCGGAAAATTCCGTGATATGATGTACGGGGACGGCCAGGTGGATTTTCCTGCCATGATTGATACGGCATGGGAGATGGGCGTGCGGAAGTTTGTAACCGAATTCTGGTATCTGGGCAGTGAAAAGTGGAAAGAGGATCTGGCTTTTGCCAATAAGTCCATGCGGACTTTGCTGGATCAAAAAGAGAATTCGTAGTCTATACCGGAGATATGTACAAGGGTTTCCTATAGGATCTATCAGAGCATGTTTGAAAGCTGCTTTTTGTCAGACATGCTTTAAAATAAGGAAGGAGAAAGAAAGATGTTAGAAGCATTGAAAAAACAGGTTTACGAAGCAAACATGGAGCTTCCGAGAAGAGGGCTGATCACCTATACCTGGGGGAATGTCAGCGGAATCGACAGGGAAAGAGGGCTGTTCGTTATCAAGCCCAGCGGAGTGGATTATGACGAGCTGAAGCCGGAGGATATGGTCGTTATGGATCTGGACGGCAATAAGGTGGAAGGCGATTACAATCCTTCCTCCGATACGCCGACCCATCTGGAGCTTTACAAAGCCTTCAAAGAGGTGGGAGGAATCGTCCATACCCATTCTCCATGGGCAACTTCCTGGGCACAGGCCGGACGGAGCATCCCCTGCTACGGAACGACCCATGCGGATTATTTTTACGGGGAGATTCCCTGCGCCCGGAGCCTGACGGCGGAGGAGATCAACGGTGAGTATGAGAGGAATACGGGCCTGGTGATCATTGAAACCTTTGAGGGTAAGAATCCCATGCACATTCCCGGCGTGCTCTGCACCAACCACGGCCCCTTTACCTGGGGAACGGACGCAGACAACGCAGTTCACAATGCAGTCGTTCTTGAGGAGGTTGCGAAGATGGCCTGCCGTACAGAGCTTCTGATGCCCGGCATAGCCCCGGCTCCTCAGGTGATCCAGGATAAGCACTTCCTGCGTAAGCATGGAGAGAACGCTTATTACGGACAGATTAAGAAATAAGATAAGAAAATGAGAAGAGGCTGCCGGGAAATATGATATCAGAAAAGTCTGATGTCATATTTCCCGGCAGCCTCTTCTTTACACGCATAGAAAAAGAAGCCTACCTGGAAAACACGGCTTTTACGGAAGCCTCTGTGCCGTCCTCTAGCTGTATCTGAATCTGGTGCTTTTCGGTGGAATCAGACAGGATGCCGCAGCCGTTTACCTCCCAGCCCGCAAAGGTATAGCCTCTTTTGGGAACAGCCGTGAGGGTCAGGGGATAATCTGTATAGTAATTTCCTGCCCAGCTTCCGGAAGTAAGATCCGGTGTAATGGTGTTCAGAATCACGGTTCCTCCTTCCGGCTGCTCTGCAGACAGTGTTAAGGGAACCAGGGATCCGGCCAGGGAAAAATGCCGGGCAAGGCAGGGAACGATGGCGTCATAGCGGTTGGCAAAAAACACCCGCAGCTCCTCTGCCTGCTGTTCAAAAGGCGTATCTATAGGAGCTGTGTTCCAGCGCTCATAGCTTTTGGAGGCAGCTTCTGCATACTGGGCTTCCAGCTCGTCCAGCAGGGCCGTTACACGGGAGGGGCGGAAGTTCTCATTTGCCATATCCATAAAGGTCAATACAAACTGACGGCGGAACTCCCCGCTCTTCATCAAGGAAGGCATGGGATCGTCATCCAGGAAGCCGCAGGGGGAATAGCCGGGGTGTTCCACAAAGGAATCAATGAGGTAGGAAGGGGCTTCGGAATCAATCCCCACACCCAGGGAGTCATCCAGATCGTAGAGCATCCAGCGCCACCTGCCGTCCTGGTACTTTGCCCAGCCGGGGACGGCTGCTCTCCAGGTAAACACATTATTGCCTAGAGGCTTTGAGTCGGTATTGGCAATATAGATATTGGCGCACATCCAGTCAATAAAGCTCTGCATATCCATCTGCTGCAGAAGTCCGTTATAAACCTCCGGATTGGACATGTCCAGCTTAAGGTAATCCTTGAGATAGCGGAACTGGAAGATAAAATCGGAATTGCCTTCCTGAACCTCCCAGGAGGTTTTGATCAGGACGATGTTTTCTTTTTCCGCCCCGTAATGCCCTTCCAGGTATTCGCCGGAATATTTTTCCATCAGATAATACATCCCCCAGTATTCACCGTTTAAGAAAACCTGGCACGGCGTGTACCTTTGAGCGGCGGCGCTCCGATCCTCTGTGAGGGAAAAGAAAAATACCTTTTTCAGATCTTTGCCGCTGTTTAAGATCAGATCGGGGTAAGAAATACCGGTATTAAAAAATACAGGGGCAAAGGTATTGTTTCCATAGCGTTTCCTGGCAAAGAGAGTAAAACTCTTCTGGGGAAAGCTTCGGGACTGGTTTCCCCGGACACGGATACCGCAGTCTTCCTCCAGAAGAAGACTGTGGGCGCTGTCCAGAAAGGTAATATGAGCCGGGCGCTCGGAAATGGTTCCGCGCAGATAGTAGTTCAGATAATCCGTCAGCTCGCTCCAGGAAAGATCGGGGCTGATTTCCAGATTTTCGATTCCCTGGTCATAACGGCTGCCCCGGACATAGATGCCTGTTTCCTCATCAAAGAGATTATCCGGGTCGGTAATAAGGGAGACAATGGCCGTATTTTCATAGCCTGTTTTTTTCTCAAAATCAAGAAAATAGACGGCTGTGACAGGCTGACTGTAATTGCCCTCCTCGTCGTATGCGGCAGCCCTTACCACCAGAGCTTTGTCTACGGGGTCAGAAGGCGGAAGATAACCGTCTGTTTGTGAAGCAATGTCGTCCCGGGCAGAGAATACATTGCCGCTGCTGCTGGGATCGGAAAAGGTCAGAGGCTCACTGTAAAGGTGATCCGCCGGCGTAGGGATGCTTCCGTCCAGGGTATAATAGACAGAGAGACCCTCCGGGCACTGGAGCTTTAGGGTAAAGGGAGCCGGATAAAAACCGCTCTTGGCAGAAAGAACGGGAGAATCCAGAAGACGGGAAGCTGTCTGGTTGGAAGAGCCGGGGGAGGGACGCATTCTTGCAGGTTCTCCTGTTCCGTCCTCTGTTCTGGCATACACAATCCCGGGAGGCAGAGAAGGCACGAACAAGGTGTCTATGGGAAAATAATTTTTTTCACCGTTGTCGGACTCGATGCAGCAGCTGAGCGTGACGGTTTCATTTTCGGACAGACGAAAGGGCAGGCTGTGAAAGCCCTCGGGAACCGAGTTGTCCTTGCTGTCTGCATAGATTACATAATAGCCGCCGGGAGGAATGACATCGTCCGGGAGGGGAGCACGGCCGTAGTTTTCTTCGGTATCGGACAAGAAGACGTGTTCAAGGGAGATTTCCTGGTCGGAAGGGTTGTACAGTTCAATGTAATCCTCATAGATATAGGCCTCACCTGCATTCACGCCGGGATTCACCGTACAGACCTCGTTGATCCGCAGAAGAAACGGGGGATAATCGGGATGGGAACGGTAATAGGAGGCTGCAAGGGAAAAAATAAAGAAGAAAAGAGAGCCTGCCGACAGCAGACCCAGCAAAAGCAGATTGCGTCTGAAAATAGAGCGCATATTCATAAGGCTTCCTCCTCAAACATAAGTACCTCCCCGTCCAGGAGCGCATACATGCAGGGATCGCCTGCAGTCAGCAGAGCCTGTCCGCTGGTGGCTTCTGTGATGGAAGAAGTGACAGCGTCCACAAAAGAGACGGGAACAAGGGCCTCCAGAAAAACAGAATCCGTATATTCCGAGTGAAGGAGGGGAAGCTTGTCCTGATTTAAAATATATTGGATCTTTCCCAGGCCGTTATAATCTGTCTGAATCGTCAGCCGGACACCCGGCTTCTTATCCAGAATCACAGCATGGCGCAGCCCTTCCCGGACAGCTGCGGAATAGGCCCGGACAAGTCCGCCGGTTCCCAATAGCGTGCCGCCGAAATAGCGCGTCACTACGACGGCCGTGTCGTGGAGATCTTCGCCTAAGAGGACATCCAGCATAGGGCGTCCGGCTGTTCCGGCAGGCTCCCGGTCGTCGCTGCACCGGGTGAGCTGATGGCTGCTTCCGATGGTGAAAGCAGTACAGTTGTGGGAGGCGTCCCAGTGCTGCCTGCGGATGCGTTCGATAAAGACCATGGCCTCTTCTTCTGATTTTACAGGCTCTACAGCGGCAATAAAACGGGACTTCTTTTCCGTAATCTCTCCTGTGCCGCCTATGTAGGTAAAGCGATATGATTCTGGCATAAGATTCCTTTCCTATATCTGCCTAAGAAGCCTGTCCGCTCTCTCCTGTCATCATATCGTCTACAATTTCCAGAAGGCAGACAGGCGTAACGGCATTGGTGATCAGCCGCCGCAGCATCTGCCTGGCAAAGGCTTCCGAGTGGGAGACAGGAGGCGTGCTTTCCGTTTCTTCTACTCCGGGCTTCTCCGCAACGGACTTTTTGATGCAGATACGATAGAGCGGGGTAACGGACAAAGGCTGTTCTTCCTCAATCAGGTAATATTTCAGATTCAGCAGATTTCCTTTTTCGTCTGCAACAGCTCTGGTCTCGATTAAAAATTCCTTTTGCATAATGCACTCCTTTTTGAACGTCTTTTGGAGAGTATTATAACGGGTATCCGCTGCAAAAACTGTCGAAAACTGTTACAGAAATAAAAAGTATCTTAGAAATATTATAAAGAAACCTTATTAAAAACGCAAGAAAATGTGAATTTTTATTTTATGCTTTATTCCTACTGTAATATTTGTTATAATGATTGGATGTAGAGGAGGCTAAAGCATGAATTACGGAAAAAGAGGGACTTCCAAAAAACAGAGGTCTATGAACTCCAAAACTGCAAAAGTCGGAAAAAAAGCAAGTGTTGTATTTATAAAAGCATTTCTTATCTGCATACTGGCAACGGGAGTGGCCGGCCTGTGTGCGGGAGTGGGAATTGTAAAGGGTGTAATTGACAATGCGCCTCCTGTGGAAACCATCAATGTTGTTCCGAGAGGCTATAAGTCGATTATGATGGATGCCAACGGCAACCAGATTACAGAGCTGGTGGAGGCGGGTTCCAACCGTATCTGGGTGGATATTGAGGATGTGCCCCAGCATGTGCAGGATGCCTTTGTGGCCATCGAGGACGAGCGGTTTTACGAGCACAACGGAATTGATTTGAAGGGCATTATCCGGGCCGGCGTCCGGGGAATTGCCAGCGGCTTCAAGCGTACCGAGGGCGCCAGCACCATTACGCAGCAGCTGCTGAAGAACAGTGTCTTTGATTTTATGAGCGAGAGTACCACGGCGGAGAAGGTGGAGCGTAAGCTTCAAGAACAGTACCTGGCAGTGGAGCTTGAGAAGAGCATGAGCAAGGAGGAGATTCTGCAGGCATATCTGAATACCATCAATCTGGGACAGAATGCCCTTGGCATCCAGGCGGCAGCCAACCGCTATTTTAATAAGGATGTAAAGGATCTGACCATCTCCGAGGCGGCGGTGATTGCGGGAACGACCAAAAGCCCGACAGGCTACAATCCCATCAGCAATCAGGAGAAGAACCAGGAGCGCAGGGATCTGGTGCTGGATCATATGCTGAAGCAGGGATATATCAGCCAGGCCGAATACGATGAGGCTATGGAGGATGATGTGTACGCCCGGATTCAGATTACCAACGAGGTCAAGAGCAATACGGAGGTGTTCTCCTACTATGTAGATGCTGTGATCGATCAGGTGATCAATGATCTGCAGGAGGTCAAGGGATATACGCCCCAGCAGGCATACAATCTTGTATACAGCGGCGGTCTGACCATTGAGACGGCCCAGGATCCGGAGATCCAGGCGATTATGGACGAGGAGATGGGCAATCCGGAAAATTATCCGGCCAATGTCCGCATCGGCCTTGACTATGCGCTGACTGTGGTCAAGCCGGACGGCGAACAGAAGAATTACAGTAAGGAAATGATGGAGGCATACTTTAAAAAGAACGAGTCTGCCAATTTTGAGCTGCTTTTTGATACGGAAGAGGAGGCCCAGAGCTATATAGACGCCTACAAAGCCACGCTGGTGGAGGAGGGCGATACGATATACGAACGGGCGGATATGACCATACAGCCCCAGGCGTCTATGGTTGTGATGGATCAGGCTACGGGATATGTAAAGGGCATTGTAGGCGGCCGTGGAGAAAAGAAGGCCAGCTTAAGCCTGAACCGGGCCGTGGACACGGTGCGTCAGCCGGGGTCTACCTTTAAGGTAGTGTCTACCTATGCGCCGGCCCTGGATTCGGCCGGAATGTCACTTGCCACCACCCAGTTTGACGCGCCCTACAGCTATACAGGGGGACGCCCCGTGCGGAACTGGAACGGCGAGGCTTACAAGGGGTGGACGTCTCTTCGAAAGGGTATTGAGCAGTCTATGAATATTCTTGCGGTAAAGACCCTGACGGATATTACGCCGGCTCTTGGCATAACGTATCTGGAGAATATGGGAATCACCACGCTTCAGAAGGAACTGGATGCCAATGGCAACAACGACTATACCCAGGCTATGGCCCTGGGCGGACTGACAAGAGGTGTGACGAATCTGGAGCTGACGGCGGCTTATGCTACCATTGCCAACGGCGGCGTTTATACAAAGCCTGTATTCTATACAAGAATTCTGGATCATGACAAAAATGTTCTGATTGACAATACGAAGTCCTATACCAGAACGGTGTTAAAGGACAGTACGGCATGGCTTCTCACAAGCGCCATGAAGGACGTAGTTACACAGGGTACGGGAGGAGCCGTCCGCTTCAGCGGCATGACGATTGCCGGAAAGACGGGAACAACTTCAAAAAATAACGATGTGTGGTTTGTAGGATATACCCCTTACTATACGGCAGGCATCTGGGGCGGTTTTGACAATAACCATAAGCTGGGCAAGGGAGAGACGAGCTATCATAAGGTGATCTGGAAGAATGTGATGTCCAGAATTCACGAGAATCTGGAAAATAAGGATTTCCCCAAGCCGGAGTCTGTCACCAGTGCAACCGTCTGCGCAGCTTCCGGAAAGCTTCCAATCCCAGGGCTGTGCGACGGTATGATGAAGTCGGAATACTTTGCGGTGGGAAGCACGCCTACGGAGTATTGCAATGTTCATGTGGCAGGGGAAGCTTGTGTGGAGAGCGGCGGACTGGCAACGGACGCCTGTCCCGTCCATGAATACCGGGTGATTACCTTGATGCCGGAAAACAACGATGTGTCCGGCTCGCCTCTGGTGGCGCCTCCTTGTCCCCTTCATCTGGGGAATCTGATTGGAGGAATCGTGCAGCCGAATGCCGTGGACGGAACGATGCCGGACGGCATGGAAGAGGAAGAGGGCGAGGTTCAGCCGGAGCCGGAGGATGAGGAGATCCCTCCGGAGGAGTAAGGGTTTACGTATGTAAATATTTGAAAAACTGCAATACCCCAGTGGACAAGAGGACACTGAGGGTATATGGTTAAAAGATAAAAAGGAGGAGCAGCATGAAAGCAATAGCAACTACAAAAGCACCGGCGGCAATAGGCCCCTATTCCCAGGGGATGGAAGTAAACGGATTTGTTTTTTCTTCCGGTCAGATTCCGGTAAACCCGGAGACAGGAGAGATTCCCGAGGGCATTGAAGCACAGGCGCGGCAGAGCTGCGTGAATGTGGGAGAGATTCTGAAAGCAGCCGGGATCGGCTATGAGCAGGTGATCAAGACAACCTGTTTTTTGGCGGATATGGCGGACTTCGGGGTGTTCAACCAGGTATATGAGGAGTTTTTCGTATCCAGACCAGCAAGAAGCTGCGTGGCAGTGAAGGAGCTTCCCAAGGGTGTGCTTTGTGAGGTTGAGGCTGTCGCAGTGAAGAATTAAGAGCCAAAGCCTTTAGCGGAAACGGCTGATGAATACAAAGGAATAGAGAGTGGGAAGGGGCTGTCGGGATATGATATCAGAAAAGTCTGATGTCATATTTCCCGGCAGACCCTTTTTCTATGTAAAGTACAATAAAAACGACATTGTTTAAAGGAGCAGGGATCGTATGTACAGAGTCGGAATATGTGACGACGATAAAATTTTGTGTTCCGTGCTGGAGGAACAGATTCAAAAGCTCTCAGCAGATAGTTCAGTAAAATTCGAAATTGAGGTGTGGTATAGCGGAGAGAGTCTGGAGTGTGATTTGAAAAAAGGGGTTGAATTGGATCTCCTTTTTCTTGATATTGAATTGCTGCAAAAAAACGGCATTGAAATAGGAGCTTTTATCCGTGACGAGATGGGGGATTTTGATACCCATATCGTCTATATTTCTTCAAAGCAGAGTTACGCCATGGAGCTTTTCAAAATACAGCCGCTGGAATTTCTTGTAAAGCCGATTTCCGCTGCCCGGCTGAAAGAAGTGCTGGAAAGAAGCATGAAAAGAAAAAGGTATGCAAAAAGCTGCTTCGAATATCGAAGGGGAAGCCGGATTTTTCGTGTTCCGGTAAAGGAAATATTATATTTTATGAGTATGGATAAAAAGGTCTTGATGATAAAAAGGGATGGCCAGGAGGAATTCTATGGGAAGCTGAAGCATGTCATGGAGCAGCTTCCGGCAGGCTTTCTGATGATTCACCAGTCCTATGTGATCCATCAGGAATATGTGTGCGAGTATTCCTACGAAAGCATAAAAATGCTGAATGGCGACGTCCTAAGCGTCAGTAAACCATACAGGAAAGAAGTCAGGGAAAAAATCAAACAATATTTAAAGGGAAAAATGACTGCTGCTCCCTCTGTGAGTGAACAGTGAAGAAAAGGGTACAATGTGTTATAAAATAGGATATGAGTTACCAGCCATTTTGATTGTAGGTATTTTGCGCACGGCGCTGCTGAAAAAGGTCTTGGATACCTTTCTGCCTGCGGAAGGTAAGAACAGGTTCTTGTGGAAACTCGTTTTTGCAGGATACTATCTGTTGACAACAGCCGCCTACGGTGTATTTCATTTGACGCTTTTCTATGAAATATGTAATTTGACGGGGATTATTGGCGCAGCTTGTTTTTACCGCGGCCCATGGGAGAAAAAAATATGGATCGCTATGGTCTATTTCTGCCTGGACATGGGCAGCGGAGCGGCTGTATCCTTTGCAGGTTCAGAGCTGATTCGAATGCAGGAGGGCGCGGTTTCTGCCCTGCTCCTGCTGATCTGCGCAGTGGTGATCTGTCATATACCCGATCCGAAGGAAAGCAGGGAAAAAAACCTTGACAAAAAACAGATGTTTTTGCTGTCTGCAATTCCTGTATTGAGCGTGGCGGTATTTTGCGGGATGCTGTATGGAAGTATTGGCAGATGGACGGCGGTATTGGTGTGTGCGGCGGTTTTGATACTTAATCTGTGTGTCTTTTATTTGTATCATATTTTGCTTAAAAATTACGTACAGCTAAGGGAACAGGATATTTATAAACAGCAGACGGCTGCTTATCAGAACCAGTTTGAGCTTATGAAAGAGTCCCAAAGCCGTATCAGGGCATTAAGGCACGATATGAAAAACCATGTGCTGGCGCTTGAGGGATTGGCAAGGGGTTCAAAGCCTGAAAAAGTGATAGAATATCTTGATTCCATGCAGGAGTTTATGAAGAATCCGTCCGAGCATATTTATACAGGGAATGAGGCGTTGGACAGCCTGCTGAATTACAAGCTGCAAAGGGCAAAAGAAGAATTGAAAAAAGTGGAAACGGATATTGTGCTTCCGGAGAAGATGAATCTGCGTTCTTTCGATTTCAATGTAATTGTCGGAAATCTTTTGGATAATGCCATAGCGGCATCTATTCAGACAGACGAACGGTTTTTGAAATTCAGTATTCGGATGGAAAACGGCGTTTTGCTTCTGTATATGATCAATAGCTGCACTGGGATTCCCGAAGGCGTATGCGAAATGCGCAGGCTGTCAGAAAAGTCGTCTGCAGGGCATGGAGTAGGGATCACAAGCGTCCGGCGGATCGTAGAAAAATATCATGGCGATATGGAAATGCATTGTAAAGACAATCGTATGGAAACAGAGATTGTGCTGTATATGAAAAACCTATAAAACACGGGAAGGGGGCTGTTGCAACAGCCCCTTTTGATAAAGATTTTTTCGGTTGATTTCGGAAAAAATATGGTAGAATTTCGCCGGAACAAAAAAAACGCAGGGAAAGAAGTGTATAATCCGAACCATAACCCATATGAGGAATTATCAGGAGGCGTATGAAAATGAAAAAAAGATTTTTAAGAGTACTAATCGCAGGCGTAACAGGGATATGTGTTTTGACGGGGTGCCAGAAAGCGCCGGAAGCATCGGCAGACAACGGCGTTTCCCATGCAAAAAGCTCTTTGGAAGACGAGGTGGAGAATATTGCAGCTGAGGAGACATATAGAAATACAGCAGATACAAAGAGTGCAGGGCAAGGCGAAAGGTATGAGGGCCTGGTCGGAACGGAGGAAAACGGTATCTGGATTTGCGCAGAAGTTCCAGCAGCGCCGCAGACAGTGCAGGCGTTGACTCTGCAGGAACGGGACGATTGGGACGAGGAAAAGCTGAAGGAGCTGCTTGACAGCGAAGGCGGAAATGTGCAGGACCTTACAAAGGAATATCTTGCGCAGGCGGAAAAAGAGTTAAGTGAAATGGATGAAGAGGATAAGCCGGTTGAATGGCTGAATTTCGGCGATGATTCTCTTATGATTTTATCGGATGGGCAGAAGGAGGCATCGTTTGCAAGAAATACATGTGTAAGCTATGTGGATAACGGGTTAAAGAAGGATTGTGATGCGATTTATAAAAAAGCGCCGGAAATTGATGCTGCCAAAGACAGTGAGAGCATTCCTGCAAAATTTTCCGTTTCCAGGGCAAAAGATATTCTTCTGGAGAAGCTGGCGGTATTGGACATTACAGAAATTCATATTTCCAGGACTTTGTATTATGAACTTAACGGAACCGCATTTTATGAACTGATATTTACGCCTTCTTACGAAACGATTGGAGTGGCGTCGGAGTTTGGCCAGATTGTGCTTGGGGAGGTTCAGCCAAGAGGAACCGCATGGATTACAGAGGATGGCATAGCGGCAATGAATTTGGAGAATTATTGCGGCAAAATTACAGAGCGGTCAAAAGCCGGGAATGTTTTGACATTTCCACAGGTAACAGATATTTTGGAAACATATTTGGAAACTAATACGCTCTGCGGAAATTCCAAGGCGAAGCTGACACAGGCAGAGCTTGTATATTATCCAACGCTTTGGGAATCGGAACTGATTCTGACACCGGCATGGCATGTCTGCATCCCGTTGAATGAAATGGAAACAGCGCTGGAGGCCGGCGATAAAGCATGGCAGGAAGCGGCTGACAAAGGTGCGGCATGGAATATTTACCTGGATGCCGTGACGGGAAAACTGATAAAGGTGGAATAAAATGAACGGATTTTTTTGGAAGGATATGAAAAGAAGTTTCCTGAATGTGGGATTCTTTGCCGGGATGGCAGCGGTGGCGGCGCTTTTGCTGGCAGCGGCAGTGAATGGGACGCCGCCGGAGCGTACACGGAGCAGCTATTATATTTTGTACAATGTGTTCGGTGCTTCGGGCTTCGGGCCTTTTGCGGCCGTCTTTCCCGTATTGGCTTATGCGGCAAGCTTCTGTGAGGAATATCAGAGCGGGTATTACCGCATGATTTTTTCAAGGATGAGTCCGGTACGTTTTGGAAGAATCCGGATATGCAGCGTTGCGCTGTCCGGAGGCGTTATGCTGGCAGTTCCCATTGCAGCAGCCTGTATCATGGCGTATACGCTTGGCGTTCCGGGGGTACCGCAGGATTCGGATCAGGGACTGCTGGACGGGACCATTATGCTTACCTATATCATCCAATACGGGGATTGGTACATTGCAGTGGGGAAAACCGTTCTTGGTTTTTTGTTTGGATGTGTGTGGTCGCTTGTGGGGCTGCTGTTTGCAGTATGGACTCCGAACCGCTATGTTGCCTTGATTGCGCCCTTTGTGCTGTATGAATCTATGTGGATTGGGCTGAATGGGATTCCATGGCTGAATCCTATCCGGCTTCTCAGGGGAGATGATGTAGGCAGTTACCCCCTGGCCGCAGGCGTGGAATGTGTTTATATCCTGATTGTGTCAGCCTTCATTATGGCGGGACTTGTGAGGAGGTATCGGAATGGGTAGCGTTGCTGTTATCGTAAAGGGAATGCTTCAGCAAGAGCAGAGAAGCGGCAGGGTCGTCATGGGGTATCTTTTGGGCTTTGCAGTCATGGGCTATTGGATGTCCGGCTTCCTGCGGTATGCGGCTGACACAGGGGAACCAGTCAACATACTGGAAACTTTTTGTGTGGTTGAGCAGCATTATGTGAATATGCTGTTTTTAGTCTTAGGGTGGCTTTTGGCGGCGGCGGACGCTCCGTTTATAAAAGGGAATCTTTATCTGCTTTTGTATCGGTGCGGCAGAAAGCGCTGGAATATGGGAATGATTTTTTATATCTTAATGCAGGCGTTTCTCTATGCTGGGGCCATGGCGGCATTTAGTATCATTGCCAGCAGTTTTTTGGGGTTTGCAGGAGATATATGGAGCAGTCCGGCATACGCTCTGGCGCTTGATACCGGAAACCATATTGGGGTCAAATATAATATTACGTTTCCATGGCTTGAAATGATGAAGACGATGTCAGTTCCGCAGGCATTTGCAGTCACGTTTCTATTTTTTTATCTTTATCTTGCTTTTTTGGGAGTGCTTTTATATACTTCTGCATTGCTGTTTTCTAGAAATGCCGGAATGGCGGCTGTGATGGGGGTACATTTGGCCGGATATTTACAGATGATGGACGGCCATATGGAAACCTCCCTTCTGGCAAGGGCGATTCCGGGAAATTATATAGACGGAACGCTGTCTTATCTGCAATCGGCAGCTTTGTTTTTATCAATGATTGTCGTTTTGACGGCGTTATCCTTTCTGATTGTAAACAGCATTGAGTTTGACTCGGGGACGGAGGTGGAAGGATAGTGTCGGAAAGTATGTTTATCAGACTGTTTGCAGGCGTGCCTTCTGATTATTTTGGCGCTATACCGCTTATTCCGTTTGGATGGTGGCTTCTGTCGATGGGCGTCTTTCTGCTTGCAGTGGGATTCTATGGAGAAAGGGACAGGAAGCTGGAAGTCCTGTCCCTGTATCGATGCAAAACAGTGAAGGGCTGGTGGAAAAGGCGTTTTGGAAAAGGGCTTTTATACGGTATAAAGACAGCGGTACTGTTCTTGGTCCTTGTTTTGAGCTGGGACATTGCTGTGGGGAGCATCGTTGTGCTTTCTGCAGAGCTGTTTGCAAAAATCACCATCCTGTGGCTGTTCCACAGTGTCAGTATGGCTGCGTTGTTTGTGCTGCTGGATTTGTTTCCGGTGGGACGTTTTGCTCCGGGGGCGTTGTTCCTGTTAGAAGGCGTGACGTTTATCATCGGCTGTCAGGTTCATGCAGTTTCCAAAGTGATGTATGGAATGTGGGGCATGTATCTGCAAAGCGGCTTATGCGAAGCAGGCGGCTTTCCAGTGGGGCCGGTTATCGCAGCGGAAGCCATTTTGCCGGCGGCCGGTTTTTGGATCGGGTGGGAATATTTGAAAAGAGAAAGAGATCTTGTTTGAGGAAGGGATGTAATTATGGCAGAATGTATCCGTGTAGAGAATGTAACAAAAAGGTTCGGCGATGTCATTGCGCTTGATCGTATTAATATCAGTTTTGAAAGCGGAAAAATCTATGGGATTATAGGCAGGAATGGTTCAGGTAAGACTGTTTTGTTCAAAACCATGATTGGTTATTTAAAACCCACATCCGGGAGAGTGGTTGTTGGGGAAAAGGAGATTGGAAAAGAGATTGATTTTGCAGACAATATGGGAATCATTATAGAAAATCCCGGATTCTTAAGCAGATATACAGGATACAAAAATCTGGAATATCTGGCATCCATCCGTAAATTGATAGGCAGGGAGCAGATCAGGGAGAGTATGGATCGGGTGGGCTTAGATCCCGACAGCCGCAAAAAGGTTGGAAAATATTCCCTTGGTATGAGGCAGAGGCTTGGGATTGCCCAGGCAATTATGGAAAACCCGGATATTTTGATTTTGGACGAGCCGATGAACGGGCTTGATAATGAGGGGGTAAAGGATGTGCGGAATATTCTTTTGGGATTAAAGGAAGAAGGAAAGACCATTATACTTGCCAGCCATAATAAGGAGGATATCGAGGTTTTGTGTGATACGGTGTATGAGATGGAGCATGGGAGAGTGGTACAAGGGAAGGCTGTTTGAATGTTTACTTCCCTGCTGAGGGAAAAGACAAATGTCTTCTCAAAAGTGAAAAATAGACAAAAAAGCGTCGGAAAGAAGGCTTGTACAAGACATATTTCCTATATTTTTCAGAGAAGAATGGGTATAATAGCAATTATAAATTTTATTCTTGCGCAGGAAATGAGGAAATTATATGAAAGGAGATTTGAACGAACTTTTAGAGCTGATTGAAAAGGACTGTACCATCTATACCATGTTTAAACAGTGCCCTTATGAAATATTGAGAAAAGTCCGGGTCCGGCATTACGGCCAGGGAAGATTCCGGCTGTCACAGGGAGGCATCTCAGATACTTTTTACATTATCATAAAAGGAACCGTGGGGATTTATGTAGAATCGGAGCATGGAAAGCGTTACACAATTACCACCTATGAAAAAGGAGATTATATCGGAGAGCTGGAAATATTCCGGCGGGCGCCTTATGTCAGCGGCGTGGAAGCCAAGGGGGCTGTGAGTGTTCTGGAGATTGACAGGGATGTATTTCTGGAATGGATTCATATGGACCGGAATTTTAACGAATATATGATGCAGACCATGTGTGATACCAGCTATAACATGTGCAGAAACATGGCGGAGAATATTCTGTATCCATTGAAACAGAGAGTCTGCCAGTATGTGATAGAAAACGGGGATAAGAATAAGAATTCCGGCATCCCGCTGCATACAGAGACGCTGGGGGTTCAGATGGCGGTTACGCCGCGCAGTGCCAGCCGTGTCATTAAGCTGTTGAAAGAAAAGGGGATTATCAGCATAAAGAAGGGAAGGATCTTCATAGAGGATCGGGAAGCCCTTATTCGGGAAAAGGATATTAAGTAAGGAAACAGGAGGTTCAGGAATGGACGTACAGCCACATATCAGATGCAGGAGGGAAGACGCGGCAGAGTATGCGATTCTTCCAGGGGATCCGGCACGTGTGGAGAGGGTAAAGAAGTATCTTGCCCAGGTGAAAGAAATTGCATTTAACAGAGAATATAAGAGTATAACCGGGTATTACAAGGGAATAAAGGTACTAGTCATGTCGACCGGCATGGGAGGCACTTCCGTGGGAATTGCAATCGAGGAACTGAAACAGATTGGCGTAAAAACTATGATCCGCATTGGAAGCTGCGGAGCCCTTCAGAAAGAGATCCATCTGGGAGATCTGATTATCGCCAACGGTGCAGTCCGGGACGAGGGAACCAGCAAGTCATATGTGGAGAGTATCTATCCGGCTATCCCGGATACCGATCTGGTATTTCAGGTAATTGAGGCGGCAAAGTCCTGCGGCGTATCTTATTATGTGGGAAAAGTGCGAAGCCATGACACGTTTTATACAGAAAGGGAGGAGGAAATCGACCATTACTGGTCGAAAAAGGGAATTCTCGGAGCAGATATGGAGACTGCGGCTCTTTTCACCATCGGAAGTCTGAGAGGGATTCGGACCGCATCCATTCTCAATACAGTAAATGAATATGAGGTAGATCTGACAGAAGAGATCGATGCCTATGTGAATGGAAAGGAAGAGGCCATGTGGGGCGAACAGAATGAAATCCGGACTGCCCTTGAGGCATGTGTCAGAATGGAACGGGAACATAAAAAAATCAAGAAAAACGTCGAAGAGAGGAAAAGCTTATGAGAAGAAAAATCGCTTTATTTTTAACCGCGGTAATGGCAGTATTGAGCCTGGCCGGATGCGGAGGAAAGTCGGACGAGCAGGCAGGAGAGGACAAGGTCTATAAGATTGCTTTTGTAGTACCTTATATCGGAGATCAGTCCTACTGGGATCTGGTAGACAGAGGACGACAGATTGTGGAGGAATACGAGAATGTAGAGACAACCCTGATTGAGGCAGGAGAGGATACCAGCAAGTGGACCAGCGTTATGACAGACGTATGCGAATCCGGCTATGATTTGATTGTATCGGGAAATGATACCTATGAGTATTATCTGTACGAAGCGGCGGAAAAGTATCCGGATCAGCTGTTCTTTAATTTTGATTTCGGCAATCCCCTGGATTATGACAATGTATATGCAGTAAAATACGACACTGCGGAGCTTGGGTACGTGGCCGGACTGCTTTCCTGTATTGTAACCTTATCCGATATGGAGCAGGCCAACGATGATAAGGTGATTGGCGTAATCGTGGGTATGGAAAACGATGCAATGGACGATTTCATCGGCGGTTACTGCCAGGTTGCCAATGATATGGGCGTGCAGGTAATTATCGGTTACCCGGAGAGCTGGACGGATGTAGCAAAGGCAAAGGAAATGACCCTGAATATGATTAATTCCGGCGCTGATGTAATCTGGCAGGTTGCCGGCGGAGCGGGAAACGGGGTCTTCGAGGCCTGTGCGGAGCAGAATGTGTACGCGCTGGGCGTAGATCAGGATCAGTATGCGCAGTTTATTGATTCCAAGCCGGAGTATGCCAAGACCATTCTTACCTCATTTGTGAAAAATGCAGAGGTAGGCGTGCAGACCGCAGTGGACAAGCTCATTGCCGGAGAGTTTTCCGGAGGCGCCGTAGAGAATCTGGGTATTGCAAAGAACGGCGTGGGGCTTGTGGAAAATGATTACTATCTTGAGACTGTACCGGAGGAGGTTCGAAATCAGGTGGCGGAAGCGCTGGAGAGGGTGACCAATGGAGAGATTGAGGTATTTAGTGTTCTGAACGGAGATCCCACAGAGTGGCAGGAGATTAAATCCGAGGCACAGCAGGCGAAATAAAACAGTAATATTCCTCACAGTGCACAAATCGATTTACAGGCACATGTTTTAAGTGACTGGAAATAGATTTAGGTAAAGTGTACTGTGAGGAATATTACGGAACTGGAATAAGGAGAAGGAAGAGTGGAAGATTATATCCTTGAATTAAGCCAGATCAATAAGGTGTATGGCAACGGAGTGGTTGCCAACCGGGATATCAATATTTCATTCCGGAAGGGCGAAATTCATTCTATTGTAGGTGAGAATGGTGCGGGGAAGTCTACCTTAATGAAAATTATCTTTGGAATCGAGCAGGCTTCCAGCGGCACCATGCGGTACAAAGGAAAAGAGGTTACGTTTTCCGGATCCATGGAAGCCATTGAGGCGGGGATCGGTATGGTGCATCAGCATTTTATGCTGATCCCCTCCTATACAGCAGCGGACAGTATTATTCTGGGAAATGAACCAAAGAAAATGAAGATCTTTACGGATCATAAGACAGCCGTAAAGCGGACCCAGGAGCTTTCCGACCAATATCAGTTCGGTATAGATGTGACGAAAAAAATTTCCGATCTGTCCGTGGGAGAAAAGCAGAAGGTAGAGATCCTAAAAACGCTCTATCGAAATGCGGAGGTTATCATTCTGGATGAACCTACTTCCGTGCTGACTCCCCAGGAGACGGAACTTTTGTTCCGGCAGCTGATGCATTTTAAGGAGACCGGACATACAATCCTCTTTATTTCCCATAAGCTCAATGAGGTCAAACGGATCAGCGATCGAATCACCATTATGCGGAACGGATCAGGCAGGGGAACTTACAATGCAGAAGATATTTCTCTGGAGGAGATGGCCCGGCTGATTGTGGGCAGAGAAGTGGCGGCGGATTACAGCCATCTGCGCAGGGAAGTGCCGGAGCAGAAAACGATTCTGGAGGTAAAGGATCTGAGCCTGACCCAGAACGGAGTGCCGGTATTGGATAAAGTGTCTTTCTCAGTGAAGAGCGGAGAGATTCTCGGCATTGCGGGGGTGCAGGGCAACGGCCAGTCTGAGCTGATACGCTGCATTACCGGACTGATTGATTATGGAAGCGGAACCGTCGTGGTGGATGGAAAAGACATTACCCATCTCAACATTCATGATAAGCGGCAGAGCGGCCTGGCTTATATTCCGGAGGATCGGATGGAGGATGGGACCGCAGGGGCGGCCAGCATTACAGACAATGCCATTTCTACCTTTTATGAGCGTCCGGATCTGAACAAGGGTCCCTTTTTAAAGATAAAAAGGATACAGGAAGAGGCTGAAATGCTGATTGATAAATTTTCCGTAAAGGCGAAAAATGCAAGGCAGCGGATCGACAGTCTTTCAGGCGGCAACATTCAGAAGGTGGTAGTGGCAAGGGAATACCATGCGAATCCCAAATGCCTGATTGCCGAACAGCCAGTCCATGGAATTGATATCGGAAGTGCGGAATTTATTCATATTCAACTCATTGAGCTTCGCAATCAGGGAGCCGGAATCCTGCTGGTGAGCGCAGACATTAACGAAGTCATCAATCTGTCTGACCGGATTCTGGTGATGTATGAGGGAAAGATTGCCGGCTGCTTTGAGGATCCAGCCAAGTTCGATGAAAAGGAACTGGGCCTGTACATGCTGGGCGTAAAACGGCAGGAAGAGGGAGCGGGAGGTGCGGAACATGGACAAGCTTAAATCCTTAAAGGGCCGGTTATCCATAACCAATGAGTTTGTATTTAAGATTGTAAAAATTTTGATCTCCACACTGATTGCGCTTGGGATCACCTTTGTAGTGCTGGCGCTTGTTTCGGATCACCCGCTGGAGAATTTTATCATAATTCTGACTTCGCCGGTGAAAAAGCTGCGGTATTTTGGAAATACCATTGAGATGATGATTCCAGTGGCTTTTGCCGGGCTGTCTGCGGCGCTGTTATTTAAAATGGGCGTTTTTAACCTGTTTGTGGAGGGGCTCTATTATATCTGCGGAGTGGCCTGCGCAGCGGCGGCAGTCCAGCAGATAGGGAACGGATTTGTGCATCCCCTCCTGTGTATTCTGATATCCTGTCTTCTGGGAAGCTTTTTGATGGGAATCACGGGATTTTTAAAGGCCAGATACAATACCAACGAGGTTGTGTCTACCTTGATGCTGAATAATATTATGCTGGGTGTGGGCCTGTTTTTCCTGAAAAGGACCGGGATCCGGGACGAAGGATTTGCGGCTGTGGCTTCTAAGGTCTTTTCGGACAGCGCAAAGCTGGACATTCTTTTTCCAGGAACACGTATTACAGTCAGCTTTCTTCTGCTGATTCTCACGGTGGTCTTTGTCTATGTACTGATCTATAAGACAAGGCTTGGATATTCCATACGAATCACTGGAATCAACAGCAGATTTGCCCATTATTCGGGAATCAGTGTATTTGCAATGTATATGATGGTACACGCCATTGCAGGCGCCATTGCCGGGCTTGGGACTTCCACAGAGCTTTTGAGTCTCTATGACCGGTTTCAGTGGACAGATCTGCCGGGCCTTGGCTGGGATGGAATTCTTATGGCAACACTGGCTGACAATCATCCTGTGGGAATTTTGATTGCATCTTTTGGAATTGCGTATCTGAAGAAGGGAGCAGAGGTTGTGTCCCTAACCACCAATGTGCCGGTGGAGATTATATCCATCGTACAGGCAATTCTGGTGCTTTTGGTGTCTTCCCAGAGATTTTTAGTTCGTTTCCGGGAGAGAAAACTATTGAAGGAGGGCATGAAGGATGAGCTGGGATAATTTTGCGGAAGCTTTTTTTTCAGCAAACTTTCTCTATGTAGTAATCCGTGTATCGGTTCCGCTGGTGCTGGCCTCGATCAGTGCCTACATGGCGGCTCTGACGGGGGTAGGGAATATTGCAGTGGAAGGTATTATGCTGATGAGCTGTCTGATGGCCGTGCTGGGGAGTTATTGGACCCAGAGCGCGGTGCTGGGGCTTTTGATTGCTCTGCTGACTGGGGTGGTGATGGCGCTGATGATTTATATGTTTTCCATGTCTTTAGGGGCCCAGCCTCTGCTGGTAGGCATTGCTCTGAATACATTTGCCTCTTCTTTTACCGTATTTCTGCTTTACCAGTTTACCAACAGCAAGGGCTCCAGCGCCAATCTGTCCTCGAAGGTTCTGCCTGTGGTGGATATTCCTCTGATTCAGGATATTCCCATTCTGGGGGAAATTATTTCCGGCCATTATCTTCTTACCTATGTGACGGTTGTGCTGGTGATTCTGCTGTATATTATGATTTATAAGACGCCCATTGGAATGCAGATGAAGGCCTGTGGCCTCAACGAGCAGGCGGCCCGTTCGGTTGGGATTCATGTGACCAGAATGAAGCTGCTGTCCATGCTGCTCTCCGGTCTGACGGCGGCCATAGGCGGAGCTTATATGACAATGGGGTATGCGTCTATATTTTCTAAGGATATGGTGGCGGGCAGAGGCTGGATCGGAATTGCAGCCCAGGGAATTGCCGGAATCAATTATGTACTGCTGTTGATTGTGTCCATGATTTTTTCCGTGTTTCAGGCAATAACTAACGTATTCCTGCTCTACGATCTCCCCAGTGAGCTTATCAATATCATTCCCTATGTGGGCGTGCTTCTGGGCGTGATCTTTTATTCGGTGGCGGCAGCCAGAAAGCATAAGCAGGGGTAAAATAGCTTCTGTTATCTATGGAAAGGAGTTTTACGTGGGAGTTCCTGTAAAAGGTCTGAAAAAAGACGAAAATACGTATCAGTTAAATGAAAATACCCTGGAGCGGATCTATGCAGGATGGCTGGGAAAGGTTATCGGTATCCGCATGGGTGCGCCTGTTGAGGGCTGGAGCAGCGAAGAGATTCAGAAAAAATACGGGGAGCTGTGGGATTATCCTGTGGATTACGGAAATTTTGCCGCGGATGATGACAGCAACGGGCCGGTTTTTCTTGTGAGGGCCTTGGAACAGGTGGAACCGGGGAGGAAGCTTACGGCGCAGGATGTGGCGGAGGCCTTGTTGAATTATGCGCCCTATGAGCATGGATTTTTCTGGTGGGGCGGTTACGGTTTATCTACGGAACATACAGCATACTTGAATCTCAGGCAGGGAATTCCCGCCCCTTTAAGCGGAAGTATCCAAAAGAATGGAAAAACGATGGCGGAGCAGATCGGGGGACAGATTTTTATTGATCCCTGGGGGCTTGTGTCTCCCGGCAATCCCGGACAGGCGGCAGAGCTGGCCAGGGAAGCAGCCAGTGTCACCCATGACGGCAATGGAATCTGGGGCGGTGTCTTTGTGGCGGTCTGCATCAGCCTTGCCTTTGAGGAATGGCCCATGGAGGAACTGATTGAAAAGGCTCTCACCTATCTTCCGTCTGATTGTGCGTATGCGGAAATGGTAAGGGAGGTTCTCAAGTTCTGGGAAAAGGATAAGACGGGAGACTGGAGGGTGTGTCTGGCCTTTATTCAGGAGCATTTCGGCTATGACAAGTATCCGGGGAGCTGCCACATTATTCCAAATGCAGCAGTCATGATCCTGGCCCTTCTCTATGGCGGAGATGATTTTGCCAGAACCTTATGCATCTGCAATATGTGTGGGTGGGATACGGACTGCAATGTTGGAAACCTTGGGTCGATTATGGGCGTGCGCGCAGGAATATCCGGAATTGATTACGAAAAATGGCAAAGAGCAGTGAATGATCTCCTTATTTGCTCTGGGACTATGGGAAGCCTCAATATCATGGATGTTCCTTATGGGGCATCCTGCATGGCCAGACAGGCCTTTGCGCTGGCTGGTGTGGAACTGCCGGGAAGCTGGAAGGAGCTGCTGGAAAATCATTTGGAGAGCTGTCATTTTGAATATCCTGGTTCCACACATGCTATGCGGGTGCGTTTGGAGCAGGCAGAGGAGGATGAGAACGGAGACAGGGAATATACTGCTGGGGAGGGCTGCCGGCAGGAAGCTTTATACAGAATCTACAATACTTCGGAGATGTCCTGCACAGGCCGGCGTTCTTTGAAGGTGGAAGCAGAGGGAATGAGAGCAGGAGCGAAGCTCTATGTTTATCAGAAGACCTATTACCGGGCGGAGGATTTGTATGACAACCGTTATGAGCCTTCTTTTTCGCCTAGAATCTATCCGGGCCAATACCTGCGGGCAAAGGTACTGGCGTGTGGAATTCAAGGATATGTACAGTTGTATGTGTGGGATCTGAATGATGGTGAGCTGTTATCCGGTAAAAAGATTCCCTGTCAAAAGGAATCATGGCTGGATTTGGAGTTTGTGATTCCCTTTAAGCGAGGAGCCTGCCTGGGTGAGGCCGGACTGTTGTTTACGGCTCAGGAAGAAGGAAGCGGCGGTTTATTTACGGCTTACCTGGATATTCTGGAGTATGGTGGTGAGCCTGATTATGAAATGGATTTCCGACAGGAATGTCTGGAATCCTGGTGTGAGCACTGGAGCAGCACTCAGCGGGAGGTTACTCAGTTTACCCGTGTGAAGGGCAGTACCTGGCTTGAAGACGAATGGCTGCATGTGTCAGGAACAGATTTTGCGGAAACCTATACGGGAAGCCATACATTTGGAGATTACTGCCTTTCGGCGGAGCTTAAACCCTTGTGCGGAGAGAAACATTTGCTGAATGTGCGGGTGCAGGGAGCTGTGCGATCCTATGCGGCAGGATTTTATGGGGAAGGGAAGCTGGGGCTTCTGAAGAATAAGAATGGGTATCAGATACTGGCAGAGACGGAATTTTTCTGGGAAACGGGGAAGTGTTACTGCATTGAGGTGCAGTGCAGGGGGGCTGTACTGTGGGTTCTGGTGGATGGGAAGAGGCTGCTGGAATACGAAGACTGCGAAGGGCCGTATCTTCAGGGCGCTGTGGGGATGTCAGTGTTTGAGGGCAGCCATTGTGCATATCGGAATTTAAGGGCAGAAGGGGCGTGTTACCGGGCACGGAGTGAACAGTAACAGGGGCGCAGATTTGGCGGCGTGGCTGTCGCAGCGCCCTTGCGTGACAGACAAATTTCTGCTATAATTGCATCATTATACCGTCAACAGCGGCGCTCTTATACTCGCAGGGAACTGCGTGGCGGAGAGCGCCTTTTTGTTTTGAATACTATCGGCTTTTTGAAACTACATATGGAAAAACTAAAATCTATCATTTTTGCGGCATGAAAAGGAGAGTGGGAATTCGCCGCTTGGAAGCTGAATGGCGGGAAAATTGGATTGAGAGGTGTTATCATGGAGGAATTGTTGGTTTATGCGATTTTGCTTTATGAGGAATTGATAACTGAAGATGAGTATAATAAACGGCTTGATGAATTATTTCTCAATACCCCCGAGGATAATGAGCTGCTCTATTTGGAATGGGAAACAGACATGAAAAAAGCGATTATTTATATAAGAACACATATTGACTACAATAATCTTGATCTTGAACAATTCGGAAGGATTTTAATGAGTAAATTAAAAACAGCTTATGTTAATTGTCCGGATATAAAGCATTTTGCAGGCCGAATGTATAATTTGTGGGAAAATCTTCCGGGAAATATCCAGAATATAGAGCCATTTTGGACTCTGTGCTATGCAGATGACCCTTTATCCTGGGGAGATGAAGAACAGACCAGGAATATTTATGAGCATATGCTGAACTACTATAAGGATTAAGCCGATATAACAATTCTATTTTATCGAGGACTAATCGGAATAAGATTCCGTGATTATTTACCCATTGAAAAGTCGGAAAGCATAAATATGATAACGAAAGTTTTTGCTTTAGCATCTATATAGATTATGAAGATACGAGGAGAGGCGGTATGAAAAAGAAGGCGCTGGTAGTTATATTAACATGCATATTATTTATAGGAATTATCATTATTGTTTCCTATGCTGTTGGCGAGAAAAAGCCATTTAAAGATTTGGAACCATCGGAAATAGTGTCAGCCACAGTACGATTGACTCCGCCGGACACAACCATTCAAATTGAAGAAATTGAGGAATTAACAGGATATTTGAATGACGTGGTTATCTATAATGAAGACAATTCCTATACAGAGTATAGCGGACAAGGCGTGATTTTTACACTGAAATTATCAGACGGAACACAGACAGAAGTTATGGGATATAACCCATTCTTTGTGATTGACGGTGTTGGTTATAAGACGAAATACGAACCATGCCAGGCACTTAGTGCATATGCAAACAGACTGTTAAATGATGAAAATGCCAATATAATATTAGAGGCTCCGCCCAGATTAACTGTCATAAGTGATGAAACTGCTTTTGATACGCTGTTGGGGGCTTATGTGTGGCAGAAAAGAAATAGTGACGGAACTTCTACCGAAACACAAACCGATAGTCCGCATCCGCTGGATTGCGAAAGTTTGCTTTTCAAATATGAAACCTCAGAGACAACAGCTGCTTTGAATTTTTCAGAGAACCCCAGTTCAATTTTAAATATTCAGTGCTGGAACGAGAAGCATTGGAACGACCATGATGCAAGCAGTGAAAATATAGATATAGACAGCTATGAAATAGAGTTGAAACCAGGCGGATATATTTATGAAGTCGTTGCTGAATGGGATACTAAAAAAAGCGGTTATGGTGGTATAGCACACTATTATTTCTATATACAGGTCTTGGAAAATGAGCAGTAGAGACATTTTTCCGAAAAGGGAGTTTTTTTAGGCGGCTGAGTATTTCATACGGACTGGAAAGTTACCGTAAGGGTAAAGTCAAAGGCATTTTCTAAATTTCCCCGTTTAAGAAATAAGGAAAACCACAACTTTTCAATCTTCCTCACAGTATCCTTGAAAATTGATTTCCGTACCTTTTTATGACAGTTGAGAATTCTTTGAGATTTCTGTGATATAATAAAAAATCTCTGTAGAAGGTGGAACGTATGAAAAGGAAATTATTGATTGTGGATGATGAGCAGGGAATTGTGGATATGATGAGAAGTTATTTTTCCGAAGCGTATGATGTTTTGACCGCTTATAACGGGAAGGAAGCGATTCAAAAAGCACAGATGCAGCCGGATCTGATTCTGATGGATATCAATATGCCCGGTATGGACGGCCTTTCCGTGTGCAGAAACATACGAAACCATGTGACGTGTCCGATTCTTTTTTGCGAAAGGCTTCTCAAAATCGGTCAATGGAGCAATAATAAATGAAGTTCATTCTTTATTAAGATGTTTTAGAGACCTTTTAGAGACTGCTCTGATAGGATGGACAAGAATCCGCAGAAATACTGGATAAGCTGTGGATTGAATTTTATAGGAGAGGAGAACAACATGAAAAAGAAAACAGGAAAAATGCTCTTATTGACAGGGGTGCTGTTCATCCTGAGCCTTGCGGTATGTGCCTGCGGAAAGAAGGCGGAGGCATCAGATACCCAGGAACCACAGGTGGTTCAGGGCGAGCCGATCCCGGAGGATGATACAGAGGACGATGTTTCTGCTCCGGAACCGGAAGCGGATGCAGAAGGAACCGGCACCGGGAATGAACCGGAATCACCGGAAGCACAAAGCCAAGGTACGTCTGGCACATCTGCAGAATGGGTGGACAGTAATCCCAATCTGGAAGGGGATATCAAAGAGCTGAAGGATGGGCAGCTTACCGTGGTAGAGGCCATTACAGCAAAGTCGGATAATGGCGGTGATATCATAGCGGTTCCCGGAAGCGGGGATGATTCTGAGTTTAACAAGATTGCGGTTACATACGATGAAAATACCCTGTTTGCTATACAAACGATCTAAGATGGAGGGGCCAGATCTGAAATGTCAGAGGCAGCAGCGGCAGATCTGGCATCCGGACAGTTCATTCGGGTATGGGGAAGTTCTTCCGGCAGCGGACTGAAAGCAACCCAGATTTGTATTGTAAAAGTGGCCTGAGCCATTGCCTGCCCTCTTTTGATAAGGAGAAAACCCTTGTCAGGAGAGGGCAGTTTTTTGCAGCTGGTATATTGTCAATATCCCAAAGGAACAGAATGTAGGAGCAAGTATGGTGCAAAAGAGAAGACAGCCAGCCTGGAAGACAGAGAATCAAAGAAAAAGAAGCAAGAAGATTGCCAGAAGGAGGCGTAAGGTCATAGCCTATACCGTCCGGGGAATTATGGCGGCTGTCCTGGCAGTTATGATTCTGCTAATGATCTGCGGCTGTTTGTATATCCGGGATTTTTTCCGCAGGAATGAGAATGAGAGCAGCACCCAAAAGGCGGATGCTATTCGGGAAACAATATCCGGTGCAGAGGAAGATGAATTGGACGCAGACCTTTTGGGGGAAGAAAATCATATGGTTGTCCTGGATGCCGGACACGGCGGGGAAGATGGGGGAACAGTGGAACAGGCGGCAACAGAGAAGGAGATCAACCTTGCTGTTGTCCTGAAATTAAAGGAACTGTTGGAGGATCAGGGAATCCAGGTGGGTCTTACCAGGGATAAAGATATTTTTATGAAACTTGAAGAACGGGTACAGATTGCAAATAGGGAAAAGGCAGATCTTTTTATAAGTATTCACTGCAATTATTATGAAAAAGACAGTTCGATATATGGTTTGGAATGTTATTACTGTAAGAGTGGGGAGGAAGGGAAACATTATGCTGAAAAGATTATGGAAACAATAGAAGAGGGCAGAAATATTGTTTCAAGGAATATAAAACCTGCCAATTATTATATCCTGAAGAATACAACAGTTCCTGCTGTGTTGGTAGAAATAGGTTATCTTTCCAATTATAATGAAAGGAATCAGCTGATGTCGGAAGAATATCAGGAGAAGCTTGCCGGAGAACTTGCGAAGGGGATTGTGGAAGGGCTGAAAGCTTTTTAGTAATCACGAGACCATTATCTTTTTATTTGCCTTTCTGTTTAAACCAGAAAATGTGGTGGGAATACGGCTGCTTGACATTTTTCTATTGCCGTCATGTGGCAGGTTGTATTTCTATTGTTTATTAATATGTTAACTGCTAATTTTGTGGATTTTATAAAGATTTGAAAAAAGGACGGCTCGAAAGCCGCCCAAAAGATCAATATGGAATTTTGATTATAACCTGTGCGCCGCCAGTCTTTTCAGAGTTGCTTAAAATAAGCTGTCCGCCATGTTGGGCTATTATGGAGTCTGCTACATAAAGACCTATTCCATAATGTGATTTGGAATGTCTGCTTTGTTCGCCCATAAAAAAAAGTTCGGCCGCATGTTTTAACGCTTCGGGAGAAAAACCGCTTCCCATATCAGTGATAGAACATAGGATTGAATTATCTTTTTCATACACTTCAAAGAAAACAGTTTTTCCTGCCGGCGTATATTCTATTGCATTTG
Organism: Clostridia bacterium; assembly: GCA_910575725.1. GTDB lineage: Bacteria > Bacillota > Clostridia > Lachnospirales > Lachnospiraceae > Laedolimicola. Next base: position 31,192 of record CAJTFE010000012.1, on the reverse strand, counting down.
AAAGAACATTTGCAAAACCTCTTATCAGTTGTTCACTGTCTGCAAAGATATATTCCCGATCAACATTCTCCCTCCATTCCAAATGAATATTTTTTACAGCACACAAACCTTTTGCCTGTGTATGAATTTCCTGCAATAAGAAAGATAATTTTACATTTTCACGGCGAAAAGAAAAATTCTCTTTTGCTTTTGTCATGTCAATCAGCGTTTCAACATAATCCTGCATTTGAACAACGCTGCCCTCAATATAGTCCGCACATTCTTTCTGATTATCGGCAAGTATCGTATCATACAGCAGCTCCGTATTTCCACGGATAATAGTCAATGGTGTTTTCAAATCATGTGCCAAAGCTGAAATCTGTTCCTGCCGTAATTTATCGGCTTGCCATTGTTCGGCAAGTGAATTTTTTAGTGCCTGTTTCAAGTGTTCTAATGCGGATAAAGCGCGGTCTACTTCAAATATGCCACTGCTTTCAATCTTAAAATCCAAATCCTGCTTCTCAATTTTCTGGGTTACAATAAGCAGTTTCTCAATTTTCCTGCCCGTATATTTCCCAAACCAATGAGAAACAAGGAGCAGCAAAACGATAGTCTCAATTATTATCAGCCCGACAAGGCAAAAGTCGGATGTGGGGCATATCCGCCGAAGCACTGGATTGCTGAATTGTGAAGTCAAACGGTAACGCAAAAGAATGACTTCGTCCCCACGGTCAACAATCCGAACACGGTATGGGTGAATTATATTCTTTCCGTTTGTGGCAGCTTTTTCCCAAAAGGTGTCGGCGGTATCTTCTGATAAAGAACCGTACCGGAACGCACCTGTGGGAGAATAAACGCCATAATCGCAAAAGCTGGGAATGTCGGCTGTATCAAATAATTTATCTGCCTGTATTTTTTCTGCTGCGTCAGCAATCCTATCCTCAATATTCATGGCAGGAATAATGACTTCTGTATTTATACAGAGCATATATAGACCAACATTAACGGCAATAATGAAAAGGATACCTCCGGCAACAGTGAATATATACCGCATGAAGATAGAACGCAGTTTTTTTACTCCCATTTATAACCCACCCCCCAAACCGTTTCAATAGGGGATAATTTGACAGCCGCTAACTTACTGCGAATATTTTTTACATGAGTGGCTATCACACTATCGTCACTTTCTCCCTCAAAACCAAAAACAGCTTCATAAATCTGCTCCTTTGAAAAAACCTGTCCCCGGTGCAAAGCCAAGTATTCACATATTTCATACTCACTTTTGGTTAGAGGGAGTTTATTCCCATTAACTTCCGTTTCCTTTGCGTTGATGTGAAAGATAATGCCCGAAATGGATATGGCATATTTCTTTTCTCTGGTATCTCTGCGTAAATGCGCATTTACACGGGCAAGCAATTCATTTGTACCAAAAGGCTTTGTGATGTAATCGTCGCCGCCAATTCCCAAACCACGAACAATATCGCTTTCCTGTGTTTTTGCAGTCAAGAAAATAATAGGGCAGTCCACAAGGGAACGGATTTGATCGCATAATTCAAAACCGTCCATATCCGGCATCATAATATCCAGCAAAATCAAATCATATCGTCTGAAATCCAAATCAAGAACGGCTTTTGCATTTGCTTGAAGTGTTACGGTATGGGCGTCTTTTTCGAGAATGCGCTTTATCAATTGCAGCATTGGGTTTTCATCATCAACAACTAATATATTTGCCATATCAATCCCTCCTGTCAGGCTTCATTTACTAAGAGCAGTAAATTTGAAACATTGCCGCCCAATCGGTATTCCAATAATGGTTATGCACCAAAAAATGCCCGATATTGTCCATGCCAAGCCCTGCCATAATCCTCCGCACAGGAACCATATCACATTTCCCAAACAACCCATATAATATCATCTCATCACTCATTTGTACACTTTCCCTCGTACCGCAAAAACCACACGAGCAAAATTACAATAAACAAAACTGTCATGCCCGCACACATGCTTATCCCAAATTTAAGTTCTGCACTAACAGCAGGTAAATCCTGCAAGGCAAATTGAAGCGCAAAATTACTAAGACGTATTCCAAAGCCATATGGCAGCACAAACCACAAGCCTGTACCTAGGCCTGTTTGGAGCAACGCAGCTAATAAACTGCCAATAGCTCCCGTTCCTATGCAGATCGTTCTTCCAAACCGAAATGCCAAGATAATGGAAAGCGCATATAGCAGTATATTACTGCTCCACAAGGTCAGAGCCGGTAATACAAGGGATGATATGGGCAAAAGCAGCTTTGTTCCTGTTGCCGGAAGCAACAAAGTAAATAGAAATATGCCCAATAATACTGCAAGCAATCCGGTGGCAATCAGTAACAGGAATTTAGACAAAATAACTTTCGTTTTGGAACGCAGCACTAAAATATTCTGATAATGCCCAGCCCGGTTTTCCTGTCCTGCGATAATCTCACAAACGATACTAATAACAAAAGGATATGCGATTGCGAAAAGCTGAAAGAATACCGCAGTTTTGTTTATATCGTTTACAGCCGCAAATGCCGCATACAGTAAAACAAGTGCTGCTCCCAGAAATGGGAATAAAACATGTACCCAAAAGAACGAAGAATTGCGCAGCTTGTAAAAATCGCTTTTTAGATAATGGTATAACTCAATCATGTGTTCTGTCTCCTTTACTGAAAAGCCATGCTGTAAGCAAAAAACACAATACCGCCAAAATCAAGCTAAACAAAGCGGCAGGAATGACCGTTCCAGTATTCAGCAGAAAGGAACCATTTTCAATAGGAATACCGTTAGGATGCATTTTGAAAAAGGGGCATACAATGCGTGCTGGAATGGCAAATGGATTGAGATAAAACAAATCGCTTTCTGCTCCAAGCGTGGATAAAATGCTGCAGCTAAAGGAAATTAGTACAGCGGTCAGATAATTTGTTTTTTTCGCAAGCCACATAATAAGCGGAAGCTGCCAAAGGTAAACAAGAAACAATAACATACAGCCGAAAAACCCATTAAGCGGGTCAATGTTCATTACGGTAAAAACACCAAAGAGCGTACAGCCGCCCCACATTACAAAATTGGTTAATAAAAGCAGCAAGGCAGCCGCAAACAGCTTGCCAATCCAGATTTTCTTCCTGTCAACAGATAAGCAGAGAATATTCTGATACTGTGTGCGTTTTTCACAACTGATAAAGCTGGCACACCAAATAGCAATCGTAATCGGCAGTATCAAAATATACCACCAATTATAGGCTGTAAGCTGAACAAATTTTCCGCTCAAGATGTATCCTAAGCTCAAAGTAACGATAGGAGCCGCAACAAATAGCTTAAATGCAAACGTATGACGCATTTTTAATAATTCAGAATGTATAAGATAAAACATTATTTTTTCCACCTTTCGTTATTAGCAGCTACAACACGCATAAAAATTTCTTCTAAACTTGTGCCTTTGTTTATTTTGCTTTCATAGCCCAGCTTCCCGGCAGAAATAATTCCAATGTGTTCCGCAATCTGTTCTACTTCGGATAAAATATGGCTGGATAAAATTACTGTAATTCCATGCGCCGGGAAAGAACAGATAAGTTCCCGTAACTCTTGAATACCAATAGGGTCTAACCCGTTTGTCGGTTCATCTAAAATCAACAATTTAGGTGATGCTAACAGCGCAAGCGCAATGCCAAGCCGCTGTTTCATTCCCAAAGAAAAATGTCCCGCTTTCTTTTTTCGGGTGTCTGTAAGGTCAACAATCCGCAAGACTTCCTCAATGCGGGTATCGGGAAGTCCGAGCGCAAGGGTTCGCACTTTCAGATTTTCGTATGCAGTCAGATTTTCGTATAGGGGCGGCATTTCAATCAATGCGCCAATAGATTGCAAATCGCTGCGGTTCCATGCGTGACCGTCAAACTCAATTTCTCCCGATGTAGGGCGCAAAATACCAGTGAGCATTTTAAGAATGGTAGATTTGCCTGCTCCATTTGGTCCCAGCAATCCGTAGACGGAATTTTTCTGAATGTTCAGAGAGACATTGTTTACTGCTGTCTGCCCTTTGAAGCTTTTACAGAGGTTTGTTGTTTTCAGAATCATATCCATAATCATCATGTCCTTTCATTTGATTCTATCAATAGCATAAAAGATATTTTTGAAGATTTCATAAAGAAAATGGAATATTGACGAGAAAGCAAAAGGAATTTATTTTAGGCATATCTTTATATCCTTCACTATATTTAGTTTCTTTTCATTGACTGATTCCATATATTGCGTTACATTTCCCTTGTAATTGATTTTTGTGCCAGTAGTACCATTATGCCCTTTGGCTGGTGGTATTCAGTGTTGTTTCGTTTCAAAAATACGGTTTTCCTATGCCGGAGCTTAAATTACAAGCTCCCTACAAGCCCGCAGGCCGTTGCCGAGTTGGTCAAAGGCTTCAAGGAGGGCAGTCGATTCCAGACTTTACTAGGGGTTACGGGTTCCGGCAAGACGTTTACGATGGCGAATGTCATTCAGGAATTACAGAAGCCAACCCTTGTCATAGCCCACAACAAGACGTTGGCAGCACAGCTCTATGGAGAATTCAAGGAGATGTTCCCGGAGAATGTAGTGGAGTATTTTGTCTCCTAATTTGGGTATAGGGTGAAAACCGCATTATTTAGTGTTATTTGGTGCTGATTGTACCGTATTTTGTGGACAAGATGGGGGATTATGGACGAAATAACACTAGGCGGACGGGTGGGGTTTGTGACCTGGATTCGTGTAATGGACTATATAACACCGTATGGATAAGAGCTATTATTTTTATGGAAGAATATGTTATAATTTGAAGAGGTGGGTATCTATGCAGGAGCATGAGATTATATTATATCAGTTAGAGGATACAAATGTTTATGTGAATGTCATTTTTAAAGAAGAGACATTTTGGATGACGCAAAGAGCAATGGCAGAATTATTTGATTGCACAGCAGATAATATTTCATTGCATTTGAAAAATATTTATAAAGAAGAAGAGTTGGATGCAGAGGCAACTGCCGAGTTTTTCTCGGTAGTTCAAAATGAAGGTGGAAGAAATGTTAGCCGAAAAGTAAAATGTTTTAATTTAGATGCGATTATTGCTGTAGGATATCGTGTAAATTCAAAAAAGGCCACTAGATTTCGACAGTGGGCAACGAAAACATTAAAAGAGTATATTATTAAGGGGTTTGTGTTAAATGATGATATGTTAAAAAATGGAAAACCCTTTGGAAAAGATTATTTTGATGAATTATTAGAACGCATCCGGGAAATTAGGGCAAGTGAGCGTAGAGCCTATCAGAAAATCACGGATATATTTGAACAATGTAGCTATGATTATGATAAAAACAGTGAAATTACAAAGAATTTTTATGCCTTTGTTCAGAATAAACTTCATTTTGCAGTTACTGGAAAGACAGCGGCTGAATTAATATATGAGCGTGCGGACTCAGAAAAGCCAGCTATGGGGTTGACAACATGGAAGGATGCATCAGATGGAAAAGTGCTAAAGCGGGATATAGGTATTGCCAAAAATTATTTAAATGAAAAGGAATTGTCCCGTTTAAATAGACTGGTAACCATGTTCATTGATTATGCTGAACTGATGGCAGAAGATGAGATTTTAATGAGTATGCAAGATTGGGTGGAGCAGACAAATCAGTTTTTGATAAATAATCGGCGAGAAGTGTTGGATGGAAAAGGGTAAATATCACATGAAACCGCTATGAAAAAAGCAGAGCAGGAATATGAGATATTTCGAGTAAAACAGGATAAAGAGTATATTTCGGAGTTTGATCGGGAAATAGAAAAATATCTTAAAGGGGATTGCTAAAGATTCTGGTTAATAACTTGCTAAATATTTGATTTTTTAATCATATTGAGATAGGAGGAATAGCTCATGAAAATGAATTTTAAAGGTTTAGTAAGTTTATTGAAATGTGGCAAGAGAAAACCAGAGGTTATTCCTCTGGCTCTTTTGCCTTACATATCCCCTGTGCCATCCCTGCTATGATGGTCAGCTCCAAATCACCAAACGTGTCAAAAAGTGCATCCAATTGTTGGCGTAACGTTGATTTTTCTGCCGGAGATTCTGGATGTATGTATTGGTCAACGGATATGTGGAACATAGTCACAAGCTGAATGAACAGTGGAAAGCTGGGATATTGCCCCTCTTTTTCAATGGACTGCAAATGTCTTGCGGAAATGCCAAGTTCTTCGGCTAATTCCTCTCTTGTAATCCTCTGTTTCTCACGGGCGTTTTGAATTGCCTGCCCTAATTCCAGAAAATAAAATCATGACTGGTCATATTTTCACCACCTGTATTTAATATTGGGTACTTCTATTGTACAGAGATGAAAGTTCTACTTAAACGATGTGAAAGCTCATGTAATAAGAGGTTTAATTTCCTGTTGTAAGAAGTTATATAACTGAACAGAATATTCTAAAAAATTGTGATAGCCCCTTGATTTTTACTATTAATAATAGTAATATTGATGATAGCAAAAATGGAGGTGAGAATATGTCATCCATAGATTTGGTAATTCTCGGAATTGTTATGGAGAAACCGCAGAGCGCATACGACATCCAGAAAGATGTGGAATACCATCATCTTTCAAGATGGACAAAGATTAGCGTCCCGTCCATTTATCGGAAAGTGCTTCAAATGAATGAGCAGAGCTATTTAGAGAGCAGTATTGTGAAAGGGGATAAGTTTGCTGATAAAGCAGTGTATTCCATCACAGATAAAGGGAGGGCGTATTTTGGGCAGCTTATGGAAACTTACGCAAGCCAGAAAGTCCCATTGCTGTTTGACTTCAATGTTGTCATTACAAACTTAAACAAAATGGAAAGGGAAAAAGCACTGGATTTGATAAAGAAGCTGTGGGACAATTTTACGGCTTCAGCAAAATCCATTGATGAATATGCCGCCAGCTATCCAGATATTCCATTGGGTGGGAAAGCGATTTTTGAACAGCAGCGTTTATTATACCAATCCCTGTTAGAATGGCTTGATAAATTTGAAAGCCAGTTTAGGGGGAGTTGATGGTATGGCAATGAAAAGCAGCTTGACAATTCTGTTTGAAAATCCCTTTTGGATAGGATTGTTTGAGCGAATAGACGGCGACAAATATGAGGTCTGCAAGATTACGTTCGGCGCAGAGCCGAAAGATTATGAAGTGTATGATTTTCTGCTCAATAACTGGCATAAGCTGAAATTCAGCCCGCCAGTTAAAACAGAAAAAATCGAAGAACGAAAAATCAATCCCAAGCGTATACAGAGGGAAATCAACAGCCAGTTGGAAAACAAGGGTATTGGCACAAAAGCCCAGCAAGCCTTAAAACTCCAACATGAACAGGGAAAATTGGATCGTAGAGTTAAGTCCAGAGAACAGAAAGAAGCAGAGAAAGAGCGGCAATTCGCTCTGCGGCAGGAAAAGAAAAAAGCAAAGCACAGAGGGAGGTAATGTTCTGATGATAGCAAAAGATTGGGTTCGCTGCCCGATTTGTTCTAATAAGACCCGTGACAGGATTAGGGAAGATACGGTATTGATAAATTATCCGTTGTACTGCCCGAAATGCAAGCAGGAAACATTGATTGAAGCGAAAAATTTAAAAATAACAGTCATCAGAGAGCCAGACACACAGATGCAGAGCCGATGAATTTGTGAGATAGTTTGAAATCGCAATACATCGGCTCTGTTTTGTATTCCGCAATTTTTTACAATTCAAATAATAAGCCTGTTGGTATGATGTAAGCAGGCAAGAGAATTGTCAAAAAATTGAAAGGAAGTGTTGAAAATGGATTACAAAAATCTGTTTGAAAAATTCAATGAGGGAGGAAAGCTGCTGTTACCAGATGCCACAATTACATTTGATGCTATCCCGTGGTCGAAGCATCCTACTTCCCCGGGTGTGGAGCTGAAGCACATTATCACATCCGAAAGGACAGACGGAGAATTTAGTTACCATCTTGTGAGGATAGCCCCTAATAAAAAGATTGGCAACCATATCCACGAGAAACAACTGGAAACGCATGAAGTAATCTCTGGCACAGGTGTGTGCGTTAATGACGGTGTGGAATTGCCTTATGAAACGGGCATAATATCCATATTTCCCATAGGCGTACCGCATGAAGTGATTGCAGGGGATGATGGGCTTTACTTGTTCGCAAAGTTTATGCTCGCCCTCTGCTAATCGGTCTGTCTGGTTATCTCTCTTTCGTATCGCCGAATAGCACAAGTGCTCCAGAGGGTATAGGGGTATTTTGGGGGATAATTCCAGAAGAATATTTATAAGTTAAAGGCGGCAAGCCTACCTGTTTTTCAAACTGCTTTATGAAGTGGCTTTGGTCGCAAAAACCCGTGGTCAAAGCTACTTCGGTTATTGTATCGGCTTCGTGGATTAGGCGTTGCGCTTTGCGGATGCGGTTCTGGATTTGGAACTGGTGCGGTGTAAGCCCTACCTCTGCCTTGAAGCTTCTGATAAAGTGGTATTTGCTTAGAAAAGCGTTTTGTGCCATTTCCTCGACAGAAAGTTTGCATTCTGGGTATAACTCCAACTGTCTTTTTAAGTCGTGGATATATGGGGTATGGATTTTAAGCTGCCAGTTGGAAGAATCCGAGGTTTTATCCAGACAGCTTAGTAGTTGTAATATTTGGACTATAAAGAAACAGATTTCAGTTTTCTATACGATGATTTAACTGAGGAATATGGAAATGAACAAGGCAAACAGCTTTATATTTTAATGTGTGAAAAATATACGAATTTAAGCGATAGAGAAGCAAAATCCGAGAATAACGAAATAAATCAGCATATTTTCAAAAGATTGTTGCCAATCATGGGTATATATTTAACCCTTATTGAACAGGGTTTTACCAAAGAACAAGCATTTATGATTGCCCATAAGGAAATACAGCACAATGCACGCAACTTAGCGGAAGAAAATGCTAAACTTACAAAAATGCCATTTACATATGGTTTATTTAAAATGTTTGCCAAATCGCATATGAGCAAAAAGTATCCAACAGAGGGGTTTACGGTAGAATGGAAAAGACATGATAATAGAGAAATCCATTTTGATATAGTCCGTTGCCTTTACAAAGATATGTGTGAGAAATATTCCTGCCCAGAACTTTGTACGGTTTTCTGCCAAAGTGATATAACTGCTTTTTCGGGATATGAGCCTAAGATTAGATTTGAACGCATGGGAACAATAGGGGGAGGTGCTAATTGTTGTGACTTTCATTTCATTCATGGAAATTAGATATCCAAGTAAAGCCATTAGAGAGCCAGACGCACAGACGCAGAGCCGATGAACTTGTGGGAAACCTCACAGCTCATCGGCTCTGTTTGTCAGAAAGATAAATATTTAGTCGCTGTCTTTCGTGCTTATTGAGGAAGTTTGTTTCTGCATTTCATTCAGTTTTTTGTGGAGCGGTATCGCCATGAATACCGTTATGACTGCGGAAAGCACATCGGCAATCGGCTGGGCGTACATAATTCCATTTAGCCCCCAGATAATCGGAAGAAGCAGGATAACGGGGATAAAGCAAATCCCCTGCCTGCAAGCTCCGAGGATAAAGCCCTCTCTGCCCTTTCCCAAAGCAAGAAACAGGGAAGAATACACCGTATAAAATCCAAAGAGCATAATGGAAATGCCGTTTGCCCTCAAAGATGCTGCCCCAATGCGAATCATCTCGGCATCGCCCTTTGTGAATTGGGAGACGATAGCTGTAGGGAACAGAGCCAGTATCACACCGAAAATCACACAGAAAGCCGTAGACCATAGGATGGAAGTCTTGATTGCTTCACGCAGACGGTCAAACTTCTTCGCCCCGTAACTGTACCCTGCAATGGGCTGAAAGCCTTTAATGAACCCGAATACGGACAAGCTGCCCATTGAGATAAGGCGGGTGACAACGCCCATGCCTGCAATGGCAGAGTCCCCGTAATCGCCAGCGGCATTGTTGATTAAGGAAATGGACACACTCGTTAAAATCTGGAATATCAATGTCGGGATGCCGATTTTGAAAATCTCAGACATGGTTTCTTTTGTATATGTGCAGTCCTTAACCCGAAAATGGAATACACTTTTTTTACGCAGGATGTAGATTTGATAAACGCAGGTTGAAACGACTTGTGAGATTGCGGTTGCTATCGCCGCTCCTGCTACTCCTAAGTCAAACACATAGATAAACAGTGGATCTAGGGCAATATTAAGCACTGCACCCGTGAGTAAGGCACACATGGTTGTTTTGGCGGCGCCTTCACTTGTTACAATGTTATTCATTGTGACGTTGAATACATTAAAAATACAGGAAACAATGTAGATACTTGCGTATGTTGCGGCAAAGGGGAGGATACTGTCTGTTGCGCCTAAGAGCTTCAGTATGGGATGCAGGAACACCATAGAAGTTATAATGATAACTGCTCCTACGGATACGCTGCTGTATAAAGCGGTACTTGCCACTTTATCCGCATTTTCCTTATCCCCACGACCTAATAATCTGGAAATATAAGAAGCTGCACCGTTTCCGAATAGCAGGCCAAGACCGACAACGACCTGTCCGAGTGGATAGACCACGGAGATTGCCCCCATCTGGCTCTCTCCTAATCCGCCGACGAAATATGCGTCAACAAGGTTGTAGAAAGCATTTACCAACATACCTATCATTGTTGGAATACCCATTGATAAAAGTGCTTTTGGTATGGATGCACTGCCGAGCAGCTCCATTTTTTTACTTTGACTGTTCATTGTGAACTCCTTTCTCTTGACAAATAGTATTGTTTATACTACTATAAAATATAGTAATTGCGTCGCGGAAATTATAATACTATAATTTATAGTAGTTGTCAATAGAAAAAGGAGGGATTTTAAATGGCGACCATTGACTTGATTGTATTGGGAATGTTGAAGCGGGAATCAATGAGTGCATACGATATTCAGAAACTGGTGGAATACCGCAACATTTCAAAGTGGGTAAAAATCAGCACACCATCTATATACAAAAAGGTGATCCAGTTGGAAGAAAAGGGGCTTATCACAAGCCGTACGGAGAAAGAGGGAAAAATGCCCGAAAAGGCGGTATATTCTTTGACGGATGCAGGAAATGAGGAATTTGAAAAGTTGATGATTGAAATATCCTGCAAACCAATCAATATATTTTTGGATTTTAATGCTGTTATCGTAAACTTAGAAAGTATGGCGAAGGAACAACAGAGGGAATGTCTGGATAACATTGAAAGCAATATCAATGTGTTGAAATCTTATCTTGAGGAGAATATTTCCATGAAAGAAAACGCGCCCGATATTCCTGCCACGGGTATGGCTGTTTTACATCAGCAGTTTTTATTGGTGCAGGCAATCGAAGAATGGATAGCAACACTAAAAAAGAAATTAGGATAATTTGTTATGGGTAAAGTAGAATGGATATTATGTCCTGTCTGCGGAAGTAAAACCCGTAACAAGGTTAGGGAGGATACTGTTCTGAAAAATTATCCTCTCTACTGCCCAAAATGCAGGCAGGAAACATTGATAGAAGCAAAGAATTTGCAAGTAACAGTCATCACAGAGCCAGACACATTAGATGCAGAGCCGATGAACGTGTGAGAAATCACAGTTTGTCGGCTTTTCTTTTTATAGAGCCATAGGTAGATACGTCCACCAAATTAAAAAAACGGCGATTTGGTGGGCGGTATTGCTATGCCCGAAAGACTTAACAAACACTCTCCAAACCTGTTTCAAGTTTGGAGGGATTTTTATTGCCTACAAATAGCAATTTCTATTTTCAAAAACGATATAAAGGGACGGATAACCCGTTAAAAAAATCCTTGCCAGTACAAGGGGGCTTTCTACCCCGCAAGTAGAGGTCAAATTTCTACATAATAGAAATAAATTCTCCATAGACCGTAAAGGTGTGACAGCCTTTGCGGTTTTTCTTTTGTCGTTTTTTGCCGGATTACGCCGCAGGGCGTTATTCATCATCGGTTGCCGCTCACCGCCTTCCAACCTGAATTTTCAACAAAAAATTCAGATTGGAGGAAAGGACATGGAGGGTAATCGCCCAAAAAGAAGAAAGGATAAGTATAATCCTTATACAATATTCGAGAAAGACGGCCAGTATTACGTTTCATTCAAAGATGGACAAGGTGATTTACATAAACTTGAAATCAGCAAGGTGCTGTATGACACGTTTGATTCTTTTGAATTAAGCGATCTGGTGTATCTTAACGTGGTGGACAGGCATATCGGAGCAATCCGAGGTGTGGGAAAACACTTTGAATATGAGAGCGATGAAAAAGCCGGACAGCATGGAGGAAATCGTGTTCCGCAGGGTTCAGACAGAAAAGCTACATAAGGCAATCAACGAACTGCCGGAAAAACAGAAGAAAAGGCTGATACTGCATTATTTTCAGGAATTGACCTATGTGGAAATCGCAGAGTGGGAGAAGTGTTCAACCAGAGCAGTAGAGTACAGTATCCACGGGGCAATTCAAAGCCTGAAAAAGTTTTTTGAAAAAAATTAAAAAAGGACTTTCGGGTTTTGCCTGATAAATGAGGAAACAGGTGAGGGAGATAAAAAATCCCTTGCCTGTTCTCTGTTATGTGGTGAATGGGTTTGTACCATGAAAATTTCATACCCATTCATCAAATACATTCCTGTTGTTATCGTGATGAGCGTAAGCCACGTTAGCAGGTACACCATGAGCTGGATGGAGATAAAGGCAACGAAATCGCACAGACAAAAAGACAATGGTTTGCGGCTGTCTTATCCCCGTTTAAGGAGCGGAAAATACCGGGCTATAACTATCAGTTTGCTACTGATAAGGCGATAACAGGCAGCAGGGACAATGATACTCCCGTCCAGTCACAGGTCGAGCGTAAATACCCATCAGGTATAAAAACGCCGCAACCAATGAGGGCGGCTCCGGGCGATCCCCGGAGGGGTACGATTCCCGTGGAGCTGGCCAGCAGCCAGTCGTTTGGTGACTTCCCTATGTTTGCCGTAAAAGCGGTAGATATGTAAGCCGGGGTGTCGAGGACAAATAGGTTTATCAGGCAAAAGTGGTAGCCGGACACAAAACATGAAAATATTCTGAAGAATAATCAAAAAGCCATGCTTTTGTGTTCGGCTGATACATACCTGAAATGCAGTTTTTTTCGGCAGGCAAGATGTATTCTGCAAATTTATATTTTCTGCCATGAAAGAAAAATCAGACTGGATTCAGGAAGTAAAGATTATGGAGGACATTTTTACTATGGAAGAAAGAAAAATCAGACGAGGGGATATTTACCATGCAGACTTAAATCCCGTTTTCGGAAGTGAACAGGGCGGATACCGTCCGGTATTAGTGATTCAGAATAACAGAGGGAATCAATACAGCCCAACCGTAATTGTGGCGGCAATTACAAGCAGGCCAAAATCAAAAATGCCCACTCATGTCCCGGTTCCGGCAGATATGCAAGGTCTGGAAAAAGATTCTGTTGTGCTGTTAGAGCAAGTCCGAACACTGGACAAAAAGAGACTGGGAGATTATATCGGGACATTGGACAGGCAGCAAATGATGAAGGTTGATAAAGCGTTATGCTCCAGCACAGGAATGAGAAAACGGGATAAACCGATTTTAATGTGTTTATGCCCAATATGTGCAAAACCCTTTTATGATTCCAAAGAGCATTTTATCCAGAGGGCAGATAAGACTCAAAATTTAAAAGATACCTGTATGTTTTGCAACAGCAGGCAGGGATACGATTATTTAATAAGAAAAAGGTATTGCAGTGAGAACAAGGATAATTGAAAAGTCAAGGATGCGATTTAAAAATTCGCACATTAGACGGGAAGGGATTGTGAAGCTATGATAATAGCAAGCAGTCCCTTCCCGTGTTTCGGGAGGTGACTGAGATAGATACCATGAATTTGCAAAAACAGGTTTATGACGCTGATGACATTCAAAAGTTATTGGGTATTGGCAGAAGCAAGGCATACGCATTTCTGGATGAAGCCTATGAGAGTCAGAAACCATTCAGGGTGATAAAAATAGGAAAGCTGTACCGGGTTCCCAAAGAGGGATTCGATCAATGGTTAAATGGAGCGAGCTAAATGTGCGGAGGTGATAGGAATGGGAAAGAAAACACAGGAAAAGAGTGTTGCTTTTTTTGAACGAAATTCATGGTATCACCGTACAAAGGCACTGCAAGATAATGGCATTGTTAAATATGGAAAGAAAGGCGGATTTTCCAGTCAGGCAGAGGCAGAGGCCAGTTATCGGAAATGCGAGGAAGAATTTAATACGCTGTTGCGGAAACAGTAGCTTTCCAGCAAATCCAATAAAGACGTTCTCTTTAAAGATTATCTTATCTACTGGTTTGAAGAAGTGTTTTCAAAAAGAATTGAAACGACAACAAGAATGGTTGGGGCATACGCTTTATATGACTTGATAATCCCGAACATTGATTATGATATAAAGATGAGGTTTGTCAGCGTGGAATACCTGGACGGACTTCTGGAGAGGACGTCAAGGGCTTGTGTTTCGGTAGGAAACAAAGGGCGGGAGATTTTGAATCTTGCCATGAAAGAGGCAGTCATAGAGGGTTATATCAATGTGAATCCTGTGCCGGAAACAAAGCCGTATAAGCGAAAGAAACCCAATATCGTGATTCTCAGCAGGGAGAAAATAAAAATACTTCTTCAGGCGGCTTCAAAGGATAATTGGTATTTGGAAATCCTGTTGGGACTGTTTTGCGGACTGCGGAAAGGTGAAATCTATGGCCTGAAATTTTCCGACTTTGATTTAGAACACCGTAGTGTGAAAATCAGCAGGCAGATTGTTGCAAACCCCATCATAAAAGAGGGCAGCAGGATTGAAGAAAATATTTCAATCGAACGTGATCCCAAAACGCCCAACAGTTTCCGGGTACTGCGTGTACCGGAGGTCATTATTACGGAGCTGGGGAAAAGAAAATGTCAGATAGATATGTATAAAGAAAAGATGCAGGAGGCTTTTATTGATAACGATTATATCAGTTGTCAGGCAAATGGAAAGGTACATAGCCTGTCCGCCATGAACAACGCTTTGACAAAGCTGTGTGTGCGGAATGGGCTTCCTGCCGTAACCGTGCATGGACTCCGTCACCCGTATGTCAAACCTACGACAAAAAATATATACCTGTATACTAGGTTCCGATTTGAAAATGCCAGCCGGTCGCTGGCATTTTCTGGATTGTTAGCACTTTCTTTGATTTAACAGATACCATCTGTTGAATTGAGTAGAAAAGTTATTTGGGTTCAATATATTCAAGTAATGTTTTTTCAATAAAGTCAACAGTTTCCTGTAAACGCTTTATCTGATAACGATACCAATCCGATTCATTGAAACTATCATATTCAAATTTTGTGTAAACATATTTTGTGTAACGACCATTTTCATATTCTTTCCAGCCCTTTCGGACAAATTGTTTTGTGCATGTAAAAACATAGAAGAAAGTAGGGCTATATACAAAAATAAATGGTACTACATAGTCGGGCAAATTGCTATCCGAGGCCTTAAAGTGGATAGCAAAAACAGATGGGAGTTGATTTGCCACGGATTGATATGATACAGGAATATCCTTATAGCCTGAAAAAAGAGATTCCACCAGAGGATTTTGTTTTTTGACGGAGGTATACTCCACTTCAATAAACAAATTTTCCTTTTCCATCCTGCCATGTAACATTTTCACAAGACTGGTATCTTCATGGTATCTATGGTATTCATAAGGAAAATTTGTTTTGCACTCACATTCATAAAACTCATTCAAAAAGCTGTGTTCCAATTTCCAATTATTTAGAGCATCTTGAATTTTCTCAAGCATTGATTTCACATCACCATCATCCCGGCATTTACCTAAATACGCTTTAACAGCATCAATGTTCGACTGCGAATTATCGTTGATATCAGAAGTTTCTGGATGAAGGCTTTGTAAATACGCTAATACATTTGAGTTTTTTTCAAAAAACAACTCCGTGCCATCACACTGCGTGCTAAAATATGGAGTCTGTATGCCTCCTGCTGAATTGAAAATGTCACTCAAGTAATTTTGAATGTCTGTAAATTTTACGGCTGGTGCTGATATACTTTCAACGGCATCTATGATAGCTTTTGTAAATTTACTATAAAGATCCTCAGCATAAGATGATTGAGATTTTAATGACGAATATATGAAAATACAATTCTCAAATCCTTTTGCTTCAATGCACTTGAAATCGCCATCTATTTCATCAATGCCTTTTATGTAGGCAACCCCAGATTGGCAAGCATCAATGATTTTGACATATAGCTTAGGAGCACATTTTCGAATAATATCATCAAGTTCAGAGTTGTTGAGAGAAGTACTATTGATTTTACTTACATCGGTATCGCACAATGCATAATGCATACCCTGTTCATCCTGTTTTCCATGACCACTAAAATAAAACAAAACCTCACCAATATCTGTAGAATCTATGGGTAAAAAAGAAGATATTTCTTCTTGTATTTGATGCTTTGCCGCATTATTTGCTATTCGCAACACTTTATATTTTCCTGTTGCTGTTAGTAATCCCTCCATAAGATTGGCATCATTTTCACAAGATGGTAATGCGGAAGCATATTTATATTTATCAACACCAAGAATAATTGCATAGTTGCTCATATTTATTTCATCTCCTATCGAATGTATTAGCAAACCCTTCCAGAAAACCAATATTCCTGTGGGCTTCAATCAGTAAAACAGCCAATTCGTCATCCATCTGATACATATAACATCAAAGAGTATAAGGTAATGGATTTAATTCTTTTCTTCCAACTCTTGTAATTCTTCTATACTTTCAAGAAAATGACATTCCACAGGAGAAAGGATATCCTTCTGCTTTTTCCGATATTTCTCGTACTCTCCATGCGCCTTTTCAAGAGCCTGTTTATGTGTAACTCTTCCTTTTGTGGTTAAAATATCCCTTCTTGTCATTTTCAGATAGTCATCAATTGTTTCTAGCCAGTCTTTCATATACATGGGTTCTTGATTCAAGGCATGGACTTCCGCAATATCTAAATACGCCGTAACAATTTTATTTAGCGCATCTATTTCTTTTTCGCTTAAATAATTCTTTGCGATCTCTACATCAGAACGTTTAATTTCCTTTCCAGCCCACGCTGTTAATCCCATATTGTCCTTATCTGCATCTGCCCGCTGATAGATTACTTCTGCCGCCGTGTGCTTATGAGCCGCCCAGTGCATTTTATTTTGTACCTGCTTAAAAAATATAATTGAACTTTCTGCTTTTGGGTCATAATCAATACTTGTTGCATATATTTCCAGAACTTTTCTCCAAAATACTTTTTCAGAAGAACGAATATCACGGATACGAGCTAACAATTCATCAAAATAGTTTCCGCCTCCGAGCTTCTTAAGCCGATCATCATCTAATGCGAACCCTTTTTTCATATATTCCTTCAAAATAGAAGTAGCCCATATTCTAAACTGTGTTCCTCTCAGGGATTTTACCCGATAACCAACGGAAATAATAACATCTAAATTATAGAAATCCACCTGATAGGTCTTGCCGTCAGAAGCAGTGTAGGCAAATTTTGCCCAAACTGCTTCTTTTTCCAATTCTCCTTCTTTAAAAATATTTCTTACATGTTTTCCAATTACGCTTTTATCCCGTTGAAATAATTCCGCCATTTGATCTATAGAAAGCCAAACTGTATCATGGTCAAATGTAACTTCTATTTTTATGACTCCATCTTCTGTAGTGTACATGATGATATTTGATTGCGTCATTATGTCCTCCAAATCTTAGATATTTATCGCTACCTAAAGTTCAGGAATAAAGAGCCAATAATTTAATCTTATCGAATATTCCCTTAAAACGAACATTAATCTTATATCAAATGGGATGCAAGCGCAGTATACTTCCAAATACGATTCCTCATGTTGTCGTTTTCTTGAGTGACGATGCCATTCGAACTCAACAAGTGCAGGGCATTTGGGATTGAATTGAACGAACTTCCCAACTGTGTGGCGGCATGGGAAATGCTAGTCACAGGAAAAAGCTTAAGATAATTATATACACGCCAAACACTTTTGGGTAGCAACTGTATATCTTCTAATTGTTTTATATCTTTTGCTACAATATCTTCATACTGTATCAGTAACTGAGCTGACCGTTTTGCAGTTTCATTTATAGCATTTACACAAAATTTGATCCACCGAATATAACCACCACTGTATTGAGTAGTTTGAAGCAAGTCGAAGTATTCATTCTTGTTGTGATACAAATACTCGGACAGACATATTAGCGGTCTTGCTTCTCCAACGATATTGCACAATATCGTTGGAACAATGATTCGTCCTACAATCCCGTTATATCTCTCAAATGGATGTATCATCTCAAACTGATAATGCACTAATGCAGCCTTAATTAACGGATCAGTGTCTTTGTCATTATATAGATAAGCAGAAATATCGGCCAGCGCTGGCAAAACTGCGTCAGGGGCTGTAGGGTTGTAAGATATAAGGTTCGTCCTGACACCCAATAAAAAAGTCTGTTTGTCCCTAATATCAATTGGCTTGCTAACTACATCACCATATAATGCAATTCCGCAAAGTTCACTTAGAACTGGAGCTGAAATTGTCCTATCTATCGCTTTCTTGTATGCCAGTTTGAGATTAGTAATTGATGCAATATCGTTTTTACCACTCCCGCGACTGGCAAGTACCTCGTGAAAAGTGAGAGTATCGTAATCAATCATTCGGGAATATGTGCATTCTTTTAATAGCATTAATTCGACGAACGCTTCTCTATTTGGGGCATACTTAAAAAGTCCCTTTAAAAATCCAATATTTCGATGAACTTCAATTAGCAAGGCAGATAGTTCATCGTCCATTTTATACATATCCCCATGCATCAGAGGACGTGGGGTAAATGTGTAATATTTAAAATTATTTATGCTACCATCAATATGTTCAATGTAATCTCCAGTATAAGGAATCATCTCATATACCTCAATAGTAAAAATCTATTTTCAGTATATCATTAATATTGAAATAAATGAAGTGCAATTTATTGAGTTTATTTCAAAAATCAAAGAAATAGTGCAATATAAATTCAAAAGCAAGTTTCATGACTTAGGCACCCGTATGTCAAGCCCACGACAAAAAATATGATTTTTAAGACAAAATCCTATGATTCAGAACACAGGATTTTGTCTAGCAGTTAAACAAATAAAGCAAGTATAACTCAATCAAAAATATTTATGTAGTTTTCGGCGATTCTAATCTAACTGATTTTTAGGAAAACCTTTGGCAATCAAAAAATGTCTAACAAACGCTGAATACTCCTTATCCACAGCACACTCCCTTTTCAATTCGTTTGTCAAAGTATTTTTAACTGTTGGATTAGTAGCTTGTTTCCATGAAAACAGTAACTTGTTGACGGACTGTAAACGTTCATTTCTCCGAACAACCAAATCGCTTCTATTCAGGTCTAGGGTACTTTCTGTTACATACCCACGTGAATTATTGTCTCGTGCTGAGATTATCGTGCCAATAAAAAGGAAAAAATCATCAGGATTATCTATGTATGGATTAATCAGGGGAATTTGAGGATCATAATAGTCCTTTTTATTGATACGATTACACACTTCACACGCCAGGGTTAGGTTGGTCCATTCAACATACAAATCAGGACGAGCAGTTTTCTTTTTGGGCAAAATATGTTCAATATCTCCAAATTCAATATGCTTAATTTTACTTTCACAATACGCACATTTCCCGTGGGTTTCCTTTTCTAAAGAATTCTTAATTTCAGTATTATTATATCTGTGTGCTATAGTATCACTCGGTTTTATATTTGCATTAAGGCATGTAAGATATTCGGTGGTCCATTGTGATGCATTCTCTACCAAGACCTTTGGTTTTATACCCTTTGATAGTTTAATCATTTGATTTTCCCTCAGCGATTTGAGAAATTGTATCTGGAATAAATTCAGCCAACCCAATTTCTCCCATTTCTCTACGCAAATTATCCAAATTGTCCTGTGTAAAATCTTTAGATAAGTATTCTTGAACTATGTGTTTTAGGTGATTTTCTGCCCAAAATGGTATAGATGTATCTATCCCTAAGACCTCCCGTAGAATAGCATTAGAGGTTCCTGCTCTGTTAACATAATCCAGTTTTGTCGAAAAAACTTTATGTTCTTCATCATAGTCAAGAACATATACATTTGATTCTTTTACTGCACTAATCATAAAAGGATTATGGGTGGCCACAATAAACTGCACGTTAGGAAATGCTTTAATTAGATTTCCCAAAAAACTTTTCTGAAGCTCAGGATGAAGATGATTCTCTGGCTCGTCAATTAAAGCAACAAAGGATTCCGATGTGTCTGCAAACATATAAAGTTGCCAAGTAATATCAATTATAGAAGATATTCCACCTGAAACAGCATCTATCGGAAAGTTCCCCGTTTTTGTGCATAACATTACTTCCGGAATATTTACTGAAATGTTCTCAAATCCCAACTTGGGTGGTAGAACTATTCTCAGTATATTAACATAGTCCTCAAACAATTTACGTGCAGTTTCATTCGGAATTACTGATTGATTTCCATATCCAAAAATGGCCAAAGAAGCCAAGGTTTCCTTAATCAACGATGTTGCTGATACTTCATTTGCATTACGGTATGTATCAAATACAAAAGTTTTGTTGAATTCATTATATTTGTTATATATCTGCTGTCGTGTTGCAACTGACGTTGGTACAGATTTAACAGCTTTGTATGGAAAATTTGGTCTATGGGAATTTACATAGACTCCCTTTTCTGCTTTGCCTCCTCTAATCTCGATGCTGTATGTTCCATTGGTAATGCTATCAGGAAGTACCAGATCACCAATTGTTCCATCAGAAAATTCTAGTTCCCCTAGTTTATTTTTGATAGTCTGATTATCATTTGTGGATGTTAATTTAATAAAAAGCTTTTGGCCAAGAGCTTTTAGACTATTGAAGTATTTTGAAACGCCCTTTTCATCTTTTTCATACGAACTGACAAACTGAGGATTCCATCCTGTACTCTTTGAAAGTAAGTTTAATACTGTTGTCTTGCCAGCTCCATTGGCACCTGTTAGAACGGTCAGATGTTCATGAAAAACAATATCAATATCAGAAAATTGACGCCATTCTTTAATGCTTAACCTTGTAAACATAGTTACAGTCCTCCTAATGTCATAGTAAAGTATCTATTAGTCTTCTATATTCGAAGAGTCGATTTCGCCTATTCTCACTATTCAAAAAAAGAATTCTGTTATCCTGAAGTGTACAAAATATCTTTGAAATAGTATTGTAGGAAAAGCCAGTCTGTTCTGCAGCAATAGCTATACTTGTCACTGGGAATTTATGGAGATATTGATATACTGCAATCACACTTTTAGAATAGATTCCGTTACTACTAAGCCGATTCATATCTTCTATTATAATATGCTCGTATTGTCTTAGCAATTCAGAATACCATTTTGTCGCATCTCTTACGGCCATTACAAAAAATTTAATCCATCGTATATATCCACCGCTGTATTGAGTCGATCTAAGCAGGTCAAAATATTCATTTTTATTGTGATACAAATATTCGGACAAGCACATCAGAGATAATGCCTCTTTAGTAGTTTTGTAAAGTATCATTGGAACAATAATTCGTCCAACAATACCATTGTATCTTTCAAACGGATGTATCATCTCAAATTGATAATGTGCCAATGCAGCCTGAACCAAGGGGTCAGTGTCTTGGTTATTATACAAATAGGCAGAGATATCAGCCAATGCTGGCAAAACTGCCTCAGGGGCAGTAGGGGTGTAAGCTTTGAGGTTCGTTCTAATGCCTAATAAAAAAGTCTGCTCATCCCTAACATTAACCATTTTATCAACTGCATTACCGTGTAATGCAATTCCGCAAAGCTTACTTAAATCTGGGGCTGAAATAGTTCTATTCACCGCTGCTTTATAAGCCAATTCAAGATTAATTATTCGTGCAATATTTCCTTTACCGCTACCTCGATTAACAAGTACGTCTTGGAAAGTAGGGCTATCATAGTCAATCATTAAGGAATATGCGCATTCTTTTAATAGCATCAATTCCCTGAAAGCATATTTATTGGGAGCATATTTAAAAAGGCCCTCAAGAAAACCAATATTTCGGTAAGCCTCAATTAACAAATTGGATAATTCATCATCCATTTTATACATATCCCCATATATCAGAGGGCGAGGAGTAAATGTGTAATATTTAGAATTGTTTTTGTTGTTGTAAATATGCTCAATATAGTCTCCTGTATAGGGAAGCATCTCATATACCTCAGCAGAAAAATCTATTTTTAGTATATCATTAATATTGAAATAATAAAAGCACTATTTCTTGAATTATTTCAAAAATCAAAGAAATAGTGAAATATAAATCAAAAATCAAGTTTCATGACTTAGACATAGTCACGCTTCATTACTTGTGGAAATGGGATTTACGCCATTAGCGATTGCGGAACGGTTGGGACATGAGAAAATCGAAACAACATTAAATACTTATTCACATTTATACCCCAATAAGCAGGGGGAACTTGCAGATAAATTGGAGATTGAGAACAGCAGGGAGGAAGAAGAATGAGTGGAGTGCATAAATACCCGACAATCAGCTTTCGCATTTCCCCCAGAGAGAGGGAAGAAATCGAAGCGAAGATTTTAGCAAGCGGACTTTCTAAGAAAGATTATTTTGTCCGTTCCTGCATTTATAACAGGGTATGCGTGGTTGGTAAAAAAGAACTGGTTTATCAGTTGGTAGAGGAACTAAAGATAATGCAGACAAATATCCGGGAAGTGACAGAACAGTTTGAAAAGACAGAGATTGATTTAACGCCGGAGGGATTGGAAGATATGCGGAATGACTGTCTCGATATGCTGAAAGCTATCCTGTGGGTGTTGGACGGAGCAAAATATCTGTGGCAGGGAAATACCAACGGAGAAGAAAAAAGCCCCGACAGCGGCAACTGTTAGGGCTGTGATAACTGGAAAACCTCTGTTATCAACCTCACAATATCAGTATAGCAGAGGTTTCTTCCAGTGGCAACGATTTTTCAGAAATGGAGGGCATTATGGGAGAAACAAAAACAGAATTACAGTTGATTAAATTGTCGGAGATACAGTCGCAGGAAGTTTCTTGGCTGTGGTTTCCCTTTATCCCCTATGGCAAGCTGACAATCATACAAGGCGATCCGGGGGACGGCAAAACAACATTTATTCTGAATATAGCGGCGAAACTGTCCAAGGGAGAAAGTTTAGACCGTGGAATGAATTTTACAGAGCCTTTGAATGTAATCTATCAGAGTGCAGAGGACGGGCTTGCCGATACGGTAAAGCCCCGGTTGGAGCAGGCGGGGGCAGACTGTGAGAAAATCTCGGTCATTGATGAAAAGATAAAATCACTTTCCATGATAGATGAACGCTTGGAAGAAGCTGTTATAAAGACAGGAGCAAAGCTGTTGATTTTAGACCCGATACAAGCCTATTTGAGCGGCGGCATGGATATGAACCGGGCGAATGAAGCAAGGGATATGACAAAGAAGTTGGCGGCACTGGCAGAGAAACATCAGTGTGCGATTGTCCTTGTCGGGCATATGAACAAGGCGGTAGGAAATAAGGCGGCATACCGGGGCATGGGTTCGATTGATTTCTTTGCAGTCGCTAGAAGTGTTTTGTTGGTCGGCAGAGTAGAGGGGGAAGAAAATACAAGGGCTGTAGTGCAGATTAAAAACAACCTTGCGGCGTTCGGACACCCGAAAGCGTTTGCACTGTCGGAGGACGGTTTTCAATGGCTAGGGGATTATGAGATTACCGCTGATGAAGTCTTAGGCGGTATTGCCCCCAAAGCAAATAAAATGGAACAAGCGAAGCGGTTACTTCGGGAACTGGCAGAAACAAACAACGCCATACAGAGCAATGAGATTTTCAATCTTGCAGACGAACAGGGCATATCGAAGCGGACTCTGGAAAATGCGAAGAAAGAGTTAGGCGTCCGGGCGAGGCGGATAAATAATACATGGTATTGGGAACTGGATAAAATCGGACAGTGACGGACGGAGAAAGGTAACAGCGCAACAATGCAGGGTATTAGAATTTTGCAGTCTTGGAATTGCGTTCTTGAAGATTGCAAGATTGCAAAAATTATAGACATTGCAATGTTGCGCTGTTGGGAGAAAGCCGGAAAGCGGCGGTATCAAGGCGGCGAAAAGCCGCCCACCGTCCGCAGGACGGAAAGCCCCCGGCAGGGCGCAAAGGCACTTTTGATAGAGCGTAGCCTGTCGAAAGTGCTTTTGCGTTACTTTCGCAGAAAGTAACAAAGGCTATGCGCCGTATTCAGCGCTCAATACCTGATAAGGGAGAAAGGGAAATTGATTGAAACGGACAATCAGCGTTATGACAGGGAAAGGCTCTGTCAACCATAACAGCAGAAAATTCCATGCGAAGAATACTGACCCTGAGAGGAGTTGTTTGAATGTGGAATACTGCAACGAAAATATCAAAGATGTATACCACGAATTATTTGATGAAGCACTTGCCCGGTACAATGAGAAGCAGACCAGAAGTGACCGCAGGATTGATGATTACTATGAGAAAATCTGTTCCGGCAAACAGGAGAAGCCGTTCCATGAGATTATTTTGCAGATAGGAAACAAGGACGATATGGGGGCAAAGACAGAGGACGGACAGCTTGCGGCAAAAATACTTGATGAATATATGCAGGACTTTCAGCGGCGCAATCCTACATTAAGGGTATTTTCGGCACATCTCCACATGGACGTAATATACAGCATGATTTTAAATGTGTATTATGTGTACAGTGTTCAGAAAAAGAGGAAAAAGAGAACACAATACACAAAGAGAGTCTAATTTATGTATAGCGTTATCAGAATAAAGGGAAACAGAAGCAGGTGGAAGGGCATAGCTCTGAAGCCGTTTTTTATTGCCCAAATGTTTACTTTTTCTTACGAAGTGCATGGCTTTTTTATCGGAGAAGCTGTGGGACCAGAATACGACAGCCTGCTGATTCTAAGATTGGAGGGAGAAAGATGAATGAGGAAAGAATTCGCCAGGATGAGCAGCTGGCAAAAATAACAATAAGAGGGCTGACTTCTTATGCAGAGCAGATCGCACGTCAGGAGAAAGATGAGGAAGTGCAGCAGATCAGGGATCTGGTCGACGCATTAAGTGGATATTGGGGAGTGGATGGAAAGCGGGACTGGACGGGGGAATTTGATGAAAAGGTACAGCAGGTCAGGCAGAAAGGACACATACCGTGGCGTCATTCCAACATTTCACGGATAAAGGTAGTAGAAGGACTGTACCGGTATGCGGAGGAAATGGCTTTGGCCCAGGGAGCGGAGGAAATAGAAAAGATACTGGAGATCCCGAATGTCATCAGGCGTATAGGAAAAGCCTGGAGGATCTGCCAGAGTGATATTGAAACTGTCTGCCAGAAGATCGAGGATATTGCAGGATTACTGCAGGCACCACAGCAGGATACGGGAATGCAGATTTTAATGAGTGAAACATAAAAAGCAGAAAAAGGAGGCGACAAAACGATGGGATGGATCCTTGGTATTGCAGCAACAGCGGCGCTCCCTGTGATTGGTGGGGCTGTGCTTGCGTGTGTGGCAGTGTACAGAGTTGGAGTGTTCTGGATAGACTGAAGACTTCCGGCACACATCACAAAGCTGGATGAGCAGATCACCTGATGCCTGGTCATCCATCAGATGCTTGGGACAAGGATATCAGACACCCTTACCCTGCAGAGGGACTGCCTGTTCTGGATGAAAGGTGTGGATATGATAAGGATCCGGCGGGTTAAGACAAAGACCTTCAAGAATCCGGTCAGTGCAGAACTGGTGGCGCTGATCCGGAAAGCGATCCAATATACAGAGGAGCAATATGGCGAGACGGTTTATATTTTTGTAGATGAGAGGAATACCAGGCGTCCTCTGCAATATACTACAATTAAACATAAGGTCCTCGGCCTGATACAGAGAGAGGATCTGCGGGATGATGAAGGGAAGAACTTCCGGTTCGAGACACACATGTTCTGGCGGTCCTATGGTGTGAAGCTGACAGAGCTGCACTTAGATGACTGGACCATCGCCAAACTGCTGGGGCATAAAGGAGTCAATGCAGTGATGCATTACCGGAAGATGGGAAACCAGATCCTGGCGGATGAAACACAAAAGGCCAGGGAAGCACAGACCAGGATCCTGCTTGCAAACCTGGAAGGGTGGGGTGAAGACTATGAGCAAATGCGATAAGATGATCGAACTGAACTGGGAGAAAAGTGATGAAAAGATCGCTGCGGCAAAGCAGGCGATCCGGAGGATGCTGGAGGAAGGGGATCGGATATCAGTCCCACAGCTGATGAAGATGACCGGACTTTCCAGAGGCTTCTTTTATAAGAACCCGATTGTGAGGGCTGAGATCAACCAGGCACTGGAACAACAGGCCGGAACCATCGCCCCACGCTGGAATATCCTTGATAAAGCCATGGGAGGCAGAATTGCGCTGATGGAGTAGCAGATAAAGGAGCTGAAGCAGGAAAATGAGAGTTTGCGGAGAGAAAACCAGAAGCTGCGAAAAGGGATGGGGAAACAGGATAGGGACATTTTGAGAAGTTTATAAATATAAATTAAAACGGTAGAGATATAAGGCTTTTAATATACGAATATTATAAGACAAATAAATATATTACACAATTAAGTACATTTATAATTAAGTAATAAGGAATGCATAATATTGCATAAGAAGTTAGAGCTTTTTTGTAGTATGATAGCTGGAAAAGTTCATGTTTAAAGTGCATTATGTGTTCATTCATATTATGGAAGAAATGATGTATTATAAAAAAATGGGTAGATATAGGGAATTCTAATGTTGATAATAAATGGGCAAAGTTTGTGGTTTGCTTATTATTAAATAGGTTTCTATAAAATTGAGGTGGAAAGGAAAGAATGATATAATGATTGAAAAAATTGGGATTGGATTAATTTCTCCTTCTGCGCCTGCACCTGCTTTGTTCCCAGAACGATTTAAAAGAGGAGTAAAATTCTTTGAAAGTTTGGGGTTTATTGTAAAATGTGGAAAGCATGTTTTAGATAAAGATGGAATGACCTCTGCGTCAGCAAGAGAAAGAGCTGATGATATTAATAGTTTAATTGTAGATCCAGAAGTTTCAATTTTAATGGCAACAATAGGAGGAGATTATTCTGCGGAGATTCTACCATATTTAGATTGGAAATGTATACAAGAAAATAAGAAGAGCTTGATTGGATACTCAGATATAACAGTTTTGTTACATGCAATTGGTATTAAGACTAAACAAGTGGTATTTTACGGACCAACACTTATGACAGAGTTTTCGGAATATCCGATTCCTCCAAATATGAGCAAAGAATCGTTTCTTAAAATTTTCGATAATAGGGAGGATATTGTAATTTCTTCTAGTGAATTTTTGCTTGAAAAAGGACCTGATTGGGGGCTTCCGCCTATAGAACGCAATCATTTTTGTCCGGTTTTTCCCAAAACCATAAGATCTGGACATACAAGTGGTATTGTTTTGGGGGGATGTATAGAGTCTTTGGGGCGTTTAAGAGGTACAGAGTTTTGGCCTGATTTTAAAGATGCCATATTACTAATGGAAACTTCAGATGATGAATTTGATGAAAAAAAATGGCGATGCTTAATAGCTGATTTTGTAAACATAGGTGTTTTCAAAAAAATAGTAGGTATTGTAATTGGACAAAAAATGTGGAGTAAGGATGAAATAGAAAGATTATCACTAATGTTGCTTGATGCTACAAGTGATACAAATATTCCAATTTTATATGGATTACCGTTTGGTCATATTAGTCCAATTGCAACATTACCTCTTTTTACGACTGCAACACTAGATGCGGATAACATGAAGCTAACATATGATAGACCATTTAAATATGAATATACCATGGAGTAGAAAGTATGGATTCAGGAGGTTCTCCAGATAAATATTTATCAGCTACGCAAGAACATAATTATATTGCTGCTTTAACAAGAGTATATCTATATCAAAATAGGGATGGCTCATGGGGAAGAGATGCCATTGAGAAGGTTACTTGGACTTCACAAGCAATTCAACTCATGCATGCATTAAAGCTTAGCCATGATGATCTGATTTTTAAAAATGCGAAAAGGTGGATGGAAGATAATGTTTCATTCGGAAATTCCCATTGGTTAACGCGAGTTGAAGTTGGTTTAAAGATAGGTGATTTTGAAAAGTTATGTGAAGATGGATATATAGATAAGTTCATTAGTGATTTGCAATATGATTTAAAAAATGAAGTTGAAGAACCAAGATTAGATTTCTTTTGGCATGTTATTCCAACTTTAATTGCGTTAATACCTTATGAGGATAGTTATCAAAAACGAACAGGTAATAAAGTTCCTCATGACAAGGTAATCAAACGTCTAGAGGGATTTTATCAGTCTCATCGGGATGATTATATTACAATTAAACATCAAACGAATCACACAGGTTTGGTTGCTTTATATTTATTTTTATTAAGTGAAAAAAGCGGTAATAATAAATATAAAGCTGATTCTGATAAAATGATAGATTGGCTTCTTTTAAATATGTGCTATTCGGATGAAGGTATTTATTGGCAAGATAGTAAAAGCGTTACATCATATGTATTAATGGATTTATTAAAATGCATACCTAATAGTTCTGAATTGAAACAAAATATACCTAAAATATTACAGTACCTAACCCCATCTTCGAGAGGAAGTGTGAAAAGAGATAAAGTTACAACATTTGGAACAAAACTTCACGCTGCTCCTTTATATATAACTATTTTAGTTTTGCGTGCTTTAGTAGAAGTTCTTAGAATGGATGATGAAAATGATTTATCTAGAATTCGTGAGGCGGCAAAAAGTCCGTCTTCGATACAAAAAGGAGTATTTAAAGTGACTAGTTTTTTTTCTTATCATAGAAAGAAATTTCCGGGGATTATGACATTTTTTCTGTGTTTAATAGGATTTATTATTATTAAAGGGCATATGGATGTAGGATTGTTTTTTTTCTCAATCGCTATAGGAGGAGCGATTGGTCCTATTTATAATTGGCTTTTGAATAATTAGAAGAAATTATTATAGTATAGAGGGAAAGGGTAAAATATCGTGGTCGAGAATAATTGGAGAATAAAATATCCTGATCAGATTAATGCCATGACTAGTTCTGAATTTGCTACTTTGGTGGATTTACATAGTGGGGTTGCAAAGGCTACATTTTTGTTCTTTGACAATAAAGGAATGCAGTATGTTCCAGTCCCTGGTACAACAGGTTCGGCATCTAGCCCGATGGAGCCAGGAAGTGATTCAGAACCAGTAGAAATTCAAATTCAGAACAGAAAAACATTATTAACAGATTCAGCGCAATTTCATTTGGAATATGCTTGTAGGACGCATAAAAATGGATGTTTTTATTATGGACATTCATTTCGTGACGAAGAGCCTGATGATCGGCATTTGGCTCAATTCTCACATGCAGAGGCAGAAATATTGGGAACACTTGAAAATGTGAAACATTTAGTAGAGAATTATTTAAAATATTTAACAGAATTTATATGGAAGAAATCTGAAAGTAATTTAAAAAATATTCCAGGTATTTATGATAGAATAAACCATTTATTAAAAAGTACTAGTACCTTTAGGAGTCTATCTTTTAGTGAGGCATGTAAGATTCTAAAAGGATATGACAATGTACTTAAAGAATGTGAAAAGGGAGGTTTTCGATTAACACCAAAAGGAGAACGGATACTATTAGAAAAATTAGGTGATTTTATATGGATAGAGCATTGGGATAAGATGACAGTACCATTTTATCAAGCAAACGAGAACGGTATTGCATTTAATGCAGATTTGCTGTTTGGTATAGGTGAAGTGGTTGGAGCGGGACAAAGGCATGTCAATGCAGAAGATTTAAAAAACTCTTTGGATGAACATGGGTTACCAGTTGATGATTATAAATGGTATTTTGAAATGAAACAATATTATCCTTTACAAACATCAGGTTTTGGCATGGGGGTTGAACGTTATTTAATGTGGCTATTAGGTTTAGAAAATATTAGGAGTGTAGAGGTGTTTTCACGCAATAGGTTTCAAAAAGGAGAAATCTGAAAATATCAAATAATCGATATGGTGTTACTTTAATACATCATTAATAGCTGCAATATAACTAAAAATTTGGTTAATATAAAAAAGAAAGGGGTTATATAATGAATACTAGTAATAAGAGTGAAGAATACTTTAATATGTTATTGAAAAATTTTCGATTTTCAGAGGCATTAGGTTATATTTCTTCTCTGATAGATATGGATCAGCTTTCGACTGAACGAGGAAAGGCTTGTGAACATTTAATACGTGCTTATAAAAGAGTTGTATGTAATTCATTATGGAATAGTGAAGGACTGTTTCTCTTAAAAGTCGACGAGATCAACTTGGACTTGCCTAAGGATCTTGCAGATGAAAAGAAACGTTTGCTGAATGCAATAGAAAAGAATATAGAAAACAAAAGGTTTTTACTTTTATTGTATGTTTCGGCATATTATGCAATTGCCAATGAAGATAGTCTGCATTTGAAAAATAATTTAGATAAAATTAAAAAAGAAATATTTAATGGTAAAGAGTCGATTGGTTTGTCTGAAGCTATTGGCGGTTATGAAGAATTTCAAGTTATAGGCAATGAATTAGAGAAGTATTATGGTTTAGAGACACCAATACTTAAAGTAATGGAGGAATTTAGTATTAAGATTCGATTACTTACTAAGTAAAAATATTTGTTTCTTTTATATATTATTATGTCAAATAAAAAATATAATATTTTAATGATTCTGATTTCTTATGGAGTTTAGAAAGATAAGCATGCTTCTTAGTATGCTTATTTTTTGTTAGGTTTAAGAAACTTGTATGGCGTTAAAGCC
The DNA here is from genome assembly GCA_910575725.1 of Clostridia bacterium. Lineage (GTDB taxonomy): Bacteria > Bacillota > Clostridia > Lachnospirales > Lachnospiraceae > Laedolimicola. The sequence continues at coordinate 148 of CAJTFE010000012.1, read as the reverse complement.
GATATTTTCAAAGAATTCCAAAGACGGGCTGTAAACGGTAGATAGGTAAGCGTCAAATCCTTCGCTCCCTATAAATTGAAGCGCCGCTTATTTGCGGCGCTTACTGTAGCAGTCAGCTGGAAGTGTCTTTGACCACGGCATGAGCGGT
>CAJTFE010000011.1 GCA_910575725.1 Clostridia bacterium | reverse complement strand
CTGAATTTATAATCATCCTTTACTGTGGTTTTAAATGCATCAATTACTGTATTGCCTGTAATAAATATATTTTTACTGACATTCTCTTTTAGCAGATTCTCTTCATTCCGCTTTGTAGGTGCAAAATGATAGGAAGCGATTCTGCCTGTCAGCAATCGGTTCATTTCTTCCGGGAATGGAGAATAGATATTCCCTGTGCGGAGGCCAGCCTCTACATGGCCTACCGGTATCTGTTGATAAAAGGCCGCAAGAGCTGCGGCAAAAGAAGTTGTCGTATCTCCGTGTACTAAAACAATATCCGGCTTTGCTTCACGCAAAACCGGATCCATTTTTTCTAATACGCTTGTTGTAATTGTTGTGAGCGTCTGCCGCTCACGCATAATATCCAGGTTGTAATCCTCCTTGATTCCGAAAGCTTCCATGACCTGGCGAAGCATTTCTCTGTGCTGGCCGGTCAGGCAGACCTTGCAGTTTATTTCTTTGTGTTTTTTCATTTCCAAGACCAGGGGGCACATTTTGATGGCTTCTGGTCTGGTGCCGAATACGGTTAATATTTTCATTACATTTTTTACCTCACATAACCTCATCCTTAATTTTTCTATATTTAGTTAACAATCTGCTTGTTCTCTATCATTCTAAATCAATTTATATTGAAACACCGGCCAAAAACCAGCTATCGTTGAACTCGCCCAGACAAATTACCATTTGCTAAATGAAAGACTTCATCTACTGAAACCTGATTAAAATCACCTTCTATAGAGTGTTTTAGACAAGAAGCTGCTACTGCAAAATCAATACAATTTTGAGGATCTAATTCTTGGAGACATCCATATATGAAAGCTCCGCAAAAAGAATCCCCTCCTCCAAGGCGATCTACGATATGCATTTGATACTTTTTGCTGAAATAACACTGTTCATTTTCATATAACATGGATGACCAGATATTATCATTTGCAGAAACAGATTCCCGTAAAGTAATCGCAACCTTCTTGAAATCAAATTTTCCTGCTAGCTTTTTTGCCACTTCCTCATAACTATTATAATCAATTTTTCCAGATGCCACATCTGTGCTGCTTGCATAAATATCAAATATGTCTGCTGCATCTTCTTCATTTGCAATACAGATATCAACGTATCCACACAACTCAGACATTACTTGTCTGGCTCGCTCTTTGCTCCATAATTTATTTCTGTAATTTAAATCACAACTGATGGTAATTCCTTTTTTCTTCGCCTCTATCAGAGCTGCCTTACATAACCTTATACAGTTCTCACTAAGTGCAGGAGTAATGCCTGTAAAATGAAACCAGTCTGCACCCTCAAAAATCTCATTCCAATCAAAGTCTGTCAAGTCGGCCTCTGCTATTGCCGAACCAAAACGATCGTAAATTACTTTTGTAGGTCTCTGGCTTGCTCCTTTTTCAACAAAATATATCCCCAAACGGTCTCCGCCTCGATTGATATGCTTTGTCTCAACACCATATTTTCTCAATGCATTTATGGCACACTGCCCAATTTCATTTGCCGGAACCTTCGTAACAAACTCTGCATCCATTCCATAATTGGCTAATGATACTGCTACGTTTGCCTCCCCACCGGCATAGGTAACATCAAATCTCTCTGCCTGCGCAAACCGGTAATACCCTTGCGGCATCAGACGCATCATAATTTCTCCAAAAGTAATAATCTTCTTTTTCAAGTAAACCTCCCATTAAAAAAAATAAATTTTTTTAAGTTTTTAAACTTTTAATGCCTTCTCCTAAAAATCAATCACTTTTATAACAAATACTATTTGTACATAATATTAATTGATATCTGATACCTTTGTTTCATATCGACTTGACAATATTTTCTGCCCCCCTGCCATCTACTAATTCCTTCATTTTTTTCCCCATTTCCTCTCGCAGCTCCTTACTATCACATAATTCATTCATCCCATCAAAAAGCTTATATATCCAATTGTGAACATACCTGTAATCACCTGCTGACTTCATTAAACCATTTTCTTGAAATGCATCTGCCCCCGGAATCTGGTTATCTTCTAACACATAAGTCACTGTTGGAATCCCACATGCACAAAGTTCATACAGTGTGCTTCCAGCAGCTGATATCGCAATGTCACAGGCACGCATTAATTTTGCCATTTCACTAACCCTGTAATGCGGAACAATCCACTTATGTTTCAAGGCCATATCAAATATTTTATCTTTATCCGGCTCAAAATCTCCCACAACAAAATGATACTCTTTATCTTCTGTCAATTCTGAATGGTCAATTAGATATTCTATCATCTTCACAATAATGCATTCTGGATCTGAACCGCCTACCGATACAAAAATGTTCCTTACACAATCACAGGCTGTTTTTACTGAAAATTTCTGAAATTCTTTTCTGAGCGGTGCAAATTGCGGACCTAAAAGCATCTTGGGTAGTGGTATTTCTTCTCTTCTATATAACTGAGGATAGTCCATTTTTAAACCATAAATATTATAATTAATCAGAATATCTACCGGATACGCAAATGCTGCAACATCATCCAAATAGACTGTAACCGCTTTTTCTTTTAGTGTCATTAGATATTTGTCTGTAACATAATAACTGTCTATAATAATCCGATCTGGCTTTTCAGTGTCAAGTTGCTCCAATAGTTTTGAAATCTCATCTTCTAACTGCCTAAAGTCAGTGTTAAGTACAACACATCGAATTCCTGCTTCTAGAATCTTATTATAATAAGAATCATCTGCAGTTATAAAAACACTCTCTATTCCAAGTTCCTTTGCTTTTCCTGCAATAGCCAGACACCGCATAATATGACCAGCACCTATTTGTCCATTTCCATCCGCACGAAATAATATCTTCATTATCTCCACCAGCTAATTATTATTAAAGATTTCATTCATACTAAAATGCCTTCACCTTCTATCAAAACACTTCCCTTATCAGCTCAAACCCTTCCGCCATTTTAAGCCCTGCATTCGTTCCTCTATATGCCGCCAAAGCCCTTAACGCCTCCGGACTCCTCGGATGCGGATACAAAGTGCTCTCTGTCCGATAGCAGGCCATTCCTCTTATCTTCGCCTCCAGGGTTTCCGTCACATCAAAAAAAACATTTGGACAAAACGGCTCATTATATCTGTAATTCCATTCCGTAGAAGATGGCGTCTCAAATGCATAGATCCGTTTCACACAGTAATCCCCGACTGGACGGCAGGCCGTCAGAACCGCCTCGCAGGTCCTCTGATGATCAATATTCAGATCCCCATGATGATGTGTAAATACCGTATCCGGATGATACTTATCCACAAAGCTACTTACCGCTTTTATGATATCCAGCAAATCCACTTCATCCATCCGGTTATCCGGAAATCCGCAGAAATAAATACCTGTATAGCCCACCTCACGGGCTGCCATACGGGCATCTTTCTGTAATTCTTCCAAATCTGACTGCTCTGTATCTGCCCGTTTATTTCCACGGGATGTCAGTCCCTCTGCCAGAATCACTGCACGGACACATATCCCTTCATCTGCAAGGCGGCGGACCGTTCCGCCAATCCCCAGCAGTTCATCATCCGGATGAGCTGCAACTACCAGTACATTTTTCATACCTGTCTCCCTCTTACACTTTTTCCCGTTTCAGCTCCCTAACCAGAGAAATACATGCGCCAATCATAATAAACATAAATGGAAATGCTGCCGCAATTGATATGGTCTGTAATGGCTTTAATCCTCCTGCAACAAGCAGACCGATTGCCAGGCATGACTGGACAAGCCCCCATACTACTTTTTTCACAGCAGGCGGATTCATCTCGCCGTCAGAGGAAAGCATCGCCAGTACAAATGTCCCCGAATCCGCCGATGTAATAAAAAAGGTACATAGCAGCACAATTACAACCAGACACAAAACAGTCCCCAGCGGATAATGGCCGAGCACTGTAAACAGACCGGATTCGGGAACTGCGGCTGCCTGCTGTAATTCCTCCGCGGACAGCACTCCGGTTGTTCCGAGGTGAAGCCCCATAGATCCGAAAATCGCAAACCAGACCACGGAAGCCAGGGTAGGAGCCCCTACAACACCGAGCACAAACTCACGGATCGTTCTTCCCTTTGATATCCTGGCAATAAAGATACCCACAAAGGGAGCCCATGCAATCCACCATGCCCAGTAGAATACCCTCCAGGCTTTTACCCAGGAAGCATCGCCATAGGCCGGTATTGCAAGGCTGTCCCGGAAAAATCCTCCCAGATAACCGCCGATCCCATTTACCAGATTATTTAATATTTCAATTTTCGGGCCCACAATAACTGCAGCCGCCATGAGAACAACTGCAAGGTAAACATTAAAATCAGACAAGCGTTTAACTCCTTTTTCTATGCCCGATACAGCCGACCACATGAAAACCGCTGTTACAACAGCAATGATAATAATCTGAGCCGTCAATGTGTCCGGCAGGCCGAACATGGTATTCAGACCGCTGCTGATCTGGAGTACTCCCAGTCCCAGGGAAGTAACAATGCCTGCCACACTGGCAAAAGCCGCCAGGATATCTGCAGTTTTTCCAATCCATCCTTCCGTTCTTTTCTGTCCGATCAGGCCTTCCAGCGTGGAGCTCATCAGCCCGGGCCGCCCTTTCCGGAACTGGAAGTATGCCAGCGACAGCCCCACCACCGCATAATTGGCCCATGGATGGATGCCCCAATGCATAAAGGAAGCCCTGACTGCGAACTCTGCCGCCTCAGCGGAACCTGCCTCTATCCCTGCCATGGGATTCATGTAGTGTGAAACAGGCTCTGATATCCCCCAGAACACAAGCCCTACCCCCATGCCTGCACAGAACAGCATGGCAAACCAGGAAAAGGTGCTGTATTCCGGCCTGGAATCATCCTGCCCCAGCCGCAGATTCCCATATTTTGTGCATGCAGTTCCCAGGACAAACAGAACAAACAAAAGCATTACCATAAGATACAGCCATGCAAAATTCTCTGTAATTCCGGTAAACAGTCTGCCTGAAAGCTCACTGAACTGTTCACCAAAACAGACAGCAAAAAGGGCCAGTCCCAGGGATATGGTTAATGAAATAATAAATACCGGATTGCGCATTTTTTTATTCTTTGACATTTATCTTTTCTCCAAATTGTCTCTACGTCAGCCTGCCCGGAATATCGTCCGGTTATTTTCGAAACGCTATACTAACTGAAAACTCTCCAATTGTTTACCATCGCCCGGAAGGGTTCCGGGTCCTCCGGATCCAGATAGAATGGGACATCCGTTGTCTTAAAATCAACCAGCCACTGGGCAAGATCAACTCTTCCGCCTTCAACACGTATTTTATAGTCAATCGGTTCCGTCATAGCAGTAAAATTTTCCGGAAATGTCCTCTTCCAGTTCTTGTCTATCCTGCCCGTAAGCATTGCCTCGCACCACAGCACCGGAACAGGCATGTCAATGAAAGCTGCAATATAATTCCATGTGGAATTACGGAAATTAACCTCACTGAAATAACAGGTATCATCCTGATCAATGATAAATTCTATGGAAAAAATACCCTCAAATCCTATTTCAGCAAGCATAGAATCCAGAGAGGACAGGATGTCTTCATTTTCAAAGTTAAACGCTGTCATGTAGGGACTGTAGTAGCCCCGGATCAGATAATTATAATTTGTACCCATTGGGATAAAGCTCTTTTGTCCCTTATCTATGGTAAAGCCGTCCAGGCAGAGTTCATTTTTCTTTTCCACAAACTTCTGGATTAACACCTTCTGACAGGCAATCTGCTCAAATGCTTCTCTCAGTTCCTCTTCTGATTCACAGATAAACACATTCTTTTTCCAGTCCGCTTCTACGGGAGATATGGCTTTTGTAATAACCGGGTATACCAGATTCTCCGGAACCACACCCCTGTCTGTAGTCACAGTCGGAAGAACCTTCAGACCATGTTTTTCTGCGATCTCCAAAATACGTTTTTTGTTCATATACTCTGTCACGCGTCCGTCAGCTCCTGCATTATACATAATGAATCTGTCTTTTAATTCTGAATAATGCATATCAAGAATGCTCTGGACATCATCATCCGTCGTAAGCACAAACGGTTTTTCCGGCATACTGCTGTATTCTTCCAGAAGAACCTGATAGCCTTCTTCTGCTGTATCCACATAATGGACCTTTTTTATATATTTGCTTTTTGAAGATGCTGCGCCTCTGCCTTTAATCGCAATATAGACTGGATGAATCCCACATCTTCCCAAAGTTCTTATCAGACCCAAAGGATTATAGTGTTCCATTGCAAATACAATTACCAGATGTTCCTTTAACATAGTTCTCCTCCTCTTCCAGCCGGACAGCATTCTGTCAGTTGTCAAATGATTTGTTCCCAGATACATGAGCATGCTCGGATGCTTTTATGACTTCTCCTGCTTTCTGGATATACTTCTCTACAGGAAGATCCCAGTTCCAGTTTTCAAACGATTGTAAAATAATATCAAAATCACGCTCCCTATGATAAGTTCCCTCTCCGATACATTTCTTCCGCATGGAATTCCAATACTTATATTGTGGAAATACTTTTTTAAACAATTGTTTCGCAGCTCTGTCAAGCTGTTCATAACTGGTCCGAAGAGTCGCTCCTTCTTCCGGTTCTATTATCTGCTGTGCAATCACATCGCCGGTATCCAGTCCTTTATCCACATAATGAATCGAAACCCCTCTCGGACTTCCTTCCAGGAGATTCCAAAGGTTAGGTGATGTCCCCCTGTCAAAAGGAAGATATGAATTGTGCAGATTTACGATGTTGCCATTCAGCGCATCAATAATCTCAGCCTGTATCATATATGGATACGTGTAGCTTATTCCAAGATCAAACCTGTTTTCCCTGCACCACCCGGCATTTAACCGCCCTGTTTCCAGAACAGTCCCGTGTCCCTGCTCTTCCAGCCACCGGAACAGTTCCACCGCACATTCATTACTGTATAAACACAGAATTTTCATAACTTTTTCACCCATAATCTTTCAAGAAAATATTTGCACTTCTATCTCTCTATATCCTCCCATGTCAGTTTTATGCCGTTAGCAATATCCCTTTTTGTCTTCTTCCCAATGATATCCTCCCAATGTATGGCCCCTATGCCGTCACCGGGTCTGAGCAATACCAGATTCTCACCGGTCAGCACTTCCCCGGCCTTAATCTCCTTTGCTGCCGTGATGCTTCTGTGCATCACAGCTCGTTGCTTTTCTTCTGTCTTTGTAGGACGCAGTATGGGACTTCCCAGCATCACATGTGCTGTACGGATTCCATCCGCCCATACCTTTAGTTCGGCAGGATCGGCAGAAAACCAGTGATCCGGACCGGGAAGGTTGTGATCCAGCGTAAAATGCTTCTCAAATATTTTTGCTCCGTAAGCCGCTGCTATAACTGCTGCTATGCTGCCCTGTGTATGATCGGATAAACCGGGAATTACCTCCGGAAACTTTTCGGCTATAGCCAGCAGCTTCCTTGCATTCACATCTTCCGGAGGTGTGGGATATTCGGATGTGCACAGCATCAGGCAGACCGGATGTCCCTCCTTCACACGAAGCGTCTTTAATGTAATTGCAATTTCTTCCTCTTCCGCCATTCCGCAGGAAACTATCATCGGAAGTCCGTATTTTTCATATTTACCCAGTAACGGAATATTCACAAAATCATCCGATCCGACTTTGACTGCATCTACTCCGACTCTCAGAAGAAGCTCCAGGCCGTCAATTCCCGACACAGTCGAAAGAAATATAATATCCTGCTCATCGCAGAAGCTTTTCAGTTCTTTCCATTCTTCCTCTGAAAATTCCGTGCGCCTGAACATTTCATACTGTGATTCTGTTACCTGGACTCCCTGTGACTGGTAAGTATACATCTCTTCCTTATCCTGGATGAATTCTTCTGTGCGGAAGGTCTGAAATTTTACAGCATCCACACCAGCCTTTTTTGCCTCAAGGATCATCTTTTTTGCCAGATTCATATCCCCGTTATGATTGATTCCTGCTTCCGCAATGATAAAGGGCTCTGAATCCTCTCCAATGATCCTGTTCCCGATTTTAAATTCCGCCGCCATTATAATACGCCTTTCATATAACGATACTTTATTTCCGCCAGCTTCCAGTCGCTTTCATTATCAATATCCTGCACCTCTAATTCTGATACAAAATAGGGCTTCGTATGGTTGTTCAGGATGTTGTCATTTTCCAGATATTTCTCTGTTTTCATCCAGTAAAACTGCCCGCAGTCATGGTATACAGAAGGGAGATCCTGGGAACGCGCATTAATTCCTTCCGGATCCACCGGTTCCATAAAACCATCCTCTCTTAATCTCATTCCCCTCTGGGGCGGAAAAGAAAAGTCCACCATTGGTATCACATTAAATACATCTTCATCCTGCAGCAGCCGGTAGCTTTCTTTCAGCTTATCCGGTGTAATAAACGGAGCTGTGGGATAGATGCAGCAGAATTCATGGAAGGTTACTCCGCATTTTCCATACATTCCGATCACTTCGTTCAGTACATCCGTAGTATCCGCATAATCATTGGAGGTTTTTTCACTCCGCATAAAAGGCACGGATGCGCCAAAGCTTTGTCCTATGGCTGCAATTTCTTCACTGTCTGTGGAAACCATTACTTCCTCAAACAGACCGCTTTCAAGAGCCGCCTCAATACTGTAGGCAATGATAGGTTTCCCACAGAAATCCCGTATATTCTTCCCTGGTACCCGTTTGGAACCTCCCCTGGCCGTTATAATGGCATATGGTTTCATACGATTCATCTCCTATAATTTTCTATTACCTTTGTCACCGCATGGATCACATCTTCCACATCCTGCTCCGTCATCCCTGGATAGAGAGGGATGCTTACAATCCCCTTATAGACTTCTTCCGCATCCGGGCACAAACCTTTCTTATATCCCAGATTCTGATAATAAGGAAACCAGTAAACCGGCACATAGTGAATCTGGCACTGCACATTTTCTGCTGCCATGGCATCAAAAAACTGACGCCTCGTGCACGCCAGCTTTTCAAGGTCCAGTCTGATAATATACAGATGCCTGCATGTATCCGATTCCGGTATTTCCTCCTGCAGGATAATTTCCGGAAGCCCCCTGAAGGCTTCATTGTATCTCTTTACAATTTCCTTTCTTCTTTCTGCAAACCTGTCCAGCTTTTTTAACTGGCTGAGCAGGAGCGCTGCCTGGAAGTCCGTCATACGGTAGTTGTATCCTAAGGAAACCTGTTCATAATACCAGGGGCCTTCATGGGGCGCTCCTTCCATCTGACCTTCCTCATGGGTAATCCCATGGGTATGTGCAAGAACCAGCCTCTTATAGAGTTCTTTGTCATTGGTTGTTACCGCTCCGCCTTCACCGGATGTAATGGTTTTCACCGGATGAAAGGAAAAGCAGGTCATATCTGCCAGACTTCCTACCGGCTTCCCCTTATACTTCGTTCCGATCGAATGGGCCGCATCTTCAATTAATATGAGTCCGTGCTTATCACATATCTCTCTTATTTCTTTCATCTTCACAGCCTGCCCGGTAAAATCCACAGCTGCTACCGCTTTTGTCTTTTCCGTTATATGAGACTCTATACTGGTCGGATCGATGTTATATGTCTTAAGATCCACATCTGCAAACACCGGTCTTGCTCCGCAGTACAGGGCGCAGTTGGCACTTGCTGCAAAGGTCAGAGGCGTTGTAATCACTTCATCTCCCGGCCCGATGCCGGCTGCCATGCATGCACAGTGAAGAGCCGCTGTCCCGTTGGAAACTGCCACGGCATATCCGGCTCCTGTATATTCTGCAAGGGCCCTCTCCAGTTCCACCACTTTCGGTCCGCAGGTAACAAAATCACTTGTAAGGACTTCACTTACTGCCTTTACATCCTCTTCATCAATCCACTGCCTGCCATAATATATTTTTTCTGCCCGGACCGGCATACCGCCGTCAATTGCTAATCTGTCCATGAAATTTTTTTCTGCTCCTTACCTGTTTTTCTGCATAAAAAAAGAGCCCTCAGTGCCCATCCAGATCTGTCTTAAGCTTTTCTTTTAAATCTTCTATACCAAGCCATTCTGTATTTGTCCCGGAACTGTATTCAAACTCAGGTTCTACCGGCTTTCCTCCCGGAATGATGTCCTTCTCTCCCCACCAGTTATAATGCGGATAAACAATAAAATGCTTTTCATATTCATAGGTGTGAAGGGAATCCTCTCTTGTCACCATAATTTCATGCAGCTTCTCTCCTTCCCGGATTCCCACCTCGGGCATCTCACAGCCGGAAAGCATGGCCTGGGCCAGATCCGTAATTTTGAAGGAAGGGATTTTTGATATGAAAGTTTCTCCTCCTCTGGCTTCTTCCAGTGCTTTGATAACCAGCTCCACTCCCTGTTCCAGACTGATCCAGAAGCGAGTCATCCGGTAATCGGTAATTGGCAGTTTTTCTCCCCCATTATCTATAATATTCTGGAAAAAAGGTATCACGCTTCCCCTGCTGCCCGCCACGTTTCCATAACGGACCACCGCAAATCTTGTTCCGCCTTCTCCGCTGTATGCGTTCGCCGCACAAAACAGCTTATCCGAGACTAATTTTGTCCCACCATAAAGGTTCACAGGATTTACTGCCTTGTCTGTGGATAAAGCTACCACCTTTTTTACACCTGTTTCCAGGGAGGCATTGATTACATTCATGGCTCCGCTGATATTTGTTTTGATCGCCTCATTGGGATTGTACTCACAGGCCGGAACCTGCTTCAGTGCAGCGGCATGGATTACATAGTCCACGCCTTTCATCGCCATCTTAAGCCTGGCTTCATCACGGACATCGCCGATGAAATAACGGAGAACATCCCTGTATTCCTTATATTCATTGTCCATTACAAACTGCTTGTATTCATCTCTGGAATAAATGATTATTTTTTTAACTTCATAATGTTTCAATACGTAATCCACGAAATGATGGCCGAAGGAGCCTGTACCTCCGGTAATTAAAATTGTCTTATTGTTCAGCATAATTATTAATCCGCCTTCCTATATTTTTCCCTAAATGAGCAAACATTCTATCTATCAAGTTGCGCTGTATTACATCATTGATCTGCCAAATAGCATATGCCAAAATAATTGTTACTGCTACAACTATTAGATATATCATAATTCCACCCCCAATCTGGATATCATAACCTCTGTTCACAAGAAAGCAGCCAATAGAACATATAATTCCCCAATGTAATCCATATATTTGAAAAGATAATTTTCCTAATATCTTCAAGGGGCTGCTTTCAAGAAATTTGCACATAATACTATTTTGATCAAAAAAAAGATACGCCATAAGCAGCGCCCAGGCAATACCTCAGAGATTCGCATAGTTCACTTTTTGATTCATTGGCATAACAGCCCACATTACTATCATCCAAAAAATCATTAATGTAACACAAAACCAATATTTACTATACTTTTTTCTTCTATGCATCTTTCTTAGGCTAATATAGCCCAAAGTCTCATAAAGTATTATCCCTGCAAGTGTAGAATAATAATATCCATTGCCATAAAATGCAATTATCAGACCAGCAAAAAGGAGAGTTATAATTTTATATTTATATGTCCTGTTCCGTATAATAAAAAGAATACCAATTGCAATAATCCCTCCTAACATTTCCAATTTCATTGTCCAAAATGGTGCTACATAATTTGATTTACCGTAAACAAACACATCCCACATAGAATCTTTTAACATTCCAAGCACTGTCCTGCTATTGCTCATAAATATGTTAAACTTAATCATGCCCGTATCATCAAAGTATCCTGGTGTCAGATAATAAAAACCATTTCTAATTAAAACAAATGCCACAAAATCCGACATTACTAAAGTTGGAATTAATCGAAAATACCTTTTTACATACCCTGCAACAATTAATCTCCAATCCTTCTCATAATTATTGAGCCATAATCCAAAACTGCTCAAGACAAAAAAATATGACACTCCAAATCCACCAGATACAAACATTGAGAAAGGAGTATAAAGGAAAGCCTTCCAAATAGATGTCTCAACAAGTACTGGAAATAAGACTTTTGCATGACAATTTAATACTGCAATAGCCATAATTCCACGTAGACCTTCAAAACTCTGTATACGTTCCTTTTTCGTTTAAAATCCCTCCCCAAAAACTTTATTTCATACTCTCTCTTATCTGTTTTGCTGCATCATTTATAAGTCCATAAGCATTAACCCTCTCCGCATTTTCATTTATAATTATGTCTGGTTTATATTCTTTTACAAGTTCCTGCAGCTCCGAGGTGTGGTTAAGATGTATAAATATTACTTTATAAAAGCTTTCGGCAAAGTATCCTGTTAAAAAAGAACTGATATAACTATCCCCAATAATCAAAAGTGTTGTATTATTATCCACATTCCTGTTAATCCAATAATCACTTCGCTCATCATCACCACAAACTGTAAGAAGGCTTTTATTTCTTTCAGGTTTACTGCTATTATCAAGATAAAATACCTCTGAAAGATCCTCTTCGTGAATTCCCCCGAGAATTGTCTGCCCAATATCTTCTAACTGTATATTAAAATCTTCTTCTTTCAAAACCCTATATCTATTACCATTATTGGCATTTATCAGATTCATAATTTCAATATATCCAATAAATGCTCCTCTCTGGTTCCAATGGCTTGGATCTCCCCAGGCAGGATATACATCATATTGCTTTTTCCCTTCAACGAGAGCCTTTTTAATGTCTGGTTGTTGAATATCGGTCTTCTCCGTTAAGGCAATTACCGCCTGATCTGTTTTTGAAATATCTCCGTATTGATAAATATAATTCGGAAACTGTTCGGGATATATCGTATGTTTATCCCAGCATTGCATCCTGTAAAACTGTATATTCCTGCTTTTCAAGTACTCATATACATACTGATATGATTCGGCAATCTCATTAATGGTTTCTTCAGAACGTAAATTCAAACGATGATAGTCTTCAAGAATATTTTCTGGTGTAAAATTCAATTCATTATTGGGTCCCAACATATAATATATACCATCATCTATCTTATGAAAAATATAATACCCAATTCTATTATTGATTGAAACCATTGATTCACGAAGTCCTATGTTGTCTTTAATCCAAATTTCAAAATCATCAATAAACTTCTCATTCCATTCTCCATTTTCTGTAAAAAAATGTGGCTGACTCGCTAATACCCGGTTCTCTGTCTCTGATATCTTCCCCTCTTTCCAATTAATAAACCCTACAGGCAATATTACCATAAATGTAATAATCATGATAAAAATTCCATTTATTATTTCATCATATCTATACTGTATTATATTCTTCATATTTCTCCCTTTTACAATATCAAAATTGAAAATAAATAAATGGATTATATGTCCCCGATACTACTCGTATAATTGAATATGCAAAAACCAAAATCAATCCTATATTTTTTATCACCAGCAAAATTCTTCCATCCAGATTTTTTTGAAGAATACCTGTCATTCTCCCACAAATCGGAAAGGCACAAAGTATCGCAATTAATATAACTGTTACATTCCAGATGTTGAGATACCACCCCAGACCAAACAAAGGCGTGCTGCTCGTATACACGCAAAGCATTGTTTTAATATATAGCCATGCCTCTTCAAGTGATGGCGCACGAAAAAGAATCCAGATGAAATTCACAACAAGCAAGGTATAAACATGCTTTATTCCATTTAAAACTCTAGATCCCATTTGTATTTCACTGATAGCTCTATCCCTTTCCAGCACAGAACGAATAAACCTCTCTAATACAATAAATGCTCCGTTTACCCCTCCCCACGCCACAAAATTCCATGCAGCACCATGCCACAATCCAGTAAGAAAAAATACAGATAGGAGATTCAGATATACATGCTTACGATTACCTCCCAAAGGAATATATACATAATCCCTAAACCATGAAGACAATGATATATGCCATCTTCTCCAAAATTCGGATACACTTTTTGAAATATATGGGTAGTTGAAGTTTTCCATAAAATGGAATCCAAGTAGCATTCCAATACCTATCGCCATATCTGAATATCCGGAAAAATCAAAATAAATCTGAAGCGTATATACAAGACTTCCAAGCCATGCAACACCACTTGTATTCAAGCCTGCTCCAACTCCCCAAATGTGATCCGTTATTAAAGCAAGACTATTTGCAAGAATCACCTTCTTCCCAAGTCCAATGATAAATCTGCATATTCCCTGATAATACTCTCCCTTTTTCCTTGACCGATTTTCAATTTCCTTTTCTATATCCACATACCTGACAATCGGGCCGGCCACAAGCTGTGGGAATAATGATATATATAAACACAGGTTTAATATGTTTATTTGCCCCTTAACTTTTCCTCTATATACATCAATCACATATGACATTCCCTGGAAAGTAAAAAAGGATATTCCTATAGGAAGGATTATATTCCTCAACGGGATATTTTTTCTTCCAATATCGTTTACTGTCCTAATAAGAAAATCAAAATATTTAAAATATATAAGCAGTGCAAGATTAAGAGTAATAGTACAGATAAAGAAAAATTTCTTTTCCTTTCCTCTTTTTGCCGAGACTAAAATTCCGCCAAGGTAGTTGATTAAAATGTTCAATAGCAGCAGCCATAAATACTGAGGCTGCGACCAGGAGAAAAAAAGAAAGCTTGCAAATATCAAAAAAATATTTCTCGCTTTTAACGGTAATATTCTATCTATTATTAGAACAACCGGCAAAAATATAAAAATAAAAACCGTTGAGCTAAATACCATGCTATCCCAATACCTCTTTATAAGAATTCTTTATACATTGGATATCTATTATAAGCCTCAACATATAACTTTTCTAAATTATCAATTTGCCTTTCAAACTCTTCACTAATCTCAGCTTGTCCGTTCACAATTCTTTCACCTTCTTCAAGCATATAGTTTATATTAAACTCGACACCTATTTCTTTAACTGCACGGATGTATGCTGCGCAGGAATGTATATTATTTTCTTCCCATTGTGCAAATTGTTTAAAAAGCTGCGGTAAATCTTCAAAAGAGCGAACTCTCGTAACACCATCTATTAATTTAAAAGATACATCTGTAAAGATAGCTGAAGGTTTCCCTAACAAAGCAGCCTCAAACGCTGTTGTTCCCGAAATTGTAATCACCCCCTGGGAATTTACAATCCATGGCTTGGGATCATCATAGTAATTAAACTGAACCATTTTAACATTTGGAAGTCTGTTTACTTGCTTATAAAACTTTACTTCACGCTCACCCAGCATTGCCGGATGCTCTTTTACATACAGCCACCATCCAGCTGGTAAACTTTTTGAAACCGCCTCAATAATCGATAATTCATTGACATAAAAAGGTGCCAAAGTAAATGTAGATGATTCTGGTATTAAGTGTAATGGCATGTAAACATACTTCTCTGCAGCAATAGGAGTAGTAAAATAGCGATTACTGCGAGTCAGGATCTGCCTTCTTAGTTCGATACCTGCAAAATAATGAAACATATCACGAGAGTTATTATATAATATTTTACTTGTTCTTTTTATTTTTCGATTATTCCCTGCTCTGTCCTGGTTGTTCAAATAAATCGCCTTTACAAGCATTTTTTTGATAGCCACCAACATGCTGCTCGCCTTATACTGCTCATTAACTGCAGATTTATATTCTTGAGTTGTTATTCTTGCAGATTCTCTAAATCTACCTATATAATCATATTCTATCCTCAAATTGTCTTTGCTATATGTCTTATATTTATTATATTGTAATTCAAAAAATGGATCTATCTTTCTTCCTAAGCTAAATGATGCCAGTTTATATAAATCAAATCTTGGAAAGTCCAATGTAATATATGGAATTTTACTTTTATAGCAAACTTCCAGCAAAATGGTCCTTGCCAATTCAGAATTGTCCAGATCGAGTATTACATCTGGTGATGCGTCTTTTATTACCCCCAATACATTTTCATAATTTAAAATAACCCAGTTTAACTGTTGTGAATAAGTACACTTTCCATAATAATTTCGATAATGATAATGTCTTGTTAAATATTGTGTTGTTACAACTTGTTCATTAATTCCTAAATAATGAGTATATTCTTTTTGAATATTCTGAAGAAACTCATAATTCTCGACTTCATCATCTTTCTGATTTACAAAAATATCTGCAATTTTAACAGAATCATATATTTTTATATTTTCTATCGCCTTCCATCGATAGTATGTTTGCTCATTAAATTTGCACTTGGCAAATTTAGCTTCTATTGCATTAAAAAAAAATGCTGATACTTCGTTATCATTTTTCCATTTCTGTGCTAAATAATATAGAGGAAATGAATATGATTCTTTGCATACAAACAAAATTTTTTTCCCTTTAAAACTATCCATATTTTTCTGTATGGCGCTTATAAAAGTAAAACACCTTGTCCCCTTCCTTTTTATTTTATATGGCAATTCAATACATCTCAGTTTATCAAAGTTACCCTTTTGTCATAGAAATCTATTGAAAAAATTCTTTATTTTTCAATATAGTTTCCAAATCCCACTCCCACCACTTGGAAGCCTCAAGTTCTTTAATTCTCCTCTCATTAAACCGCATTTTAATTATTTGGGCTGGCCCCCCCCCCGACTACGGCATAGGCAGGTACACTTTTGGTTACAATGGCCCCTGCCGCAATCACTGCTCCACGGCCAATTGATACGCCTGACAATATAACTGCATTAGAACCAATCCATACATCCTCGCCAATCAAAATATCACCTTTTGTTATAACATCATTTTCAAAAGATTCCCCATAGATGTTGTAATGCATCGCATAGGTTGTGGCTCTGTTCATATCATGATTAAATTGCTGTATACTCACATTTGGAGCAATTGATGTATAACTTCCAATTTTAATTTTTCCTTTTTCTGCATGCAATACCGTTCCTGGACCTGATATTGAAACATTCTTTCCAAGCTCTATATCTCCATAAGCATAAACGTGTTCGAAAAAACACCCGCTCCCCATTTTTGTTATATGCATTGTTGAATCAACTATTATCGTTTTTCTTTCAAAATCCGTAACTTCAACTCCATAATTAATTATGGAGCTTTTTCTTATATAAATATTCTTTTTCTTTAAAAGCTGTTTTTTTATTATTGACTTAACCATTATTATTCATTTTCCCTTTATATATTACTGCCTTATAACTTTTTAAATGTTTTTCTCACTATTGCAATTCCCAAATTTATTTCTTGTTTAAAATATATTCCCATTATTAAAATGAGAAATAATATCATAATGTATCTAATGCCATCTGAATGATCATACATTAGATTAAACCAAAAACCTGCCAATATAGCTATAAATGAAAAAAATGCATATGGTGCAAACCTGTATATTCTTCTCTTTGCAACCCACCATGATGCACAATAATGAAATAGCATCAAAAGACCATAGGATATCATCGTTGTATACGCTGCTGCTATATATCCATATCGTGGAATAAATACCATATTCAAAGTAAAGTTAACTAGCGCCGCTGATACTGAACCAATTGCAGTATATATTGTTTTTTTATAATATAACTGTATTATATTAAAATTCTGATACATAAACTGCATCAATGTTCCCAGAGCAACAGGAAAAATAACCCAGCGTGCATCGTAATACTCCCTTGTCCCTAATATTTTTAATGCTTCTGGCGCAACTGAAACAATTCCTATAGTCAAAAAGGTTGTTCCTGCTACAATACGTTCTATAAAGCTTGCAAGCTTCTCATCTTCTCCTTTTTCCAGCAGATTGTACATTTGCGGCTTTATACCATCACTTACTGCATTTGTTATTACCGAAAGAAGAATAGCATAAGAATATCCAAAACTATATATACCAGCCTCAGATTCCCCAATATACTTTATTATCATTACACGGTCAATCTGCCCAAGAACAATCATCGCAAGACCATGAGGTATCATAGGTATGCAAAGTTTCAAACCATAAGTCCAATATTCCCTGCTATATAGCAGTCTGCCCTTACAGAATATTTTAACTGCAAAATATAATCCAATAATAATGCATGGCAGTGCCATTCCTAGTATCCGGCCTATATATCGCATATCCGGCCATAACAATACAAATACAATCGAAAAAAACACTGTTCCCAGAACTGTAAAAAGAGAAATACCTATATTTTCTTTATATTTGTAGTCAAATTGAAAATCAGTCTGCGCATAATTAACTGACGGTTCGAAGATCAGATAAAACATCATAATAACAATACATACCTGATTCAGTTCCATCACGCCACACCAGAAATTAATGGTAGGAGTAATAATTAATATACATACTAATGTTGATATAATTCCCAGAGTCTGAATTGCCGACAAAAATTCCTTGTAGTTTTCCTTAAATTCTACTTTTCCTCTCAAAGCAGCTGTCGTCAGACTAAGCCCTGCAAAACAGGAAACAATGTTGGCCCATGAATTAAAATTACTTGCTATTCCATAATCCGATGTACTTAGTAGTCTCGTAAATAATGGCGCAGTAAAAAAGCTAATGCCGCGAATCAGCACTCTTGACACTGTGTACCAGAGTGTCGCTTTAACTACAACACTTTTTTTAATCTTATTCTCCATTTTAAAATATCACTCTATTTATTTTCCTGATTTCCTTCTTCGAAATAATTGATATGGTAAAGTACATTTATTTTTTATCATAAAAAGTTTTATTATATTGTTTTTACCCATATATTGATTTTTGCGAAAACATTGATACCCCTTTATAAGAATATCACGATATTTTCTATAGGCAGTCTTGGCATATTCAGCAGAATTGCTTTCTATTTCCATGCATAAATTAATAAGTACTCCTCCATAAAAAGATAGTATCTCTTCCTTTAATTCCGGATAAAATTCTTCAATAAACTTAATCCATTTTTCTACTGCTTCTACTCTCTGCAATTTCTTTTCAGAGAATGCGGAACGCACAAGGCTTTCTCCTTCTTGACTATAATAATATTGAACATCATTTACAAAAACGATGCTTTTAGCTTCATGAAATAACAAATGAATAACATACATATCCTCGGCATACTGTATATGCTCCGGATACCTAAGCTTCTCAAACAATCTGGCATCATACAGCTTTCCCCATGCACTGCACAGCTTTCCATCAATGATAAACATATACCGCAGAGCATCACATACAGACCACTTTTCCACTTTTCCGGCATTTTTCCTTTCCAGAATATCACCCTTGTTATATATCTGATATCTTCCAACAACAATATTGACATGATACTTTTTAATATAGTGCACCCACTTCTCTATAGCATCCTCTGGAATAAAATCATCACTGTCAATAAATGTAACATATTCTCCATTCATCACATCTATACCAGCATTCCTCGCAGAAGACAACCCACCATTTGGTTTATGAATAACTTTTATTCTTTTGTCATATGCCGCATACCGATCACATATCTCTGGACACTTGTCTGGTGAACCATCATCCACCAAGATTATTTCTAAATTATGATAGGTCTGATTGATAATACTTTCTAAGCATCTCTCAAGATACAATTCAACCTTATATACTGGTACTATAACACTAACAAGCACATTCTTCATCATTGATGCCTTTCTTGATTGCCTCTAAATATTGGTATTCATATTCTGTATCTGGTTCAAGATAGGCACCCTCTCCCCATTCATTCCATGCATTAATATAAATGAATTCTTTCTTATCCTTATATTTCTTGTATAGCTTAGAAAAATGATTCTCGAATAGCTTTGGAGAAGCGTTTTTATAACATAGACCTGATGTTCCTGTTCTTGGTGTATTATCCCACTGCGGAAATGTACAAGGGCATGCATTATCGGGAATTGACTCACATTCAATATGCCTGTATATTATTTCAATGTTGATCAGATGTTCAAGAAACGTTGCTCTTAAAATTTTATTGGAAAATCTCTTTACGGCTGTTTTAAGTAAATAGCTCAGATATTCTCCAAAATCCAGTTTCTTCTTTAATATAAATCCCGGATTAAAGTAATACTGATTGTCTATTAAATTTTTTCTTGTTTCCTCTCCTTTTCTTGTTATCCCACTTATGATATAGAGTCCATCAAATCCCAACTCCTTAGCTAGCCTGTTCCATAAAGAAAGCATCTCTGGCAAACAAGGTATATCCTGCGAACGGTAAATATGGAGCACCGGCTTATTATCTATTTTGATATAACGCACATCCAGAAAAAAATCTTTCAAATAATCAAAATGGTTTTTCCAGGAATCTTCCATTCCATATGTCTGTTCTATCAGCACCGTTCGATTCTGGCCATACCAGTTTCTGCTCCATGTCTCATTCGCCCAGCAAATACTGTAGTTTATATCAATTTCTGGATGATTACGCAGTATTTCCATTGGTTTTTCCAAAAGCTTTTTTCCATCAAACCAATAATGATATATGCAGAAACCATAAACCCCATATTTTTTTGCAAGTTCTGACTGCCACTTCCATGTAGATGCCGTTTTATCAGACAAATCATAATAGTTATCATTCAAAGGCACTCTTGGTTCTTTATGTCCACTAAATAAAGGCTTCGCTCCTTTTACTGCCTTCCACTCTGTATACCCTTTTCCCCACCATATATTATTCTCCTCAGTTTCGTGAAACTGTGGGAGATAAAATGCAAGTACTTTCATTTAAACTTTCCTTTCGTATATCCTTCTTATTAAACCCCACTATTTCTCCAACTGACATCCAAAAAAACGGAACCAGTAGCTGAAACATAAATACATTAGACCCTATTGCCTGCAGGAAAAACAATAGAATAATCAACATTGGAACATACAATTTTTTAAAAGAATACATCCCCTTTTTTATTACCTTTGCCATAATGATTGCAAATATGATAAGGCCTATAATTCCCACTTCGCATAACAAAACCGCCCATCCACCATCACCAATAAATACCTTTACAAATTGCATGGCTTTTTGTCCACGCGTGCCAAACCCACTTCCAATTATCCAATTTGAGCTTTCTAATCCATTTATCCACTGAGACGATCTGCTGGAAATCATTCCCAGATTTCCATGAGAAGCTTTTTCCATCATCCATCTTCTCACCATGTTTATTATAGGTCTTCTAAACATGAATAATCCGCATGGAATGGCAGGCAGCTCTATAAGCAGATATTTTTTCCTAACAGCATGCCACTTAAAGAACACATAATAATGCATGACAAATACTGACAATATCCCCACAGCCCAGGCAGAACGCTGCATACTCAAAAATACAAACGCCATTGAAAATATATATTGCAGCTTTCCTTTTTCTCCTCTCGACTCGATCATATCGCTGATTGTATAAATTAAGGCAATTGTAGATAATGTTCCAATTGCAACACTGCCTAATCCTGATGACAATCTCGTGTAAGAGATACCTCTTCCTTTGCAATATGTCACATACCACTCTGGCTTTATAATTAACAGAAAAATACCTATCAGACAGCAAATATCTAAGGCAAAGTAAAATGAACTTCTCTTAAACTGTATCCCTTTCCTTCCAGACACATAAAAGACAATGGGGAGAAGGGCATTAGATGCCGCACTTATAAATACGGAAACTGGTATATTATTTACAAAATATGCCATAGCTGATATAACACTGTATAACAAAAATAAAAGCACATATACATCTGTTTCCCTGATCGTCATACCTGCTCTACCTTTTAGCATTAATCCCCCTAAAATCAAGCACATAAAAAATGATGCGTATACTCCAACACGCATACTTCTATATATCATTGCAAACATATATAATGTAATTATAAGCAAATAATAATTCCCAATTAAAAATTCTGTAATGCCTTTCGTTCGCCTCATGCGTCTCTCGCCTCTGTATTCAAATGAACAAATACTGGTGTTGTCACAAATTCCATAGGTACTTCTTTACTATATCTCTCTATCATTCTATTTAATCCTTCATTCATCTCCTCAAATCTAGTCTTATTAACATAGAAATTCATCTTCTCATCAGCAAAGTTTTCTGTGGGAACAACAGAATATCCATCTAATCCACATATGAATACCTTTCTGGCTCCTAATAAAATTAATAATTTTATCAGCATCATGCTGGCGTTATCACTCACTGCCTCTATATTATTTATCAGTTCTTCATAATTGACTCTCAAATACGTTTTATCAGAACGAATATTAGTTGTAATAATACACTTCCCGTAATCTTCCTTATTTAACTCTCGATATCGTCTCAAATTGCTCACGAAAATATAATCGCATTCATATTCCTCATATTTATGATTAATACTGATTGCAACTGCATTTTCACATTTCACACATTCCAGAATTTTATCTTTTTCCGCTATAGAACTTTTGCCTGGTGCAATGATAACAATATTTTGGTCTGAAACGATGCGTATTAATTCATTTAAATGATTTTGTGAGCAATCCCTTACGCTCATATATTTCTCATATAGCCTTTCGATATATTGCTGTTCATAACTGGAACGCTTTTCATTTTCCATCATGGAAAAAATCTCATCCATACTTTCTATTGTTAATGTTTTCTTTGCATCCAAAAAAATTGCATAACTGGGATGTGTATTATATTTTGCAGAAAGGTAGTTTGGCAATGAATACCCCCAGTAATTCTTTTGATAAAACTGATTTAATATCTCATCTATTATGATAAGCAAAGGCTTTAATCTGTATTTTGTTTTATAATTATCATTCAGATATTCTAAAAACAATTCTGTATTCAGATTACCTGCTCCTCTGCCCATTCCAAATATAGATGAATCAATTATAATCTCATGCTTTGAGCTTATGCCAAGAAGTGCCTGTGCATTAGAATATGCCAGCTGCATATTATTATGAGAATGGAAACCAATAGCGATATCTTTTTTTAGGTTATGTTCAACCAAATAGAAAAGGCGGATGAGATCTTGTTGTTTCATCACGCCAAAACTATCTACTATATAGAATGCATATGGTTTTAACTCATTGCTTCGCTGAATCAGCAGCAAAAATTCTTCATCTGAATAATTCAAAGACACCATTGGCTGCAGGTATAGCCTGTATCCCTTTTCCTTTATGATATGTCCAGCAATCAACGCTTCTTTCATATTCCTTTTATGAAACGCAATTCGAATCCCGGTAATTCCGTTTTTATTACAATCCGGAAGCTTTTCTACATCATACTCACCATAATTTATCATACAAACAAACTGTGGTTCTCTTTCGCTTTCTGAAATTATATTTGTAATTTCTTCAATCGTATTGAATTGAGTGCTCTCCAAATCGTGTTTTATCTTCTCTGTTAAAAAACCACATTCAATAATGTCGATTCCTGATTCACATAATCCTGCCACTATTTTCTTTGTATTTTCATAGCCAAATTTCCACTGATTACAGTATCCGCCATCTCGTAATGTGCAATCAAGTATCTTCATTGTTATTCAATATCCTCCGAACTTTTTCCAAATCATTAGGTGTATCAACCGCTACCGTATCTGATTCGACTTCTATATACTGTACTTTATATCCATTTTCTATAAAACGCAGTATTTCTATGTCCTCAATCGCTTCAATCTTTGCCTTACCATACTTTTCCCCGTATTCACAAAAGAACTGAAGCGCCTCTGGCTTAAACCCATATACACACACTTGTTTATAATAACTATAATCTAAGCTTCCTTTGGGGTAAGGCGATGCTGATCTGGTAAGATATATTCCAATCCCTTCCTTGTTTGTGATAACTTTTGGAACTGTGTAATTGATTACATCAATCGGATCCTTTATTTTTGTCATCAAATTGGTGACTTGAAGATTATTATTTTCATAAAATGGTGTTATTGCAGCCCTTATTGTCTCCGGTTCTAAAAGAGGTTCATCTCCTTGAATATTAATAATCAAGTCTGAATAAATTTTTCTTGACACTTCACCAATACGATCTGTTCCTGTTTGGTGCTTATCTGATGTCATCACAACTTCTATACCTAATTCTTTACACGTATCAAATATTATCTTATCATCCGTTGCAACATAGACTTCAGAAAAATCCTCAACTTTTTTACATTGTTGGTAAACCCACCAAATCATTGGCTTTCCACAAATATCAGCCAATGGTTTTCCTGGAAATCGGGACGATTTATATCGTGCAGGTATTACTCCAATTATTTTCATAACCTTTCTCCTTATACAATTATTCACATTCCTGTTTATTCGTTTCATATATCCATTTAGTCAGCTCTTCAATACTATGAAACTGTTGTATCTTATCATCCATTAATGACGGAAACATTCTAAAAAGCGCATTATCCTTCTCGTTTATAACAATGGCTGCACATAGTGCATCATTATAAAGTCCCTCAAGCAGGACTGTCGATTTTCTTGCAATGCAGATATTCCCAACGATTGCTTCTGATAACTCTTGAATTTCTTCTATCTCTCCGTTAAACTCTTCATAATCAGCCATATTATCCTTGGGATGATGCTTAATATATAACTTATAACCATAATTACAAAGTTGTTTTACCAAAGGACGTAAAATTTCTATATTAACATGCGGTTCCCTCGGTTCAGTAAAATATACGATCTTTCTCGGCTTTTCTCTATTCCGGGCAATATTCAATGAAAACATTTCCTTGGCCATATAAGGATCAAAATGAAACTTTTCTGTTCTGTACTTTTTATTGAAATACTTTTCTGCATTAATGCTGGTCGAATAAAAATAATCTCCTGTAAAACAATGTGGAAAGCGGAAACCATACTCCAGACCATGAGGTATACATACCATCCTTATTCCATACTTTCGTGCGCATTCTTCTTCCACCATTGCATACATATCAAGATTATTTCCTGTTATAAAATCCTTGTTCCACTTCAACGACAGAATCCCCTCAAGATTCTGCCTGTAAAAGCTAACCGGAAGCAAACGCAGTCGTAAAAAACTAATTATTTCTTTTTTTGATTCATATAAACCATGCTTATCACAATATTTCTCAGCTTCCCTTAGATTACCCACTGCATATCCAAAAGAACTTATTAGATAGAAGAAACGTTTCATCCGCGAACTAAAAGAATATAAACTGCCCTTTGCAATGGACTCCTCACATAATATTTCCCGCTCTTCTGATGCCCGTATTTTCTTTTTTGCCGCAGGGGTTCTTAAAACTGCTATATCTTTATTTCTATCTAAATCTCTTTTCTCCCATTTGATACAAATTTGTTGAAAGAACATGTACATAAATACTGCACAAAGTATCAACCTACTGGTCCAGCTATGATATCTTTTACTATATCTTTTTTCAATTCTAATATCCAACAATCTTGCAGCATCATAAACATAATCTTTTATGCTGTCTTCTGTCTCTTCAACTATCACATTATTTATGCTGTTTTTACGAAAAAAATAAATATATGCATAAATATTTAATACAAAATTCAAATAGACAACATTATCAAATATATGGCCCGAGTCATACTCTGGTGCGATATTCTCCATATATTCATAAAAATCTATTGTCATCAAATCATCTAAGCTGATTTGTTTATTGTTATATTTGATAGTTCTTCCTTTTATTATTACAGTGTTGTTCATTGCGTAATACTTTTCCTTAATAAATTCTCATTCGCTAAAAATTCCACATATCATAAATCTTCATCTACACGAATTGTCCCATCCAGGCCTTGCGAAAAATTTGCTGCCCCTTCGTTTTCCTGTTTTAAAAATGTCACCGATTTTTTATACTTTTCTATAAGCTTTGATAAATCTTCTTTTGAACCATCATTGATAACTATAATTTCATATGCTGGTAATGTCTGTGACAAAACACTGTCCAAGGCCTCTTCCAGCCAATCTGCATGTGAATAGAACGGGATGATTACTGATACAGAAACTTTTCTTTCCTTATCCATTTACGCTGCCCTTCTCCTTTCAGCCGCTTTATATTAAAACAAAAATTTATTATCTTCCTTCAAATCATATCGCCTGCTCTCTTCCACATTCATCACCATATCTTTAATCTCTAACATCAAAAGTGTTGACCTTATGACTGTATTCACTCTCCGCTTCTCATCAATAAATGGCTGATTAATAGCTCTTAAATGCCCAACATCTTTAGGGTTGTATTTAAATAGCTGCCTTTTCTCTCCCACCCATAAGGTCTGCTTTTGAAAATCATCTATTTTGGAAATCACATTCCCACATTGCAGATTAATGGTCTCATTAATTCCTTCAAAAGGCTCTGTACGCGAGGTTAAAACCAGTGTAATCAAATCTCCATGTTCTGTTCTATAGGAAACTGCAATATTATCATCTAACTCATCCTTACTAGAATAAGTAATGTTAATATCATATATTTCCGGCTCTACCCCTCTTTGCTCAAATAAATACATGGACAGATCGATCCAGTGGCCAAGATTTCCACATATCCGGGTTCCTTCTTTTGGATCGTTATACCAATGGTCGGCAGCCAGTTTATGCCCCGAAATAAAACAGGTTAATGTCATTGGTGCTCTACAATTTTTAATGTAAGGTATTAAATCATTTATAGCTTTTGAAAAGGGTCTGTTGTATCCAAAATAAATCTCCGCATGAAATTGTTTAATTGTTTTTACAAGATTCAATAGTTGATCCCGTGTAACTGAAATCGGCTTCTCACAATAAACTATTTTGCCTGCTTCAATAGCTTCAATTGCGTATTCGCTATGTGTATAATGATCCGAAGCAATATACACATATTTGCATTTCGGATTGGAAATCAGTGCTTCAGCATTCTTACAAGGCTTATATCCCCAAAACTTTGCAGTTGAAAGGCTTTTTTTCGAATCAATATCATAACATTCTAAAAAATGGCTTCCTATCTTTTTATAAAGGAAATATGATATCGTAGAAAATCCAAACTGTCCACATCCTATCAAAGATATATTTTTTTCTCCACGTTTTACCGGAAAAAAAATATTTAATTTATGATTCCTTGTTCTGCCTGCGACTTTAATAACTGTCCTTCTAAAACCGTATAAGCTATTATAACGAACTACTTTTCTCAAATTAGTTACAATTTTCATTATTTCATCGCCTCAAACAACAATCTATGCCCAATAAAAGCATCCTTAATAACCTGATTCTTCCTCTTCCCACTCACCACATCAAAAATATACCGATACTCATCCCCAATCCCCTTATCCTGCTTAAGCTTCGTTTCTTTCTTCCTGCTGCTCCCATACTTCACAAGCCCCACATAATTATCCATCACATACACAGATCCATTGCTGAACACCCGTAACTGCTCCTTCGGGTACTTCTTGCTCCCCATAGAAGTATAAAGAACCGTCCCCACAGCGCCGGAGGCAAAGCGGAGAGTGATAATCGCATTATCCTTTTTGGGATAAGCCGGATTTGCCGCAAAAGACAAATTCACTTCCACCAGCTCACTCCCATCCAGACTCTGAATAGTGTCTATAAAATGCACGGCCTCCCCGATAATCCGGCCGCCGCCCTTGCCTTCCTCCTGCGTCCAGTGCTCCGGCGGAATGTATCCGGCATTGGCGATGTAATCATACACGGCCGGAATTTTGTCTGTCTGCAATTCCTTCTTGATTTCCTTTATAAGCGGCGCATGTCTGCGGTTCAGTCCGCAGAATAATTCTCCCGTACTGTTCTTATAAGCATCCTCAATGCGTTTCAGTTCATCCAGAGTCAGACACAAAGGCTTTTCCACATAGACATTCTTGCCGGCTGCCAAAGCCTCCACAATAAACTTTGCATGGCTGTTGTGCTGTGTGGAGATCGCGATCAGATCCACATCCTCGTCCTCCAAAAGCCTTCGGTAGTCATTGGTGGTATAGTCAAAAGGAAATACCTCATTGGCCTGTGCAGAGGCGATTCCCCCAGTAGTCGCCAGGCCCTTAAAATGATACAGGCTGCTTGCCTGCATCACTGGAAGCATGGTAGTCCTGGCAAATAATCCCGCTCCTATCAAGCCAAGGTTAAGCTGCCTCTTATCTGCAGTCCTTTTATTTGCAGCTTTTTTGCCTTCCAAGACAGCTTCGGCATTCTTCACCACACTGTCCCATTTTGCTTCATTTTCCTCATACTTTAACACAACGCCAATATACGTTTCATGCCTCGGATTCTTCGTAATCATCTCATAGGCCTCCGCCGCATTCGAAAACGGCAGCGTATGGGTAATTAAATCCGTTATATTCAGCCGCTTTGTGGCAAGCAGGCGCAGAAATTCTTCTACATTCCGCCCCTCGGTAAACCTCACATATCCGATGGGGTAATCAACGCCGTCCTCCTCATAGCTGCTGTCATACCGGCCCGGCCCATAAGATCTGGCTATTTTAAAGCTGAGCTCTTTTTGATAAAACGGTCTGCGGTCAAGCTCCATCCTGGTCACGCCGATCATACAGATCGTTCCCCGATCCCTGGTGATTTCCTCCGCCAGATCAATCGGAGCATTGGAGTCCGCTGCCGCTGTGATAATCACCTTATCCACGCCTCTGCCATGTGTCAGGGAGCGTGCCAGCTCCGCCCCATGGTCGTCTGTGGAATTGATAAAGGCCTTTAGTCTGGTATGCGGCAATGTCTTATCTGCCACGTCGAATCCAATTACATCACAGCCATAGGCATCCAGGATCCGCGCTGTAATGTGTCCAAGCAGTCCCAGTCCAACTACAGCAACCGTCTCTCCCGGAATCACCTCCGCCTGGTGGATGCCCTCTAAGGCAATGCCGCCCAATGCAGAAAATGCCGCCTGTCTCAGATCTTCTACTTCATCCGGAACCTTAACCACCAGATTTTTTCCAACCCGGTTCACCTCACTGTGATAAGCCTGTCCCACAGCCGCAACTATATCGCCTGCTTTAACCTCCGTCACGCCTCTTCCGGTTTCCACTACCCTGCCCACTGCCGTATAGCCCATAGGCATAGGATCCTTTAGTCTTCCAAAGGCTGCTTCCACTGTTGTAAGAATACCGTCCGTAGACATTTTCTCCGTAACCTTTTTCACCTGATCCGGCCGCTCCATGGCTTTCTGAATCAGATTCTTTCCGCCAAAGGACGTAAGGGAGCGCTCGGTTCCCGCGCTGACAACCGAATATAATGTTTCCATAATAACCGTATTTTCTTTTACTGTAGGCGCCGGTGTTTCTACAACATTCACTGAACCGTCACTGACTGATAAAAATAACTGCTTCAAAATTCTAACCCTCTCTATAAAAGATTCGTCACATATATTTTATAACTGATAGACCTTGTCGAACCCACAGATATGCCGCGTATCCAATACAACCTTTCCCCTAAGCTTATCCATATTCTCCCTAATCTCCCTATGCCCCACCATAACAACCACCATATCCACCCCATCCAGAAATTCTTCCAGACTATGATACTGGTTCGGCACCATATCTTCCGAAATCAGCGGATCATAAACCTTAAGCCCAAAAGCCAGATGCCGCTCCTGGGATTCCAGAAGCTGCAGCGTCGGAGATTCCCGCATATCATCTACATCTTCTTTATAAGTAAGCCCATACAGGCCAACCCGTGTGATATCCGTAAGCCCCTCTTCCTTCATAATCTCGTAGATTCGGTTCAGCACAAAATCCGGCATTCCGTCATTGGTTTTCATAGATTCGTCGATCACCTTTGCCAGGCTTGGATAATCCCCCACCAGAAACCAGGGATCTACCGAAATGCAGTGGCCTCCCACTCCCGGCCCCGGCTGTAAGATATTCACTCTGGGGTGCATATTGCAGATGCGGATAATCTCGTACACATCCATGTTGTCATGCCGGCATATTTTTGCCAGTTCATTTGCAAATGCAATATTGACCGCACGGTATGTATTCTCTACCACCTTTGTCATCTCTGCTGTCCGGATATCCGTGACCACAATCTCGCCCTGGCAGAAAGATGCGTAGAGGGATTTTACCCGTTCTCCTACTCCTTTGTCGTCCGCTCCGATGGTGCGGTTATTATGAATTAATTCATAAACCATATTTCCTGGAATAATCCGCTCCGGAGCATGAACAAGATGTACATCCGTGCCTATCGCCTTTCCGGCTTCCTCAATTGCCGGCCTCACAAATTTGTCCAGTGTTCCTGGGGAAACCGTGGATTCAATGACAACAACCGCCCCTTGGGGCGCTTTCTTCAATACATCCTTCACCGCCGCCGCTACATAACAGGCGTCTACCTTTTTGGAAAACTTATCATAAGGTGTGGGAACCGAGACAATATAGGTATCTGTCACCTGGTACTCGGTTGTAAATCGGATACCGGCCTCCACAGCATTTTTAAACAGCTCGTCCAAGCCTTCCTCTTTAAAGGTGGTGCGGCCTGCATTCAGCGTTTCCACCAGCTTTTTATTATAATCCGTGCCTATCACCTCTATGCCGTGAGACGCCAGCATTAAGGCCGTAGGCAGCCCGATATATCCCAATCCGATTACATTAACCATTTGTTTCCCACTCTCCTGTCATTTCTATCTCAAGCTCCGACCGGACACTGTCTTCAAACAGCGTCCGAACCTCCAGAACCTCTTTTCTCTGATATTCCCCAAAATCCTCCGCATAGTTCGTCAGGATTCCTTCCTTATGAATGAGATAATCACATTTATAAGGAAGCTTAATAACTGCCCGAAGGGTTTCTCCTTCCAGAACCTCTATCTGCCTGCCGTCCCGTCTATAACGGTATCCCGGCGCAAGATGCAGAAACTGCCTGGCTGTATGCTTCCCGGCGTCGCAGGCTTTCAAGTCATCCCGTATTACAAGAACATGTTCATCTTCCTTTTTCCACCATAAGCTCCTTCGGAAAAAATCTCCCCGAAAGCTTTGAAACCGGCCAATCAGCCCTCTGTCTCCGGCTTTGCCCTGCACCTTCCTTATCCTCCTCGCCGCCCTGTGCTCTCCCCACAGCTCTGACTGTTCTCTGTCGTCAATCATAAGGGTATTGTGAGCCGCTGTGCTGCGGAAAAAAGGCCTCAGCTCTCCCTGATACTGTCCGGTGCCGGAATTCACAAACAATGCTTTTCCATTCACGCTCAGTTCGAAGCTGAGACAATCACAGTGGGCATGCCCTCCCATATAAGAAGGCCCAATCTCTCCGCAATCAAAAAAAAGCGCTGTATCCTTGTGGGTGAGCATATAGCAGCCGGAAGCTTCAAAGCCTTCCACCGCTGTTTCTTTCTGCGCATTGCTTTTTTCTGCTGTTACGCTGTTTGTACAATGCCTTATTATGGCTCGAAACAGGACGTCCCGGCTCTTGCTCACATTATTTCCGGCATCATTAAAAAGAGGTGTCCTCTCGAACCCCCTCTCCAGCTTCATCATTGCCGATGCCATCATCTGAATTGCCGGAATCAGCTTTTTAGCGTCTTCCCTGTGCCCTGTGCTGCGTAGCGCTGCATGCACGCGCAGAATATCTTCCAGAATTATTTTATGATACATAAGGCTTCTTTCAAAATGAAGCCCGTCGGAAAGTATCTGTTCCTCTATCTCTTTTAGAAACAGGTCAAAATATTGATGATACATCTCTGTCTCTTGAAACAAGAGGCTGGATATCACCAAAGCCTTTAAATTTTCAAAATAGTGATTTGCAAGAAGCGCCCGTTCCTGTGTCTTGAGCAGATACCTGTATTGCTGGTAAAGAGAAGTTATCACCAAAGATTCCAGCTCCGTATCCCGGAGCTTTTCTCTCAATAATTCCATGCAAATCAGCAGATTGGGAATCCGCATGGATATGGTATAGGGCTCAAAGCTGTCATCAGAGGACTGCTTCAGCCACCCCTCCATGAACTCTTTCCACTTTAAAAAATAGGCTTCTTCTCCTGTGACGCTGTATTCTACTGCCAATGGAATCAAAAACTCCAGGTAATGAAGATTATAATTCCATAAATGAGAAGCCTCCAAAACCCTCCACTCCTTCTCTATCCTGTGAGATTCGTGAAGCAGTTCGATCTCATTGCGCAGCAGCTTGTCCTTAGGAAATCTCTGCAGATAATCCGGATCACAGTCCAGCTCTGGAATAAGAAGCTTTATCTCACTCCAGCTCTTTGGCCTCAGCAGTGCTTTTACGCTGTCCAGATATTTTTTTCTCCGGCCCCTGCATATCCGATTTTCTATCTGATGTCTTATCTGAACGGGTTTCAGACTTTTTACCGTATTCCAGTAAAGCCATGCTTTTTCTATCCTGTTCATCCAAACAATACCTCAAGCATTCGATCTGTCAGAACCTCAACGCTGTGATTGGCCTTGATATATTCCCGGCCCCTGACGCCGTACTGACGCCGCTCTGCTTCCGGCAGATTATATACATATGCAATCTTCTCAGCCAAATCTTCTGCATCATAAGGTTCGAACATAATACCGCCTCCGCTTACGGCTGTCTCGTCATCCTTGTACAGGAATCCATATAAAGTACAAGCTCCTGAATACAGATATTCATTTACCTTGTTCTTTGAAACACCGTATTTGTAAACCTCTTTGTGCCCCTCCACCTCCAAATGTGCCATACAGATATGAGAATGAGAGAGCAGCGCCGGCACAGCTTCCTTGGGGATTCTGTCGTATACCAAAGCATTGCGAAGATGATTTTCTCTGATATACTTCTCCATTCCTTCCTTTTCCTGCCCGGAGCCTACAAACACCATTTTGATAGGCAGACCCTTTGACTCTAATATTTTCAGCGCCTCCAGCATTACATAGACGCCTTCATAAACCATGTAATAACCGGCAAAGGAGCATACAAAGGAATCTCTGATAAATTCCTGCACCTCCTTTGGCAGCAGTTCTGTCTTTTCGCAATTTTCATCAAATCTTGAGCAATCCATAGGCTGCCCGATTAAGTACACCCTGCCCCGCGGAATCCCCAATTCTCCGCAAATGTATTTATCCCCATGAAACATGGAATAAATAATGCGATCTGCATGCTTAAATGCCCATCTCTGAATCAGGCCGAAAAATATTACCATGGGATCCATCGCCTTTTTGTCGCCGCTGACCACCCAGATTCTCGGCCAGAAATCCCGAACCTCCGCCACAAAGCGGGCCTTGTATTTCCTTGCTGTCCGATATGCCGCAATCCAGGACAGGGGATGTACAGAGCAGCCGGTAACAACGTCCGGCTTTCCGTAGCGTCTTGCAATAATGCCTTCATATTTTATGACCTTATTCATAAAATCAAGCATATTCCGCGCCCGCCCAAGTCCGCCGTTAGATTCATAACTGCTTGTTTTTAAATAAATATAATGAACATGCTCTGCCAGCTTACTGACCTTTACCGGTTTTTCCGAAATGTAACTGTGCGTAAAGTGACAGAAGCCCGATGCAATCACAACTACATGGTATCCGCGCCGTCCCAGCTCTCTGGCAAAATCGTATTGACGGGAAATCCCTCCGTATATTGGTTCTGATGAATAATGATCGATAATCCATATGGTCTGCAATTTTCCTTATTCTCCTTTTCCTCCGGCCTCTCCTCTTCCGTCTCTGCGATAGATGTCCGCAAATCTTTGACACAATAATCCAAGCCCTTATAGACAGACAGCTTCCGGTCATAGGCGCTGTTTCCAAACGCCTTATTCACCAGTCCGCCCGCCTTCCCCGGGATGTGGGAAGCTGCCGCTACTGCCGGATTGAATAACTTTGTCACCCGGATGGGATGCCACACGGCGTCTGCAATCTGCTCCACCATTTCAGATGTATTTGTGTACTCTGCATTCTGTGGGAAATAGATTCCTCCCTCTCCGCTCAGCATAAGCAGGCACAGGAATTCACAGAGATTGTCTATATAAAGCATGGAACGCTGATTATGAACAGCCGGGAATACCGGAAGGCGCTTGGCCAGTTTTGCCAAAACAGGATAATTCCCCTTACTTCCCGGGCCGTAGATCATGGGAGGGCGCAGCACTGCCACGTGGAAATTCTCATCCTGCAGCTGCCTTACGCCCCGATCCGCCTGCCATTTGCTGTCCCCGTAAAAATTCGCAGGAGCCGGAACCGTATGCTCATCAATCATTTTCTCTTTACCGTAAGGCATGGACTCGCCGTAAACAATCATAGAGCTCATAAATACAAACTGCCTCACACCTGCATCCTTTGCAAGCCTGGCCGCCTCTATTGCCAGATCCGTATTTACTGCATAATATTTCCGCTTCGTGGCCTCGTCCACATTTCCCACATCTGCATGCGCGATTCCGGCAACGTGGAATACCGTGTCATAGGAACCAAAATCGGTCTCTCTCCAGCTGCTGTCCATGGTGTCTGCCGTATCTATCCGGAAATTACCGCTGTAATAGCTTCTGACATAGGACTCAAAGGATTCCCCTATATAGCTGTTTGCGCCGACAATTAAGATACGCTTGCACATCGCTCTGTCTATATGGAATTCCTTTTTATAGCCATAGTCCTCAAATCCGGCGCTTTTGTGTAATTCCCCAGTTCCTCCCTCTACAACCCCGTCACTCCCGGCAACGGATTTTATAGTTCCAAGGAAACATTTGATATCAAAAAACAGGGCTCTTAATCCGCCCTGCTTTAAATGCCGCACATATTCTCCATCCAGCTTCGCCTTCTCGGATATCTCCAGTTCATCCCGGCCGTTAATCTGCGCCCAGCCGGTTAAGCCGGGAAGTACGCCATTGGCCCCGTACTTTTGCCGCTCTGCCACAAGATCTTCCTGATTCCACAGGGCCGGCCGCGGGCCTATGATGCTCATTCTTCCTCTAAAAATGTCCCAGATCTGAGGAATCTCGTCCAGGCTGGTTTTTCTCAGCACCCTTCCCACTCTCGTGATATACTGCTCCGGATCCCTCAGCTGATGTGTCGGTACATCATGGGGAGTTGACATCTTCATACTCCGGAACTTATGGAGGCAGAAAAACCTCTTGTCTTTTCCTATACGCTTTTGCGTAAAAAATATTGTTCCAGGATCATCGATAAAAATCGCAGCGGATATGGCTGCAAAAAGAGGGGACAAGATTACAAGGCCTGCAAATGCAAGACTTTTATCTATAATTGGTTTAATCGTCTGCTCGTAAATAGTTATGGAAGAAAAAGGCAGCTCTGTTTTGTCAATATAGGGATTGTCCGCATCTATCTCTCTGCCTTCCGACTTTTTCTTTGCAATAGCCCTCATAAAGAAATACGCTCCGCTTAAGACTATGGCTGCGCCTGCTATTTTTTTTGTTATACTGCTGTTTCTTTCCTTCATTTCACAATTGCTCCACATAAAAATAGGCCGCAGATACTTCCACGGCTTACTTGTCACTTCTTCCCTATAATCTCCAACCCGACTTTTACATCCAGAATCCGCCCAAACATCGGCAGCTCCAGGCTGGCTTCCCGTCTGTGGCGGTCTATTTTTTTAATATACCCTTCCATACCCTTAAGCGGCCCATCCAGTATGATTACCTGAGCCTGCTCCACAAAACCGGTAGACATTTTTACCAACTGTTCTGTTCCGCCAAATCTTAAAAGAAACTGAATCTCCGACTCTGTCAGAGAAATAATCTGATCCCCTGTTTTTAAAAGCTTGGTCAATCCGATGACCGGCTTCAGGCTCCGGTAGAGCTGCTCCGGATCCCCGCTAATCAGAAACACATACCCGGGAAACAAAAGCTTCTGCTCCTTATGCCAAGCACCTTTATACCGTTTCATTTCCTCAAAACAGGGAAGAAAACTTTTTTCCAGAGTCTCTTTGGGGATCACGGTCTGGCATTGCCGTATAATCTCCCTCTCTGTTCCGGTTCTGACCTGTATCACGTACCACATATGGCTTCTGCCCCTTTCCTTGTATTCCGTAAAAAGGGTAGGCTTCGCCATATCGGCATGAAAAAAATGCCGACATAAATACACATGATAACCTCTTACCCTTTAAAACGCGGCAATGCGACGATTTCAAAGCTTAAGATTTTGTCTTTGCAGTCTGGCCATACAGAAGGCTTTGTCTTTACTGCATGGTGAAATTATTTTTTTAAATATTCTATACCGAAGCTCTTTTGCAAAATATCTGCAGAAGGTCCTCCGCTGCCAGGCTTCTGCAAAGAACCGAAGTACCTTTGCCCTAATCCCTTTTCGCGAAGGCTTTCATCCGTTGCGGATATCGGCCCGCTTCAAGACCACCCTGCCTATCAC
This sequence comes from Clostridia bacterium, assembly GCA_910575725.1. Classification (GTDB taxonomy): domain Bacteria; phylum Bacillota; class Clostridia; order Lachnospirales; family Lachnospiraceae; genus Laedolimicola. Next base: position 101,071 of record CAJTFE010000011.1, on the reverse strand, counting down.
GTTACCGTTCACCTAGCGACCGGTAAGATCTATCACAACTCTGTCTGATTAAAACAGAAGCTGCTTTCCCTGTTGATTTAACTTGTATTCCAGAATCTTCAGAAACCGGGCCGGCGCTGTCTGCATTCTATAAGAGGGATCTAGCTTTACTCCGTCCGCCTTTGCCGAACCTGTTTCTTCTATATAAAAGCATGTTCCGCTGGAAGTGATTCTGCCTGCAAGCCTGTATTGCGCCTGCTTCTGCAATGCGGTCTGCTTCCGGCAGAGCTCCTGGTACTGAAGCCGTGCCTTCTGATATTTTCTGGAATAAATCCAATGTACGCTTCCCTTTTTGATCCGGCCGTCGGGATGATAATTCTCCGGATTCATGCTTCTGCGGCTGCGCTCCATGTACTGGCTCAACTGCCGTTTTCTGGATTCCAGCTGCCGGTTCTTAATGGGAAGGAGATATTCAGCTGCCTGCTCCTGTGATACCAGGGACAGCTTCTGTCTTCCGATATCCAGCCCCACTGTTCCGGGCACTTCCGGTTTTGGCTTCACCGGCACGTTTCCCTTGAAAACAATCTCCAGAAAATACCTGTCTTTTCCCCGGATCACAGACTTCTTAAGCCTGCAGTAACGGATCTCCTGCTTCAAGGCCTGCTCCTCATACCAGGTGAAATTCCTTTTATCCACCGGGATCACCAGTCCCTTCCAGACAAGGCCATCCTCCCGGAACTTGATAGAGGAACGGTTTGTTTTCCCCGAAAGGCTCTTTAACTGTCCTGGTTTCTTTGGATACACCTGGGCGGCTGTGCCCTTTATCAGGCCATCCACTGCCTGCCAGACCTCGCCAGCCAGATTCTGGACGATGGGGCTGTCGGTGTGATCCTGGAAATGCTGACGGTATCGGGCTGCTTCCCTGCATATGTCATAATTGCGGAGCTGGTATTTTTCTATGAGACTGTCCCGCTCCTGCAGCAGCTTTTTCCGCTGTTCCTTTTCCACAGTATGAAAGAGAGCTTCCTTATTTGCCCGGTATGCCCGTGTCTGGGCCATCTGCCTGTATCGCTTTATTGCTGTGTCAAGCAGGGCATTATAAATCTGGCGATTCATCTCAAACCGCTTTTCCAATAGATCCTGCTGCCATAGCTCCGGCTTTAAGGGCAATGTCAGCACAAAATACTGGTTCTGGGGAGCTGACATAATTCTTCACTTCACCTCGGATTTGGATTTTGGCTTGAAATTTCGTAGAGCATCTTACTCTGCGAAAACTTCATCCTGTTTTTTACATTTAAAGGAATAAAATAGAATATTTTTATTGAAAAATAGACAAACTTTAGAGTAAAATATAAATTAACACAAGAAACTCATACAAAAAGTATGCCGAAGAAGAAAAAATATTTACCTTTCGATCTAAATGTGCTATGATGTTAAAGAAAAATGGCAGAAGAATGATTCTCCTGCCATCGTAGAGTAAGATGCTCTACGAAATCTCAATTTATTTTGGAAGTGGATTCGCCTACCGGGGACGCATGGACTTCTGTTAAATCCTTCTATATCCTTCCTTGTCTTCTGCCGCAGCCCGCTTATGCTGCCTGTCCAAATGCAATTCCATCAAAGCATCATCGCTCATAATTGACTTGACATCCGCTTTCATCACTTCAAATTCCGTTATGGGATAAATATGCTCCTCTGCCACATAATCTTTTTCATGCACGGTTTCCTCAAATGCAAAAATCAACTGGTTATGTAGAAATGCTCTATAGTTCGCAGATGCAAACTCTCCATAATAATTGATGTCAAAATAGTAATCACAATCCAGGAACAATTGCTCCAAAACATCTGCGGCCACTGCCGGATATAAACTTACGTTTCCGTATTTCTCCAAATCTGTCAGCAACGGCGACATCAAGGTAGGCGCTGCGATATGAAAATGCATACTAGGAAGCGCTTCAATCAATTCCCTGCTATGCTCTATTTTATCAAAGCGAGTACAGATGAGCGCTTCGGGTTTGTGTCGATTTTCTTTCTGAAACGGATAAATGAATCCCAATAAATACAACATTTCCTTCTTAGCGCCTAATTGAATCAGTTTTTCATAGGTATCTGTCCTTTGCACAATGATTTTTCCTATGCGGCCGGAACCTCCATTGAGAATCCATTGCATGTTTCCCGGAATTTCATCACCAATCGCCCCTTGCCAGAACAGCAAATCTCTCTTTTCTTCTGTTCCGGGAAGCCCACTTAAGATAAAGAGCGGCGTAGACAAGGAATTGATCAAAATCCTTTTTTCTCCAAAACCAAGCTTTTTAAAATAGTAGATAATGACATCCCGTTTCTTTTGGAACAACATCTCCCGGCCTTCATCGTTTAGAATGATATCTCCGCTGACAAGGTTTTCCACAATAATCTCCTGTCCCTGTGGAGAAAACCATGTCTTGCTCATGGGTTTCCCCTGATTATCATATACCGTCCGGGCGCAGAGAGCTCCATACCGATTGTAATGATCCCGGAAACGGACGACTCCTTTCCTGTCATACCAATCCACCGCCTTTACCAGACGCTTTTTTTCCGCCTCCACATAATAAATCGTCCCTTTTTCTTCCCGCCGAAAAGAAACGCTCCCCGATTCATCACTACCGACATGAATGTCCCAGGAATCCGGCACCGCAATCTCGTTGAAATATCTTTCCTTCCTCACCTTATCACGACAATTTCCAAGAATCAGGTCATACGCCGGGAAAATCCCATCCGGTAAAAAATCATCCTCCTGTACGACAATTGCCACGTGGTCGTATCCCGCCCGCTTTATGGACTCATGCCAAAACCGGCTTTCTTCGTCATAACTGTCAAACAGCAAAATCATTTCATTTTCCCAAGCACATTCTCCCATTTCTTTTCCATCGCCTCCATAAGATAACCACTGGCCTTTTCATAAGAATGCTGACGAAACCCTTCCATGTCCGCTTCCGTGAATAACCTGATGATTCCTTTCCCCAACCCGTCTACGTCCCCCACCGGAACTCTATATCCGTTTTCTCCTTCATCGACAAACATCTGCATTCCATATGGTGAATCAAACCCAACAATAGGAAGCCCGGATCCAACCGCTTCCAACAACGTCACGCCGAACGTTTCTGACCAGGATGCAGACACATAAGCTTCGTACTCCTGATACACCTCGTCCAGCTTTTGAAAACCGCAGAGATGTACATAATCCCCACACTCTAACTGCCGTATCAAGTCTCTCAACCTGCCCTCCTCTTCCCCTTCGCCATAAATATCGAGCGTCAAATCCGGCACGCTCTTCCTCGCTTCTACCGCCGCCTCGATAACCCAGTTCATATTCTTTTCCCCCGGCGCCAGACGCCCTGCAGAAATCAGGGCATGTCTGCGCCTGCCGTTTTTCGGATATTTTAATTCATCCAAACCTGCTGCCGGCAATGTCACTACTAAAGGTTCTACCTCTTTGTACTGCTTAAACTGCTCTCTTAAGAGGGCGCTTTGCGCCTCTGTATTAGTCACATAAAAATCAATTTTTTCAGGATGGGACAACGCATATTCATAAATCCGGTACCAAAAAACATGGTCTTCATCGCTGCATATATAATGATCCGCATGAAGAATAAAACCAACTTTTGCCGGAAATGCATTTAAGATAAAAGCTGAACGATGTATCTTTCCCGGTTCCCCGTCTATCAGAACGACATCCTGCCCGGTAAGCTTCAAGCGGGACATCATGTAGCCCGCCAACTCCTCCCGTGAATAAATCAGACGATCCGGAAACTTATATAAAACCACATCATCTACCATCGCTTCATTTCCCATCACTTCCTCGTAGGCAACTGTTCCATCCTCGTTAAAAAACCTTCTCAAATACAGATGGGAATAATTTTCCATCGGCGTATAATATTCCGAATAAATTTTACAGTATGTATAATAATCTTTTCGGATAAGCCGATCGTTCGAAATGATTTCCACCCTGTGTACGGCATCGTCTGTACCGGGCGCCAGATATGCCTGATAATAATAGTGCTCTCCCGGAAAGACATATTTTACCACATCGCCATTTCCGGAAATGGCATACTCTTTCCCGCCAAACGTATTTTCCAGCTGCTTCAGCCCATAAGTCACCGGTGAAATCCTGCAATCTGAAAAGAATCCGTACATCCATATAACTTCTGAATCCAAAAAGCCCAGCATTTGCATTTCATGCTGTATGTTGGCGTTTGGGAACGTAGTTGCAAAAACAAATTTAGCTTCCAGCCCCAGGGCGCGGAATATCTTCGCCCGATATGCCATCCCTGACTCCACGCCGCCTTTTGACCAATAATAAAAATGATGAAAGCTGTATATCATATTCTTTTTTCCTCTACCCACTTCTATTGCAAACGCTCTAATCCGTCAATATTTTCATACATTTCTTTTTCACACTCAAACCAAAGTCCTGCATATAAAGCTACATCTGCATACATCGGCTTATCTCGATAAAGCCACGGCTTTAAGATTCCCAAATAGTGAATAATATGGGCATGATCCCGCATCTGCAGCGTCGCATCAGCAAAACGTTCTGTTTGGTTAATGGAAGGATTATTCATATCCGGATAGCTGGCAAATCGTATGACTCCCTTAGAGAGCGCCTCCGTATCTACTTTCCACCACTCTGCCGGTAAATTATATAAAGACCACGGCACAAATTGAACTTTATCATAATACATATGATTTAACACATCCTGATCTGGAAACGGATATCGATTTTGCTCTCTGTAAAATGCATCCAAAATATAGCCAACACTATCTCTCCGCCTCAAGTAACTTAAATTCATTAACATAAATCCTGCATTAAAATATTTGTAATTATAAGGAATTGCGACTCTATCCAACGTGGATTCATAGCTTCCCCTTGCATGCCCCTCAATATCATCACAAACAACAAAAGGACATGTTTCACTCATAGGCGTGCTATAAACTTCAGTCAGATCTTTTTTTATCAGCATGTCGGCATCTAAATATAAAATCCGTTCCATATCCTTCGGTAACAAATCTACTACCAGAATGCGATAGTATGTTTCGTATGAAAAATGTCTCTTGACCGTTATTTTTGATGCAAACTCATTCCCCACATCGACAGGATGCAATCTTTTCTTTTCAAAATAAGAAATTATATTTTGCAGCCTTTCTATGTCTTGCTCTTCCAAATCATGATATGCAAGATATATGTCCACTTCTGCGCTCTTATGACTGCGGCAAAGAGAATAAACCATTACAGATGTCGGACCTATAAATTTTGTATTTGCAGCAATCAAAATATTCAAACTTATTTCCTCCTTTGAGCAAAATAATAGCTTTACTATTACAGCCGTTCCAATCCTTCTACATTTTCATACATTTCCCGTTCATATTCAAACCAAAGCTCCGCATATATTTCAAGATCCGAGTACATCGGTTTATCTCGATAAAGCCAAGGTTTTAAAAATGCCAAAAAATGTATAATATGGGCATTATCCCGCATCTGCCTCGTTACATTTAGATAGCACTCTTCCTGATTAATAGACGGATTATTCATATCCGGATAAGTGGCAAAAAGGATTTTTCCCTTTGATAATGCTTCCGTGTCTATCTTGTACCATTCCGACGGCAAATTATATAAAGACCATGGCACATATTGAACTTTATCATAATACATCTGATTTAAGATATCTTGATCCGGATAAGGATATCGGCCTTGTTCTCTGTAAAATGCATCCAGAATATAGCCAACGCTGTTCCTTTTTTTTAAATAGTTCAAATTCATCAACATGAATCCCGTATTAAAATATTTATAATTACGAGGTATTGCAACCCGATCCGGCGGAAATTCATTGCCGCTTCTTGAATAACCCAGATGATCCTCACAGACAACAAAAGGACAAGCCTCATGCATAGGAGTCTCATAAACCTCCGTCAAGTCCTTCTTCACTAACATATCTGCGTCTAAATATAAAATACGATCCATATTCTGCGGCAATATGTTTAATACTAAAATACGATAATATATTTCATGTGAGAATCTCTCTGAGTCCGATACCCTTAAAGAAAACTCCTTTCCCACATCCAGCGGATGTAACCTCTTCTTTTCAAAGCAAGTGATTATCTTTTGCAGCCTTTCTATATCTTGTCCCCTCAAATCATGATAAGCAAGATATATATCTACCTCCATATCCCTATGACTGCGGCAGAGGGAATACACCATTACAGAAGTCGGTCCCATAAATTTTGTATTTGCAGCAATCAGAATATTCATATTTTCCCCTTTTCTTTCCGTAGGATTCCATTCATACCAGCTCTGCTATCTGCTTTCGCACTTCCTCATATTTAGGATAAGACATTACCCTTCCAAAATAGGCCAGCTCATTATCCGCCAGTTTTTTCAGCAATTCCTTTCTTTTCGGATTTCCATGCTCCAGATAAAACATAATCGACCGTTTATGGTCCTCAAGCACTTCATCTCTTGATTTCCCCGCCCATTTATCTACAAGCGAACCGCTGCACGTACTTCTGTCGTATTCATAGCCATGAATATTCAGATAGCAGACTGTCTCTGCATAAGACAACACGTAAGGCGTCCAAGCTTCATCTTCATACACAATCGGAGGCAGCGGATACTCTTTCACAAGGGAAGTGCGGTACAATTTATTCCAGAGCGCCGGCAGTGCATACGCTTCGGAAGCATACATCCGAAGAAAATTTTCCACCGGCATGGCCGCATCTTCTTTGAGCGGATACCGCATGAATTCCTCATACCCCCTATTGTCTATCTTATATGCGGACATAACTGCGATATCGCAATGATTCTTTTTCACGGAATGATACATCTTTTCCACCACATCAAGCCGAATCATATCATCACTGTCTATAAAACCGGTAAATTCACCTCTTGCATGTGCTATTCCCATGTTTCTTGCCGCCTGAACTCCCGCATTTTCCTGATGGATTGCCGTGACATTCTGATAGTTTGAGGCATACCAGTCAACAATATTCGGCGTATTATCCGTACTTCCATCGTCAACAACGATAATTTCCACATCAGGAAAAGACTGAGCCAATACTGTGTCGATGCTCCTGGCAATACCGTCTTGTGCATTGTATGCCGGAATCACTATGCTGACCAGGGGTTTTTCATACTCTCCTGCACCCAGCTGGACAAGTGCGGACTTTGCCACGATCATTTTGCCTTTCGGTGTATTGATATAAGCTTTGACTTGAAAGCCCTCTGTCTCCTCCCGGCCTCCTACAAGAAAATAATGCTGACGGCTGTTTTCCGTCTCCTCAATCATCCTTCCGGATGCATCATATAGGAAAAAGCCGTCTGCTTCCCCTTCCAGGTTCCACGACAAGACAAGCTTTCCGCCGTAAGATTTCTTTAATACCGCCGATACGAACTTATAATCATCCAGATCATAAATATCACTTTCCTGTAAAAAGGTCTTTCCCAGATCCTCCCTGAAAAGCGCCTGGACGGAATCGATCAGACATTTTTTCGTATAATACCCATTTCGCAAAGCAAGGGCGAATTGTCCCACATGCTGAACATACTTCCGATATTCCGGTTCACTCATAGCTTCAATGGCTCTCACAGCCTCATCCGGAGTATTCACCACGAGCCCGAGATGGTTATCTTCTATCAATTTCCGGCAGGAAATCCCTGCAGGAACAATCACCGGTATTCCGGCTGCGAGATATCTGCTCAGGGATAACGAATTGCCGTATTTCATATACTTGTACGCCTGTTCATCATGATACCATTCCAAGCCGAATCCGCCCTTGGATAAAGCAATCAGCAGTTCCTCTGCCTTTAACGTACCCATGTTAGTGACATTCCGGTTCGGAACAGCCATAGAAGAATTGTATAGTTTCAGCGCCACATCACTGTTCCAGTTCCGTACCATATTCGGGGCAAAACCTCCGGCACAATGAATTTCCTTCCGGAATACAGGCTCTCCCGTAAAGTTTATACCCGTCGTAAAATCCCACATCTCCTGAACGACAAACTTCATATCAGGCCGTATACCCGAATCCACCAGGAACCGTTTCATGGCATAGGAAGGCACAATCAATACCTCTGCCTGATTAAAGAGTTCCACCGTTTCTCCCAGCATAAAACCGCTGCTTCTAATCATCAGCGCCTCTACGGTATGAATGAAAATAACAGCACGTCCGTGATACGCTTTGACACGATCTACCAGGCCGCGTTCAAACTTCAGCCCATTCCATGTATGGAATTGGAAAACCACGACATCTCCTGCCGATATGCCCGCTATCATACCGTCATACCGAACCGACCGATTTCCATCGCTTTCCGCATTTGCATTGTAATAATAGATGCCCATTTCCCTAAAACCAAGCCAATGTGCTATTTCCGCAGTCATACACTGCAAGAATTTTGGCTGGTTTTCTATTCCATTTAACCGAGTAATGTATAAATTCATCTCCGCCTCCATATTCTGCGATTTCTGCGTACCACATTCACATTTGCTCTATCTCTTTTCTCAATTCACTATATCCAGCATAGGAAGCAGAATACGGAAACGCCGACACATAAACCAAAGCAAGCTTTTTCAGCAAGTCTTTTCTCTCCTGATTTCCATTCTCAAGGAAAAATAAAACCAATTCCCTGTGATCAAGAAACTTTTCTTCTACCGGCCTGTTCCACGAAGCGTGGATTGCCGTGCTGCCTCTGCTTCTGTCATATTCATACAGGTGTGCGTTGATGTAACACACACGATCGGCATATGATAAAACATAAGGAGTCCATGCATCATCCTCGAACCTAACCCGGACAGCGCAAGGATGTTCCTTTACAAGGGAAGCGCGATACAATTTATTCCAAAGCACCGGCGAAAGATTTCTCATATAGTACTCAAAAAACACTTCTATGGAAACTGCCGTATCCTCAATCATGGGATAACTTGTCATATCCTCATATCGCTCTCCTGTCAGCATGTATACCGACGTCATGGCGATATCACAGTCATTTTTCACAATTGTGGCGTATAATCTCTCTATCATATCCGGCCTGAGCGTATCGTCATTGTCCATAAATGCGATATAATTTCCCTCCGCCTTTTCGATTCCCATATTCCTGGCAGCGGCCTGCCCTCCGTTTTCCTTATAAAAAGTTTTCACCTGCGGATACCGCTCCCGATACCAGTCAAGCACCGCCTGCGTTTCATCCGTGCTGCCGTCATTCACAATGATAAGCTCCATGTCCGGAAACGACTGCGCCAGCGCAGTATCAATGCTTCTGGCAATATATTTCTCCGCATTATATGCCGGCATGATCAAACTGACAACGGGTTTTATCGGAAGCATTTCGGATACGGATGCCGCCCCGGACTCCGCCAATATCATTTTTCCTTTTAGTGTCCTGACATAAGCCTTCACAATAAACCGGGCTGTTTTCGGATAATCTTCCAAAAGGAAATAATGTTCCAGCACATTGGAAATCTCTCCCGCTGCTTTCCCGGAATCCGCATCATAGATCAGAAATCCTTCCGCCTCACCCTGAAAAGCCCATGACAACGCCAGATTATTTTTATAAGATTCCTTGAGGCAGACATATGCAAATGTACACTCGGACATTCTGTAAGTCTCATTCGACTCGGAATAAGTATACATATCATTCCGCACGGACATGTGAATGGCGTCTAACAGGCACTTCTTCGTAAAAAATCCTTCCCTTACCAGAGGGGCAAACTGCGCCGCTGCTGCCGAATATACCTGATAGTCCGTCTCTGTCATCTTTTTTATGGCTTCCGCCGCCTCCTCCAGCGTGTCCGCCGCGATGCCGAGATGATTTTCCTCAATGATGCTCCGGCTTGAAATTCCCCTAGGTACGATTACCGGTATTCCGGCGGCAAAATACACGCCAAGTTTCAAACTGTTATTCACCGACAAATACCGGCGCCATTCCTCATTTCCATACCACACCAACCCGAAACCACCCTTTGCTAATTCCATCAAAAGGCGCTCCGGCGCCAGCCATCCCATTTTCCGCACATGAGTTCCATGACATTCTGAATCAGAATACACTTTCAGGGGAACTTCCCACTCCCATGCGTTTGGAAAATGAATACCGTCGGGATTTCCCGCAAAATGGATTTCTCTGTTCCATGTCCCAGACCCCAAAGTTCCTGGCAGCGCCGTATAGTCCCACATCTCCTGGATGACAAACTTCATTCCGGTTCGAATACCATGCTCTGTCAAAAACATCCGCATTCCGAGAGACGGGACGATCAATACTTCCGCCTCATTATACAATTCCACTGTGTCCTGCAAATCCTTGTGGTGTGTGTCCGACATCAGAGCTTCAACGTCATGGATAAAGATGATAATACGCCCATGATAGGCCTTGATATGTCTCACCAGCGCCCGTTCAAATGACAGACCGTTCCATGTGGGGAACTGGCAGATCACAATATCTCCCACATTGATTCCCGCAATAATCCCGTCAAACCGCCTTGTACGGTTTTCTGTGCTCTCTGCCTCCGCATAATAGCGATAGATACCCATTTCCCTGATTCCTAACGAATGTGCAATATCTGCCGCCATATGCTGAGCATACTGCTCCGTGCTCGTAAAGGACATCCCGTTTAGTTTTGTAATATACACATTCATGGCACGCTCCCGCATAAATTGATTCATAATCTAACTATAGGGCTGTCTCACATAATAAAACAGCCCTACCCGCGTTATAAGAAAATATTCAACAACGCCAAAACTATCCAAAAAACAGTAAGTACAATATGTACGATCTTCAGCCATTTTTTCTTTGTACTCATCACAAGAGCCACACTGTAAATCGCAAGTATGAACTCCAAAATAATTACAACCGTAGCTGCGTTTCCCCCTGTTCCTAACATCATTTTTTCCTCCTTATTAAATGTTTTCTATTTCAAAAGATCCGTATAGACAGCCGTTTCTTCCGACATAGCTGCTTTCTGCTGCAGATCAATCTGCCTGTTAACCGCTTCCTCATGCCCCATCACCCGATTTAAGAAATCAATCATTGCTTCATGCCCGTCAAACACATGCTCCGGGGCAATAAATGCTCTGTTATGTAACGTCCGCCGAAAGCCAAGAATCAGCTGATTATGTAAAAATGCCTGCTTCACCGCCGATAAAATCTCACCTTCATGATTGATATCCAGATAATAATCGCAGCTGTCAAAAAGTGCCGCGGCCTTTTTTGCCTTGACGCCCGGGTACAGCAGCACATTCTCATACTGTGACAGGCTCATCAGCTTGGAAGACATCTCCGTGATGGCTGCAATATGGAAGCGCATCTGCGGAAGCGCTCTGATCAGTTCCTCACATTTTTCGATCCTGTCGGAATTTGTGCAGATCAATGCCTCGTTTTTGAACGTATTCTGCCGGCTGTACGCGTAGGCAAACCCCAGCGGTTTCAGTATTTCCTTTGAAGCGCCGAACTCGACCAGCTTTTCATAGCTGCCCTTTTTCTGTACATAGATAGTTTTCGTGCGCTTTGAGTTTCCCTCCAGAATCATCCGCATATTGCCGGGGATGTCTTCTCTCGTTCCCTCCTGCCAGAACAGGATATCCTCCCGTCTGCCGCCCGGCATCCGCTCCGATAAGAAAAGCGGCGTAGACAAAGAATTATAGAAGATTCTGCTTCCCACGGCTCCAATCTCTTCCAAAACCTTCAAAATAAGATCTACGATGCCTTTAAATATATAAACTCTGCCCTCCCTGTTCAGAATCATATCGTGGGTCGCAAAATTCTCCAAAAGCGTCTCTCTGCCCTCCGCATCAAAATACGCCTTGCAGAAACGCTTTCCATCCTTGCTGAAAAAGGTCCTTGCATACAGAAAACCATATCTGTTGTAATGGTCGCTGGATCGGACCGTTCCCTTCTCATCCAGCCAGTCCACCACCCGCACCAGCCTTTTGTGCTTCGGCTCCGCATAGAAAATCCGTCCCCTCTCCCGATGCAGGTCATACACTTTTCCCTCGCTATTGTTTCCGCTGATTTCCCAGTAGTCCGGAACATTAATCTGATTAAAATACCGCGCTCTGCCAGGTCCTTTTCCGCTTTCCTTAAAGTCACCGCAGAAGTACTGATATACCGAGATCACGTCATCCGGAAGAAATCCGTCATCCCCAATCACAATCACCGGTCCCGTAAAACCCGCCCTTTGAAATGACTGGTGGAGCATCTGGCTTTCTTCCCCGTAGTTATCCAGCAGCAGTACCGTATCTATCATCCCACTATATTTTTCCATTTAAGCTCCACCTCCTTTGTCAAAAATTTCTTTGCTTTCTCATAAGAATGTTCGTGGAAACTCTCCAAATCATCCTCCGTGAACAATCGCACCAGGCGCTCTGCCACTGCTTCAATCTTCTCCTTCTGCGGCGTATCCTCATCCACCGGAATCAGATATCCGTTCTTTCCATCGTCAATGAACGTAGGATTCCCGTACCGCACATCAAAACCGATGATCGGAAGTCCGCCTCCGATAGCTTCCATCAGGGTCAGGCCGAATCCCTCGCTCATGGAACCGGACAGATACAACTCATAATCCTGATACACTTCCTTCAGATTCTGTTGTCCGCGCAGGACAATATAGTCTGCCGCTCCCAGCTTTTTTATCAATTCCCGAAGCTTTTGCTCTTCCCCGCCCTTACCGTAGATATCCAATGTAAGCTGAGGAACCTTTTCCCGCGCCTTCACAACGGCCTCGATGATCCAGTCGATATGTTTCTCCGACGCCAGTCTGGAAGCCGTCAGGATAGAATATGGATTCCGGTTCACCGTAGGATATTTTAACTCGTCCAGACTGCCCACCGGAATCGTGTAAACATCCGGCTCCACTCCCATGTATTTTAAGAACTGCTCCCGCAGGAGCTTACTCTGCGCATCTGTGGAAGTCACATAGAAATCCACATGTCTATGCATTGTAAAAGAATACTCATAGAAGTTATTCCACAGAATATTATGATTGTCCGTGTTTCCCTCACTGAAATGATCTGCGTGGACGACGATCCCCACCCGTGCCTTGCCGGCATTTTGCAAGATTGCCTGCCCGATACCCGTGGTGCGGTCGATAAGCACGGTATCCTTCTTTGTCAGCCCCAGACGCAATACCATGTATCCCACAAACTCCTCTTTCGAGCACAGGAGCCTGTCCGGAAACTGGTACATCACCTTTCCATCGTCGTTAATTTCTTCATAGGCCACCGTGCCGTCTTCATTGAAAAACCGGCGCAGATACATATGTGCCTTATTGTCCAACGGCGCATAATACTCCGTGAAAACTCTGCCGTAAGTGAAAAAGTCCTTGCGGATCAGATACCCACCTGAGACAATCTCCACTCTGTGGACCCGCTCTGACTTTTCATCCACGAAATAAACGGCATAATAGTTATTATTTCCCGGAAAGATCACTCTTCCGGTCTTTCCATCTCTTCTATAGGTATATTTTTGTGTGGGAAACGTCTTTTTCAGGTCATCTAACGTATAAGAGACCGGTGCTGTCTTATAATCTGTAAAAAAGGTATACAGCCAAAGGATCTCCGAGTCCGCAAAACCGATATTCTTTGTCAAATGTTCGATATTCTCCGTTACGATCAAATCCGTAAATACAAATTTTGCATCGGCTCCAATCTTCCTGAGTATGGATGCCCGATAACTCTGGGCATATTCCACACCACTGGAAGCCCAGCCAATCCCAAGATTAAAATTATAAACCATATCTGTCTCCTATTTTCTCCGAAATTTTGCTCCGCAGAATTTCAAATCATCGCAGCCGGTATTATGGAAATAAAACCTGCATTTCCCCCGCCTTGCCATAAGACTTCTGTCCCAGAAAAACGTTCCGCACGATATCCTTTTTAATTACATTCTCCATGCGGATAAAAGAATCATAAGCTTCTCTGTGATACTCGAACACAGGATTCCTCTGTGCAGCGGCAAGACCGCTGACCACATACTGCAGCTGCTGAAGATAGTCTACCTGCTCCACCCAGGCATTATCGATAGCCCGCAGAGAACACAGGCGGATATATTCCCTGAGTTCCTCCTCCGATGAAAACAATTCCGTTTTTCTTTTCCACACTGTCTCCACATAAAACCGTATCTTCTTTTTCAGCATTTTCTTCTTCATATGCCTGGCATTCGAAAATCGGTTATCCAGCCGATAGGAAAGATTATCCAGCATATACCTGTTAATCTCCCCGGCAGCAGGATGCGGATGTTCTTTCAGGAATCTCTCTACACCTTCCCAGGCCAGCTGCAGTATCAATTGCTGATCCAAGCTTCCCCCATCCAGCAGTCTGTTCCTGACATCATACATCATCGTCCGCTGACGCTTTAAGACTTTGTCGTAATCCACCGTGCTCTGTCTGCCGGCAGCGCTCCGCTCCTCCTGGACTTTCTGTGTCCCATTAATCAGCCTCCTTAAATGCCCTTTCGAGATCCGGCGATCCTTATCCACATATCTTTCCAGTACCTTCTCCCCGACTGCGGAAACCGCATCATCCTCAAGAGAAACAAAGAACTGACTGCACCCCGGATCTCCCTGACGGCCGGCGCGCCCCCTAGCCTGGCGCTCCACCCGGATATTCCCCATGCGCCCGATCCCGATGACGGCAAGACCGCCCAGTTCAGCTACCCCGTCCCCCAGACGGATGTCCGTTCCTCTTCCCGCCATGCCGGTGGATACCGTGACGATTCCTTTTTGCCCTGCTTCCTTAATAATCTGGGCCTCCCAATAGGCATTGTTAGCGTTCAACACACTGTGGGGCACCTGTTTCTCAATCAGCGCATGAGACACCAGCTGCGTATCGGCGATAGTCGATGTCATAACCAGCACCGGCTGTCCGGTTTCGTGACGCTCCAGAACTTCCCTGACAGCTTCCTCATACTGCTGCTCCGCGTTCTTAAAAAAAAGGTCTTTCTGATCCACTCTCTGCAATGGTTTATGCGGCGGAATAACGGCGACTTTCTTTTTATATATTTTGCGCAATTCTCTTTTCGCATCAGCAATTGTGCCGCTCATACCGGACATCCGGGGAAACAGCAGGAAGAGATTCTGATAGGTTATGGAGGCAACCGATCTGTTCTCCTGTGTGACCTGCACCTTCTCCTTTGTCTCCAGCGCCTGATGGATACCTCCCCTGAGCTTCATCCCGGGAAGGACCCGCCCCGTGCTGTTATCCAGAAGGGATATCTCCCCCTTTTCGGTGACTACATAGTCCTTATTTCTCTCCATAGTAAAATGCGCCTTCAGAGCAAGTGTCACATGCCGGTTCAGTTCAAAATTTTCCGCCTCATAGAAACCATTGATGCGAAAATACCGCTCTGCATAGGCCACCCCTTCATCCGTCAGCCACACGCTGTTCTCTTCTTTTATGTAATCCCGGTCTTCCTGCAGCGTAGTAACAAAAAAATCCGCAATCTCATACAGATTGGACTGCACGCGGGGTGCACCGGAGATCACAAGGGGCATTGTGGCCGCATCCATAAGCACCATATCCGCCTCATCGATGATTACATAATAAAATTCCCTCATAAAGCGATCCTCGGCGCTGGATACCAGATTATTCATAAGATAATCAAATCCTAACGTCGAATGCGTGGTATAAACGACGTCCGCATTATAGATCTGGCGTTTCCAGGCATTATGAGGCTTCCCCTCCTCCTCCTGCCTGACCCCGGAACGCACCGTTATACCCAGAAATTCATACACCGGACCCATCTCTTTTGCATCGCGGTCTGCCAGATAGTCATTGGCTGTGACCAATATTGTACTTTTCCCGGTCAAAGCATTAAGATAAAGAGGGAGCGTAGCAGTCAAGGTTTTGCCCTCCCCGGTATTCATCTCCGCCAGGTAACCGTAATGCAGCGCAACGCCCCCCAGAATCTGGCAATCGTATGGCTCCATCCTCAAGATTCTCCGATCCGCCTCACACACTACGGCAAATGCTTCCGGAAGGAGGCTGTCCACAGACGCCCCTTGTGCAATACGCATTCGGAACTCCCCGGTCTTTCCGCTCAGCTCCTCATCGCTTAAGGCTCTCACGGCAGGCTGCTCCTGCTTTATTTTTTTCAGGATACGATAAAGTTTTCTATTCGCCATCTATTACTTCCGTTATCATAATTGAATGAAAATGAAACTGCGCCGCCCCGGCATTGATTAGCTGCACCTCATAGCTGAACGTCTTCATGGGGCATCGAAAGTCTGCCTCTCTGTCCCTGACAATCTGGCTTCCCGCCTCCATGTCATAGCGGTCATAGAAGATAATCTTCAAAAGCAGTCCATCTTCCGGCTCCGCTGCTGCGTCCAGACTGATATGGTAGCTTCCCTCTCCGTCTATCATAGGGAGCGTCGGCTCGATCCGTGTCTCCTGATAATTCACCTTGGAAAACCATCTCTTGACAACTGCCCCCGGCTGTATCAGTTCGTTTCGGAATTCAACATCGTCCTTTGCATGAAAGTACACCTCCGACCCGTACAGATAGGTATCTTTGGCATATTCATTCCAGTAAACTTTCCATGCTTCCCCCGCCATGGCTTTCACCCGCCTCTTCCGGTTTCTTTTTCATCAAAATCCTTCCGTATGATTTCCCGATACTGGTTTTGAAACCAGCTCACAATACCATATGTATCATCATTGTGCCTGCCATGAAGTCCCTTCCCATATATCCATGTGTTTCCCACACTTAAATGATCCTTAAGATTTTCATATGCGTTTCCGTCAAGATCATCCTCTATCATATATGCTGCCGCAAATCTGGTCTTACTCCAGTCCGTACGGTCAAACCGCTCCCAAAATCTGTCATCCAGCCGCCTGGCGGCCTCCGGTTTCAAACTCCCGCACGCTTTGCGAAGAACATCCAGCCAGGAATGAGAACCCTCCGGACATTTGAGCCGTTCATTCTCAGCTACTATTCCCATATTAATCAAAGGTTTACCCAGCAATATGGTATTCGGCCGGATCCTGCAGCCATAATACAGCGCGCCGAATGTCCCCATAGACAAGCCGGACAGAATCACCTGACTGTGTTTAAACGAAAGCGCTTCCATATATTTTCGGATAATACGTTCAATCGTATTTTCAAACGCTTTTGACCCGAGATAAAATGCTCCGCCTTCCAGCCTGCACTCCGCGATCAGTAGGAATGGGTGCCCAAGATTCCGCATCATATAATATCCCTCAAACCCTTCCTTCGTCTTGTAACCGGAAAAGTAGACATTCAGGGGCGGCTTTAAATTGCCGGGGTCGAAATAATAAAATATCTCCTCCCGTTCCGCGGTGACTGCTCTTTTCCCCCCAGGCAGGAAAGCTCCCTTACCTCTTCTGGAATAGCGGTCATGCAGCCCTGTAATTGTCAGACGTCCATGCCCTTTTGCTTTTAAAGAAACAAATAAAAAGCCTCTCTTATCCAGATGATTTTCAACATATACAATATCCTTCAAATCATCTTCAGAAAATGACCAGACTTTCTGCGAATCCGGCTTCGTGTTATATGTAAAATACAATAATGATATTTCCAGCGATATGGCAACGGTATCCTCTTTGGCATATTCTAACCAAAATTCAATCGCCTGGTTTTCATGAATGGGAATATTGTTCCGCCAGAAAACGATCTGGGCCAGTTCATCGCCGTAATCGCCGGTAAGATCAACGTTCTCATAACCTCTCCAGGAGACAGAACCCTTGAATCCCTGTGCTACGGACAGGAACTGGGGCGCATATTTTTCTCCATAAGACCCCGGAAAATAATCCGGCAGGTCATTCTCTAAAAGATTCCTCAATTCTTCAAAAGAAATCTTCTTACCCATCTTCCTCTTAAAGAGCTGTCCTGTCACACTGCCCTTTCTGGGAACTGCATTCTCTGTCAGAAATACGCAGTATGCCTTGGAAAACCGCATCAGATAATCAAATTCTTCCTTAACAATTTCCCGGTCCAGGATAACAACGTCAAAATCCTTTTTTGGCAGTTTCGAAAAATCAGGCTCATAGCACCACTTTGCACATGCTGATACATGCATAATTGTGCTAAAATCTCTATTTCCCAGCTGTAGTACTTTTACTGTGTCCAATCCTGTCAATTACCTCTTTCCATTGCTCAATCAAATATTGCGTCGTATGGGTCTTTCCCAGCTCAAAAGATTGAATCATCGCTGTATTCCAATTGTTCAAATTTTCCAGATAATATCTCAAGTTCTCTCCCAGTTGGGAAATATCCCGGCATATGCGTCCATTCCTGCCGGGACGCATATATTGGGTGACACTGCGCAGAATCTGCGGAATGCCCATCCCCACACAGGAAATCTGCAGAAATAGATCAGGCGGCTCCTCCAGATCTACAAAAATCCGCTGCTGACGCACACATTTACTCACCGACAATTCATCGACACACTGCTCTACCATGAACATAATAGGAATCTGGTCTTCCGCATCCAGCCAAAACTCAGCCTTACTCCGATCAACCTTTCTGGCCCATTCTGGCGGATAGCCGTTTTTCTCCAGGCTCTCGCTGACCTGCTTTAAGATCGCATCCTCGCGCCCAAAATCCGCATTTCTGGTAAACAGGCACACCCTGGCATCCTTATTCTCTTCCAAGTAAGCCGCCAAATATTTTACCGCTTCTGCCAGATCCTCCGGTGCCAGATGATCCACCGGAAACAAAATTTTTTGCACCGGCAGCTGCAGGCTGATACCCGGATCTACTCTTGTATCATAGGGCGGTATATTAACTTTCGTATTTTTTTCAGCGCCGCCAGTCCTTAACAGAAGTTCCAGATTATCCTCCGAATCCGTCACAATACAATCTCCCCGTGAAAGTGCCTGCACGGACTTCTCATCTTTCAAGGAGAGTCTGTTTTGAAACACGGAAAAAATAGTTCTCCGATTTTCCAGCAGCCTATCCAGCAGGGGCAGGTGCTGTCCATGTGCCGCCGCACAGAAAATATCTTCCTGCCGGGTTGTCCGAAGCCATGATGCCAAAACCTCTTCGATAACCTCCTCCATAGATGTGTAAGTATTCTTTAGAAAAGGAATCTCCTCCTCCCCCCTAAGTGTTCGGATTAAATACCGGCTGCTATGTGGGTTCACAGCTACATGTCCGTCTGTAAAACGGCACAGTTTCCAGACTCCCTTCTCCGTCAGATACTGTTCATATGCTTTCTTCCCATTCTCATATACTTCCGTACAGGATATAAACCCCCTGTCATCATATATATTTTTCCGGGTGATCTGCCCGTTTCGATATAAATCCACCTGTATGGGATTTCCATACTCTCCAAACTCAATATTCGCATACATTTCTCCCAACAACATGGCGATAACAGAAAAAGGCGTATAGACAAACTCCGTGTCTCTTGGCCAGTTCAGATTATGGAAGGAGAACATCGCCTGCTTCCTCCTGCGCACCTCCTGAATCGCATCAAACACAGACCAATAAGGCGCTCGGAACACGCTTTGCCGATGCAGAAAATGCCGGAAGTTCGGCGCATGGGACAGCAGCAGAATCTCATACCCGCAGATATGATTTCTCTGGAACAGCTGAACCTGTTTGACAGTATCATCTGTCTCCGTCTGCGTACGACGTATATGCCAGAGCTGCTCATTTTCCTTCCATTCATTTTTTAAATACCAGGCCGGTATAAAATACAACATGAGCTATTTTTCATCCTTTCAAACAGTCAGATAAAAAACGTATACGAGTCAAACTTCCGATAGGATTTCACTTCCCGGTACAATGGACATCCAATTCCGGCTAATATCGACCCTGTGGCCGGGAATAACGCCAAATCCGATGATATCACCCCCATCAATGACAACCGCAGCGATATTCCCATCATCAGACAAAGGATACAACTGCTGAAAATGCATAATTTCAAGAGCTTCATCCGCAGATACCGTTTTGTCTTCTTTCCGGCATATATTCCTACAATGCTGTCGCCTCCTTTCTGCAGCTGTTTTGCCATCTCGCCCGGCATGAGCATAATAAACGAAAACAGAATGTTCAGTATGACGATAATCCCCAGATAAACAGCAACACCCACACCATCGTTCAGGTTCAGCCTGCCGCTGATGTTCTGCAGCGTCCTGTTATTCTCATCCATCCGCAAAAGAAGTCTGATAAACAACTGCGGCAGCATAAAAAAGGCGGCAGCAAACATGACCGGCATCACGCCAATCGGGTTAGGTTTAAAAGCAATAAAGCTCTTATCTGCAAATTCGTTGTGGATCGACACCCGCTGAACCGGAATGCGGATAATCCGAATCTCCATAATCAGGATTACCACGGCCATAACCGAGCAAAGAACCAACGGCCCGGAAAATTCTTCCCAAGTATATTTCCTAACAGTGGAAATCAAGTTGTCCAGAATATTTACCAGAATAATGGGCATCTGTGCACCTATTCCATGTTTTTTATTCAACGTCGCCATATGATATACAATCACAGCGCCAGCTATCATTTCCACAGCAGCAATTGCTCTCAATACATCGAGCGGAAGGCCTGACTCCTTAAATATCAATCCTTCCGTTCTTGACACCGCAAAACAAACTGCCAGAAGCAGCATGATTGCAAACGTTATCCGTTGGGTTCTGTACGGCGAAGAGCGCGCCTTGGCTTCGTCCCCCTGGAGTGCCGTAAAAACCCACATGATTAGGTTCGCAGTAATGTAAGGCATAATACCCAGCGCAAATAAGGTATACTGATACCTATCTCCGCTGATCATAGAATTCACTATATTCTGGGAGTTTAGTTCCTCCAGCTGATAAGCAGCCGAATCTACGCCGTACAACAGAAGGTTTCTTCCAGCCATATAAACTGCAAGAATCATCAACGTAAAAAGAAGTCTATTTCGTAACTCATGTGTTTTAACTTTATTCAAGAAATTCCTCTCATAGCTATCTCTCCGGCAGAATTGCCGGAGAGATATTATTTCATTATAATTGATCACGTTTCAGTATCGCTTTGCGTTTATTCCTCTCGCTTTTCATCGCCCGATTCTTCTTTTTCCTTCTTGTTCTGGCGATAACTCTCAACGGCACTGGCAATTGCTCCTATCACAGGAATCCAGGACCACCAGATCCTGCCTGCTGCCGGTGCGGCCAGCGGTACCTCATTATCATCAATATCTATTGTTGTATCGGTCAGGTCATCGTCTAACACCCCAAGAGGAACTTCCTCATCAGCAATATCCAACGGAGCTTCTGCTGGAGTCTCTGCCGGAGCATCCGGAGCTGCCGGAACTGCTGCCGGGGCCGCCGCTGCGACCGGAGGCGCTGCCACTGCCGCAACAGGCGCTGCCGCATCCGCTGCTGGAGCCGCTGCCGGCGTATCAGGTGTAACTACCGCTGCTTCGCTAGAGCTGGCCAATGTACTTGCGCTTGCACTTGCACTCTCACTACTGCTTAAGCTCTGGCTCATACTTGCACTAATGCTCTCGCTCATGGAAGTACTTAGGCTCTCGCTCATGGAAGCGCTCAAGCTTTCGCTTGTTGAGGTGCTCAAACTCTCGCTTGTGCTGGTACTTAAGCTCTCACTTGTGGACGTACTCAGGCTTTCACTCGTGCTGGTACTCAAGCTCTCACTTGTGGACGTACTCAAACTCTCGCTTGTGCTGGTACTCAGGCTTTCACTTGTGGACGTACTCAGGCTTTCACTCGTGCTGGTACTCAGGCTCTCACTTGTAGAGGTGCTAAGGCTCTCGCTCGTGGAGGTACTCAGGCTCTCACTTGTAGAGGTACTCAAGCTTTCACTCGTGCTGGTGCTTAGGCTCTCACTCGTGGAGGTACTCAAGCTCTCACTTGTGCTAGTGCTAAGGCTCTCACTTGTAGAAGTACTCAAGCTTTCACTCGTGCTGGTACTCAGGCTCTCACTTGTAGAGGTGCTAAGGCTCTCGCTCGTGGAGGTACTCAAGCTCTCACTCGTGGAGGTACTCAAACTTTCACTCGTGCTGGTACTCAGGCTCTCACTTGTAGAGGTACTCAGGCTTTCGCTTGTACTTGTGCTCAAGCTCTCGCTCGTGGAGGTGCTCAAACTCTCACTTGTGGACGTACTCAAGCTTTCACTCGTGGAGGTGCTAAGACTTTCACTTGTGGACGTACTCAAGCTTTCACTCGTGGAGATGCTAAGGCTCTCACTTGTGGACGTACTCAAGCTCTCACTTGTAGAGGTACTCAAGCTTTCACTCGTGGAGGTACTCAGGCTTTCACTTGTAGAGGTACTCAAGCTCTCGCTCGTGCTGGTGCTAAGGCTCTCACTTGTGGACGTGCTAAGGCTTTCACTTGTGGAGGTACTCAGGCTTTCGCTCGTGGAGGTACTCAAACTCTCACTTGTGGACGTACTCAAGCTTTCACTCGTGCTGGTGCTTAGGCTCTCACTTGTGGACGTACTCAAGCTTTCACTCGTGCTGGTGCTAAGACTCTCACTTGTAGAGGTACTCAAGCTCTCACTTGTAGAGGTACTCAAGCTCTCGCTCGTGGAGGTGCTAAGGCTCTCACTTGTGGACGTACTCAAACTTTCGCTCGTGGACGTACTCAAGCTCTCACTTGTAGAGGTACTCAGGCTTTCACTTGTGGACGTACTCAAGCTCTCACTCGTGGAGGTACTCAGGCTTTCACTTGTAGAGGTACTCAAGCTCTCGCTCGTGCTGGTGCTTAGGCTCTCACTTGTGGACGTGCTAAGGCTTTCACTTGTGGAGGTACTCAGGCTTTCGCTCGTGGAGGTACTCAAACTCTCACTTGTGGACGTACTCAAGCTTTCACTCGTACTGGTGCTAAGGCTCTCACTTGTGGACGTACTCAAGCTTTCACTCGTGCTGGTGCTAAGGCTCTCACTTGTGGACGTACTCAAGCTTTCACTCGTGCTGGTGCTAAGACTCTCACTTGTAGAGGTACTCAAGCTCTCGCTCGTGCTGGTGCTTAGGCTCTCACTTGTGGACGTACTCAAGCTCTCACTCGTACTGGTGCTAAGGCTCTCGCTTGTGGAGGTACTCAAGCTCTCACTCGTGCTGGTGCTTAGGCTCTCACTTGTGGATGTACTCAGACTCTCACTTGTGGAAGTGCTTAAGCTCTCACTCGTGCTGGTGCTTAGGCTCTCACTTGTGGACGTACTCAAGCTCTCACTTGTGGACGTACTCAAGCTCTCACTTGTGCTGGTGCTTAGGCTCTCACTTGTGGACGTACTCAAGCTCTCACTTGTGCTGGTACTAAGACTCTCACTTGTGGAAGTACTCAAGCTCTCACTCGTACTGGTGCTTAGGCTCTCACTTGTGGATGTACTCAAGCTCTCGCTCGTAGAGGTACTTAGGCTTTCACTTGTGGACGTACTCAAGCTTTCACTCGTACTGGTACTTAGGCTCTCACTTGTGGACGTACTCAAGCTCTCGCTCGTGGAGGTACTCAGGCTTTCACTCGTGCTGGTACTAAGGCTCTCACTTGTGGACGTACTCAAGCTCTCACTCGTGCTGGTGCTTAAGCTCTCACTTGTGGACGTACTCAAGCTCTCGCTCGTGGAAGTACTCAAACTTTCACTTGTAGAAGTACTCAGGCTCTCACTCGTGGAGGTGCTAAGGCTTTCACTTGTAGAGGTACTAAGGCTCTCGCTTGTGGAGGTACTCAAGCTCTCACTCGTGCTGGTGCTTAGGCTCTCACTTGTGGACGTACTCAGACTCTCACTTGTGGAAGTGCTTAAGCTCTCACTCGTGCTGGTGCTTAGGCTCTCACTTGTGGACGTGCTCAAGCTCTCGCTCGTGCTGGTACTAAGGCTCTCACTTGTGGACGTACTCAAGCTCTCACTCGTGCTGGTGCT
Organism: Clostridia bacterium; assembly: GCA_910575725.1. Classification (GTDB taxonomy): domain Bacteria; phylum Bacillota; class Clostridia; order Lachnospirales; family Lachnospiraceae; genus Laedolimicola. Next base: position 77,256 of record CAJTFE010000011.1, on the reverse strand, counting down.
TAAGCTCTCACTTGTGGACGTACTCAAGCTCTCACTTGTGCTGGTACTAAGACTCTCACTTGTGGACGTACTCAAGCTCTCACTCGTGCTGGTGCTTAGGCTCTCACTTGTGGACGTGCTAAGGCTTTCACTTGTAGACGTACTCAAGCTCTCACTCGTACTGGTACTTAGGCTCTCACTTGTGGACGTGCTCAAGCTCTCACTCGTGCTGGCGCTTAGGCTCTCACTTGTGGACGTACTCAAGCTCTCGCTCGTAGAGGTACTTAGGCTTTCACTTGTGGACGTACTCAAGCTTTCACTCGTACTGGTACTAAGGCTCTCACTTGTGGACGTACTCAAGCTCTCGCTCGTGGAGGTACTCAGGCTTTCACTCGTGCTGGTACTAAGGCTCTCACTTGTGGACGTACTCAAGCTCTCACTCGTGCTGGCGCTTAGGCTCTCACTTGTGGACGTACTCAAGCTCTCACTTGTGGAAGTACTCAAACTTTCACTTGTAGAAGTACTCAGACTCTCGCTCGTGGAGGTGCTAAGGCTTTCACTTGTAGACGTACTAAGGCTCTCGCTCGTGGAGGTACTCAAGCTCTCACTTGTGGAAGTACTCAGACTCTCACTTGTGGAAGTGCTTAAGCTCTCACTCGTGCTGGTGCTTAGGCTCTCACTTGTAGAGGTGCTCAAACTCTCACTCGTGCTGGTACTAAGGCTCTCACTTGTGGCGGTGCTAAGGCTTTCACTTATAGAGGTACTCAAGCTCTCGCTCGTGGAGGTGCTAAGGCTTTCACTTGTAGAGGTACTCAAACTCTCGCTGGTGGCGGTACTCTGGCTCTCACTTGTGGAGGTACTCAAACTCTCGCTGGTACTTGTGCTTAAGCTTTCACTCGTACTCGTACTCAGGCTCTCACTGGTACTTGTGCTCAAGTGCTCACTTGTAGAAGACGCTGCCGAAGCTTCTACTTCAGTCTCCTCCGTATCAAGCTCAAAATCTGTCTGGTCCTCAGAATCATTCTTACTTAACGGACGATAATCGGGATTCGCAGTCATTCTAAACTTACAAACCACACCACCCTTATCATCATACAGTACAAATTGACCATTTTCATCTACTTTCAAGACATGCCCGTCTTTCAACTCATACCGATTCTGAGGCTTTCCACTTCCATTCTTAAAAATATAGAATTTTCCTTCTCTAATCACAAGCTGATCATTTTCAGTCTTTTCCATAATAAGCTTGTGCCAGTTGCCATCCGCATCTTGAACAACGACATATCTTCCTGCAATCCCCTCCAAAATAGACGCATATTGATTGTGTCCACCAGCAACATCATATTGCTTTCCATTTATTGTATATACTTCTCTCTCTGTTTCGTTACTATCGTTATTCAATAACTTATTTGAGGTATCAAAAGTTACTATAAAATGCTTAACCGTCTTACCATCTTTATCTACAACATACCATTCTTTTTCTTGAATAAAACTACTTCCCTCTGCTCTTTTTAATGAAACAACGTATATTGTATTTCCATTTTCATCTTTTGATATAGAAAGAACCTCTTGTCGTGACTGCGCATTTCCATCCAAGTCTTTCACAACAATATATTGGGTGCCATTTTCTTCTGTCACGATCCCATGATCGATTGTGCCTGTGATGTTCCCCGTTTCATCTTTCACCACATAACTTGCAGCCGCCATATATACATGTACATTACCATCTTCTGTTGTGGCACCCTTCTTGTAAAACTCAGTTATTGTCTGCCCTGACTCATTCGTATAAGTAACCCTGTAAGAGCCGTCACCGATGTCTTCCACATTCACGTTTGTGCCTTTGCAAGCTGCTTCATACTCAACAATGCTCTTCGCAACTGCATTCTCAAGGCGTGCCAAGTCTTCAGCTGTCGTATTTTCATCAGCTTTAGCCTTTTCCAAAGCAGTAAGGTTATTCTTATAATTCTCTAACAGTCCATCAAGTGCTGAATTCTGCCCTACTACAGCGCCGTTCTCTTCCGCCAGCATTGACGCCTTTTCGTTCACAAATGCCGCAATAAACCTATCAAACATTGTCTCACTCGCCAATGCACTTAAGGAATCCGCCTCAGATTCACTAGTGGAGACGCTGGCGCTCTCAGATGCAGAGATCACTGCCGATTCGCTCTCAGACGTGCTTAAAGATTCCGCCTCAGATTCACTGGCGGAAACGCTGGCCTCCTCAGATACAGATGCAGCCGCACTCTCGGATATACTTGCAGCCTCTGCCTCAGATTCACTGGAGGAAGTACTGGCCTCCTCAGATACAGACGCAGCCGCACTCTCAGATATGCTTGCAGTTTCTGTCTCAGATTCACTCTCAGATGCAGTCCCACTCTCGGATACAGACGCAGTCTCGCTCTCAGATTCAGACGCAGTCCCGCTCTCGGGTGCAGACTCAGTCCCACTCTCGGATGCAGACGCAGTCCCGCTCTCGGATGCAGACGCAGTCCCGCTCTCGGGTGCAGACTCAGTCCCGCTCTCGGATGCAGACGCAGTCTCGCTCTCGGATACAGACGCAGATTCCTTCTCCGATACAGTATCCTCATTGTTCTTTCCGGGATCTTCCTCACCGTCTGACTCTATTATTTCAGCGTTTTCTGCGGCAGATTGTTCACCATCAGAAATCAGGCTGTCATTTTCATTGTTCCCATTGTCTTCTTTCGGCAGGAGAGACTCAAACTCGCTATGCGATTCACTCCCCAAGTCGTCTGACTCTGAACCCTCCGGTGCAACGCTGTCACTTTCCGCCGCAAATACCACATTTGCGTCGATCATTGCTGCGCCAAAGACAAGGCCCGCCGTGCCAGCCGCCTTTAAAACCCTGTTCGCTTTACTCCTTTTTCTACGATTCTTCATACTTCCATACCCTCCTGCAAAACACTTGCTCTCTCTTACTTATAATTGAATGATGGGAACGTCAGCCATTGATCCCATTTTTCTTTTCTTATGCTACAGTATAACAAAGCGGCTCTTTCACAAACTCTTTCATATTACATATTTTGTATATTTTTTCTCATGAAAGTTAAAATTTTGATAAATACAAAAGTTCCTTCTACCATATATTTCCATCATCCAAAAGCTGGCATCTGATCCCGCTGCGGCCGCCGCAGCGTTTCCGGAAATCTATATCTATACGTGTTCCGATATCCGTAATGTTATCTTTTTCCGCACCTATACACAGCAATAAATATTGATTCTCACTGTATTTTGTGTATACGTCCCCTCTGCGCATATGTGCACGAAAGGATGCACACAATTTTTCTCCCTGCTTCGTACAATATTCCTGGTCATTGGCAGGTTGACCGCTTGTGTCCAGAATCGTACACAAAATAAGGCTGAAAAGATTCCCGCCTCTGTCAATCACACGCTTTAATATACGAAAGCAATCTAAAAAGCTCATAAGCGTACAAGCATAGGCCCCTTGCCCAGGTGCCGGCTCCATCAGACATTTATTGATATCCTCCGCTGTCCCTTCCGGCTGCCGCATCTTATCTCCAAGCTTGCGGAACCGTTCCTGCTGCCTTTTTGACAGAAGCCCGCCTGTCTTCTGCATATCCGTTACTGTTTTTCGATATGCTTCTTCCGCCTCCTTATAGCGTTCCAATGCCATCATACTTTCAATCTGCCATATTTCCCACCCCTCATAAGGATAGATTTCCGCCGCACGTGCTGCTATACTTTCTATTCCTCTATAATCACTCTCTTCTTTCAGCACACGAAGCAGATATTCCAGCATTCTAAAGTATAGCTTCTGGTAATTCCGGCTTTTTTCTATGACCCACTGTTCACTTGACAGCCAAGGCAGAAATTCCCCTTGATAAAGCTCCCAGCTCTTTTTACACAGCTCCGCCTTTCTTCCTTTATCCTGCTCCTTTTCAAATTCCTGTGCCGCACATTCGAAGCTCCAAACATCCGATTCTACTTCAATCTCACCACCGTCAAAGCGCAGCACCCCTTCACTCAACTGCAGATACTCACCGGGAGGTAAAGGTGAGGTCTCCAAATATTTCCGAAGCCGAAAAATCGTATTATTGAGACTTGCGTTGGTATCTTCCACTTCATCCCATCCGTAAAGGCTTTTGGCAATATCACTTTTGTCGAACCCCTGTCCCGGCCTAGTCATCAATATCTGGAACAATTGTCTGAATTTAGAGTCCTTCTGCCTGCCGAATGTCAATACCTCATCTCCATAGGAAGCCGAAAATCCCCCAAACATCTTAACCCATAGCTTTTTCACCATCACACCTCATTTCTTCCTGATACACCTTTTCATTTTCTATGTGGTGTATCCCTCTATCCGTTCCCCAATCTGCGCTGGCTGAAGTTCGTAGCAATGGTGAATCAAAATATTATTCTCTTGTCTGCCTGCAAGAAACCTCTCCTTAATTCTAGACACAATCAAATCTGTCTGCCCTTCTGTGGTATCAATGACAAGGGCTAAATACTGACTGCTTGAATACCTGGTATACACATCTCCAATTCTAAGTGCAGACTCAATATTCTTACCTAATTGTTCCATCAGCACATCCTTTTCTTGCGGAAGAAGGCTTCTTCCTTGTTTATCCACCACGGTAATCAGAATTACGCATGCTTTCTGTCCGCTTCGAATAATTCCACGTTCCAGAAAACGATAAATGCTCTTAAAGGTTTCATAATCCCGGCAATAGGCTCCCGGTTTTTTAATCTGCTCGATTAATTCTTTTCGGATCTGCCGAACATCCTTTATGTAATGCTCCCCTTCCTTATCCTTCTGTTCCTTTTGTATTTCCAAATCTTCCCTTTGTTTCTTCATTTTCTCGGCCGCACACTCAAACAACTTCTCATAAGTCAGCCCGGACTGCCACAGAACATGTACCACCGTCACAGAAAGGGGAATACTGCCTTTTCCTCTGTTGGCACGGAAGCGATTGCCAATACGTGCGCAAATCTCCTGTGCCTGCTGTGCATCTCTGCAGCTTGGCATGAAAATGACAAATTCATCCCCGCCGCTTCTTCCTAAAATGTCATCCGGAGAAATCATGAAGGAGAGAATCTGCGCCACCTGTTTTAGGCACTCATCGCCAGCTTGGTGTCCATACTGCCTATTAATCCGTTCCAGACCATCCACATCACACAAAAAAAGCGTACCCCCACGCCTCTCATTTATCTTGAATGCAATTTTCTTTTCTGCAATATTCTTTTTCATAACACCTGTAAGGCGATCCCAATCCTTTTCCTTCGGCTGTCTCTCCCCCTGTTTTTCACTCAATGTTCCTAGCTTGTTCAACTGTACTCCCCCCCATAATCAAACTCCCCTATTATTTCCAATTGTTCAGGAAACCCATCCTATCTTTCTTCTCCCTCCAAAACACTATCCAGCAGCTTCATCAGTTCCAAGGCACTTCTAAAATATTCTTTTTTCTTTTCTCCAGCCATTTTAATAATCCGTCATTTTCTCCTACAGTCTTCCTTTTGCTGTGCCCCCAAGAAAGCTGTGCAGCCCTGCAGATGCTTGAGGAAAATCAAGCATTTGGATTTTGACTTAAAATTTCGTAGAGTACCTTACTCTACGAAATTTTTATCCTGTTTTTTACATTTGATGGAATAAAATAGAATATTATCATAGAAAAATAGACCAATTTTAGAGTAAAATATAAATTAACACAAGAAACTCATACAAAAAGTATGCCGAAGAAGAAAAAATATTTACCTTTCAATCTAAATGTGCTATGATATTAAAAAAAATGGCAGAAGAATGCTTCTCCTGCCATCGTAGAGTAAGGTAATCTACGAAATCTCAATTTATTTTGGAATCGGTAATAATATTACGAATAAGTATTCTGCTGCAAAAACAGCTCTTTAACGATACTCCGACAATTGATAACATCCTAAAATATTTCTCTCAATAATCCTTTTATCTTCCAAACGCTCAACATAAGAAGCTATTTCCTCTTCAGCATATCGCGCAGCCTTATCCTCCGACCAGTCTATAAACTGTTCAATTACTTGTTCTTCTGTCAGGCCTCCCCTGCTGGTTTCAATCAAAAACAGCGCTGTGGCAATCCCTTCCAATTCTTTATCTTCCTCTATTTCATTCACAAAGGTAACTGCTTGTTCTATTACCGGCCTTAATTTCACAAGCTGCTTATCCGTTTTATCACTGCATAGAACCTGATAAACCTTTTGATACGCTTCTTGCAAGTTTTTCAAACCATAAAAACTCTGATATTCACGAATACTTTTTGAAACAATCCGGATGGAATCCGCATAAGGACCATTTTTTCCTTTTTGAAATTTGAAATAATTTTCTTTCAAAAATATATTCATAAAATAAGCTGCTTTCTGCAGTCTCAAAGCCTTAAACTGTTTAAGCTCCATCAGCATTTGCATCAAAACCAGGCTTGATACTCCCAATTTCGGTTCCTGCTGTGCCTTCTGAACAAAATTTTTTGACGGCTCATAGACAATAAACACATAATCCTCTTGTATTGGAGACAGCTTTTCCTCAATCACCTGCTTTACTTCCTGCCAATTCAAGCCGCCGTTCCCACAGCCCAAAGGAGGGATTGCGATTGTTTTCACAGACAACTTGGGAAGCAGCTGTACCATCTGATCCAATCCCGTTTCAATGTAACTCATAAGAGATTTCGCTCTCCACTTATCCTTTGTGGGAAAATTGATAATCGTTACTCCATTCTCCCGGTAAAAATGCAGAGTACCTATATAAAGCCTCCCGCTTTTGCATGCTTCCACATAATCCTTATTGTTCTCCGGAAACTTCATCTTAAACTGATATGCCACGCCTTTTCCCATAAATCCTTCACAGTTAACAGTATTAACCAAACAGTCTGCATTAGACAAAAACATATCACCAACTTCATATTTAATCAGCATAATCACCTCTTCTTCAAGTTTTCTAAAACCAAACAGACTGAATATCTATATATGGTAATGGAAATTTCACGTTACACTCCCACAAAATATCCTCCACCTGCTCTTTATCCTCTTTTCCTGCCACAGCAATGGAATGAAAGCTTGTAACCGGAATTTTCCGACAGCATAATGCCTCTGCCATTTTTATATTTTTGGCATCCTCCGCGGTACTCCCCCTCTCCATTAATGTATCCCAATCAATTTTTGCTATCCCTTCTTCAAATTCATATAAGACACACTCTTTTCTAGACAAAGGGTGCCGCGGAAGAACCTTAAACCGATTCTCTCTCGCATATTCTCTATGTATGCAAATATATATCATAGAATCCTCGGCGTGTTTATACTTAACTGCCGCATCAAAAGCTGAATATGGATGAAAATGAAACGGTATATATTTATCCAGTCCCAGACGTACTCTTTCCGAAATAATGTTTGGATCTGCCACATCAAAAAATAATTTTCCGCTTTCCTGTAATTGTCTTCTTGACTGCAGTCCATCCAATACGATATCTCTCAAATTATCCAGTTCTGTCAAATGATATAATAGACTGCCGCTTTTTGCAATTTCCAATCCCATATTTATGTACTTCTCCTTTTATCCCAATCATATCAGAAGGTTGTCTTATCTTATATAGTTTATCAGATGCAAACCTTCAAAATCTCCTAAATGGCAGAACTATTGTATTTACTTTACCATAGTTCCATAATGTTAACAATAACTATGTTCCTATCTAAAACCAATTCAAATTTCCCATCAACACAAAACCTCATAATCCTCCCCTTCACACAGCGCCGCCCCAACCCCGGTTATCCCGGTCATCAGCGAAACCTGGTAATACTCTTGCGGAAGCATTCCTTCCCCCTTCTCACACATCCGCAAAATCCGCCTCATCAGCCTTTCTCGTTTCTCTTCCAGCATCTCATCCTGGTATTCCTTCAGATAATGCCCGATAATCCAGCACATCCCGGCCATCCCGTGACAGAGGCAGGCCGATTCCGTCTCCGGACACAGACGCAGGGCCTGGACGCACCTGTCAATATCCTTCTGCACCCCGGCATGATTCCGGAATTCCTCCAGATGCTTCAACCGCATTCTGGACAAAAGAATCCCAGCCGCCCCATGACACCAGGCATTGAGCTCCTTTCCCCCCGTATTCTCCTTTCGCAGATCCTTCCAATTCCCAGCCTCCTCCGAATACAAATGGTTCTCATAGGCAAGCATCTCACCGATTCTTTCCTGGCAGCATCTCTCTCCTGTAACCTCCAGCAGATAAGAATACGCCAATATATAACCGCTATTCCCATGAGCCATTCCTGCCAAAGCCTTCCCCTCCATTGCGCCGGAGAATCCATACCCCGTTTCCTGCCGCACGGCCTGCTCCCAGATACGATCCCCCTGTTCCGCCGCAGCCTTCAAAAACCGCTCCTCGCCTGTAGCTTGGTAAAGCTTCACCAGCACCACAACCGCCCCAGACAGACCCGACAAAAAATCCGTGGTTCTCTCCTCTTCCATTTTCTTAAATAATATCTCGCTGTGTGCCCTGGCATAATCCAGATAAATCTGCCTTTGTGTAATCTGATAAAGCAGCAGATACGCATAAACAACAGATCCCTCCCCGATAAAGGCCCCGGTATGAGGAGATTCTGACCTTTCTGCATCCTCCGACAGCCTTTCTGTATAGGCAAAAAGCTTCTTCGTCACCATCTCATAGATTCTTTCAAAAGCCGCTTCCGGATACCTTTTCAATACCATTGCCAGAAATACAGCCACGCCGCCAAGCCCGTCATACAAATACATGCCATGAGGCACAAAGCTCCAGCTTTTCTCGTCGAAAAATCTCAATCCGCTCCAGTTTATATCCTCATCCGCTCCATAGATAACAGCCATGCGGCAGACCCTGTCCGCTATCCTCCAGAGCAAATCTCCTTTTGAAACAGCGCAACCCTGCTCATCTGCCCAAACAGCCTCCCTCTGAACTTCCTTTTGCTCCCTCAGCAATGCCAGAGATAACTTTATAAACCGCAGCTGCTCCCCCTTATCCTTCCCGTTCAGCACATCCGCCTTTTTTCTCCAGACCTCATAGGAAGACTCCGCAAAAAAATCCGGATGTTCTTCTCCATCCCCATCCAGTAAAGCTTTCCCTTTTGCATAAAAAACAGGAACGTCCATGCGTCTTAGGGCGCGGCGCTCATAAGCATGGACAGAAGCACGTATATTCTGCTTATCCAGCACATGTAAAAACAAATCCCGTTTTTCTCTGCTTTTTAAAAACTCCGGAAAAAAAGACATATTTAGATCCATACTGTACTGCTGCGTATGGCGAAGCAGATACCTGCCCTCGTATGCGAATAGTCTTTCCAGGCTTTCTGTCATTTCCTGCTTTTGCTCCAGCATACAATCATAGGCCTCTCCAAAGCCTTTGCAAATCCATTCCTCAAAATCTGCCGGATTCATCTCCTTATTTTGAAACACCGGGAGACTGCCGCTAAGCTCGATTTCCACTGGCTGGTACTCAATATGAATCTCAGAGCTTCTGGGCTCGCAGACGATAGGCAGACGAAAAGGCGTCATTTCTTTGCTGTTTTTATGCAGCGCATTTACAATCACACCTGCCTCCTGGCTTCCCCAGGTTACGACCGGAAGAAGGCCTGTACAAAGTACAGAGCTGCTGATCGCGTCTCTCACCATCTGCTCTGCATCCCGTGCTTCTTTCTGCTGCCTGCATCCGGGAAATGTCTCCAAATCCAGAAGCATCGGATACTCGCCTGATGCCAGAAGATTCTCGCCATGGATATCCGTGGCTCCCATAATGTAACAAAGGAAGAGCAAAATTCCTGTCCTCTCAAAATACCGCTCCACTTCTTCTATGGTGTCACAGCTCCTTTTCTCAACATATTCCTCCCATCCATAAGCATCACCATTTATAATAAGAAGCTTTCTTTCTGAGAGACCGCATTTATTTAGGAATTTCTTATATATTTCTTCAAACAAAATTTCTTTTTGCAGGCTGTGGGGTTTATAAATAAGTGTAACGCCGTTGTCAAGGACAACCTTCGCAACCGTCCTTCCGCCTCGATGGCAGTCCGACAGGCTGGTATCCATATGTATCACATTTTGAAAATCCAGGCCTGCGCAAAGCTCATTTATCAAAACCTTTCTGTCCCTCTGTAACGCAGACTCAACCTCCCACATGATTCCCACTGTCTGATAGACCTGCAGGAACAGCAGCCTTTTCATTTCCGGATAATTTTCGCAGAGGCTCTCTATATAAACTGGATCTTCCAAAAATCTGTCTTGGTAATCCTCGTATTCTTCCTCACTGTTTTGCCCATTTAAAAGCCCTTTTTTCTTGCAGTCATGGATATCCTGTATCAAAACCTTTATCGGTATTTTTTCGATTCTTTTGTACAGGTTCTCTGCGATGCCTTTCCGGGCTTCTTTTAAAAAACATACCTTCTTTTTGTTCCAGTAAAAATAAGCAGTTTTTATAAATAAGCGATAAAATCCGGGAAAAGAACCTTCCTGCAGAATCCGGCTTTCCCATTCTGCTCTTTCTGTTAATGCTTTTCTGTAATAAGGTTCTATCAGAGACAGGATTTGAACTTCTTCTTTCAAATATTCTCTCGCTGCGTATTCATCCGCTTCATTATTTAACAGGTGACGGCAGGTTTCCGGGCCTAAAATTTTTTGCCAAAAGGCGGTGTTTTCTTTTATCTCGCTTTTGTAGCTCATACTTTTTCCTCTCTGGTATAAATGACATATTACAGTGAACATTGATTTTAGGCTTGAGCATTTGTTAGAAATCAGTGCTTTTCAAATGCTTAAAATAAAGGAAGTAATGTGGTTTATTATACCAAAATAGTGTATTCTAATCCAATAACTTCCAGATATTTTTTAATAATTATCAAAATTGTTATACCAGATTTTTACAACAACAATAATATTTCCGCACACAATTTAAAAGTTTTTCTGACCGTGATTATTACGGTAAAATACAAAATGCGGCCCCGAAGGGCCGCAGCATGCTAGCAGCATAATAAAGTAAAAAACGATCCATAATTGGCAGTAATTGAATATGTTCCTTCCTCTTCTGGCATAATACCAACTTTGTCGGTTTCTTCCAGTTCGGTCAAAAGGTTGCCAATTGCTTCATTCTCATTCTTCATAATCACTAACACCTCCTACTAAATTAAAATATTAACTTCAAAATGCTCATCATCGTATTGAAAGCTTATATTCCCATTATATTTATCTACAATACGCTTTACACTTTCCACCCCCAATCCATGAGCATATTTGTCTTTTTTAGTTGTTACAAATCTATCATCCACCATTAACGGCACCTGAATACTAGTATTATATAAACACAATAAAAACATGTCATTTCGATTACAAATTCTTAAAAAAACTTTTCTTTTAGATAACTCACATTTTTTTGCGGCTTCAATAGCATTATCAAATAAATTTCCAAGCACTACACCTAACTCAGCATCCTTAACAGGTATCTGATATAAATCTACTTCTAATTCGAACTTTATTTTGTTTTCATCCATCTCTAGCTTTTTACTATTTAATACAAAATCAAGAAAAGAAAATCCTGTCCACACCTTCCTTTCCATTGCTATCAAATCATCAGTAAAATCACAAACTTGTGTTAATGCCTCTTCCGTCTTTCCACTCTCTAAACAATTTCTGAGATAAATCATAATATGTTTTACATCATGAAGCTGCCGATTATTTTGATTATAAAAAACTTGTAATTTATCATTTTGATTCTGTAAATTATTCTGTATTGCATCCAACATGATATTTTCACTCTTTATTTCCTGATAAAGAATATTCAACATTAAATAAAGCGCCAACAAAACTGAACATATAATAAAAATCAAATGCAACGCAAAATCAATGAATACAAATCCTCGTTCTCCTAAATACATGCTATATGTTAACATACACCATTCTATTAAAAAAATAACAAATAAAAGCCTTTTATATCTGGATAACAACATTCGCAGCAATTTTGTAATGTTGCTTTTCTTTTTAATCAATACAATTATTAAAACTTCTATTAAAAGGCACCAAAACACCTCAGCAAAACACTTTTCTCCCCTATTTACATCATAAAAAATTTTATGTTGTAATAGCCCCATTAAAATTAATATTGGCATTTTTAAAAGCGAAACCATAACGCTATAAAAGTTTTCCCAAATATATGCCGTATAAAAAGAGCATCTAAAATATACAGAATAGAAAAAAGCCCACAAAATATTACCAAATAAAACAACAAGATTAGATATGTATGACTCCCAAGCATTCCACACAAACAAAAGAGCCACTCCCAAAAAGAGCCCTCCGCCCAGAATCATCATCCTTTTCGACCGAAACCTCGGCTCTGCATACACCTTATGCAGAATCCAGATCCCCAAAAACTGCTCTATAAACTGGGTAAGGCTATAGCATAAAAACAGCACCATCCGTTATCACCGCCAGTATTCCAGAATTCTCTGCTTCACCTCCTGCAGCCTTGGCTTGCCTACAGGAAGTCTGCTCCCGTCACGGAGTAAAATCTGCTGATTCTTCAAGGACATAATGTGCAGAACGTTGACCACATAGCTTCTGTCGATCTTGATAAAATAATCGCTTTCCCCAAGCTCCTCCAGCATTTCCGACAGGGTCTTCCTTACCCTGCTCTGTCCTCGCTTGTGAACAATCAGCACATACTTCTCTTCCTTTTTCAGATAGTAGATCTCTTGGTAGGGAATTCTTTCAAACTGATAGCCTCTTTCTACCTTATAATACTCGTCTTCCTCCTGGTCCATCTGCGCAGCCAGAGCTGCAAAAGCGGCCGGAAGCTTCTCTTCCAGCATACTTTTTGGAATGTAACGGTAAGCATTTACCTCAAAAGCTTCCACTGCATATTCAACATGATTCGTAATGTATATAATGACCGGGCCCCAGCATTCTTTCCGGATAAGCCTTGCAACCTCCAGCCCGGACATATCCGGCATCTCCACATCCAAGAGGTAGATATCATAATATTCTTTTTCCAACAAATCAGAGAGCACCTGACTGGCCTGGCTATACTTCTTGAATCGATACCGAACACCAAGGTTCTGCATACTCTGGGCTGTCAGCTCGCGGATCTGCTTTACATACTCGTCCTGATCATCCAATACTGCTATCTTAAGCATAAAATCTTCTTCAACTTTCCTCCCCTGTTTCAAGGGATAGATTTTATCTTTTTGTATGTCAATTTCTGTCTCGTAATCACTGGAATATTAAGGTAATTATAACACATCCCTTTCTATATTTGCGCATTTGTCCTTTAATTGATTGTTTTTGACCTCGAATTTCCACCATATCCTTCACTCAAAACCATTTTGTCGCGCTTTACAAACACTTTATTTTTATACTGCAAGCAAACGGCGACAAGGAGAAAAAGAAGGCTTCAAAAAGCATTCTCCCTATGTAAACGTCAAAAGAGACCTGCCCCCGGCAGATCCCTTCTCCTTATCACTTACTCTGTTGTCCCACTTTAAGCTGCTGCGAATTTTGCGAGAACCCGATTGAAGCTGCCGTTATCTCCATGGCACCGGACCGTCAGCACGCGGCTCAGATCCAGGCTCAGAACACCCAGTATAGACTTTGCATCAATCAGAACCCGGTTGTAGGAGACATCCACATCAAAATCACACTGGCTTGCTCCGTTTACAAATTCCTTTACATCTTCCGTGGCATTTAACCGAATCTTTCTTTCCTGCATTTTTCATCACTCCTCAAACTTAAAATCAGATAACAATAGTTGTTTCAATGGAGGTATTATGACAGCAAGGGCTTCATTTGTCAATCCTGCCTGTCTTTCCTGCCTCTCACCCCTATTTTCTCCCTTTTTATGAAAAATATACAATTTGGCCGGTTTTCGTTCTCTGACTTTTTTACAGTTTCAAAAATGCAGAACTTCCTCTTTCCGGATCTGATTGAAAATATTTGAAAAAAATCAAAATTGTTCCTAACTATTTTTTCTCTGGAAAAACAGCTTTTTCTCTGGAAATTAAGCCAAATATTTCCTAATGCTGTGCCGCTCTCTTGGCAAGCAGGCTAATCCAGCGATTCAATCAGTATCAAAACGCCGGATTCCATATGAATCCGGGCCTCCTCCTCCAGTATCTCATTGCTGACCCCAAGGCCCGCGCTCTCTGTACTGGAAAACGTATAGTTATGCAGGGGATACTGAAAGCCCGTCAGCTCCACCCCTTCTACAACCGAAGTCAGCGGAACAAGCGATACAAAACGGCCGTACTGCTCCTCCCTTCTGATCACGGTATCTTCCTCTATCAGACGAATCCGGTTATTGGGATCCACCATCACACAGTCCGCTCCCCTTTTCTTTGCCAGCATCATACTCTGAATATTGCCCAGCACATGATCCAGACGGCTCCCAGTGCCTCCCAGAATCTCAATCCGGGCGCTTCCAAGCTCCAGGGCCAGTTCAATGGCTATCTGGGTGTCCGTAGAATCCTTCACCGGATTGAAACGGCGGATCTCGATTCCCTCCTGCTTCCGGTAATAAGCTTCCAGTCCGGGATCTGCCGAATCAAAATCCCCCACCACATGGGTCGGACGGATTCCATGCTCATATAAAAACTTAAGCCCCCGATCCACCCCAATTACCCAGTCATATTTTCTATTTTTGCAATAAGAAAGGGCAAAATCCGGATCGATCCTGCCCCCGCTTACAATCAAAGCCCTCATGCATTTAAAACCTCTAAAAAGTCTTTTACATTCTGCTCCACATCGCCGCCAAAGACAGCAGAGCCCGCCACAATCACATTGGCTCCGGCCTCCAGAACCTTCTTCACATTGCTGAGCTTGATCCCGCCGTCTACCTCAATGTCAATATTCAGTCCCCTGTCTGTTATCATTTTCCGCAGATCACGAATCTTCTTTGTACAGCTTTCAATGTACTTCTGTCCGCCAAAGCCCGGATTCACAGTCATAAGAAGAACCATATCCAGATCCTCCAGAATATACTCAAGGGCCGTCAGAGGCGTAGAGGGATTCAGAACCACGCCGGCCTTTACTCCCTGCTCCTTGATAGACGCAACAGTACGGTTCAGATGCGGACATGCCTCTGCATGGACTGTAATAATATCTGCCCCGGCTGCGGCAAACTCTGCAATATACAGATCCGGATTACAGATCATAAGGTGCACGTCAAAGACCATATCCGTCAGCTTCCGGATAGACTGAATCACCGGAAAGCCCAGCGAAAGGCTGGGCACAAAGGCTCCGTCCATCACATCAATATGCAGATACTGGGCTCCCGACCGTTCTGCTTTTTTTACATCCTCTCCCAGCGCGGCAAAATTGGCCGAAAGAATCGACGGTGCAAGCTTGTTCATCGCTAATACCTCCTTTTATCCTTTAGCTCCTGGTACAGGCATTTGTAATTATCATACCGCACCTGGCTGATTTTCTTCTCTGCAAGGGCTTCTTTCACCCTGCAGTCCGGCTCATGGATATGTACGCAGCCTTGAAACCGGCAATAAGGCTCATACTCCGCAAATTCCGGAAAGTATTCCCTCAAATCCTCTTTTTCAATCTCCGGCAGATAAATGGAACTGAAGCCGGGCGTATCACAGATATAGCTGTCCCCGTCCAGAGCGAACAGCTCCGAATGCCGGGTGGTATGCCGCCCTCTCTCAATCTTCCGGCTGATGTCTCCTGTCTCCATGGCCGCCTCCGGCTGGAGAAGGTTGATCAGTGAGGACTTCCCCACACCGGAAGGCCCTGCCACTGCCGTTGTCTTTCCCTTTAAAAAGCCTCTGAGCTCCTCCATGCCGCTTTGTTCCAGCGCACTGGTAAAATGCACCTGACAGCCGCTTTCCTCGTATATCTGCTTGAAAAGCCCCAGCTCGCCCTCCGCTGCCATATCCTGCTTATTGAAACAGATAATCACCGGCACCTTCTGGTACTGCATCAGAATCAAAAAGCGATCCAGAAGATTAAAATTGGGCTTCGGCTTCGCCGCCGCAAAAATCACCAGCGCCTGATCCATATTGGCCACGGCGGGCCGGGTAAGGGCGTTCATTCTGGGAAGAAGCTCCTCGATATTCCCGGTTTTCTCCTCCTTGCTGATGACTGCCAGTCGGACATTGTCGCCCACCAGGGGCTTCACCTTCTGATTCCGGAAGATCCCCTTTGCTTTACATTCATAGATGCCGGATTCTGCTGTGTGGACATAGTAGAATCCGGCAATTCCCTTTATAATTTTTCCCTGCATAGGCCGCCGCTACGTTGTCTCGGGTGTATTTGTACTATCCGGATTTGCTGGCTGTGTATCCGCCGGCGGCGTCACGGGTGCGGGAGGCGTAAAGCCTGTTTTTCCACAGGTAGTACATTTTCCGCTTGCATCTATATTGGAATGGGCGCAAGGGCCGCTGCTGAGCACCACATTGATGGTTGTTCCCAGATTCTGTGTTCCAGAGGGACTGCAGGAAATAATCTTATCCTTCGCAATGGAATCGCTATACTCATAAGAGCGGCTTCCCACAATAAATCCCCTGGCTGTAATCTCACTCAAATCGGCTCCTGCTCCCGGTACGGAAGCTGTCTTTACCGGTTCCGGCCCAAGGCTCACTACCACGTTCACCGTGCTTCCAACCGTCACCGTACTTCCGTTGCCCGGCGAATAAGAAATCACATTCCCCTTGGGCACACTGTCATGGTACTGCTCTGACCGGGATACTTTCAGTCCCTTGCCTGTGAGATAATTGGTCACTGCATTTTCACTGCTTCCGTCCCGTTCCGCATTTCCGATATAGATCTCTTTTACCTCTTTCCCCTTACTTACCTCATAGCTGACAGCCGTTCCCTTCGGCACCTTTGTGCCTTCCTGGATGCTCTGGGAGATAATGTGTCCTTCCTCTACCGTATCACTGTAAGCGGAACGCGCCGTCCCCGATTCCAGGCCTTCACTCTTAAGCTTCGCCTTGGCCTCGGCCTCGGTAAGCCCCTTAATCTTCGGGACCTTCACTTCCTCTTCCTTCTCTTCCTTGCCCTTGCTTACAACCACGCGGATCACGCTGCCCCGCTTCTCCTTGCTCTCTGCCTTAGGCGTGGTGGAAATGACGTTTCCCTCAGCCGTATTTTCGTCAAAGGCCTCTGTCACGTCTACCGTAAAGCCCATATCCTCCAGAGCCTTCACTGCCCGCTCCTTCGTCTGGCCGATCACATCAGGCACTGTAAGCTCCTCTCCGTCTCCGCAGATATCCACAATAACCGTCGTGTTCGCCTCAACCTTTGTCCCGGCTTTCTCGCTCTGTCCGATAATCTGTCCCGGCTCATAGTCGGAAGAAGCTCTCGTCTCTCCAAGCTGGATTCCAAGTCCCAGGCCGTTCAAGGCTTCCTTGGCCTCGGAATAGCTCTTGCCCAAAAGATCCGGCACCTCTGCCTCTTCCCCTTCCTTGTCCTCTTCCCCGTCCAGCACATCCTCGATCTCAGGCTCCTTGTCATCCTTCGGCTTTGTACCTGTTTTGCCAAAGATGAAAATCTTCCCTATGATAAAGAAAATAATAATGATAATAATGACTGCCGCCGCAATGCCGCCGATGGTCATAATTTTTTCCAGCTTCGGGTCTAAAACGCCTCCGTCGTCATCGTCATCCTCGTCCTCATCGTATTCGCCGTCATCGTAATCATCATCGTCGTAATCGTCATCATCGTAATCGTCATCGTCATAGTCATCATAGTCATCGTCGTCGTAATCGCCGTCCTCAAAGAGCTCTTCATCATCCTCCCCGAAGTCCTCCGGATAAGCGTGCTTCGCTCCTCGTCCAAGAGAAATCCTCCCGGTCTCCTGCTTGATCTTGCTGATGTCATCCCTGGTTATGGCAACGGTTTTTGCCCCGTCCGGAAGAATCTCCTTCACAAAATTCACATCCGGCGTAACCAAAGACTGCTTTAAGTCTGCCGTCAGATCAGCCACGCTGGCATACCGGCGATCCGGGCTCTTCTCCGTACATTTCAGAATAATATGCTCCAGGCTCACGGGAATATCCGAGGCATAGACCCTGGGAGATACGATATCCTCCTGGAGATGCTTCACTGCAACCACGACCGTGGTCTCCCCGTCAAAGGGAACGCGTCCCGTAACCATCTCATACATCACAATGCCCAGGGAATAAATATCGCTCTTGGCATCGCTGTAGCCGCCTCTGGCCTGCTCCGGGGAGGTATAGTGCACGGAACCCATGGCATCGGAAGTATTGGTGTTGGAGGAAACCGACTTTGCGATTCCGAAATCCGTCACCTTCACCTTGCCTTCCCTGGAAATAATGATGTTCTGAGGCTTAATATCCCGATGTACAATCTGATTGTTATGTGCAAGCTCCAGCCCGGCTCCCATCTGAATGGCAATGCTGGTAGCCTCCTTCACCGTCAGCCTTCCCTTCTTTTCAATGTAAGTCTTAAGGGTAATGCCTTCCACCAGCTCCATAACAATGTAGTTGATATTCTGCTCATCCCCTACGTCGTACACATTTACAATATTGGGATGGGCCAGGCCGGCTGCTGCCTGGGCTTCCTCTTTGAACTTGCGGACAAAATTCTTGTCCTCCACAAATTCATCCTTCAGAACCTTCACTGCCACAAAACGGTTCAGCTTATGATCCTTGCCCTTAAAAACCTCTGCCATACCGCCGGAACCGATTTTCTGCAGAATCTCATAACGGTCTCCCAAAAACATACCTAATCTAATCATCTTATCACCTCATCCCGTTCTACCAGCACGACTGCAATATTATCTCTCCCGCCGTTCTGGTTCGCTGTATCCACCAGTTCCTGTGCACAGGACCGAAGATCCTTTCTCCTTTTCAGAATCTCCATAATCTGAGCATCCTCTACCATATTGCTCAGGCCGTCAGAGCACAGCAGCAGGCATTCCCCCGGCTCCAGATACGTATCAAAAAAGTCTGGTTCCGCCTGTCCTGATGCGCCGATAGCTCTGGTTATAATATTCTTTTCCGGATGATTCCTTGCTTCCTCTCTTGTAATCTCTCCCAGACGCACCATCTCTTCTACCAGAGAGTGATCCGTCGTAATCTGTTCCATGGTATCCCCCGCCTTGTAAAGACGGCTGTCGCCGATATTGGCCGCATAAACCCGGTTCTCTATCACTGTAACCGCAACCAGGGTCGTCCCCATGCCCTTATAGGCTCTGGACTCCCGGGCCTTTTCCAGCAGCTTCTGGTTCGCATACTGAAATGCACTTTTAAAAATCTGTAGGGGAATTTTCCGCATACTTTTTTCGACTGCTTCCCGAATCCGGAAAACTGTATACTCCGAGGCCAGATCGCCTGCTTTGTGACCGCCCATTCCATCCGCCACAAGGAAGAGATTGGGTAAATTACCGACCGGTTTTTCTGAAATAAAAATGTAATCCTGGTTTGTGTCCCGACATCGGCCCACATCCTTCATTCCATATGCCCTAAGCAAATCATTCTCCTCCTTTCAAATATTTTCTGCGAAGCTGTCCGCAGGCGCCGTCTATATCACGGCCCATCTCTCTCCTAAGTGTAGCATTAATCCCGCATTTTTCAAGATTTTTTTTGAAATTGTCTATAATTTTTTCCCCTGGCTGCACAAAATCACGCTCTGTGACAGGATTTACCGGGATCAGATTGACATGGGCATGAAGGGGGCCTGCCAGGGCTGCAAGAGCCTTTGCGTCCTCTCTGCTGTCGTTCACTCCCTGCACCAGGCTGTACTCAAAGGTCAGCCTCCTGCCTGTCTTTTGAAAATAATAACCGCAGGCATCCAGAACCTCTTTCAGCTCATAACGGTTTGCTATGGGCATCAGCTCCCGCCTTTTCTCCTGGGTGACGGCGTGAAGGGACAGAGCCAGCGTCACGGACAGCTCCTCCTCTGCCAGGGCCCGTATCCCCGGCACAATGCCGCAGGTGGATACCGTGATGCTTCTCTGGCTGATATTCAGCCCTTTTTCATGGGACAAAAGCCGGATAAACCGCACCAGATTGTCATAATTATCCAGAGGCTCTCCCGTGCCCATGACAACCACATTGGATACCCGCTCACCGCAGTCCTGCTGTATCCGGTATATCTGCTCCAGCATCTCCGAAGGCCGCAGGTTCCGCTTAAGCCCTCCGATGGCGGAGGCGCAGAAACGGCAGCCCATCCGGCAGCCGGCCTGGGAAGAAATGCAGACGGAATTTCCATGGCGATACCGCATCAGTACGCTCTCAATCACATGGCCGTCCGGCAGACGGAACAAGTACTTACAGGTGCCGTCCAGTTTTGATCTCTGTATTTCTACGATCTCCAAAGTAACGTATTCATATTCCTTTTCCAGCCATTCCCGAAAAGCTTTTGGCAGATTGCTCATCCTGGAGATGTCCTCTGCCAGCTTTTCATGCATCCACTGATAGACCTGATCTGCACGGAAGGCTTTCTCTCCCCGGCCTTGAAACTCCTCCCAAAGCTCCGTCAAGGTCAGGGACTTTATGTCTGTCTGTTCCATTGTATTCGATTCCTTCAACCGCTTTTCACGAAACTATCCCGCTTTTTTTCTGAATTTTGCAATGAAAAACCCGTCGCAGCCGTGAACTCCCGGCAAAAGCTGGAGCATTCCCCCGTCTCCCGCCGCACTGACAAGCTCGGCTGGAAGGCAGTCCTTAAGGGGTACCGCCTCAAAAGGAAAATGCTCCAGAAACCAGGCTGCATTTTTCTCGTTTTCTCCCGGATTGATGGTGCAGGTACTGTAAATCAGTGTTCCCCCCGGCTTTACATAAGCCTGCACGATCCCAAGAATCCTTCTTTGAAGCCCAGCCAGGTCTTCCTGCTGCTCTCTGGTCATCCGGTATTTCAGATCCGTCTTTTTCCCCAGCACTCCAAGGCCGGAGCAGGGCAGATCGGCTAAAACCAGATCGGCAGTCTCCACAGATTCTTCATGGAGGACGCAGGCATCCCACTGGCGGATAATCAGGTTCCCGGCTCCTAAGCGTTCCCCGTTTTCCCGAATGAGCTCTGTCTTATATTCCGTCAGATCCCGGGCCTCCACTCTGCCTGTGCCCCCAAGCTTTTCTGCCAGATGAAAGCTCTTTCCTCCGGGAGCTGCGCACACATCGATGCATACGTCTCCCTCCCTGGGCTTTGCCGCTTCCACTGCAAGCATGGAGCTCACATCCTGAACCTGGAACAGCCCTTCCCGAAATTCCGGAATTGCCCCCAGGTAATTATATTGCTCTATCCGCAGGGCATACTCAGGCCAGGCGGCCTTTGAAACCGCAATTCCCTGGCTTTCCAGACGGTCTTTCAGCTCCTTGGGACTTACCTTTGCCAGGTTCGTGCGGATAGAGAGAGGCTCCTTTTCCAGAAAGGCCTTCAAAATCTGCTCTGTTGTATCCGGCCCATACCAAGCCAGCCAGTCCTCCACAATCCACTCCGGCATGGAATACATCACTGACAGGTAAGCACGCTTATCCGCAGGATCCGGATAAAATACCTGGGACAGATTCCTTGCAATGGCGCGCAGAACGCCGTTCACGAAACCCTTAAGATTCCGAAAGCCCTTTTTCCCAGCCAGCTTTACGGCCTCATTGCAGACCGCAGAAGCCGGAACGCCGTCCATAAATTTTAACTGGTAAACGGACATCCTGAGAAGATTGCGGATGACCGGCTTCATCTTATTGACCCGGACACTGGAAAACTGGTTGATGATATAATCCAGGTGGAGCATCCATTCCAGGGTTCCTTCCGTCAGACGGGTCAGAAAAGCCCTCTCCTGCTTGCCCAGATACTGGTATTTCTCCAGCACATTCCGGATGGCAATGTGGCTGTACTCCTCCTGCCTGGTTACCTCCATCAAAATCCCAAGGGCCAGCTCCCTGCAGTCCGGTCCCTCAGTCACGGCTTCTTCCTCCAAACAATATCAAAAGCCTGAGAAGCGATAAGATGGAGGCCGCTGCTGCTGCCACATAAGTCATAGCCGCTGCGCTCAAGACTTTTCTTGTCTGCTTCACTTCCTCCTCATAGAGGATTCCCGAATCTCCCAGAATCCGGATGGCCCGGGCGGAAGCGTCAAACTCCACCGGCAGGGTGACAAGCTGAAACAGCACGCCTAGGGAAAACAGCAGAATTCCCAGATTAATCAAAAAAGAAGAGCTCCCCAGGAAAAGTCCCGCCAGAATAATGGGCCAGGCTGCCTGGGTTCCGATATTTGCCACGGGCACCAGGGAATTGCGGATCCGCAGAGGCGCATAGGAATGATCGTCCTGGATGGCATGGCCGCACTCATGGGCCGCCACGCCGATGGCCGCCACCGAAGCGGAACCATAGACGGAATCCGACAGACGCAGCACCTTGGTTCTGGGATCGTAGTGATCGGTGAGACTGCCTGCAATGTGCTCAATGCGCACCTCGTAAAGGCCCGCTGATTTCAAAATCCGATCTGCCGCCTGGGCCCCGGTCATACCGGAACGGCTGCGCACCTTGCTGTACTTTGCATAAGTCCCCTTAACCTTTCCAGATGCAATCAGCGAAATCGCCAATCCAATCAGCACAAGAATATATGTGGGGTCAAAATAGTAACCATATCCGTAATAAGGCATGTTTTATCTCCTTTCCTGGCATTTTTCCTTATTGGAAAATGCTTCCTTCCTCCAGCCGGTATCCTCTTAGGAATGCCGCTGTATCCATACGTTTCTTTCCCTGCAGCTGAAGCTCATTGATTTTAAGAAGCCCCTGTCCGCAGGCCACATAGACAGCATCCTTTGTAACCCTCACTATCTCCCCTAAGGCTCTTCCCGCCTGTTCCTCCTCACATACATCTGCGTCCCAGATCTTTACGGTCTTGCCGGAAAGCCTGGTGTAGGCGCTGGGCCAGGGATTCAATCCCCGTATCAGACGCTCCAGCTCTGCTGCCGGTCTGGCCCAATCCAGTTCCCCCATTTCCTTTGTCAGCATCCGGGCGTAATCGGTAGGCGGTTCCCCCTGCTTTTCCGGCTTAAGCTCTCCTGCCTCCAGCTTTTCAAGAGCCGTCACGCAGAGGGAAGCTCCCAATGCGCTCAGCTTGTCAAACAGGCTTCCTCCGGTCTCCTTGGGCTCAAGGGGGATAGAAGCCTTCAGCAGCATATCCCCTGTGTCCAGTCCCTCATCCATCTGCATAATGGTAATGCCGCTTTCCTCTTCCCCGTCAATGACTGCCCACTGGATGGGAGCTGCGCCCCGGTACTTCGGAAGCAGGGAGCCGTGGACATTGATGCATCCATACCGCTTCATTTCCAAAACAGCCTTGGGAATCAGCTGGCCGAAGGCCGCTGTCACAATCACGTCCGCCTCTGTATCACGAAGCCTTTCCACCGCATCCTCCCGGCGGATCCTTGCCGGCTGATAAACCGGCAGCTTGTGCGCCAGGGCCGCCGCCTTTACCGGCGTGGGAACCAGCTCATGGCCCCTGCCTTTTGGCCGGTCCGGCTGGGAGACAACCAGAGTAATCTCATGTCCGGCTTTCACCAGAGCTTCCAGCGTCCCCACGGCGAAATCCGGCGTTCCCATAAAAATTATTTTCATACCCTTTACTCCTCGTCTTCCGGCTCCACATCATAGAGCTCGCCTTCTACCTTATCCACGTAAACGATGCCTTCCAGATGATCCAGCTCATGGCAGATGGCTCTTGCCAGATAGCCGTCTGCCTCCACTACGTAATGCTCCATATTTTCATTCCATGCTTCTGCTTTCACAAAGGCGGGCCGGAGCACCTCTCCCGCTTTTCCGGGAACGCTTAAGCAGCCCTCGCTTCCTTCCTGCGTATCCCTGGTCTCCAGAATTCTGGGATTGACCATGGTGTAGGGAGTTCCGTCCACATCTATCACAACGATGCGTTTTAAAATTCCCACCTGGGGCGCCGCCAGGCCCACTCCTTCCGCTTCATACATGGTATCATACATGTCCTCAACAAGCTCCTTCAGCTTGGCAGTCATTTCCGGAACCTCCCTGCACTTTTTACGCAGAATCTCGTCCCCTAACTGCCGTATTTTTCTGATTGCCATTTCCTAATCCTCCTATTTTAAATCGCTGCGCGATGGCACTAAAGGGCAAAGTCCCTTCGGCGCACTGGTATGAAACGCTATAATATTTTAAAATCCATTCATGGGATTCATATCAAACTGTATATTCAGCTGCTGCAGCTCTTCTCTCTGCTGCACAACGGCCTCCAATTCTCCTTTGAGCTTTGTAAGCTCCTTCAATTCCCTTCCTTTTAGATAAACCACCTTCCGGTAGATGTCTTTTACCTTTGCCACATAGGCGTCCGCAGGGCCGATGATCTGTACGGCCTTCTCTCCCGCCAGCTTCCCAAGTATCTCTTTCAGGCTTCCCGCCCTTTCCTCCAGAGCTTCTTTTTCTCCATGGGAGAGATAGACTGCCAGAAGATATGCTGTGGGCGGATATTCCATCAGCCGGCGGTAAGCAAGCTCTTTTTCAAAAAACAATTCATAATCCTGGGCCGCCGCAGTCTCAATGCTGTAATGCCCCGGGCTGTAGGTCTGAATCACCGCAGTCCCCTCTTCCCTACCCCTCCCAGCCCGGCCTGCCGACTGGGTCAACAGCTGAAACGTCCGCTCAGACGCCCGGTAATCGCTGGTATAGAGAGACAAATCTGCTGCCAGAACCCCCACCAGCGTCACTGCCGGAAAATCATGGCCTTTTACAATCATCTGTGTTCCTACCAGAACATCTGCCCTTCCCTCGGAAAATGCTTCCAGAATCTTTTCGTGGCCATCCTTATTCTTGGTTGTATCCATGTCCATCCGCAGAACCCTTGCCTTGGGAAATTCTCTCTGCACAACCTCCGCCACCTGCTGGGTTCCTGCCCGGAAAGCCCCGATGTAAGGGGAGCCGCAGGAGGGGCACGCTTTCTCTGCCTGCTCTTCATAGCCGCAGTAATGGCAGATCATGCGTCCTCCTGTATGGAGGGACAAAGACACATCACAATGGGGACATTTTAACACATGTCCGCAGGCTCTGCAAGAAACAAAGCCTGCGTAACCTCTCCGATTTAAAAACAGCATGATTTGCTGGCCTTTATTTAAACGCTCTTCCATTAATTGTCTGAGCTTCCGGCTTAAAATAGAGCGGTTGCCTTCCTTTAATTCCCGCCTGAGATCTACAATCTCCACCGAAGGCAGGGTCTGTCCGAAAATCCGCTGCTTCAGTTTATATAAACAGTATGTTCCGTTCTGTGCGTTATCATAAGATTCCACAGAGGGCGTGGCCGAACCAAGAACCACAATGGCGTCCGCCATCCGCGCCCGTTCAACAGCCGTCTCTCTGGCATGATACCGCGGCGCCGTCTCGCTCTTATAGCTTGCCTCGTGCTCCTCGTCAATTACAATCATTCCCAGATTCCGAAAAGGCGTAAACAGTGCGGATCTGGGGCCAATCATAACTTTTACCTCTCCGCGTTTTGCCCGTTCAAACTGATCATACCGTTCTCCGGCAGACAGCCGGGAATTGATAATAGAAACCTGATCCCCGAAGCGCTTGTAAAACCGAAGAGCCGTCTGAAAGGTCAGCGCAATCTCGGGGATCAGCACAATGGCTTCCCTGCCCTGCTCCAGAACCTTTCCAATCAGTTCCAGATAAACGGCTGTTTTTCCGCTGCCTGTAACTCCGTGAATCAGGGAGGGGCGCTTGTCTCCCTCTGCCAGACGTTTCTGAATATCATCTACGATCTCCTGCTGCTGCTGTGTCAGATCAAAGGGATGAGGGCAAAGCTCGGATCTTTTGACCGGATTGCGGAACATCGTCTCTGTCTCTACCTTCAGAATCCCCATTTCCTCCAGCTTCTTTATGGTAGGGGCCGTCAGATGAAGCTGCTCTGCCGCCAGGCGGTAATCAAGCTGCGGCGTATCCATCAAGGCCGCCAGCAGGCGCAGCCTGGCTGTCTGGTGCTTTTGTTCAAAGAGCTTCAGGTAAGCCTGTGCTTCCTCCAGGGAGATCGTCCGCACCAGCCTCTTTCTCGTCTTTTCCTGTACCTTTTTCCGAACCGGAAGCACTGTCTTTAATGCCTGATTCATAGTCGCCCCATAGGTGCCGCGCATCCACTGGGCCAGGGAAATCATCTGCCCTTCCAGGGAAACCCCCTTTTTTGAAATCTCCTTGATCTCCTTTGTCCGCAAAGGGTCAAATTCACAGACATCCGTCAGCTCTACTACATAGCCTGTGAGGGTGCGCGCCCCGTTTCCAAAAGGGACTACTACCTGCATCCCCACGGCAAGTACTCCTTTCAGTTCCTCGGGAATCCGGTACTGAAAGGTTTTATCCAATTTTTCCATGGAAATATCTACAATCACATTGGCATAACGGGCCACAATCCACCTCTTTCTGCCATATCCTTACTGCCTATCTCTTTTCTTCCTGTGCCAGCTCCTCCAATACCTCCCGGATCAGCACCCGTTCATCCATGGGGTACTTCACGCCCCGTATCTCCTGGTAATCCTCATGGCCCTTGCCGGCCAGTACAATAACGTCCCCCGGACGGCCATGCTCAATCACATAGCGGATGGCTTCCTTCCTATCTATAATCTCTACATAAGCGCCGCTGGTCTTTTCGATCCCTGTTTTTATATCGTCTATAATCGCCTGGGGCTCCTCAAACCTGGGATTGTCGGAGGTGATTACCGTCAGATCCGCCAGACGGCCTGACACCTCTCCCATCTCAAAACGCCGCAGCCTGGAACGGTTGCCGCCGCAGCCGAACAGGCACACCAGGCGCTTGGGATTATATTCTTTTAAAGTAGTAAGAATGCTTTCCAGGCTCATGGCATTGTGAGCATAATCTATCATCAAGGTAAATTCATCGGATACTTCGATTTTCTCAATCCTGCCCTTTGTCTTTGCAGCCTTTAAAGCTTCCAGCATATCCTCCTTTGAAATATCAAAATGGCGGCACACTGCAATGGCTACCAGGGAATTGTACACGCTGAATTTTCCGGGAAGATCGATTTCCACCGGAAAATCAACCAGGCCCTCCGCCTGGTAGGCCACACCCAGATATCCCGGGCGGCTGATAAGCTTCATTTGGGAGGCCCGCAGATCGGCCTCTTGGGAAAATCCGTAGGTTTCTAACCGGCAGGTATGGCCTTCCAGCACTTTCTCAAAGTATGCATCGTCGATATTCGCAATTCCAGCCTTACACTGGCGGAACAGGCGGCTTTTGCACTCCAGATATTCCTCAAAGCTCTCATGCTCTCCCGGCCCGATATGGTCCGGAGCAAGGTTTGTAAAGATGCCCAGGTCAAACTCTATTCCGGCCGTCCGGTGAAGCTTCAGTCCCTGGGAAGATACCTCCATCACAACTACCTTGCAGCCTGCCGCGATCATCTGGGCAAAGTCCTCTTGAATGGCATAGGATTCCGGTGTTGTATTGTCTGCCGGAATATGGCGGTCTCCGATAATCGTCTCTATGGTTCCGATAAGGCCTGTGGAGATTCCTGCATGCTCCAGTATCGAACGTATCATAAAGGCGGTTGTGGTCTTTCCCTTGGTTCCCGTGATTCCGATGACTTTCAGTTTTTTCGCCGGATAGTCGAAATACGCTTCTGAAATAAGGGCAAGGGCATACCGGGTATCCTTAACCCGGACGACCGTGATCCCTTCCGGCACCTCTACCGGGCGCTCGGCCACGATTACAACTGCACCGGCATCGGCTGCCTGGGCTGCTGCGTCATGGCTGTCAAAGGCCATGCCTTTTATGCATACAAAAAGACATTCCTTCGTGACCTTTGCTGTATTGTAGACAAGATCGTTTACATTGATGTCTATGCTTCCTTTTATGACCTCGTAGTCCAGATCTTTTAGCAATTCCCTTACTGCACGCATATTTCAGCCTCCTATTAAAAGTCCCGTAATATTCCTCAAAGTACACCCATATGAAATCAATTTTCAGCCACCCTTACTCCCCTATCACTAAATCATACGCAGTCTCAAAGCTTTCTCCCGGCTCCAGACTCTGTATGTCGAATTTATCCTTTAATTCTCCTGTGAAACCGCTGTTGTCGCATCTGCCAATCCATGGTTCCAGGCAGATGAAGGGTGCCTGCTTTCCTACCGGAGACCAGATCCCCACGCTTAAAGCATCCGGGCAGCGCATGGTTACCAGGCGTGTCCCGTCGGCTTCTTCCAGGCTTACCTGCTTCACCTGGCCGTGATCAAAAATCAACGCATCCCGATCAAAGGTATGTTCGTCCACCTGGTATGCTCCTTGAACTAAATTCAAGGTTTCCGGATGTTCCACGTCCACTCCTGCCGTTTCCAAATCAATGGCCACGCGGCTTAAAGATTCTTTCCCCTCAAACACCAAACGGCTTCCCGCATTTTGGCTCACACAGAAGCCCGGATGGCCGCCAATGGAAAAATACATCCGCTTCTCTCCCGGATTATTTACCTTCCATTCTACTGTTACACAGTTTCCCTCCAGTTTATGCACGATTTCCAATTCAAAATCAAAGGGATACACTTTACGGCTCTCCTCATCAGACACAAGGCGGTGCCGGATGGTACTTCCGTCGGCATCCAGGAAAAGAAATCTGCGGTCTCTGGCAAAGCCGTGCTGCCCCATAGGGTATCTCTGCCCTTCATAGGTGTAAAAGCCTCCCGTCACCTTTCCCACAAAGGGAAACAGCACCGGCGCATGACGGTTCCAATATGCCGGATCTGCCGTCCAGACTGCTTCCCGGCCCGCCTTCTTATCAAAAATACTGCAAAGCTCTGCTCCGTGATCACTGACACAAACCTTTAATTGTTCGTTTTCTACTATGCGTATTGCAGACACTTGTCTTATCCTCCCTGTGTTTATTCTGCTTAATCCTTGAACAAGACAAGAGCGCCGGATGTGCCCCGAACTGTTCTTTGCTAGTATAACACACTCTCTGCTTTTTTTCCAATCCTTCCATGGTATTTTCGTTTGTCTTAAGGACATTTTAATTTTTGTGCAATTTTTTTAGCATTCTTTTAGAAAATGGACATACTTTGAACACATTTGGATATTATAATAAATGCAGATAGTTGATTTAAACATCACTATCTCCCCCCTCATAAGAAAGGAAAAAGCGCCTGGTTCCCCCGGGCGCTTTTTTCTTTCTAAATTTTGATCTTGATTTCTGGATTTCTTGTGTTATAATAGGAACATACGCAGATATAGTTCATTGGTAGAACACCAGCTTCCCAAGCTGGGGAGGCGGGTTCGATTCCCGTTATCTGCTGTCGCAAAAGCACCGTATTTGCGGTGCTTTTGCATTTCCTTTTCCATGAAGCTGTTCCAAAATGCTTTTCACCTGGAACTCCACACCGTCCTCAATGGGGACTGCTGTGATGGAGGACATCAGATTTTCAATATCCTCCACATTCACGCCGGCTCCCCTGATGGCTGCGTCTAAATCCATTGTAGACCGGGCATCCAACCCTACCATTGCGGCAACCAGCATCCCACCTTTCAAAATAAAGTTATCCCGATACTCAGAAAGAGAAATACGTTCCAGAAAACGCTCCATCATATAGTTCCGCATACTGCCGTAAAATTTTTACCTATATACGCTCATATGTGCACATATTGTCTCCAAACCATACATTATGCTAT
Source organism: Clostridia bacterium (assembly GCA_910575725.1). Lineage (GTDB taxonomy): Bacteria > Bacillota > Clostridia > Lachnospirales > Lachnospiraceae > Laedolimicola. Next base: position 47,668 of record CAJTFE010000011.1, on the reverse strand, counting down.
CTTTTCTGCCTCCATCGGTAAATCATACAGTGTATCCGGGTCAATATCCAAACACTTCGTATTATCTCGGTTTCCCCCGATATCCCATGCCAATGTATCATTCATCACTGTACAGGCCTCTTTAAAAACAGTGATATCTTTCAATGGACGAAATACCTCTTTCTCAATCATTTGAATCATATCATAACATACGATTTTACCATCTTCAAAGTATACATATACCGAATAATTTTCCATCGGTATTACCTGCACAACCTTCGGAAACATAATGTTCACCTCACTTTTAAACTAACGGGTTGATTCGGTTCATCGGTTTTCCATCCTTTGATAATTCCCAATTCTGCATCAGTTCATCCTGATGCAAAACACACCATGCTAAAATCAATTTGAGTTGCCGGGATGGCAATGCACCTTTTATACACCTTGCTGCATCGATTTCAATAATCGCCTTATTTCCACATATATTCCGCATGGAAGTGTGGAGGATTATGGTCATCATAATACATTGTAACTCTGATTCCGTAAAACAACGATATCTCTGGCATTATACTTCTCTCCTCATTTCATTCTGTAGTATATATAGTTAACTATATATACTTGATAATATAAGTCTACCACAGTTACCACTAAAAAAAAAACCCACAAACACAATGTTTGTGGGTTTGCCATGCAATAAAATATGCAATTTCCTATCTCTTGGATAGTTCCAAACGCCTAAAATACGGCATTTTTTAGCATTTTGTTAGTTACGTGTCACTTACCCATAAGCATTCATATTCGCTCACCTTGTTTTATTCAACCCATTCAAAATATTATTTATGTCCGTCAAAACAATCCTGATTCCTCTTTTATTTAGCCTGATTACCTTTCTCACAATACCATTTATTTCTGCTGACAGTTCATCATTTATCTTAACAGGCACAGTATTGTTTTCAATCATATACTGACAGTCAATATATTCTTCACTCACTGGACATACATTCTGTATTAAAAAAGCTCTGTACTTTCCATTTACATATCCAAATCGTAAACCATCATATTCCTTATATCTCTTTTTCTTCTCCTCATATAATGCCTTATATTTTTCCGTTTTAGATGATATAGGCACCATCCAAAAATATCCATCCATCTCAAAACAATAGAAACAAGGTCTCCCATGCACTCCTGCCTCATCACTATCCTTATTTCCCATTAATCCACATTTGGGAAACCTCTTATAATACTCATCTTTGATAAAATAAAAATTACCCGTATTCAAAATATCTCCTATGTACAAAAAATGCTCCGCTAAGCAGCGGAGCACAAATATTTGTATCCCAGCCATTTATTAGTCGCTCGCTGGGTAGCGAAAAATATTTGTATCTGCACCTTTTCTATAAATGCCGATATGCAGTTCCGGCAGAATAGTAAGAGGTTCAACTGAACTTCTTACTTATATTATACTCATTTTCTGATAAATATCTACTGGCATTTTATACAAAAACCAGACAAAATCCCCAAAACGTATAAGTTCTGGGGATTGAAATCCATATTTGATACTCCGTTTTCCTATCTCTTGGAGAACTGCGGCGCCCGGCGTGCTGCCTTGAGGCCGTACTTCTTACGCTCTTTCATTCTCGGGTCACGTGTCAGATAACCCGCCTTCTTCAGGATCGGACGATACTCCGGATCTGCCTGAAGCAGGGCTCTTGCGATACCATGACGGATGGCGCCTGCCTGTCCGGTGTATCCGCCGCCATGCACATTCACCAGTACGTCAAACTTGTCGGTAGTCTCGGTTGCTGTCAGAGGCTGACGAACGATAACCTTCAAAGTCTCCAGACCGAGGTACTCGTCAATGCTTCTCTTGTTGATGGTGATATTTCCGGTGCCGGGTACTAAGTATACTCTGGCGATTGATTTTTTTCTTCTGCCTGTTCCGTAAAATCTTGAATTAGCCACTGTAGATTTCCTCCTTCCGCTTTCTCACTTAAAATGTTAAGACTTCCGGTTTCTGAGCCTGATGATTGTGCTCCGGGCCGGCGTATACATGAAGCTTGGTGTACATCTGTCTTCCCAGTGGTCCCTTCGGAAGCATGCCCTTAACGGCAAGCTCTACAACCTTCTCCGGCTTCTTTGCCATCATCTCCCGCAGGGTGGTCTCTTTCATACCGCCTACGTACTCGGAATGATGATAGTAAATCTTCTGATCCAGCTTTCTGCCGGTTACCTTTACCTTATCTGCATTTACAATGATTACATAATCGCCCGTATCAATATGAGGCGTAAAAATCGGCTTGTTCTTGCCTCTCAAAATCTTAGCCACCTCAGAAGCTAAGCGTCCTAATGTATATCCTGAAGCATCAACCACATACCATTTTCTCTCAATTGCTGCCGGACTGGCCATGAAACTCTTCATTGGTTCTCCTCCTAAATAATATTGAACATTCTATGGAAAAATGCCTTTACCGGGGCTTGGATCCAGCATTTTTGCACTTCGTCGCACCAAGTAATTATAGTACACCCATCCTCGTGTGTCAAGCCGATTTTTTCTATTTTTCGCCTGTAAAACCTATAAAAGTTACTGTAATACCAGCAAAATGCCGCTGTTCACCTCGCAGCCGGCAGACTGCTGAAAAATCCGCCCTCATACTCCATGCCCAGCAGCGTCAGTCCCTTCGCCGGGGCCGTGGGCCCTGCCGACTGCCGATCGCATGAGGCCAGCATAGACTGCATATCTTCCGGGTTCCGGATTCCGCTTCCCACTTGTATCAGAGTCCCTGCAATAATTCTTACCATATTATAGAGGAAGCCGTTCCCCGACACCTGAATGCGGATCAAGTCACCCTCCCGCTTCACATCCAACGCACAAATCCTTCGGACCGTAGTCTCCGCCTGGGTATGAATGCTGCAGAAGCTTTTGAAATCATGCTCTCCCAGCAAAAAGGAACCGGCAGCCCTCATACGCTCTATGTCAAGAGGCCGCCTGTAAAAATACGTATCCAGCCGCCGTCCGGGCAGCTCAAATTCCCGATTCAGAATGCGGTATTCATAATATTTGGTACAGGCACATTTCCGGGGATGAAAATCCCCTTCCACCTCCAGAGATTTCTGAATCCGGATATCCTCCGGCAGCCGGCTGTTCAGCGCGTAGGAAATCTTTTCCCCCGGCATCTGCGTCCCCGTATCAAAAACTGCGACATTTCCGAGGGCATGGACGCCGGAATCTGTACGGCTGGCTCCAATCACCTGGATATCCCCGCCAAAAAGCCCGGAAAGCTCCCTGTTCAGCACGCCCTCTATGGTTTCCCCGTTCTTTTGCACCTGCCAGCCGCAGTAAGCCGTCCCATCATAGGCTACCGCCAATAAAATACGTTTCATAAGACAATTCTCAATGTAATCATAACAGCCAGAAAAAGGGCCGCAGCGCCGTAAGCCATATAATCCCTTTTTGCATATACAAGAGGCTTCATTTTCGTTCGTCCCTCGCCGCCATGGTAGCACCTGGCTTCCATAGCCATGGCCAGATCATTGGCCCGGCGGAAGGCCGAAATAAACAGCGGCACCAGAAGCGGAACCAGGTTCTTCGCCTTCTGTATCAGATTCCCGTTTTCAAAATCCGCACCTCTGGCAATCTGCGCCTTCATAATCTTGTCCGTCTCTTCCAGCAGAATGGGAATAAATCTCAGCGCAATGGACATCATCATAGCCACTTCATGCACAGGAACGCGCAGCCTTTTCAAAGGCCCCATCAGCCGCTCCAGACCGTCCGTCAAATCATTTGGGGTAGTCGTCAAGGTCATTACCGATGAACCTACAATCAGATAAATCAGTCGGATTGCCATAAAGACCGCCGTCCGAAGCCCTGTATCCGTGATCTTCAGTTTCCACACCTGCACCAATATCCGGTCTCCCGGCGTCAAAAACAGATTGAAAACCACAGTAATCATCAGAATCATCACAATGGCCTTCAGCCCCCGGACCATAAAAGCAAAGGGCACCTTGGACAGTTTAATTATCATTATCAGAAATATCGTTGCCGCCAGATACCCCGGCCACCCCTTTGCCACAAACAATGCCGTGATAAAGACAAGGGTTGCCGTAAGCTTTACTCTTGGGTCTAATTTATGAAGAATAGAATCTGCCGGGTAATACTGCCCCAGCGTAATGTCTCGAATCATGATGTATCTCCTAATATGTTCAGCAAATATCCGGCTTCCTCTTTTTTAAAAAGCCATGAGCCGCAGGCTCAGCAATCCGGCTTCTTTTCTCCAAGTGCTGCAAGAATCGAATCCCGGGCTTCCTCTATGGTGGTCGCATTCTCATCCACCGAAAGCCCCTTCTCCTTCAGCGCATGCATCATATACGTCACCTGGGGCGCAGCCAGCCCCACCTGCTCCAGCTCTTTATAATGGCGGAACACCTGGCTCGGCACGTCGTCAAAGAGAACCTCTCCCTGGTTCATAACAATAATCCGGCCTACATATTTCGCCACATCCTCCATACTGTGGGATACCAGCACAATGCTGATCTTTTTCTCCTGATGAAGCAGGCTGATCTGATCCAGAATCTCATCCCGGCCTTTGGGATCCAGCCCGGCCGTGGGCTCGTCCAAAACCAGAATCTCCGGCTCCATTGCCAGCACTCCGGCGATAGCCGCCCTGCGCTTCTGGCCTCCGGACAGCTCGAAGGGTGACTGATGATAGAACTCTTCGCCCAAACCTGTCATGGCAAGGGCCGCCTTCGCCTTTTCTTCCGCCTCTTCCCTGGAAAGTCCCTGATTCCTGGGACCGAAGCACACATCACTCAATACGTCTACCTCGAAAAGCTGATGCTCGGGGTATTGGAATACAAGGCCCACCCTGCTTCTTAAACGGCGCATATCATAGCCGGCTCCATATATATCCTCCCCATGAAAATAGATATGGCCCTCCGAAGCCTTCACAAGGCCGTTTAAATGCTGCACCAGAGTAGATTTTCCCGATCCCGTATGGCCAATCAGGCCTACAAATTCTCCGGACTTAATCTCCAGGCAGATATCCTTCAGTGCGTGAATCTCATAGGCGGTTCCCGGACTGTATACATAATTTACATGCTCTAGCTTTAATGACATAATGCCTCCACCAGCTCCTCCCTGGTCAGTATTCCATCCGGCAGGTTAACACCCGCCTTTTTGAGCTCATAAGCCAGCAAAGTGGCCTGGGGTACATCCAGGCGGTAGGACTTTAACTTTTCCACCTGGGAAAATATCTCCCTGGGCGTTCCCTCCATTACCACCCGGCCCTGATCCATCACAATAACCTTATCCGCATATATGACCTCTTCCATATAATGAGTAATGAGAATCACGGTAATCTCCTCAACCTCGTTCAAGGCACGGACAGCCCGTATGACCTCTTTGCGCCCATTAGGATCCAGCATAGCCGTGGGCTCGTCCAGAACAATACATCTGGGGTGCATGGCGACCACTCCCGCAATGGCCACCCTCTGCTTCTGGCCTCCGGACAGCTTATTGGGGGAATGGTGGCGGTATTTCAGCATATTGACTGCTTTCAGGCTCTCCTCTACACGCTCCCATATCTCCTTTGTGGGAACTCCCATATTTTCCGGGCCGAATCCTACGTCCTCCTCCACAATGGTTCCGATAATCTGGTTATCCGGATTCTGAAATACCATTCCGGCGCTCTGGCGGATCTCCCAAAGCCTGTCCTCATCCCTGGTGTCCTTTCCGTCCACCCACATTGTGCCGCCTGTAGGAGTTAAAATGGCGTTCATATGCTTGGCAAGGGTGGATTTTCCGGATCCGTTGTGTCCCAGAATCGCTACAAAATCACCCTTCTCCACCTGCAGGGATACCTCGTCCACCGCCCGGATCACATCTGTCTCCCGGCCCTCTTCGTCATATTTTTTATATTCATATACCAGGCTCTGGGCCTGAACCATCTCTTTTCCCATGGTTCTACCTCTTATTCCAGTTTCGCAATATTCTCGCAGTACAAGGCTCTGTTCTTAAATGCTGCTGTCATTGTATAATATCTCCTCTTATTTTGCAAGCAGAACTCTTTGCCCTTAAGCTTCACCAACAAACAAAAAACGCGGCTATACTGTCCGAATATCATATCCCAACAATATAACCGCGTTCCAATGCTTGCAAAACTTATTTTCCGGAGCCGGGCATTATTCATCGCTCGCTGCATTTTGAACTGCAGCATTCTGAACAACAGCCTTCTCTTCCAAAACCGCAGCTTTGTCTGCCAAGGCTTCGAATACTTCTTTTTTTATTTCATTATAGCGCTGCTCCTTAATAAGCCCCTTTTTTTTACGAATCCTTTTGTTCAAATGCTCCCTCCTTTCTGCCTCTTTTGTCACTGTTCGGTTGCAGGTTACCCTTTCATTGTATCATAACTGCAACGTATATCCTATCCTTTTCATCGGCTTATAACTCTTTTATATACACCGTATAATATACTAAAATAGAACGTATCATAATGGTAACGGAGTTATTTTCATGTACGAAGAAAATTTTTGCATTAGACGTATCAAAGAGCTTATGGAAAAAAATAATTTCAATGCATACCGTCTTGCGAGCAAATCCGGTATCTCCCTTTCCACGCTCACATCCATGTTTAATAAAAATACAGATCCTCGTGTGCATACAATTGAAAAGATCTGCTCTGCCTGCGGCATTTCTGTTTCGCAATTTTTTGAACGCTCTTCCAGAGATCTGACAAAGGAACAGGACTACCTGCTGGAAGCCTATGATCAGTTATCGCCTTCCCGAAAAGAGCATCTCATGTCTTATCTGAACTATCTGAAACAGTGCGAGCAAAGTTCTCAAAACAATGAAACAAGCTGACGAAAAACGCCCCTAAGCCAGTAATAAAGTATTTATACAATAAAAAACAATTGCAAAAGGTGGCCTTTTTCGCTGCTGCTGTGATATAATGAGCGTTAACGGCAAACGTATGTCCTGCCCGTCCCATGTACAAATTTCAAATACCCGGAGAAATTGTTATGAACCGACACGCCTTCTTAATCATGGCCCACCACCAATTTGATTTCCTAAAAGAGCTGCTTCTGGCCTTGGATGATGAACGCAATGACATCTACCTTCACATCGATCAAAAAGTTCCGGATTCTGACCTTCCGGATTTTTCTCATGCTGTTCAAAAGTCAAATCTTTATCTTACAGAACGTTTGAATGTCCACTGGGGCGGCTACAGCCAGACCGCCTGCGAACTGGCACTTTTAAAGGCGGCCGTTCCCCGGCGCTACGCCTACTATCACCTTCTTTCCGGTTCTGACTTTCCCTTAAAATCTCAAGATCAGATTCACCAGTTCTTCAAAGAACATGCCGGGAAAGAGTTTATACATTTTGACGCTCCAAAACCGGCGCCCGAAGTGCGGGAGCGCATCTCTCTTTATCATTTTTTCCGGGAGAGCTCCTGCCCTCTGGCAGAGCCTGCCGATATGCTTCTTACCCGGCTTCAGAGACTGTTCCGTGTGAACCGTCTGAGGGGAGAAGCTGTCACCATCCAAAAGGGCGCCAACTGGTTCAGCATCACCCATTCCTTTGCAGAGTATGTCTTAAGCCGCCAGGACTGGATTCAAAAGTATTTCCGGCACTCCGTCTGTGCGGACGAACTGCTTCTTCAGACCCTTGCCGCCAGCTCTCCTTTTATGGAGCAAGTCTTTGATCCCTTCGGAGACAAGCTGTCCTTGGGAAATCTGCGCTACATTGACTGGGAGCGGGGCAGTGAAAACAGCCCTTACACCTTTCAAAAAGAGGATGCCGGATATCTGCGCTCCCTTCCCCATCTGTTCGCCCGGAAATTTGAGGAAAATATCTTTTCTTCCTGAATCTACCGGTAGTTCTCCGTGCATTTCACACAGCTTGCATTGCGGCTGCAGCGGAAATCATCCACAATATCATCCACACGGGTACAGGTGCTTTTTAGAAATCTCACTGTATGTACCACTTTTGAGGAATCCACGGGGCAGATGGTCTCAAATTTCTGGGTATAAGCCCGGTCCTCCTCCGGCTCCTGTCCCTCACTGCTTTCCTTCCAGCGGTATTTCCGGGATTCCTTCAGGCTCTGTTTAAAATCGGAAGTCTCTTGTTCCATGCTCAATCTCCTTTAGGTTCTGCTCTGTCCTCTGGCGGATCTTGTCACTGGTTATGCGTTTCAGCTCCCGGGCAATCAGCGCCTCCCCTTTCTTCCTGGTATCCTCCGACGCATAGTCGGTCAGATATTCCTTCAGCGTCATAAGGGCATTGGGCTGACAGCAGTTGGCAATCTGCCCCGACTTCACCAGCTTCATAAACCGGTCTCCAGTGCGCCCCTCCCGGTAACAGGCCGTACAAAAGCTTGGAATCATCCCAAGATCCAGCAGCCAGTTTACGACTTGATCCAAGGTCCTGGTATCACTCACATCAAACTGGGCGGAATTCTCTTCCTTCGCCTCCTCCTTCGCATAGCCGCCCACACTGGTTCTGGAACCGCCGCTAATCTGGGACACTCCCAATTCCAGCACCTTCTCCCGGGTAGCCTTGGATTCCCGGGTAGAAATGATCATTCCCGTATAGGGAACGGCAATCCGGATCACTGCCGCAATCCGGGCAAAAAGCTCATCGGAAATGGCATCTTCAAAAGCGGAAGCGTCAATATCATCCCCGTTGCGGATTCTCGGCACACTGATCGTATGGGGCCCCACTCCGAATGCCGCCTCCAGATGCTCTGCATGCATCAAAAGCCCTGTAAAATCATAGCGGTAATGGTGAAGTCCAAAAAGCACCCCGATCCCCACATCGTCAATGCCGCCCTCCATGGCCCGGTCCATGGCCTCCGTATGCCAGGCATAGTCATGCTTCGGCCCCGTTGGATGGAGCTTCTCATAATTTTCCTTATGATAAGTCTCCTGGAACAGGATATAAGTCCCGATTCCCGCCTCCTTAAGCTTTCGATAATTCTCCACGGTAGTTGCCGCAATGTTCACATTCACCCTGCGGATTGCCCCGTTTTTATGCTGTATGCCGTAGATGGTCCGAATGCTTTCCAGCACATACTCAATGGGATTGTTTACCGGATCCTCGCCAGCCTCCAGAGCCAGACGCTTGTGCCCCATATCCTGAAGGGCAATAACCTCCCTCCTTATCTCTTCCTGGGACAGCTTCTTTCGGGCAATGTGCTTATTTTTAAAATGATAAGGACAATAGGTACACCCATTCACACAGTAATTGGACAAATACAGCGGCGCAAACATAACAATCCGGTTTCCGTAGAATCTCTGCTTGATGTCCCGTGCCAGGCCAAACATCCGCTCCGTCAGATCCGGCTCCCCGCATTCCAGAAGCACCAGCGCCTCCCGGTGGGACAGTCCCCGGCATTCCTCCGCCTTTTTAAGCAGCCCTTCTATCAATTCCCGGTTCTTCTGATTCTCCCGGGCATATTGAATGGAGTCCAGGATTTCCTTGTGATTTATAAATTCTTCCGCCTGTCTGGAAGCTGGATTGTACATTCTTGGTTCCCTCTTTCTTCCATAAAATAATATTGCAAACAAATGTTCTCTTGTGCTATACTAAAATTATAGTTCCTAAAAATCCACAGCACCTGCTTACAGGATAAAACCAAGGAGCCCCCTATGTCCACTATTATCTTTCATATTGATGTAAATTCAGCCTACTTAAGCTGGACTGCCTTGGAAAAATTAAAAAACGGAAGCAGCGTGGATCTGCGCACCATTCCCTCCATCATCGGCGGCGACGAAAAGAGCCGCCGCGGAATTGTACTGGCCAAATCCATTCCTGCCAAAAAATACGGAATCCAGACTGCGGAGCCGGTAGCCTCCGCTCTCCGCAAGTGCCCTTCCCTGGTCATCGAGTCCCCGGATCACAAGCTTTACCGCAGCTACAGCCATGCCATGATGGAGCTCTTGTCCTCCTTTACTCCGGATTTGGAACAGGTATCCATTGACGAGTGCTATCTGGACTTTACGCCCATCGCCCGCCTGTATCCCTCCCCTGTGGAAGCTGCGGCTCTTATCCGGGACCGCATCTACGAGGAGCTTCACTTTACCGTCAATATCGGAATTGCCCCTGCAAAGGTTCTTGCCAAGATGGCCAGCGACTTTGAAAAGCCCGGTAAAATCCACACCCTGTTCCCTGAGGAAATTCCTGTGAAGATGTGGCCTCTCCCTGTATCCGAGCTTTTTATGGTAGGACGCCGCAGCGCCGAAAAGCTCATGGGCTTTGGCATACAGACCATCGGGGAGCTGGCCCATACAGACCCGTCTTTCCTCACCGCCCATTTCAAAAGCCACGGACGCCTTATGTGGGAATTTGCCAACGGCATCGATCCCACTCCCGTGCTCTCCCAAAAGCAGGAAGCCAAGGGCATCGGCAGCTCTACAACCCTAAGGGAGGACGTCACCGATCCGACAGAAGCCAAAAAGGTGCTTCTTGCACTCTGCGAGAGCGTCTCCGGACGTCTCAGGAGTGCCGGACAGCTGGCCGGAACCATTACCGTAGAGATCAAATACCATGATTTTACAAAAGCTTCCCACCAGGCCAGGACGCTGTCTCCCTGCAATTCTACAGGCGAACTGTACAACTTGGCCTGCTCCCTTTTTGACCAGCTCTGGGACAGACGCCCCATCCGCCTTTTGGGAGTACGCAGCTCCCGTCTCGTATCCGTCGGCGAGCCGGTTCAGCTCTCAATCTTTGATCTGCCTCTGGCAGCAGAGGCAGGGGCGGAAGCAAAAAGCTCTGCCAAGACGCCTTCTCCCCAAAAGCTGAAGCAGCTGGATCGCGCCCTGGACTCTATCCGCAAAAAGTATGGGACAGACGCCATAAAACGGGGCGGTTATTAAGCGGACGGCTGCGAAGTGAGCCATAATCCTATTGATTCTTTTGGTAAATCAGATTCAGCCCCTTGAGCAAAAGGGCATCGTCCATGTGTATGGTTTCCCGGCAATAAGGGATGATGCGCTTTGCCATACCCCCGGTGGCGACTGCCTGGGGCGCCATGCCCAGTTCCTCCCGGATTCGTCCAAGCATTCCGTCCACACAGCAGGCATTGCCGTAGAGCACGCCGCTCTTCATACAGTCAACGGTATTGCTGCCAATCAGCTTCTTCGGCGGTTCCAGACTAATCTTGGGAAGCTGGGAGGTGCGGTTCGTCAGCGAATCCAAAGCCACTCCCACCCCCGGCAGAATCATTCCGCCGATCACCTGGCGCTTCTCATTAACTACCGTAAAGGTCGTGGCCGTTCCCATATCAATAATCACCAGAGGGCAGCCGTATTCCTCGATGCCCGCCACGGCTCCCACCACCAGGTCAGGCCCAAGCTGCGCCGGATTGTCAATGCGGATATCCAGGCCTGTTTTCACACCGGGGCCTACCACCGGCATTTCCTTGCCAATCACCTTTGCCGCCGCATTCCGGATGGTGCCTGTCACCGGAGGCACTACGGAGGAAATGATGCCTCCCTCTAACTCCTTCCGGTCCACGCCGTATATTTCCAGTACGTTTTTTATGCTGATGGCGTATTCCAGCTCTGATTTTTTCACATCTGTGTACAGACGCTCCACAAACAGAATCTGGTTATCCTTAATGCAGCCGATTACAATGTTGGTATTTCCAATATCAATCGCCAGAATCATACCTGCCTCCTGTTTTTCTTCTTTGTTATCCCCTGCAGATATATATTAATGCATATCCCTCCGGGACTGGCGGGCTTCGCCCGTCAATGCATGGATATAGCGGTAGCCTTCCCCATCGGGTTCTATGGAAGAAAGCTCCTCGTAGACAGAGGTATCCGTAGCCAGCTTCTTTTTGCGCAGCATCCAGTTGGAATACTTCTTAATCAGATCATAAATCACCGCAAAGGTAGGCACCCCGATAACCATTCCCACAAAGCCCATCAGCCCCCCGAAAAGCAGAATGGAAAACAGCACCCAGAAGCTGGAAAGCCCTGTGGAATCCCCCAGGATCTTCGGGCCTAAGAAGTTGCCGTCAAACTGCTGCAGCACCAGGATCAGGATTAGAAAATACACACATTTGACGGGACTGTCCGTTAGTATAATCAGAGCGCTTGGAATCGCCCCGATAAAGGGCCCGAAAAACGGTATAATATTCGTCACCCCTACGATCACACTGATCAGCATGGTGTAAGGCATATTTAAAAGGTTCATAATAACAAAGCACAAAATTCCCATAATCAGGGAATCCAGAAGCTTCCCGTCAATAAAGCCGCCGAACACCCGGTTAATATAATGGATCTCATCCAGAATGCCGTTGGCAACGGGAACCTTGGCAAAGCTGTAAATCAGCTTTTTTCCCTGGGCCGCAAACTTCTTGCGGTTTCCCATAAGATAAGCGGCTGCAAAAATACCAATCACGATATTTTTCACTGCAGCCAGAGCGCTGATAAGTCCTGCGGACACGCCGCTTACAATCACCTGCATATCAGGCAGAAACTTTGTGTTCAGCCATACCTGCATATTCTGATAAGCCGCATTGATAAACTGCTCCGCATAATTGGCCAGAACTTCGTCGTCTGCAAGCTTCTGCTGAATCCAGTCGCTCCATTTTACCACATTTCCCGGAAGCACCTGCACAATCCCCCGCACACTTTCGAATACCTGGGGCAGCACCATGGCAAGAAGGAGATAGACAATGAAAAAGCCAAAGAGCAGGCTCAGCCCAATGCCTATCGCTGCGGAAAAACGCGCCGCCTTCTGCTCATTCACCTTCATTCTCCCCGTCAGCAGGGCATTTAGACGGATCTCCACAAAATTACACACCGGCGTCAGAAGATACGCTATCACCGCCCCATAGATAAAGGGCATAAGAATACTCTCCAGAGTACGTATTCCCTCCATCACTTGTTTGAACCGAAATAAAGCAAAGAAAAACACAATACACAAAATGATGCCCACGGCTCCGGCCAGACTGATAAACAGGTACTTCCGAAATGAATCATCCTTCATGCTCTGCCTCCTCCTCTTCTCCCATATTATAAACGTCAAAGCCTGTCATGGCCTTTGGAATCACATAATGGCTTCCGCCCCGGCCTTTTACATCCTCTATCATCATTACCATCAGAAGAGGCTTGTCCGTGTCCGCTCCGCTGATTCCCACAAACCAGCCAAGCTCCGTGCCGCTTGTATCCTCTTTGGAATCCTTGATCTCCGCAGTCCCCGTCTTGCCCGCCAGCCGGTACCCGCTGCGGTAAGCCTCACGGGCCGTTCCTTCCGGATGCTCCACAACCTGGTACAGTCCGTTCAGAACCTCCCCGGCCGCCTCCGGCGTAAATACCTGCTCCTTCCAGAACCCTTCTTCCCCTCCAGCCCTCAGATAAAGCTTCACCATATTTCCCTCATTGACAAAGGCAGAATAAACAGCTGCCAGGTGAAGAGGATTCACAAGAACCTTTCCCTGCCCGTAGGCGCTGTCCGCAAGCTCCGTCTCAGATCCAAGCTTTCCCTCACTTCCATAGGAGGACGCCTTCAAGTCAAAGTCAAACTCCATCTCTTCCCCAAAGCCCAGGCTGTCAAGACCCTGGGAAAAGGCTTCCTCTCCCATATTCACCGCCGCCTTGGCAAAGTAGATATTGTCGGAATAAATCAAGGCATTTTCCAGATTCTTCACAGGATAATCCGTCAGGGTCGTAACCTCATAGCTGCCCCAGCTCTCATCCTTCTGCCAGCTCAAGCCCTCATTCTCCATCTCTTCGCCGGGATTCAGGCTGCCGTTTGTAAGCCCGAGGGCTGCGGTAACCGGTTTAAATACGGAGCCGGGCACCCAGGAAGCCAGATATCGGTTGTAAAGAGGCTGCGTCTCGTCATTGTTGACCGCATCCCAGGCGCTGGCCGTATAGCCCATAACAAAGTCGTTGGGATCATAGGCCGGGGCGCTGGCCATGGCCAGTACCGCGCCGCTTCTGGGATCTATGGCAGCGGCACAGCCTTCATCTCCCTCAAGGGCCTGGTACAGATGCTGCTGCAGAATGATATCAATGGTCAGAACTACGTCCTTGCCGTCCTCTGCCGGCTTTTCCAGCACCGTGCTCCTCTCATATCCGTCCGCATCAATAATCTGGATGGAATATCCGTCTCTGGGGCGCAGGATCTCCTCATAGATCCGCTCTGCCCCTGCCTTTCCAATCTGGCTGTTCTGGTTATAGCCCTGTCCTTTGCGCTCCTCCAGCTCCTCCGCCGTGATATTCTGCACATAGCCGGTGAGCTGGGCCGCCTTTTCCTTAAAGGGATAGTACCGCACGGTTGTGTCGGTAATCATCACTCCCGGAATCTCCAGAAGCTGCTCCTTGAGCTCATAATCGTCTTTAGAGACTGTGCGCAGGGGAACAAAGGTATCATCCCGGACCCAGCCGGCATTGAGCTCCTTTTCTATCCGCTCCACACTGATTTCCAATAATTCCGAGAGGCTTGCAAGGGATTCCTCCCGGTTCTCCCCCAGCTTGCCGGGCACCAGCCCTACAGAAGAAGCCGTCCCCTCCCTTGCCAGGGTTGTCTGATTCTGATCGTAGATATTTCCCCTCTTGGCCTGAATGGTCTTTACGCGGACCTTGTCCCCGGCATAGAGACCCGGCAGGATATCCTGACTGTCCCAGCTCATTTTGTAGAGGCCTTCCTCATCCTTTGTAAAAATAGCTATATTGTTAAAGGAAAGCTCTCCGGCCAGGGTGTCCATGGTAAGGGCATATTTCACCCTCTGAGTCACAGCCTTTTTGTCCTTGTGGCCTTCCTCCCTCTCCTCAATCTCTACCCGGATATTCATAGCCTCGATTCCGCCGTAGATATTCTGATACCGCTCTACGTAGGCTTCCTGGTCAATGGATTCCTTGGCCTCTCCGGTGAGATAGGTGTACATTTCCTCGTATTTTTCTTCGCCCAGCAAATCCATATATTCTGCAAGCAGTTCCTCCGGCTCCGGCTTCTTTTCTTTGCATCCCATAAGAAGCGTAAGGCCAAGAACCAGAACCGCCGCTGCCCATAAACTCTTCATTTTGTCTCCTCTGCAGCCGATTACCATAACGTCCTTCCTGTTTCAGCTTTCGTAAACTTCTTTCTTATCATACCATTTTCTTTTGCGTGATACAAGTAGTTCCCGTCCGTGTCACTTCAAATCCCTTCAAACCCCATCGTTACTTAAGCGCAAAAAAGAAGCCTGCTCCCGGATGATACCGGACTGGCTTCTTTTTTGACACTACAGTTTCCGCTCGAAGCTTCCTTTTATTCCCAGGGCCTCTCTGTACTTTGCAACGGCCCTTCTGGATACGTGAATGCCCTTTTCTTTCAACGCATTCGTGATCTTCTGGTCGCTGAGAGGTTTTTTCCTGTCCTCCTCCTTGATAAGCCGGGAGATCATATCCTTTATATTGTCCGCATTAACCGCAGCCTCGTCGTCTCCCGACGAAACCGCAGCAGAAAACAGATCGCGCAGAAGGAGCGTCCCCTGCCGGCACTGAATGTATTTGCCTTTCGCGGCGCGGCTTACGGTAGAAGCATGGATGTTAAGCTCTCCGGCAAGCTCTGCCATTGTCATAGGCGCAAGAAGGCCGTTTCCGTCAAAAAAGGCGGTCTGATGCGCCACAATCGCAGTTGTAATATCGATAAGGGTCTGCCTCCTCTGCCGGATGCCCTCTTGAATCAAGCGGACTCTGTCCAGCTTTTTCTGAAAATACAGGCAGAGCTCCTCATCCTGAGATTCCTTCATAATACGGATATAATAATCATTGATCTGATAATTTTCTATCCACCCGTCGTTTAATTCAGCCCTCCACACTCCCTGTTCTTTCTTTAATAAAATATCCGGAATGATATATTTGTTCTTGTCCCCGGCGGCCACAAAGTTCATGGGCCTGGGATTCAAATGTGCAATCTGCTGAATACACAAGCGCACCTGTGCGGTAGACAGGGAAAGTCCCCGTGAGATCGTCCCAATCCTCCCTTTTGCCACGTCCTCCAGATATTCCTCCACAATCTTCCAGGTATTCGTCCCCTTCATTCCTTTAAAATCCAGCTGTATCAGCAGGCATTCCCTCAGATCCCGGGCAAAAATGCCATGGGGCTCCAGCCCTTTTAGAATGTCAAGAGCCCGCTCCGCCTCCTGAAGGGTCACATGAGCCTTAAAAGCCGTTTCCTCAAGGGACATCGTAAAAAAACCCGTCTCGTCCAGACAGTCTATCATATAATTGAATAGCTCCCACTGCTTTTCGGTAAAATCCTGAAAGGGAAGCTGGTACAGCAAAGTCTTTTTCACAAGCTCCGGCTCTGTATCCGGCAGATCCCTGCGCCGCTTATCGTCCTCCTCAATAAGCTCCTCATACGTCTTTTCATACGTAATCGCATGCTCATAACGACTGCTTATATCATCCGCCCCATAGACGCCGTCCTGCCCTCCCGTATACTCAAGCATAGGATTCTCCAGGTACTCATTCTGCATAAACTCTAAAAGCTGCGTCTGATCCATGGTTAATATATTCAAAGACTGCATCTGTTTCTGGGACATCTTAAGCTTCTGTGTGGTATTTAATTGAAACCCCTGCTTCATCATTTGCTCTTACCTCTGCATCTTTTTTGAAATCATTTTATCTATTAATATCAATATACCAAAATTATTCTAAAATGAAAAGATGCAGAGATAAAAGCGCCGCCTACCTGGGACAGGTGCAGGTTTTAACCGCCCTTTCCTCCTTCCCGCCTGCAAGAGCCCTCCCCCTTACCATAAAATAGTAAGCCGGCGTCACACAGGCTGCACTGCCCAGCCAGGCGGCGGATTCCGCAAAGAACAAACCGTATTCTCCCATAACCCTGGTAAGCAGAAGCGCCACGGATATGCGGCCCACGCATTCCATAATACCTGCAATCATGGGCACAATGGTATTGCCCATGCCCTGGATGGCGGAGCGGTATACATGCAGAATGTATAGAATCATCAGCGTCACGCTCATAATCACAAGATACTGGTAAGCCAGCTCCAGCACTCTGGGCGCATCCTCATTGGCAGATGAGATAAACAGGAGAAGCAGATTTTTCCCAAAAGCCAGCATCAGCAGGGAAATGCTCACAGAAAAGACAGCCGCAAGCTTCATTGCGCTTCTCATCCCCATACGGATGCGCTCTAAGTTTCCCGCCCCCCAATTCTGTCCCATATAAGTAGCCGTTGCAAAGCCAAAGGAAATAGCAGTGCTCTCCAGCAGGCCATATAGCTTATTGGTGGCTGTAAACGCCGCAATAAACAGGGAGCCGAAGCCGTTAATCACAAATTGGAGAATAATGCCGCCAATCACAATCGCAACATGAGAAAGGGCCAGAGGCGTTCCAAGCTTCAAAAGCTGCTTTGCCACCGATACATCCAGCTTCCAGTCCTCACGCTTCATATTGACAGCCGGAATCTTCCCAATCATAAACAGGCAGTAGAGAAATGCAGCAAGCTGTGAAAATATCGTAGCCGCCGCTGCCCCCGTAATGCCCCATCGGAATTCCATCACCAGCAAGAGATCCAGGCCGATATTGAGGACAGCGGCAATGATCATGCCCAAAAGAGGCGTCTTCCCGTCTCCAAAGGCCCGCAGTACGGCGGAAGCCATATTATAGGCCATCACAATCAGCGTGCCTGCATACATCACAGTCACATAGGAATAGGCGCCGTCAAAGATATCTGCCGGTGTTTTCAAAAGCCCAAGAAGCGGCTTTGCCAGCAGCGGAAAGAGCACCGAAACCAGGGCGCCCACTGCCAGACATAAAAGGGCAGACATAGCGATGGACTTTTTGATGTTTTTTTCATTCCCCTCCCCAATGTTCTGGGTGATCAGAACGGCGAAGCCCTGGGTGAGAAACTGTACCGGCCAGAGCACCAGCCAGTAGATCCAGTCCGTGGCTCCAAGAGAAGCCAGCGCCTTAAGGCCTACCCCCTGGCCTACTATCATGGTGTCTGTAATCATATAAAGCTGCTGGCCCAGATTCCCCAGAATCAGCGGCAGGGCAAAGGAAAAAATCAGCCCTGTGGGATTTCCTTTCGTCATGTCCTTAGCCCTGCCTGTGCTTTCCTTGTGGGAGGAAGCCTTACCCTTATGTAAAAACCGCATATAATATCACCTTTCTTTCTTGACTTCTGCAATCAGAATAAATATAATAATAATTGCAAAATTCGGATTTGTATATAATAATAATCTCAATTTTTATAACAATCGTTTCAAAGGTGGAGGGGATATGCAGCAGATTCCGGTTAAAACCGACGAGCACTTAAGAGAACTGATTGACTATAAGGATATTTCGTTTCCCCTGGAAACATGGGACGATCTTTATACTTCTTTTCCCGATTATACCTTGAACTGCCACTGGCACGATGCTTTTGAATTCGGAACGGTGGTAAAGGGGGAACTGGATTTTTATACAGAAGAAACCTGCTTGAGAATGAAAAAGGGAGATTGTATCTTTGTTAACTGCAATGTCCTTCATATGGCAAAACAAGTAAATCCAGGGGAGCCTGCCGAAATGATCGGCGTGGGCTTTCCGCCCTCTCTCTTTCCGGACGGAAGCATCTTTCACAAATATTTTCAGCCTGTTATGAACATGCAGCTCCAGGGCTTTTGCACAGAAGCCTCCGATCTCCATGGAATAAACATAGCTCGGTTCATCGAGGATATCTGCCGAATTCCGGATGACGTTTATGGGTATGAGCTTCAAGCCTTAAGCCTTTCAAGCCGGCTCTGGCTGGAGACCCTGGCCTATATTTCCGAAAAGAACCACTCCTTTCTTATCAAGGAGACACCGCCTCACCATGGAGCCATGGTGAGGCAGATGATTTCCTACATACAGGAGCATTTTGCAGAAAGTATCACAATCCGGGATCTTACGGAGCATGCTCACATAAGCCGCAGCGAATGCTTCCGTTCCTTCCACCGCTATACGGGAAAAAAGCCCATGGAATACATCAATGAGTATCGCCTGCTCCAGGCCGCCGGCCTGCTGCGTGAGACGAATCTCTCCATCTCCGAGATCGGCAGCTTCTGCGGCTTCTGCAGCTCCAGTTATTTTGGAAAGCTTTTCCGGGAGAAGTACGGCATCTCTCCCCTTGGATATCGAAAAGGGCTGCTGCCTACCTTTGATTGCCCATAAAGAACAGGGCCATGGTTCCTGGGCCGGAGTGCGCTCCGATGGTGGGGCCTACGTGGTTGATGACAAAGTTCTCCACGCCGAAGCGCTCCCTCACCAGCTTTTCCACATATTCAGCATCCTCCAGGCAGTCGCCGTGACTGATGAATACTTCCGGATTCTCAAAACCCTTGATCTGCTCGCCCATGCGGTCTGCCAGAGCGGACAGTGATTTTCTTCTCCCCCGGACCTTTCCGATGGGTGTGAGACGGCCTTCCTCGTCTACATGAAGGATTGGCTTAATGTTAATCATGGTTCCCAGGACGGCTGTTGCCTTGGACACGCGGCCGCCTCTGTGGAGATGGAAGAGGTCGTCCACCGTAAAGATGTGGCAGAGATTCAGCTTGTTCTCTTCCACCCAGGAAACAGTCTCCTCCAGGGATTTTCCGGCTTCCTTAAGCTGCACGGCCTTGTGCACCAGAAGTCCCTGGCCCAGAGAGGCGCTTAGCGAATCCAGGACTATGAGCTTCCGATCCGGAAAAAGCCCCTCCTCCTTAATCTCCTCAGCGGCGATCCTTCCGCTGTTATACGTTCCGCTCAAGGCCGAGGAGAACGCAATGTAGAGCACGTCCTTTCCCTGCTTTAGGCAGGCGGTGAATGCTTTCTTTGCCTGATCGGGATTCACCTGGGAGGTAGTAGGCATGGAGCCATTGCGCATGCGCTTGTAAAATTCTCCTACCTCCAGGGGATGATTTCTGTCGTAGGTTTCCCCGTCTATCATATAGCTCAAAGACAAAACCTCCAGCCCGTGCTCGCGGATGTACTCTTCAGGAAGATCCGCATTGATGTCTGTCATAATAACATAAGTGTTCATTCCTCTTCTCCTCCTATTCTAAGTTTATTAATAATTCCCTAATATCTTCAGATTCAACGCTTCCTCCCGGATTCCTCTGAGGGCATTTTTTACTGCGCTGTCGTTTAAGTTCCCCTCGAAATCCACGAAGAAATGGTACTCCCAGTTCTTATCCGCAATGGGCCGGGACTCAATCCGGCACATGTTCAGGTTGTTGAAAATGAAATGCGACAGCACATTGTAAAGACAGCCGCTCTCATGGCTGACCTCAAAACAGATGCTCACCTTCCCCGCATTTTTGCAGAAAATCCGCTGATTGGTCACAATGAAAAAGCGTGTGGAATTCTGGCCGCTGAAATTGATATTCTCTTTCAGAACCTTCAGCCCGTGCTGCTTCCCGGCCAGGGCGCTTGCAATGGCAGCCTGGGTTTTATCCTTGTCCTCCGCCACCTTCTGGGCCGCTACCGCCGTATTGAGCAGGCTGATCTGCTGCCACTGACGGTTCTCGTCCAGATATTTTGCACACTGCATCAAGCCCTGGGGGTGGGAATACACGGTCTGAATATCCGAAAGCTCTGCGTCCTCTGTTCCCAGGAGTGCGTGGCAGATGGTCATTACCTGCTCTCCCACTATGTAATTGTCAAATTCCTGAAGGAGATCGTAGTTGTCATTTACAATGCCTGCGGAGGAATTTTCTATGGGGAGCACTGCGTAATCTGCCATGCCCTCGGCGATGGCCTCCATAGCGTCCCGCCACCGCTCCACATGAAAGTGATTCACATCCTCCCCGAAAAACTCAAACATGGCCTGCTGGGCATAGGCTCCCTCCACTCCCTGGTAGACGACCCGGACATTTTTCTTTTCAAGCTCATCCACCATTACGAAAGGCAGACGGCCTACGGCCTGCTGCTCCATCCGCTGATACTGGAGCTTCCGGCTCATGGCCATGATCTGATTATACAGCTCCTCCACGCCGTGGCTGTTAAACGCGCTGTGAGTCATAGCCTTAACAGCCTGGATTTTCCGTTTTTCACGCTCTTTATCAAGAATCTTCTTTCCTACGGCTACTTTATACTCCGCCACCTCTTCTGAGACAGCCATCCGCTGCTCAAAAAGCTTTACCATCTGGATGTCAATCTCATCAATTTCTTTTCTCAGCTCTGCCAGATCCCTCATGTTGTTCTCCTTTCCCGCAAAATCACGCTTACCGTGTTTTGGCGCTTACCAATCAATCAGCCGGCTTCTTTCCGCACTGCCCGGATCAAGTCGCCAAGATAGGACAGGGAGCCGAAAGCCAGAACCATCCCGTCCCCGCCTGCGTAGCCCTTTGCCTTCTTAACTGCCTCCGGGATATTCTCTGCCGCCTCTACATTGGGATTGTACTTTCGTACTGCCTCTGCAAGCTCCTCTGCCGGCAGCGCTCTTTGATTGTCCGGGGTCATAACCGTCACTATCCGCTCCGCCTCCGGAGCCAGACGGCTCATCATATAGTCATACTCCTTGTCTCCAAGGACGCCGATGATAAATATCTTCCGTTTTTCCGGAACATAAAGCTTCAAGGTCTCCAAAAGCCGGTCTGCAGCATCCCTGTTATGGGCGCCGTCCACCAGGAACAGGGGATCCTCCTCTATCACGGTAAACCGGCCGGCCCATTCCGTCTGCTCCAGCCCTCTGCGAAGGGCCTCTTCCGTTACGGGATAGCCAAGCTCTCCCAATGCGTCTATAACCTCCAGGGCTGCAGCGGCATTTTCAAGCTGGCAGCTTCCCAGGATTCCCGGACGGAGGTTTGTCCTGTCTTTGTAGGTAAAGCTCTGATCCTCAAAGCTTATTTTTTTATCCTTAAGCTCCTCCTTTTGCACCTCCCGGTAGGAAGCCCGGTTCTCCCGGCAGGCTTCTTCAAGCACCTCTCGAACCCGGGCTGTCTGCACCGTGCTTATGACTGTGGTATCCGGCTTGATAATTCCGGCCTTGATCCTGGCAATCTCCTCCAGGGTATCTCCCAAAAATCCCATATGATCCATACTGATAGATGCAAATGCGGATACCAGCGTGGTTTTTACTACATTGGTTGCATCTGTAAGGCCGCCCATGCCCGTCTCCAGAACCACAATATCACAGTCCGTTTCCTTAAAATAGAGAAATGCCAGGGCTGTCTCCACCTCAAAGGCTGTGGGATGGGCCAGGCCCTCCGCCAGCATCGCCTGCCCCGCCTGGTAAATGCGCTCTGCCAGCCTTGCCACTGCTTCCTCCGGAATATAGGCTTCATTTACCTGGATGCGCTCCCGGTATTCAAAAATTGTGGGGGAAATGTATCTTCCCACCTTGTATCCGGCTTCCTTCAATATCGTAGATACATAGGCCAGAATGGAGCCCTTGCCGTTGGTGCCCGCGATATGTACAAACTTGAGATCGTCCTGGGGATTCCCGAGACGGGAAAGAAGCTCCGTCACCGTGTCAAGTCCCAGAATGTAGCCGTATTTTGATGTGTCATCTATAAATGCTCTTGCTTCCTCGTATGTCATGGTCTCCTCTTTCTGGATAAATTTGGAAATTCCACTTACAAATTCATCTATTTTTCTGCATTCCAAGTATATTACATCCTCCGCCTTATTTCAATAGAATTTCTTCCGCCTTTTCTGCGCATACTATCCCTATGAAAAATAAATTTATTCTCTGCGGACTTATCGGCTGGTGCCTGGAAATCTTCTGGACGGGCCTCAAATCCCTTCAGAGGAGGCAGATGAAGCTGGTAGGCCATTCCTCCATCTGGATGTTTCCCATTTATGGGATGGCCGCTTTTCTGGCTCCTGTCTCCCGTTGGATTCAAAAGAAAGGGACGCTTTTTCGGGGGAGCGTCTATGCCTGCATCATTTTTCTCGGGGAGTTCATCACCGGAAGTCTGTTGAAAAAGCGCGATATGTGCCCTTGGGACTACAGTAAGGCACGGTGGAACATTGACGGCGTGATACGGCTTGACTATGCCCCGGTCTGGTTCTTTACCGGGCTGCTGTTTGAAAAAATATTCCGCCGGATGCAGCCCTCTTCCGGCCCGGCTCCGGTCAACCGTCCGTAAAAAACGGGATACCTTGCGTATCCCCCTGTCCACTGCGCATACCATAAAATAAGGCATCAGCCATTTCCAATATCCCGTATGCCGTCCAAACATACAAGATGGAAATGCCTGATGCCTTATTTTTCAAATATCCCCTCCGATATCAAATCCGCCAGCCTCCTTTGCCTCCATGCTGTCCAGCACAGGCTTCATAATGATGCCTCCCCCGATTCCGCTGGCGCGGATATCCTTAAGGGCCTCTCCCGTATTTTCCAGGGGTTCAAAGCGGACGTCATAGGGGTAGGCCTCATAATCCCAGGTAAGCTTTCCGATATCCCGGACTTTCACGCTCATTACGCGTTTTAACAGAAGAAGGGTAAGCTCCTCCCTGGCTTTGCGAAATTCCGGCTCCTCGTAAAGGTTATGAAGCTCATAGGGATCCGAGTCCAAATCATACAATTCACAGCAGTCGTCTCCGTAGATCGATAATTTTAAGCTGCCCCTGCGTATCATTGCCCCCGCTCCAAAAGATGTGGGCGCATGAGGCGCCGTGATTGTAAAGCCTTCTATGGGCTGTTTCCAGGTAGGGCATCCCCCTCCCACTTCGCAGAGTATGGTCTCCTTCCCCGTCGTATCTCCCTTATCAAGGGCGGCTGCCCAGGAAGTTCCCGTCATCGTAGGCGGAATCTCCACCCCCAGAAGCTCCAGCAGGGTAGGAGCCAGATCTACCTCCTCCGTCAAGCCCTCAAAGGACAGTCCCCTCCACTTTCCTTCCGGATGGACAAGAATTGCCGGAATATGGGACAGGCATTCATAAAAGGTAGGATTTTTATGGGTCATTCCATAATCGCCCAGCAGCTCCCCATGATCCGAAAAGAACAAAACCACCGTCTCTCTCTTGCCGCCGCTCTCCTTCAAATATTCCATAATCCGTCCCACACTGTCATCCACATAGCGGATCTGGCCCATATAGTGGGCCATAGCCCTGCGCAGCTCTTCCCCGCTGCACGCTTCCATCTGGGAGTGAATGCGGAAGACCTCATTTCTCACAGGCTGCTTTTCCTTCTCATAGGCCGTTACTCTGGGAGACAGCTCAATCTCCTTCGGATCAAACATAGTGTCATAGGGCCTCGGACAGCAGTAGGCCGGATGAGGATCCTGATAATTCACCCACAAAAGATACGGCCTGTCCCTGGTCTCCTCCATAAAGTGAATTGCCTCTTCTGTAAGGCGCCCCGTGATGTTAAAAGGATGATCCTCCTCAAGGGTAAAGGATGAATAGGCCTTTTTATAAGCCGGATGCCCGTCATAATTGCCAAGGCAGATTTCATCCAGGCAGTCCCATACCTTGTTAAGCTCCGAATAGGTAAACAGATGGTTTTTCCCAAACATCCCTGTCCGGTAGCCGGCCTTTTTCAAGGAGGTAACAAGATTGGGAACCTTCGGAGAAATGGTAGACCAGTAATTCCGGTGATTATGCTCGGAAAAATAAGTGCTGGTCGCAAAGCTGCACCGGCTTGGGCCGCACAGGGGAGCCGCACAGTACATATTTTCAAACCTGACGCCCTCTGCGGCCAGGCTGTCAATGTGCTTTGTTCCAATAGATGGATGCCCGTAGCATCCTAGATAATCCGCCCTTAGCTGATCGGGCGTTATGATAACCAGATTATACTTTTTCATCTTACCACCATTTAATCAGATCCGTAACCTGGCTGCGCAGAGCCACAAACTCCGGATCGGACACCTTTCTCGGCCTTGGCAATGTATTGACAATCTCTGTCTTAATGTGGGTAGGCTTATTTGTCAGAACCAGAATCCGATCGGACAGATAGACGGCTTCTTCAATATTATGGGTGATGAAAAGAACCGTGGTCTTGATTTCCCGCCACATTTTCAGAAGCTCGTCCTCAAGCTTGTATTTCAAAGATAAATCCAGCTGCCCGTAGGGCTCGTCCATCAAAAGCAGATCCGGCTCTATGGCAAATGCCCTGGCAATTACCACGCGCTGCAGCATACTGGCGGAAAGCTGGCTGGGATAGTAGTTCCGGTATTTGTCAAGCCCTACCATGCGTATCACATAGTCGGAGCGTTCCTTTAACCGTTCCTTGGGAAACTTCTTTGCCTTTAGGCCGAACTCCACATTTTCCTGGATGTTCAGCCATTCCATCGTGGAATATTCCTGAAAAATGTAAGCCAGATTGTGTCTCTGGGGATTGATCTCCTCCCCGTCCACCCGGATGCTGCCCTGACTGGGCTCATAAATCTTAGTCATGGAATTGAGAAATGTAGTTTTTCCGCACCCGGTAGGGCCTACAATACAGAGAAACTCCCCGTCATAAACGTCAAAGGAAACGTCGTCCAGCACCAGGAGATCCCCAAATGCTTTTGTTAAGTTCTTTACCTGGACTTTTACCCTTCTATCCTGCATCCGCCTCGCCTCCCGTCGTCATATTGTCCTCTGCCAGCCGGGTAATCTCCTCCCGAAGCCTTAAGAACTCCGGACTTGTATTATCCCGGGGCCGGGGCAGATCAATCACGTACTCTTTGGCTGCGGATGCGGGCATATCCGTAAGCACCACAATGCGATCCGCAAGATAAACGGCCTCTTCCACGTTGTTTGTCACAAAGACTACCGTCCTCTTCTCCTCCCCGCAGATGCGCTCCACCTCTTCTTCCATCAGATACCGTGTCTGCGCATCCAGATGGCCGAAGGGCTCGTCCATAAAAATAATCTGGGGCTCGCTGCAGTAGGCCCGGGCAATTCCCACACGCTGCTGCATTCCTCCGGAGAGCTTCACCGGATAGCTGTTCTCGAATCCCGTCAGCCCTACCAGATCAATGTAATACTGCGCCCGTTTCTTCCACTCCGCCTTCTTTACGCCCCTCATTCTCGGCCCGAAGGATACATTTTTCATAACGCTCATCCAGGGAAAGAGCGCCGTTGTCTGATACACCATTCCCCTGTCCCAGGAGGGGCCTTCCACCTTTTTCCCGTTTACCTCAATCTCTCCTCCCGTTGTCTTTTCCAATCCTGCCAGAAGGTTCAGAATCGTCGTCTTGCCGCACTGCCCCGGGCCAAAAAGCACCAGAAATTCATTTTCCCTCACTTCCAGATCGAGATTTCTCACAACCTCATTTGTCTCGTTCTGCTTTCTGTTTCTGGCATAAAATGTCTTGCAGACCTTGCTGCATTTTACCGCTAATTTCCCCTTACCGTCCATGCGCACAGCCTCCTCTCCAGAACTCTCATCAGATTCGCCAGGGCAAACCCTACGATGGCAATGGAAATCATTCCCACCAGAATCAGCACCGTATCTCCCGTATTCATTCCCATATTGATGATCCATCCCGCGCCTTCGTAGGAGCTTATCATCTCTGCCGCCAGCACGGCCATCCAGGAAGTGGACAAAGACACTTGAAGCCCTGCGAAAATATACGGCATTGCGCTCGGAAGAATAATATGAAGAAAAATCTGCCCTTTGTTCGCCCCCAGAAGCTGTGCCGCCCCAATAAGCCTTGGATCCGCCTTGCTTGTGCCGTCATAGGAATTGAGAACAATGTTGGAAAAGCCTCCCATAAATATAATAAAATATTTTGTCGTCTCCCCAGTGACGTTTTGTAAAGGACTTTTTAATCATGTTCACAAAAATTTTACATTTTAGGGCAAAAAAAGAGCCGGGAACCTATTTTTAGATTCCCGGCTGCGGTTTTTATTTATGCTCTTGATTCTATAAGCACAATAGTTACAAATCTTTTATAATGAATTTATAATTTCTGTTTCACTAAGCGTTTGCTTTAAAACAGTCAGTTCTTGTAATTTCTTCTCGTAGATTTCCTCTAGTTCCTCCCTCTTGATTTTTGTATTATCATATTGAAACTGAATATTTTCAGGTAGTTCAATACCTTGTTTTTGATATTTATTTTCAATATCCTCCATAATTTTTCTTCTTCTTAAAATTCTATTTTGAATTTTTTCTATAGTATCTTCTGTGCGCGCTATTTTTTCTGATAAAGAAATTCCTTCATTTCGCTTTTTGTATCTTCGATTCTTTTTATCCGCTTTTTCAAGGCCAATCACTTCATCAATAGCACTTTTATCAATTTGATTTTCATTCATTTTATTGTATGTATTTATAAACCCGTCCATAGAATACATATGAAATTCTTGATTAGTTTCTGTGATAAATTCTTTTCTAAGTTCTATTCTTGGCCCTATTGTTTTACCTTTGGTAATATTCCACCAATCTTCTTTTTGATCATGTGTAACATATACAATACCTACT
Organism: Clostridia bacterium; assembly: GCA_910575725.1. Taxonomy (GTDB): domain Bacteria; phylum Bacillota; class Clostridia; order Lachnospirales; family Lachnospiraceae; genus Laedolimicola. Next base: position 20,378 of record CAJTFE010000011.1, on the reverse strand, counting down.
TCATTTTCCTTTGCATATTTAATTATCTGTTTCCATATAATCAAATCTCCATAGGCATTATTATCATCTTCCGAATTTTTCTTCTTTTTATCATCTTTAAATCCAGGCGGAATACTCTGTTTATATCTTTTCTCACCTTCTTCTTTTATTGCATTTAGTTCTTCATCACCAATCTGTGAACCAACTCTACCATCAAAAATTGTCAAGATTTTATCTAATATCTCATCTTCATCTGCGTTAACCACTAACAAATTGCGATCTTTATTACTATCCAACCATTTGAACAAATACCTCTTTAATTCAGAAACTTCCTCATCACCAGAAGTCAAACGTAAAGTTTCTACTGCTTTATTTGTGAAGTTTTCCATTTCCTTCTTAAATTGTTCATATCTTTGAACTGTTTCATATATGACCTCACAACGTTTTCGCATATACTCATATGCCACTTGGTATGGAATCCATACTCTATCCTTAAAATTTTCAAAAGCAGCCAATAAAGATTTCCTTGTTTTTGCAGAATATCTATACAAATTCAGCAATACATTAGTATCAAAAACAAAAACTGCCTTTTGCCATAATTCTTGTTTTTCTTTATTTGTTGGTTCTATAAATTCCTTGATTGTATTTTTCATATTGCAGCCCTATCAATAAATAGCAAGTAATTCTAATCCAATATAATCTTCATTAACATCAATGCTTTCAAATTCTTGCTTTTTTTCCGAAGCTATTTGTTTTCTTAACGCTCGATTTAGTCCCAAAAAATCTTTATAAATATCAAAAACTGGAAGTGGTTTATCTCTATAATATTTTCGAGATTCCAATCTTGCAATAATAGTTAACTCTTTTCCTTCATAATCTTCTAACTCATTATAGTCAATTAGCATATCTTCTTGTGATACTTTCCCTATTCCCATCCAGTAATCACAATCACCGCCCAATTCACAAAAAATAGGTATCTTTACCTTTGAATTTTTCAAAACAGAATTTATTAATTCCCGTTGATTATTATCTTCGTAATCTACCTGTGAAACAATCATATCTTTATATTGATCAATTAAATGAATCATATCGAATTGTTCAGGTATATAGATCTCGCCAGTAACTTTAATGATGGAAGATATTCTAACATCTTTAATTGAAATACCTTGATTATCATCAACATAGTCGATAAAATCATCTCTCCTTTGTAGAAGTTTTTCAAAATTGGAGCATTCCAATAAGTAGTTGGCTGATATATCTTCAATGTTATCCTTATCAGTAACCCTTGTTTCGATATTTTTTCCTAAAATCAAAGCCGAATACTGATCAACCTTCTTTTTATTAAAATAAATTAAATCTCCAAACATTTATTTTCACCTCAATCTGCATTACTTATCCTAAAGGAATATTCTGGTCTGTTTTTATTTTTTTGACCTCTTCAACAGAAAGACCGACAAATTCCGCAATCTTTTCAAGCGTTATTGTTCCATCTTCCAACATTTTCTTTGCAACATTTATCATTCCCTCTTTCAATGTCTGATTCCTCATATCTTCCATAGCACGGCACATAATCTCGATTCCCTCCTTGCTCTCTTTGAAAAATCTCACCCTGTCCGCCAGTGTCCTATAATACATATCCGCTGCGTCTGTGCAGGAGAAGTCATGCATTAACTTCCCGATTGGCGTATCTCCACGGTAAGCGCCATTTACATACAGTATGTGCGAACCGTCCTCAAATCTTTCCCCGGTTCCTAAAAAGCACCGCTCAACCGAATAGAGCGGCAGCCCTTTTCCCATTACGTCATTCTCTGTGATAAAGATTACCCACGTTTCCGGCAGCCTGTCGAAGTCCTCGCCTTTCTTCAAAAGGTTTGCGTCCATCATGCTGCTGTTGTACCTTGCCCTTTTTCTCCCAGCTCCTTTGTCGGAGCGCTGTACTTCCACATTCAGTTTTGCCCCTGTGCTGTCCGTAGCCAGGATATCCAGCCTTACCGAACGGTTCAGCAGGTTCTCCACAAATACCTGAGTGCGGACGTCCAGCACTTTTAAATCCGGCTTTTCCAACACAATCTGCAATACCAGTTCTATGCTTGCCGTATCTCCCTCAAAACACTTTGTGAGGAAATCATCATCAAGCAGGCGAAAGCCTCTTAGCCTCTGTAAATCTTCCTGATGTTTCTGGTCTATCTGTTCCGTCACTGTCAATCTTCCCACCTGCTTTCCCTTCTGTTTTCGTATCTCCATACTACCATAAACCTCCTGATTTTACAAGCCGGGAGCCAGCGCATTTCTGATTCCCGGCCTGTTTCTATTATCGTTTTTACATCTGCTGTATCTCATTTTTCAGCATACGCTTGATTTTGTCACTCATGGTTTCCCTGCTGGTCTTGCTGAAATGAACCCGCACAATGTAGGTAGTCCGTCCAATCTTCTTCACCAGTGCGGGAGCGTCCTTAGCTGGTGCTGTGGTGGTAGTGTCCTCTGTGATTTTCTCGCTGCCCATAAATTCTCCTTTACATACAATCAGGTTTTGTTATCCCTTACTCACAATCTCCTTCGCCGCCGCTTTGGTCGCCCTGGCTCCTTCCTCCCGGAAATTCTTTCCGGAAAAGAGAACCGGCGCACACCGTTCCAGTATGCGGTCATAAATCCTTGCGTGGGCAAGGTCTGGCGGGTTCTTGATTTCTTCCAGTTTCAGGTTTGTCGTGACAATCAGCGGCTTCTTGCTCCGATACCGGCTGTCAATGACGGTGAACATCTGCTCCATGGCATACTCGGTATTCCTTTCCACGCCTAAATCGTCAATGACAAGCAGGCTGTAATCGTCCAGGCTGGCGATAAAAGCCGCCCTGTCCTCGGCAAACACGCCGGTCAGCCGGTTCAGGATAGACGGGAAATTTGTCATCAGAACCGGCACGTCACGGTCAAGCAGGGCATTGGCGATACAGCCGGCAAAAAAGGATTTCCCGGTTCCCACGTCACCAAAAAGCAGAAGGCCGGCATTGTCCCGGTATGCCTTCTTCCAATGCTCCACATAGGCGTGGGCTTTCTCCATGACGGGATTCTGGCCGTTATCATTGGCAAAAGTGTAATCATAAAGGTATCTGTCCTGAAGCCCCTGTGCCTTCCGGCGTTTGACACGCTTCATGCGTTCCCTCTGTTCCTCCATGGCTTTCCGTTCCTCCTGCGCTTTCTGCTGGCAGGGGCAGAGGCAGCGGGGCATGAAATAGCCGGAGCCTCCGAACCTCGACACAACGGTCTGACGGCTGCCACGACATTTCTTACAGTGAATCAGCCCGTCTGCCGGTTCTATGTATTCGTCCCCGGCAAGCTCCATATCCCCGGCGGCCCGGTCAATGGCCGCCCGGACTTCTGCGGTAATCTCAATCATATGGTTTCTCCTTCCTCTACGCTGTAATCCCGGTTCCGGGCAGGCGGTTCCTCCTTCTTTTTGTCGGCGTTCGCCCATCGCCGGATTGTGGCGGCGTGGTTTTTATATCCTTTTCCGCTGGATTCCATGTACTCGGACAGCCGCTCAATGTACTGTTCCCAAAGAGAGGGAAGTTCCGTCTGGAGTTCTGCCAGTTCTGCGGAAGATAGAAATACATTCCGGTATCTCCCATAAGCGTGTGTTATATCTCCCTCTCTATTCTCTATACTCTTATCTCTAATCTCTTTATCTCTATACTCTAATATAGGCGGACATTTGTCCACCCGGCCATTGGGCGGACAAATGTCCGTTTCCCCGGACGGGAGCAGGTTCTGGCGTTTCAGCCTCATGCGCTCCTTTTTCTTCCGCTCCCCCTCGCTGGAAGACTGGCCGATCAGCAGCTGGATGTCGCTCATGTAATAGGCTCCGTCCGTCAGTATCTCCACAAGCCCAAACTCCTGGAATATCTTCAAAGCCCGCTCCACCGTGCCTACCTGATGCCGGGTAAAGGTAGCTATGGTCTGCACGGTATGGGGCAGGTAGTCATTCAGCAGGAGTACGCCGCTGCTTTTCAGCGACATCAAATACATCTTGAGCAGGAGATTGGAGTACAGAAGGCCGTCCTGCATACTCTCCAGGATGACCATGGTTTCGCTGTTATAAAAATTCTCTTTCAGCTTGAGGTAATAAAATCGTCGGTTCTCTGTCATTTAGTTGCTCCTTTTGTTCTGAATAGCTTTTTTAAGCCTCTGTACGCATTTTAAGGGGGCTTTGGGGGTGTCAATGATAAAAAGTATTGCCTCCCCTCCGACACGCTCCGAAAGTGCTTGATTTACAAGGCTTTTTCCGTTCCTAAATGCGTAGAATCATGGTATCTTTTCCGCTGGCGTTCTGCCTCCTTCCTCCGGCGCACCCTGGCGGCACATTCCCTACAGTATTTCGCCCGGTTGGAGCCGGGCAGGAAAAGAGCGCCGCACTCGCTGCACCGCCTGCTTTCCAGCCGGTGGTAAAGGGCCGTTTCCAGCTGGTGGTCTAAGGGAAGCACCGCCGCACGGAACCAGCGGCAGAGCAGGGAGTGGGAAATGCTCTGGACACAGACGCACCCGTCCCCCTCGTCAAGCGCCATGCACTGGCCGTTGTCGTAGTTGCAGCACTCACGCACCAGCCGCCTCGCCCTGCGGTACTGCCGGTAGTCCATGGCCGGGATTCGCTCATGCCGCCTGTTTCCCATATCTCACCTTGCAGCGGCACAAAGGCGGCTGCCCTTCCCTGAAAAGGAAAACCGGCTCCGGCGCTTTCGCCCCCGTAGGCGCTGGCGGCGTGGGCGGCACGGGTATCTTTATGGTGATAGTGATTGTCATGGTGATAAACTGCTGTGTCATAATTCCTGTTCCTCCTTCTTTCTGGCTGGTTCATTTTCCGTCCTGGCCAACTGTTCCGCTGTCTTTTTCAGATTCTCCACCGCCTTGATGTCCTCCCGCATGGATTTCATTTTCTGGTACTGTACCGATTTCTCCGCTTTCAGGCGGTCGGCTTCGGCCTGCCATTTCTTCGGGGTGATTTCTTCGCCGTTGGCTTTCAGCTTTTCCAGATACCGGACGGCGGCCTCATATAATGCCAGTTCCGCACTGTGCTTCTGCTCAAACTGCTCCTTTTTCTTCCCCGGCTTCATCTTGTCGAACTGGCGGTGGGTTCCTTTGTTCCTCTCGTATTTCTCCCACATGGAGAGATGTTCGCCCAGCACTTTGATACGCCGCTCGGCGGTGACAATCTTCCCACGAAGGGAATAGTAATCTTTGTTCATGGCGGCCACTTTTTCATAAAGCTGCTCCATGGAAGTAATGTTGTTGCCGTTCAGGAAATTGAACAGGGCAGCGCTTTCTTTCAGGTTCCTTATCTTCCCATACCGGGAGCCGTGTTTCCCTGTTGACAACTGTGCCTCGTAAAGCTGCGCCATGATACTGTCTTTTCCTTCTGGTTTCTCTGCCTGCTCTTTCGTCCATTTATAGAGCCGGGTAATCCGTGCCTTGATTTCCTTCAGCAGCTTATTGTCGGCAGCAATCTGGCGGTTGATATTTCCTTTCTCTGTGGCAATGCCTTTCCGCTCCATCTGGCTTGCGGCAACTCCCAGATGGATAGAAGGTATCTTGTCAATGCCCTGACGCTCGTAGGAGCGGTGGTCAATCCGTTCCGGCCTTCCCGCCGCCTCCAACGCTCTGTTGGCGTAAGCTGCCCAGGCAGCCCTCCACTTCTCTACATTTCCTTTGTCGTTCCAGTCGGTGGTGTCTTCCCGGTGGTTCTTCCAGCCGCCTTTACCGTTGGGGATTCGCTGGCCGCTTTCGTCCAGTTCGTAGACCTTCCGGCATTTCGCTCCCCACTGCCCGTCCTCCTTTAGCGGCCTGATGGTGAGCATGACATGGAAGTGGGGATTTCCGTCTTTCTTGTCATGGATAGAGAAATCCGCACACATACCGGCGGCGACAAAGGTATCGCTGATGAAGGAGCGGGCAAGCCGCAGCTGTTCCTCCCGGTTCAGTTCTACCGGCAGGGAAATCTCTATCTCACGGGCAAGCTGTGCGTCACGGGTCTTTTCAACCATCTCCACACTGTTCCAGAGAGTGCTGCGGTCTTGAAATTCCGGCGGGACATGGGGCGGCAGGATAATCTCGGAATGGACAACGCCCCTCTTTCTGGTGTAATCATGGGTAAGCCCGTCCCATTCGTTGGTCATTTTGGTTCCGCTCCGGTAAGCGGCAGCGCCCACGGCGGACTTGGCCTTGCTGCGCTTGATAATCTGGACGGGCATATGGAAGATGGCTATGGCGGTTCGCCTCCTTTCGGGTGGGAATAGATTGGCTTCGCTGGAAAGGGCAGACGCAGAGCGGGTGTCCTTTCCAGCGGAGCATACAAGGGGTTTGGGGAGTGTAGCGCCCCATTGCGTCCAGAGGACGCCACGCCCCCGGCAGGGCGCACGCACCGGAACGGTGTATAAGTGCGCCGTTGGATATTTAAGATTGCTGCATACCTTGGCTTTCAGGCTCGTTTTTCAGCAGCCGCATGACTTCCGGCAGGCGGGAAATAGCAGATAAAAATGCTTTGGCTTCCTCGCCGGTCATGGCGGTAGTGCCAGGGAAGATATTTTCCAGAATTGCCCCATGCTCAATCAGGCGGCGTGTCCTGGCCTTCCGCTCTGCGTCTGTTTTCCGGTTCAGGAGAATCTTCTGGCGGTTCTCTAACTGGCGGATTTCCGTCTTTACTTTTTCCTGCTGGCTTTTCAGCTTGTCTATATCTGGCATTTGTAATCACCTCCTTTCGGGCGGCAAAAAAAGACAACCGTTTGCGGTTGCCTCGTGTAATGAAAAATTTGGTTGTTACAGTCATTACATGAATTGATTTTGTTCCCCTCCTTGTTGTCTGTATTCTCTGATAATCGTTTTTTATATTCCAATTCAGCATAAAAAGGGAGCATACACGCACCATATGATTAAGGCTTGCTGACAGTTAAAATACAAGGGAAGGGGGCTGACAGCATGATTAAATATGACCGGCTCTGGTCTACCCTCAAAGAGCGGGAGATTAGCCAGTACAGACTAATCAAGGATTTCGGCATAGATAAAGCACAGCTTCATCGGCTGCGGAAAAACATGGTTGTCAAAACCATGATTCTCAACAACCTGTGTCGGATTCTAAACTGCCGTATTGAGGACATCATGGAGTATGTACCAGACGAAGATACGGACTAAAGGGGCAATGCAGATTTGGATTTGCAGAGCCTCTTTTTTTATTGCCTTCACCGTTCCTGCGCCGGCGGTTTCTTATCCAGGTAGAGTTTCCCGGCCATGACAGCGGCATGGTTCCTGATTTTGATTTCTCCCCGCTTCTCACTGGCTCTGGCGTTTTTGTAGCCCTCATCAGAGAGGAAAAATCGGTATCGCTCTCCGGGGAATCCCACTGGGCTGTCACTGTTCAGAATATCCACCGTTACCATGTGCCTTGTTTCCGACAGGAACCGCTCCATGCCTGCCAGGTCATGCCTCTGCAGAACCGGCTCCCCCTTCCTGGCTTTGGCTGCGGCAAGCCTCTGGCGGATAGAATTATCCCGTTTTTCGATAAAGGCTGCCCGGTTATCCGCAATAAACCGGCTGCACTCCGGCTCCGCCAGTTTTTCCAGTTTCTGTATGGTATTCTCGACAATCACTTTGGAGAGTAGATCGTCCTTCCTTTCCAGAACCGGCACAATCTCTTTCAGCCCGGCAAGGGTTTCTTCCTTCGTTGGTGCGGCATACTGGTAGAGCATTTCCAGTTCGCTTTTGGTAAAATTTATTTCCCTTATTCCCTCCACTTCTTTTTCTCAAAATAGTTCCGCATTCGCTTTAATCCGCTCTTAACGGTCTGCTGTACTACAGATACGCTCACGCCTTCCTCTGCGGCAATCTCAATCAGTTTTTTGCCAAGTATGTAGCGTGCGTGGATACGCCTTGCCTGTATGTCCGTCAGATTATCCATAGCTTCAGACAGATGTTCCAGTGTGGCAAGGAAAAGCTGTTCTTCCTCCTGTTCCAGCAGAATCTCATCCGGGGATTTGGCGTTAAAATCAAAGGCACAGTTTTCAATCCCGTCCTCACAGTCAAGGGAATAATACGCCTTGTGATACCAGATTTTATGGGTACGGTTGTTTTCTTCCCTCCGCATAAGCAGCAGAGCCTCGGCCACCTCGTCCGATACCTCAATAAATGTGTCCGTGACAAAAAGCGGGTAATAATATTTTTTCAGATTGATTGTCTGCATAGGCTGCACCTCATTCCGTCTGCTGGCGGCTGTAAAACTCACGCATACATTTCAGGCCACGGTGTACGGAACGGTTTACCACACTTTTGTCAACGCCTTCCTCTTTGGCAATTCGGGTAAAATCTAATCCCCTGATGTAATAGCCCTTAACACGTCTTGCCTGCATGGGAGTAATAACGGAAAACGCCTCGTCCAGCATAGCAAGCAGCTTTTCATGGGCGGCCTGTTCCTCTTTCATCAGGATAATCTCTTCCGCTGACGGGCTGTGTTCCAGTGCGTACTTCTCCGTCCATTCAAAAGCGTCCAAGGAGTAAAATGCTTTGTGGTAACGTGTCCGGCGGTCATAGTTGTACATCTCCCGGACAGACTGCACCATGACCTCGGCCACTTCGTCCGATACCTCCACAAACACGTCCCCGGTGTAGTAGGGATAACAGTACCTTAGATTGATTGTTTTCATGGCTGACCTCCTAAAATGCGGAGAGGACAGGCAGCGGTTTCCTGCCTGTCCTCCCCGGAAATGTGATAAGGAAAAAGTTCCCTTCACTGGTTAGCCCGAAATCGGTCAATCGTAGGGTCTGTATCAGAAAAATTTTTTGATTTTCTTCCGTACCGCCTCAATGCTGTCTTGTATGGCAGCTTTGGAGCAGCGGCAAAGCCTGGCAATCTCGGCATAGCTCAAACCTTCCAATGCGTAGAGCAGGAACCGGCGGCGCTGTGCCTCGGTGCAGAACGCAAGGGCGGCTTTAATCTCCAGCATGGTTTCTTTCCTGCATATCCACTGTTCCGGTGTCTGGTAGTAGCAGGAGCGCCCTTCGGTGAGGACTATGTACTCGTCAAACTCCCGGCTGTCCCAGTGCCGCCGCTTCTCATGGGCAAGGTTTTCTTCCTTGTGGCTGGCTCTGTCCAGGTACTCGTATACTTCGACTGTGACTTCCACGGACAGGGCTTGTCCGTCTATGTTGATGGTGACTTCCATCTTCCTTTCCTCCGTTCAGATTTTTTGCAAAGATTTCTGAACGGGGTGGGGCGGTGAACGGCAGTGGGGAGCGTGTACGCCTCCCAAGAAAGCAAATGCGCCCGGATGGTTAAATTCCATTCGGACGCATAAGATACGATATTCAGTTAGAATATGACAAATTTCGCATTTGTGTATAAACAGTTCCCTTTGTGGGAAACGGATTTTTTTAATCGCTTATCTTTTAACCGATTCTCTAAAAATAGGTTATGATTCATGACGGCTCCTTTCACCAGCCGCCATTTGGGGAAATACTAAGGCAACAATCTTTTTGAAAAGAAACAGCGGCTTTGACTTTCGCAAAACCGCTGTCCTATAGGCACATACAAATATGTCTGCTGTATAACGGCTTTTTTTCTTTCGCCACTATTCGGCAGATGATTTTTCTTAATTCAAATTCTACTCATCTGTAGTTCATTATCAAAAATAAGGGTAACACCTTCTTTCAATTTACATTTTTTTAAATCCTGATTGGGAAAACTCTTTATTTTCCCACTTGTAATCAGTTGTAGATATTCCTTTTCTGACAGAAGTAATTTGCTTCTCACAACAGAAGATACCTTAACAGAAAGAGAATACTTACTTTTGATTTCAAGTTGTACGGTTTCATTCAGAGAAAAGCAATCACCAATAACAGAATATTGAGGCAAACCGACTTCCACACCATTCTCTTGTAAAAACTGGCTATCCATTGCATATTTCTCTACAAGTTCGTTATCATTTTTATAAAATCCGTCCAATAACTGCGGCTTTATTGATTGCGGAGAAATACGGGAATAAACAGTAGCGTTCCATGTGGTATTGCAATCACAGCATTTGTAAATTAACCAAATATCCAAGTATCTGCGCTGGGCATTTACTCGGAATTGCCGTGAACAAGTAAACAGATTTTTTCTTCCACATTTCTTGCAATATTTTAATGCAGGCAACAAGGAAAGGCTTTTTACTTCCCATATAATTTTTTTCACTCCGTAATTCCTCCTGATTCTTAAATCTAAAAACTAAAAGGCGGATTGTCACAACATTTTTTCATAAAAGCCATACCTCCTTATGTTTCTTGCAAATAAATTGTATCATCATACAATACAGAACCAAACCTAATACTCTTTTTATAAATAAACATAAGAAATGGGCTGATGTATTTTAAAATAACACCAGCCCATTCCTGTCAATTATATTCTTTTTTTAACTGCCCGATAATTCTCTGAATACTTTTTAAAGATAGAAAATATTTTTCAGCAAGGAAATCCATTCGTTTTCCTGCAAGGTAGTCATTATAAATACGGTGGTTTCTATCTTGTAATTCCTGACGGGTTGAGGTTGTTTCTCCCCAGCTTTTTTTGTTATCAGAAATTCTAGGGATATACAAAAATTCTCCATCAATGTATTCCTGGACTTTCAGAAGTAAATCATGCGGCAGAATGTGTGTTGCTTTTTTGTAACCCATTTTGCACTCCTAATGTGATTTGTCTATCAGGAACCGCAAGGTCTATCCGCAACACCTATTCATATTTTAACCGTTGCGATAGCCTTGCTTACGCAACAATAACGATAGGATTAAGCATAAATCCCCAATCCTCCTTTCCTTTTACTCCACACTAAAAATTCTATTGCAGAGTGTGACAAGGTGAAACCTCAAATTCATTTATGAAAAGAAAATGAGGAATATTTTATATATGATTATACCTTGCCTCTAGTTATAAATCAATTCTGCACAAATGATTTCCTCTGCCTGCGCCTTACAGTTATTTGCCAGACCCACCCATTTCATTTGGTCGTCTGCTTTCAATTCTTCGGTCACACCGGCGGCCTTCATTAGTTGCGGCATAAGAATATCCATTCGCTCATTGGCGGCCTCATCAATCTCCAACAAATGAGGATAGAGTTTTTCCGTCAGGAGCAGGCTGGTATACAGCCTCTTCCGGTGTTCTTTCAGATAGCGGAGCCTCATGCGCCCATACTTGCCGATTGGCGTGTCCGGCTGCTCTTTTAATACCAGATTCGGGAGATAGTAATCTCCAACTTTTGTATAAGTCAGTCCATTCATGTGTATGCCTCCTTGCCTTTTCTGTGGTATGCCAGCCGCCTACATAGCGGCTCTGGCTGGCATTGGTGCTTTTTGGGGTTCTTTCTTTGGCAGGCTGCTGGCCGGGATAAACACGCCTTTTTCCATGTCCTCGGCATGGATAGCGGCTTTCTTCGCCTCGATTTCAGCCTTTTTCTTTGCTTTAATTTTTTCCTCATACCGTTTCTGCGTTCCATTGGCCTTGCGACGGAGATATGCCTGGTGCAGCTTGTCCTTACGTTCCTCTTTCTTCCGCAGGGCTTCCAGTTCCTCCGGCGTAAGGTTCACTTCCCCGAAATGGGGCGGTATGTACCTCCCGACAAAATTGAAGTAAATCTCAACCTCCTGCGTGGTTTCAATACTGCCTTCCCGGTCACGCTCATGGACAAGGATTTTCTCCACAAACTCATTCAGCATGGTGGTAGTCAGGTTGTCAAAATTCTCATACTTGTCAACAAGGGCGATAAATTTCTCCACTGATTTCCGGCTCTGCTCATATCCGGCGATTGCCTTTTCCAGTTCGACAATCTCGCCGGAAAGGGATTCCTGCTCCTTTGCGTACTGTGCGTCCAGGGCGGCGTACCTTGCGTCTGGCAGCTTGCCCAGCACATTGTCCTCATAAATCTTGCATATCAGTTTTTCCAGTTCCCCGACCCGTTTCTGTGCCGCCGCCAGCCGTTTCCGCTTTCTGGTGATGTCGCTGGCCTGCTGCTCGGCCTGGGTTTCCTGAACCGCTTTGATAAACTCTGCCCGGTCGTTTCTGGAATACTCCGCAATCGCCCGGAGCATATCGGAAACCAGTGTCAGGACGGCGCTTTCGTTGATTCGGTGCTGCGTGGAGCAGAGAACGCCGACCGGAACCTTGCTATATTGGGAACAGGTATACTGTGAGATACGCTTGCCGTTGTTGGTGCGGTGGACGTACATCTTGCCGCCGCAGTCGGCACAGTAGAGCAGGCCGGTGAGCGGGGCGGCTTCTCCCCAGCCGTCCGGGTAACGCTTCACATTGGAACGGATTCTCTGCACATTCTCAAAGGTTTCCGGGTCGATAATGGCGGCGTGGGTGTTCTCGAAGATTACCCATTCATCTTCGTCAACGTAGTGGCTTTTCTTGTCCTTGAAATGTTTGCGGGTCTTAAAGTTGATGGTGTGGCCTAAATACTCACGCTTTTTTAGGATATTGACGATAGTGGAAGAACCCCATCCATAAGGGTCTTTAAACGTCTTGGATTGATTCACGCCCTCCCCATAATGGGAGAGGTGCAGGGAAGGTATCTCAATCTTTTCCTGTGACAGCCGATTTGCAATCTGATAAGGGCCATATCCGTCCATAGTCATAGCGAATATCCGGCGCACCACGTCAGCGGCTTCTTCGTCCACAATCCAGTGTTCCCGCTTTTCGTCCCACAAGTAGCCGTAAATGACAGTACCTGTCAGGTGTTTGCCGCTCATGCCTTTTGCCTTGAATACAGATTTAATCTTGCGGCTGGTATCTCTGGCGTAAAATTCATACATGATGTTCAAGAACGGGGTAAAATCATTCTCTCCGTTGGCGCTGTCCACCCCGTCATTGATGGCGATCAGCCGGACGCCTCTCTGCCGCAGGATTTCCATGACCTGGCCGACTTTGAGATAATCACGCCCCAGGCGGCTCATGTCTTTGATGATAATTGCCTCCACGTTCCCGGCCTCCACTTCCTCCATCATGGCGGTGAATCCGGGTCGGTCGAACCGAGTTCCGGAGATTCCATCGTCCGTGAAATGGGTCGGGTTGGGGAAACCGTTGCGGCGGGCGTAATCTTCCAGCATGGATTTCTGGTTGCTGATGGAGTTGGATTCCCCATTCAATTCATCGTCACGGCTCAACCTCTCGTATAATGGAGTGATTTTGGTTTTTGTCATAGCGTCTGCCTCCTTTCATGAAATATGCTCTAAATGGGTTCTTCACTAACCATGAGAAAATCTCGTGATTAAGAAGTCATTTAGAGCATATATCACCGGAAACCAAATCCGGTCTTTATAATCCTCAAGCGAGCCCTCCGCCCCCGGATTGGACGAATAACAATACCCATTCTCCATCAAAAAAGCATAATAAAAATCCATCTCCATCACCGTCGAAGTCATAGCCGACAGCTCCTCAATCCGCTCAAAATTCTCCCGTATCCTCCGCCGATCCTCCCAGGAATACCCCTCCTTTTTATAAAGCGCCGTCAAATTCTCATTATAAAAATACAAATCCGACAGCAAATCCATACTCATCTTAATCCCAGAAATCTTCTCCGAAATCTGCGACAAAACATCCGCCCTGGAATCCCCAATCTTATCCACCATAGCCCCCTCAAACATCCGAAAAGAAATCCCCCCGCTAATCCCCAGCGCCGCAAAAATAAAACCAGCCATAAACAAAATCAAAATACTCTTAAGCTTCAAAGCCTTCCCCCTCATCCCAACACCCCCATCTTCACCCCCCATTATATCCACAATCCCCCCACCATTACAACCCCAGGGTCATCCGCAAAATAAGGTCTCAGCCATTTCCAATATCCAGTGTCCGGCTGTTCGCGAACAGTCTGTCTGATATGAACGCACATTGACCAAGAACACCTCCCCTCTCCACACAACGAAAAAGGGTCAATGTACGTTCAAAGCAGACAGACTGTACGCGAACCGTCCGAACCGTTGTGATAAGGAGGGGCCCGCAAAGTGGGAGGATTCCTTATTGCTGGGGATATGGAAATGGCTGAGGCCTTATTTTGCGGATGACCCGTCCGTCCCCCCTCATTCTTCATCTCTTCTTAAGATTTTCTCCCCATTTTTTAAAGAACTTCCCCCATTTTTCCTGTTATATTTAAGAAAACATGGTAAACTATCATTAAACAACTACTCAAGACAAAAGGAGACCTTACATAATATGCAATCCAAAATCCTAGTCGTAGACGACGAAAAAGAAATAGCCGATCTCATAGAGCTCTACCTCTCCAACGAATCCTACGAGGTTCACAAATTCTACAACGGCAAAGAAGTCCTGGCCTACTTAGAACACGACACCCCGGATCTCGCCATTCTGGACGTCATGCTCCCCGACATGAGCGGCTTCTCCATCTGCCAGAAAATCCGGGAAACCCTGAACTTTCCCATCATCATGCTCACCGCCAAAGACGAGGAGATCGACAAAATCACCGGCCTCACCCTGGGAGCAGACGACTACATCACCAAGCCCTTCCGCCCCCTGGAGCTCATAGCCCGTGTAAAAGCCCAGCTCCGCCGTTTTACCAAATACAACAACCTCCCGGCCCAGGAAGAGGATCCCAACACCCTCTCCATCTCAGGCTTAACCATCAACAAACGAGACCACACCTGCACCTTAAACGAAAAGCCCCTGGCCCTCACGCCCACCGAATTCTCCATTCTCTGGAGCCTCTGCAAAAACCGCGGCGAGGTAGTGAGCTCCGACCGCCTCTTCTTCGACGTGTGGGGCGAGAAATACTACAGCAGCAATAACAACACCATCATGGTGCACATCCGGCACCTTCGGGAAAAAATGAACGATTCCAGCGAAAAACCAAAATACATCAAAACCGTATGGGGAGTGGGATACAAAATTGAGTAGAAAAATAACACGAAAGAGTAATTACTATCAGTTTGAGCGGAAAATGATGCAGAAAATGCTCTCCCTCATTCTCATTTCCATCGGAATGGTTCTTTTTTTCCGGGAGCTTATACGTGGGCATTTCGGAGAAGCCGTAGTCACCTTCCTGGCCAGCAAATTCCGTCTGGAATACCAGGATGCCCTGTACATCTACGAGACTGTATTCCGGGAAAATCTGAGCATGATCATCTGCATCGCCATTATCATAGCTCTGGTAGCCGTATTCCGCTACTCCATCCGCTGGGTTACCAGCTATTTCAACGAGATCTCCGCCGGCTGCGACGCTCTTCTGGACGAATCCCGGGAGCTTATCACCCTTTCGCCGGAGATGAGCTTTCTGGAGCTTAAGCTCAACGAATGCAAAAATGTCCTGGAAAAACGGGAGCGCGACGCCCGGCAGGCTGAGCAGCGGAAAAACGATCTGGTGGTCTACCTGGCCCATGACATCCGCACGCCCTTAACCTCTGTCATCGGCTACCTGGATCTTATGAAGGAAGCTCCGGATCTGCCTGTGGAGCAGCGTGCCAAGTACCTTTCCATTACCTTGGACAAAGCTTACCGGCTGGAACAGCTGATCAATGAATTCTTTGAAATCACCCGTTTTAACCTCCAGTCCATTCCCTTGAACCGGGAAAATCTGCACCTTTCCTATATGCTGCAGCAGATGGTAGAGGAATTTTACCCGATCCTGTCCCCGGCCGGAAAGACAGCCCACGTCCACGTGCCGGAGGATCTCATCCTCCCCGGGGATCCCGACAAGCTTGCCCGTGTATTTAACAACATTCTGAAAAACGCAGCTGCTTACAGCTATCCGGACACCGTTATCGAGATCCGGGCCTGGCAGGAGGAAAGCCAGATCCACATCACCTTCACCAACCAGGGCCCGGTGATTCCGCCGGAAAATCTGCGCTCCATCTTCGAAAAATTCTTCCGCCTGGACAGCGCCCGTTCCACAAGCACAGGAGGCGCCGGCCTGGGCCTTGCCATTGCCAAAGAAATCGTCACGGCCCACCAGGGTGTTATCTCTGCTTCCAGCAGTGAAGAAGGGACGGTATTCTCCATTTCGCTTCCGGCAGCGGAGTAAAGTATCTAATCCAGGCTGTTAGACAGATATCTGTCCGACAGCCTTTTTCTTGTCCGCTCTTTCAAACCTCCCGTGCGGATACTCCATTAAAATTAATATTTTATTTAAGCATTCTTAAGCTTCCCCACAGAGAATCTATAGGTTTTTCATCTCCATATCTGATACCATACAGGTATAGGACCTGCTTGATAATGACAATACTGTCACTAAAAAGTCATGGTTCTGTCACCCGAAAGTTCTATGCTGAACATGGGCTTTACAGAAAGAGAAAGGATGTTGTTATTATGGAAAATAAAACAGTGATTGCAATTTTATTCGGCGGCTGCTCCACAGAGTACGAGGTTTCCCTCCAGTCCGCCTATTCCGTTATTTCACATATCAGACAGGAAAAATACCAGGTTCACCTCATCGGCATTACCCGGGAAGGCACCTGGCTCTACTATCAGGGAGATTTAGACCGGATTCCGGCGGATACCTGGGCCTCCGCAGACTGCTTCCCGGCCATGATTTCCCCCAATCGGACGGATCACGGCCTCTACCTGATGCGCGGCGGCGAGATTGAGCTGATCCGTCTGGACGCCGTCTTTCCCATCCTTCACGGAAAAAACGGCGAGGACGGCACCATTCAGGGGCTCTGCGAGCTGGCCGGCATTCCCGTGGTGGGCTGCGGCATGAAAAGCTCCGTCCTCGGCATGGACAAGCATCTGGCCCACACGCTGGTCAACCTGGACGGGATCGAGGTTCCAAAGTCCGTTCTCTTTCGGCGGATGCCCACCGAGGCGGAGCAGTTTGCCATGACTGAGCATCTGGCCTATCCTCTCTTTGTAAAGCCTGTAAAGGCCGGATCCTCTTTCGGCATTACGAAGATCGAGACTCCGGGCAATCTGGAGGAGGCTATCACCCTGGCCTTCTCCCACGACGACTGCGTGATCGTGGAGGAAGCCATTCCAGGCTTTGAGGTAGGCTGCGCCGTTCTGGGAAATCACGAGCTGATTTTAGGAGAGCCGGATGAAATCGAGCTCTCCGACGGCTTCTTTGACTATACGGAAAAATACACCCTCAAGACCTCCCGGATTCATATGCCCGCACGCATAAGCCCGGAAACGGCAGAGCGTATCCGGGAAACGGCCGGACGCATCTACCGCATCCTGTCCTGCAAGGGCTTTACACGGGTAGATCTCTTCCTCACACCGGACGGGCGGCTGGTATTCAACGAGGTGAATACAATCCCCGGTTTCACCTCCCACAGCCGCTATCCCAATATGCTGAAAGGCATCGGAATGACCTTTGAGGAGATTGTGGATGCCCTCATCCGTCTGGCGGTGGAGCCATGAAAGCGGTAACGCTTCGCCGGGAGCAGGTCTATTCGGGGAACCTGCTTCTGGTAAACGCCCGGCACCCCCTGCGCCAGAGCATGACTCCAGATCAGCTCCGGCCTCTGTCCGGTAAAACAGAATCCAGGCCTTCCCAGGTCTGCCTGGAGCGAAAGACAGCCCTGGTGCTGGAAACATTATTTGCCACTATCGGAAGCAGCTCTTCCCTTGTTCCGGTCAGCGGCTTCCGCACCCGGCAGGAGCAGGAGGATCTCTATGCTTCTTCCCTTAAGGAACACGGTAAAGCTTTTACCGAAAGCTATGTAGCTGCTCCCGGCCACAGCGAGCACGAGACGGGCCTGGCCATTGACCTGGCCCTCAACCAGGAAGAAATCGACTTTCTGCGCCCTTATTTTCCAAGAGACGGTATTTGCGGACGTTTCCGCAGCAAAGCGGCTTCCTACGGTTTTGTGGAGCGCTACCGGGAAGGAAAGGAGGCTCTGACAGGAATTGCGCCGGAACCCTGGCATTTCCGCTATGTGGGACTTCCCCATGCCTCCGTCATGGACGCAAACGGCTTCTGCCTGGAGGAATATCTGGACTATTTAAGAGATTTTCCTTATGAAGGCCGCCACTTACAGGTTCATGTGGAAAATAAAACCTTTGAGCTTTTCTATAAAAAGGCAGAGGAGGATCTGACCAGACTTGAACTCCCCGGATATCTCCCCTTCCAGGTGTCCGGCGACAACCGGGAAGGCTTCATTTTCACCCTTTGGAGGTAGCTATGACGGAAAAATACTTTTATCCTGCCATTGACCGTTTCAAGCTTCTGGCCGCTTTTTTGGTAATTGCCATCCATACCTCGCCCCTGACCTCCCTAAGCCCGGAAGCCGACTACATCCTCACAAGGGTTCTGGCGCGTACAGCCGTTCCTTTCTTCTTCATGGTGACGGGATACTTTGTTCTGCCAAAGGCTTTGGAGGACAGGGCATACGGATTCGCTTACCTAAAGCGCATCGGCCTGATTTATCTGGTTTCTGTAGTGCTTTACCTTCCTGTAGGGATTTATGCCGGGCATTTCAAGGGCGCGGGAATCATCTCTGTCTTAAAAATGATTTTTCTTGACGGAACCTTCTACCACCTGTGGTATCTTCCCGCTCTGCTCCTTGGCTTTGCCCTCCTGCTCCTGCTGCTGCGCGCCCTGCCCTTTAAGGCTGCAGGCGCTGTCTGCGTCCTGCTCTATCTGGCCGGCTTATTCGGAGACAGCTATTACGGGCTCATAGGGGAAAAAACCTTTGTATATACCATTTACCAGGGATTGTTTCATATATTTGAATACACCAGGAACGGACTTTTTTACACGCCCGTCTTTCTCCTTCTGGGTTACGCAGCCGCACGGCGCCGTCCGTCCTTCGCCCTGTCCATAGGAGCCCTGGGCGTCTCCTTTGGCTTTCTTCTGGGTGAAGGAATTCTGCTCAAGCTCATGGAAACACAGCGCCACGACAGCATGTACCTTTTTCTGCTTCCCGTGATGTATTTCCTGTTCTCCGCCCTGTTGGAGGATTGTACCGGGGAACACAGAAAAACCTTCCCCAAAGATCTGCCCCTATACATTTACCTGCTCCATCCTCTCTTTATCATTCTTGTGCGAGGCGGTGCAAAGGTAACAAGGCTGTCCTTTTTCGTGGACAACAGTCTGATCCATTATCTGGCAGTGGCTGTCTCCACCCTTGCCGGGGCGCTGATCTTAACAAAGCTTTCCACAATGCTTCCTAAGAAAACCAAGGCCAGGGAAAAAACTTCCGTCAAATCTAAGACCAAATAACCATTACTTTTAAAGAGGGGGATTTCTATTATGATCACAAAAATCAGCCAGGACGCCATGATCGTCCGTCTGCTTCCCGAACGGAGAGCCTGGAGGGAACTCCACTATGAAAACTTAAAATACAACGTAGAGGCCCTAAAAAGCCTCCTTCCCAAAGACTGCGAATTCATGGCCGTAGTAAAAGCCAACGCCTACGGCCACGGCGCCGTATCAACCGCCTCCTACTTAAACCACATAGGCATCCGCGCCTTCGCAGTCGCCACCGTCCAGGAGGGCGTTGAACTGCGCCTTCACGGAATCCAGGGAGAAATCCTCGTGCTGGGCTACACCTCCCCACACCAGGTTCACCTGCTCACCACCTACGATCTCATTCAGACAGCCGCCGACTGCGCCCACGCCCAGGCCCTCAACGCAGCCGCCTACTACCCCATAAAAGTCCATATCAAGCTGGACACCGGCATGCACCGCCTAGGCGAGCGCTCCGATCACATCCAGGAGCTTGCCTCCCTCTTTTCCTGCGAAAAGCTGCAGATCCTAGGCATGTACTCCCACCTCTGCGCAGCCGACAGCCAGAAAATGGAAGACATCCTCTTCACCCGGCTCCAGATCTCATCCTTCTTCAAAACCATAGAACAGCTAAAAGAACAGGGATTAAACCCCGGCAGGCTCCACCTCCAAAGCAGCTACGGCGTCCTCAACTATCCCGATCTGCCCCTAAGCTACGCCCGTTTCGGCATCGCCATGTACGGCTGCTACAGCAGCCCCGAGCCAGAACTAATGAACCGCCTGCCCCTGCGCCCAGTCCTCTCCCTCCACGCCCGAATCGCTGTCATCAAAGAACTCAAAGAAGGCGAAACCGTCAGCTACGGCCGCAACTTCCGGGCCGAGGCCCCCATGCGCATCGCCGCCGTCACCATCGGCTATGCCGACGGCCTGCCCCGAAGCCTCTCCGGCCGGCAGATCCCCGTCCTCGTCCGCGGCCAGAAAGCCCACATCATCGGAAACATCTGCATGGACCAGATAATCATAGACATCACCCAGATCCCCGACGCCCGCCCCGGCGACACCGTCACCCTCCTAGGAACCGACGGCCCCCACACCCTCCGCGCCGAGCCCCTGGCCCAAGCCGCCGGAACCATCACCAACGAACTCCTCTCCCGCCTAACCCTCCGCGAGGACTAACCCCCGCCCCCGCCACCACCCCTCCACAAGAACCACCCCCTGCCC
>CAJTFE010000010.1 GCA_910575725.1 Clostridia bacterium | reverse complement strand
TTACATTCTAAGGAATATATGTTAATGGTTTCCATATCCGGAATGGCGGTTTCCTTAAAAACGGATTTGCGGTTTCCTATCACCGGACAGCAGGGACACGAAAGCCGGAATATTCACTTCTATTTATGATTTACTGATTGAACAAAAAAATGCTTCCGAAACAGCCGAGCGAAAAAATTTCTTTCTAAATTTAGGATTTTGTATTTTAAGTGCAATTATTGGCTATCTTTTAGGCGTATTTTTTTAAATAACTCTCTAACAGGTATCAAAAAGGTATCACGCCCCACATCAAAAGCCGGAAAATCCGCTGTTTATGCGGCTTCCCGGCCTTCTGTTTACTATTCGAACTCGGCGTGTTCTTTGTTGCTCTTAACTGTATTTGTTTAAGTTTTGTGCAAATACACGCCCTTTTTTACATCATTTACATCATTTATAATGGCTTGCTGATTTTCTGTTGCCAAAATGTTGCCAGGAAATTATTATACCTATTCTTTCTCCTCTTCAATCTTCAACACAGAATTAGCCTTTTTGTAGATGTCAATTCCTATTTTACTTTCTACTAAACCACAAATAACACCAACTAAAATTTGAATTTCCACACTGCTTTTCAAGCTTTCTGTTGTAATGCTCCCTATAGTTATGGTTGCAATTCCACACGACAAAAAAAGTTCAAAAATCAATGCACAACATCCAATATACACCAATCTTATAAGTGGCTCTAGCATATCTTTTTCTATAATTGACATATCCTCAAATTCAAGTTGGAACTTTCTTGCACCATATGATATCCATGCACCAACCATAGCACCAAACCAAGTATATCCCATCATGCAAAACGCATTACTTCTTAGGAAAAAATACAATAAGCACATCACTCCCCCAACAAAAGTTGATAAAAGTGCAGCTACAATTCCTAATCTTTTCATATATTGATTCTTTATTCGTTTTCCTTCAATATGTAATATTTCCGTTTTTAATTTATCCAGAGCTATCATAGCCATTCTAGGTTGTGCAGATTTTTCTGGCACAAGCCCCACCTGTGCTAAAGACAGTAATTTTTTAAAATACTTTCTTTTGACTTCATCTGACGTTTTGTCTAACGATTTCAAAACATTACATGTATTTTCTATCTCAGAAAACAATAAACTCTGTGATTCTGGCACTTCATCCTCAATATCGGGACGAAGATCACATTTTATATCAAACTGTTCTTCTTCATTTTCATAAACAACAAAATACCCTTTCATTTTTTATAATGGTCTCCCACACGATTTGCATACTTTGGTAGATAGTGATAGCGAATGCTGTATGCTATCAATGATTCCGCTTAACGATTGGAGTTCTGCCAGTAGTTGAATTTCTGAATTCGATTTATCGTCCTTTTGTAATAGCTCCATTTTTAATTTCCTTAACTCTTTATAATCCATATCTATAACCTCCTTCCACATGTTGGACATACTGCTTTTGATAAACCCACACTTTCTTGCAATAATTCTTCAATTTTGTCCAATTCATTTAGCTCGGCCAATAATTGTTCTTTGTCAAAATCAATATTATTTTTTCCTTCTTCTAATTGCATTTTTATTTTTTTCAATTCTGGTAATAACATTCTTATCTCCTTTACATTTAATAAAATAGCATATCCTTAAAGCAAACCCGGCGTGTTCTTTGTTGCCCTTAACTGTATTTGTTTAAGTTTTGTGCAAATACACGCCCTTTTTTACTTCAATTACATCATTTATTATGGCTTGCTGATTTTCTGTTGCCAAAATGTTGCCACGCATTTATTATAGCAAAACCCCACAGATTAGCAAGCCATTTTTCAAATGTTACGCAGTAAAAACCTATTTTTGAGGGTAAAGGTATAAAATATCGTTCTGCATTTATTTACGTCCTAAAGACCTTGCAAAATAAGGTTTTCAAAATGGCTAAAGCGTAACAAATCGTTCACCCACTCCTATTTTCTCCTTAACTGCCTTTATTACATGGTGCTAGCACCATGTTCATATCGTTAATAAGAGAATATATTTCCCTATATACCTCTACGAAATATCGCATTGAAAATCACATTTCTGTTTTCAGTAAAGAATACATCTTCATGTCAATGACTTTCCCATTCTTCACAGCATTACTTCTCAATGTACCTTCGTACTGAAATCCTGCTTTTTCAAGCACCCGGCAAGAAGCAGCATTATACGCAAACGGTTCTGCATAAATACGGAGAATATCGCTTTTGCAAAAAACATATTCACAAATCTGCTTTACTGCTTCGGTCATAATACCCCTGCCCCAATATTCTTCCGCAACATAATATCCTAATTCAGCAGTCTGCCTATGTATGTTTTCCTGCCGGAAAACTCCGATACTTCCAACCACTTTGTTATCTACTGTAATTGCAAATGCAAAAGTATCATTTTCATTTGCAGAGAGCATAGAAGAAATATAGTCTGCTCCATCTTGTTCTGTATAAGGATATGGTAATCCGTCCCGAAGATTATCTTGTATCTTTCTATTGGAAAGAGCCACTGCTAAATCTTTTGCATCTGACAATTTCCATTTTCTTATATTGCATTTCATTTTATACCACCTTTTATGTACGTTGACACCAACTAATTTTTAAGTTTTTTTCCATAACTTCATAGACCAGCTTCACATCATTTTCTAACTCATAAATTCCATGCCCTACAGTTTTATAACCTCTATGCTCATATAAAAACACTGCTGGAAGTGAAGCGTCTAAAACAGCAACATCAAATTTTTTTGAAATTTCCATTTCCAAACAATCCATAATATACGATCCGAAGCCTTGCTTCTGATAAGTAGGCAGCACATATAATCCCGTAATATGATTATTATCAAAGCAGCCCGTTCCAACAATCGCACCATTCTCAAATAATACACCCATATTTCCAGACGCTATACCATCTAAAATATGTTCTTTACTATGATGTTGGCAAAAGAAATCCACTACTTCTTTGGGATAATACTTTGCATATACCGCTTTAATCGTTGTATGTAAAACATTATAAATCGCACTCGCCATGTCAGAAGTCGCCGTTACATATTCCATACTTTCCTCCCAAAATATCTAAATACAAATTTTTCTCTAACCACCTATATTACATAATACCATCATGTTAAAATCATTACTAAAAAGTTTATTCTATCTTTCTCGCAATATAGGAATTTATCTGCCTCTCAAATCCTTTGCCATACACAATGATTCTGGCATATTCACATATGGAGCATAATTGGGAATAATATCAAATCCCAATTTTTTATATACAGCACAAGATTCAGCTAATAACTCTCCTGTTTCAAGAATCATCCTTTTATATCCCAATTCCATAGCCCACTCTATCAACAAGGCAACAAGTTTACTCCCTATCCCCCGTCCTTGATATTCAGTATGCACAAACACTCTCTTTAGTTCTATATTTTCTTCATCATACTTTCTTATAGCACCACCACCAACCACCTTATCATTTTCATAAACAACGATTGCTTCTTTTATTTCATCTAGCTGGTTATATTTCTTGTATTTATCTCTCTTTATCTTTTTTCCCACACGCCTGTCCAAATCAATATCAAGAAGTCGGCAGTTTTCTATAAAATCTTTATTCCTGCCGTCTGTTCTAATAAAATCCATTAAAATCACCTCCATAGCTCAAATTGATAGGTTAGATTATACCACGTTCATTCTCCATTTGCCATAAAAATGTGGAGCATAGCAACCGCCACGCCCCACATTTCTTATCGCTCCAACGACTTCTCAATCTTCTGTTTCTGCCCTTTCAAGTCGTTCTGCTTCTCATACAGATTATTGCGCTCTTTGCAGAGTTCTTTCATGCGTTCCAACTGCGCCCTCACTCCCTCCCGGCAATCCGGCTCTATCTTCTTATATTCCCCGGTCAAATTGCGGATTGTATTATTTTTATCTGCTCCGACAAACATACCCAGTCTATCAGATTTTGCACTTCCTTGTCCGTTTCGTAAAGGTCTGTTTCTGCCACGATTTTAGCACACAGCCGTATCATAACTTTCTTTTCCATATCGGTCATATCTGTCAATCCCCCTTTTCTATCGGCTCATTTCAAAGGCACGTTTCGGGCGTTTATTTGCCTTTTCTGCCTGTTCTATTGCCTTTGACTGTTCTACTATCAACTGCACCTGTTCTCTGCCTAAATGACGCTCCAAACGCCCCAAATCAACTGCTTTTTCCTGCAATCGGTCTATGGTATCGTTCTGCTCCATAACCTTATCCGTCAAGCGGCTAATCTGCTTTTGTTGCCCGTCTACTTTGGCGGTCAGCTTCCTGCTTTGCTCCGTAAGCTGTACGCATTTGATAGTCAGATTTTTAACGACCTCTTTCAATTTCTCTACAAGCGGAAGTACCTTTTTATCCCGATAATTCTTTGCGCTCATCAATGCGCCCGGCTCTGCCAACTGCCATTTTACATCTTCATCATAGGCGTGAATGTTGCGCTCCATATCCTCTTTTGACTGTACCATTTTGTTGATTTCCTGCTGTAACTTTTTCTGCTGTTTTTCCAATTTCTCATTTTCGGATAACAGCTTTTCCTTATCCTCTGTCAGTGTTTCCGTCTGCTCCTTTAGCAGAAGATTTGTAGCGGAAAGTTCTGATACTTCCTGCCGGATTGCTTCGCCCTCTTTCCGTATCTGTTCCGTTTCCTGTCCTGCCGTTATCTGCTGATGAAGAATAGAAGATAATTCCTCTTTACTGCCGGAAATTGTCTGCTCCAGTTCGGCAACTTCTTTTGCACGCTCCTTTTTCTCAAAATCCAAAACGGATAAATGTTTCTCATGTGTTCCTTTTTTCTCCCACTCAATACCATGTTGCAACATAATCTCCGCAAGCCGTTCCTTTTCTACCGCTACCCACTGGTTACGCTCTGTTTCGCTCCTTGTGCCGCCTTTAAAGCCAAGTTCTGCCAGTGCCTTTTTTAATGATACCCTTGTTTCAAGCCCCCACTTGCTTCCAGTCGTATAGGGTATAAAATCTATATGCAGATGTGGCGTTGCTTCGTCCATGTGAAGATAAGCAGAAAAAACTCTCAATGTAGGATTGCGCTGTTGGAAGTCCTGCATATATTTATCAAGTATCTTTGCCGCAAGCTGTCCTTCCTCTGTCTTTGCTCCCATATCGTCTTTATTCCCGATTTGCAAAATAATCTCATGGAACGGCTTTTCCTGTTTGCCGGAACAGATTTTCTCATAATAATCATCAATCCGGCGGTCACTTCTGGTCTGCTTCTCATTGTACCGGGCAAGCGCTTCATCAAATAATTCATGGTATACATCTTTGATATTCTCATTGCAGTATTCCACATTCAGACAACTCCGCTCCGGGTCAGTGTTCTTTGCATGGAATTTTCTGCTGTTGTGGTTGACAGAGCCTTTCCCTGTCATAACGCTGATTGTCCGCTTCAATAAATTTTCCTTTCTCCCTATCGGGTAATGAGCGCCGGATACGGCGCATAGCCTTTGTTACTTTCTGCGAAAGTAACGCAAAAGCACTTTCGGCAGGCTACGCTCTATCAAAAGTGCCTTTGCGCCCTGCCGGGGGCTTTTCCGTCCTGCGGACGGTGGGCGGCTACTCGCCGCTTTACTGCTCCCCATGCGTCGGTTTGCGTCGATAGCGTCGGTATTTTCTATACCGCCCCGCTATCAAAAATACCGTCGCAACCGACGCATATCGTCGCACTTTACGTTTTCGGCTCTAGCCGTTTCAAAATGATTTTTCTCTCATGCCCCCGCTTGTTGTCATAGAAAATACCGTAGTCATTAAGCAACTGGCTGTTCACTACATTTAATCTCCGGGAAAGCACATTCGCCGATAACTGCATATCCGGCAACTGTTTCAGAAGTTCCGTTGCCGTCCCCTCCCACTCCTGCACTTCCTCTGTCAGAAATTCGTTGATTGCTTCAAGTAATGGGTTCGGCGGCTGTTTCCAAAGTTCCGTTTCCGCTTTCTGAAATTTCCAAATACACTGTTCCCGGTCAAATTCGATTGTTAATTCTTGATCGGGCTGGTCACGCCCCACAATATCCATGACCGCCGTATTGTCCGTGCGCTTTTTCTTGTGCATGATAAATGCCCCGTCTGCCGCACCGAGAAGTCCGTTTGTGCCGGAAATCATATCAAAACTGTCCTCGGACTCCAACTTGCGGGTATGATGAACCACCAACAAGCAGACACCATATTTATCGCTGAATGATTTCAGCTTTGTCACAATCTCATAGTCACTGGAATAACTGTACCTGTCCCCGCCGACCTCACGCACTTTTTGGAGCGTGTCAATAATAATCAGCCTTGCGTCCTCATGCTCTTTTAGAAAGCCCTCTAACTCCCCGTCCAGTCCCTCGTTCAATGTCTTTGCCTGCGTTGCAAAAAATAAATTGTCCGCACACTCCACGCCAAACATGACGGACAGCCGCCGCTGAAGCCTTGCGTAATCATCTTCCAGTGCAAGGTATAATACCGTCCCTTTTCGGACGGGATAATTCCACAGCGGAAGCCCCATTGCCACATGATAGGCAAGCTGCCCCATAAAAAACGATTTCCCCACTTTTGGCGCGCCCACAAAGAGATAAGTGCCGCCATACAGGAAGCCGTCCACAACAGGCGTTCTCGGCGGGTAGACCGTATCATACAGTTCTGTCATGGAAACGGTTTGAAGCCCGCCGCCCTGCCCGGATTTCTCCGGGCAATTTGTGTCAAAGCCACAAAAAACAGTGGCTTGCAGATTGTTTTTTGCTGTTTCATTTGCTATAATTTTTTTGTGGTTTTTATTGTTCGGCTGTTCCCCATCTGCGCCAACAGATGATACGGGAGCAGTCGTTTTTATTTTATTTGTCATTCTCAATCCTCCTTGTTTTCCGTAGGAAAATGCGACTGCCCTTGCAGGAGCAGAGGATTTTCCCTATTCAGACCGTCTAATGTGATTGCGATTACCTGTAACGTGTAGAGCAGTTCGTCATTATCCGGGCTTATGCTTTCCATGCGTTTCAATTCCTCATAGATTGCCGCCATCTGATTTTTCAGTGCTTTATACACCCTCGGATTGCCCTGCACCACAACGTCCCGGCACAAGAGCCGTCTTGTGATGTAGTCCTGCTTTGTCAGTCCCGACAATGCCACCAAATCATTCAACAGCTTTGCTTCTTCATCAGATACCCGAAACGCCACCGTATGATTGCGCCATCTTCCCTTGTAATCCAGTGATTTTTCCATTTTCCCTAATCCTCCTTTGTCATTCTCTCCATTTCCAATTTCTCCGCCATTTCCGTCTGCACCGTAGGGAATAAGTGGGCGTATCGGTAAGTGATTTTCTCCGCTTCATGACCCATGCGCTCCCCAATCGCCAGTACCGAAAATCCCATGTTGATTAAGAGCGAAACCGCACTATGGCGAATATCGTGGACACGGATTTTCTTAACGCCTGCCTGCTTCGCCCCTCTCTCCATTTCGTGATTGAGATAGGATTTTGTAACTGTAAATAATCTTTCGTCTGGCTTGATGTCATAAAGCATTTTGATGTACTCCTGCATTTCCTCACACAGAAACGGCGGCATTTTGATTGTGCGGTTACTCTTTTTCGTCTTAGGGCTTGTGATAATGTCACGCCCTTTGGAACGATGGAAAGTCTTGCTGATTGTGACCGTCTGCTTCTCAAAATCAATATCAGCAGGCGTTAAGGCAAGAAGTTCGCCGGAACGCATACCACACCAGTAGAGCATTTCAAATGCATAATAGGAACGGGGCTTATCCATCATGGCTTCGGAAAATTTCAAATATTCCTCTTTCGTCCAAAAGTCCATTTCCTTGACGGCTTCGCTTCCAATCGTCCCCGCCCGTCTTGCAGGGTTGTAGGAGAGATTATAAAAGTTTACCGCATGGTTGAATATCGCCGTCAGTTGTGCGTGAATCGTCCTCAAATAATCTGCGGAATAGGGTTTTCCTTTCTCGTCCCGGTATGCCATTAACTCATTCTGCCACGCAATCACGTCCTTTGCTTCAATCTCTGCGATTTTGCGGTTTTCAAAGTACGGTAAAATCTTTGTCCGTATCACATGGCTTTTGGACTCCCAAGTGCTTTCCTTGACACGCTGTTTCTTGTCGGCTTCGTACACTTCAAAGAAACTGCCGAAAGTCATATCCAGTTTTGCGCCCTGCTTTAACATGGCTTCATGCTCCCACGCCTGCGCTTCTCTTTTGGTTGCAAATCCCCTCTTTTGTGTCTGTTTCCTCTCCCCTTTCCAGTTGGTAAAGCGGTAGATAACCCGCCACGTCCCCGTAGCGTTGTCCTTGTATACAGCCATTCCATCATCTCCCTTCTATTCGCTGTAACATACTTTTTTATGAAAAAATGTAGCGTTCACACGTCCTGCCACGGTCAGATAGCCCTGTTTCTGCATTTCTGCGTTCAGTTCCCTTACAATCTGATAGGCTTTTGACTTCGACACACGCAGTTCCGCTGCCACTTCCTCCACTGTCATAAATGATTTCTCTGTCATTCAGATACCCTCTCCTTTCTTTCACTTAACTCTTTTTAGTTAAGTTATGTTGATATGATACTAAATGAATTCCGTTAAGTCAAGTGGCTTTCAAGAAAATCTTAACTTTTTTTATTTAAGTTATTCTTGCTATTCCTATTGCACCATGTTATACTGACTTCAACAGATTTGTTTAAGTACAGTCATGCAAGGCTGTACCACTTTCACTACAACGGAGGTTTTATTATGGCAATCGGCAAACGTATCCGCTTTTTCCGCAACCGAAAAGGCATGACACAGAAACAGCTAGGCGAAATCCTCGGTTTTCTCGGAAAGACCTCTGATGTCCGTATGGCGCAGTATGAAACCGAAGCGAGGACGCCAAAGCACGACCTTGTAAAAGAAATGGCGAATATCTTTGATGTAAGCACCCACGCCCTCACCGTACCGGATATTGATACCTATATTGGGCTTATGCACACGCTCTTTGCACTGGAAGATATGTACGGGCTGAAAATCGGGGAGATTGACGGGGAAATCTGCTTGCGCCTTGACAAGTCCGACTATTCCACTTATACGTCCATGTATGATATGTTCCACGCATGGCAGGAGCAAGCCGCCAAACTGGAACAGGGCGAGATTACCAAAGAGGAATACGACCAGTGGCGGTACAAGTACCCTGAACTGGACACATCAAAGCATTGGGCGAAAGTCCCCTCACAGGCGGTCAGCGATATGCTCATGGAAGAATTTCAGAAAATCGAGAAAGAAGAAAAGAAAACAGCTAAAAAGAAAAAGCAGAAATAAGCATAAAAAGACCTTGCCGATATTCAGTTTCCATATCTGAAAATCAGCAAGGTTTTTCTTATGCCATTGATGTAATTATTTAGTGCGTGATGTTGAAAATGTTGCCAAATCGTTGCCAGTACCTAAACAAATTTGTTTGGAAACCGCATAAATACCGGATTCCTAAAGCCCATTTCATCACTCGAACTCTTTTTCCAGTTCGTTGCAAGTCCTGTTTTACATTACTTTTTCTTACAAAATCGTATCATTTTGATGCGTTTTTATCTCTCGTTTATGTGGTTTCAAAGCTGGTGTACCCAAATTGTACCCATATATAAAATACTTCTTATCAAAAATCTCACCACTGCAAATTTCAAAAACTTTCCTTGATGAAAAGGATTAGTTCTAAATAATATGAATATTAACTATTCATTTTTAACATTTCGCATCATCTCTGATAAATCTTCTCTATTAGTATGCAAATACTTTTTCTTCCTCAAATTAAATGCAGGCATTGTTCCTTCTAATACATCAACAACATGTTTTTTTACTTCCTGATTCTCAATCGCGCCTGCTTCATATGTTACTGCATATTTATTTTTATCCATATGACAATAAACAATTTGTTCAGCATCACACGCCACCGCTATATTAGGATTATGAGTTACTATAATGACCTGTCTTTTCTTCTTTGCTGCACAAATACAAGGTACTAATTTATTGTAGACAGATTGGTTATCAAGATTATCCTCTGGCTGGTCAATAATAATCGGCGTATTATTTTTGCTTAATGCCAAGTAAAAGATTAAAAGGACAATCCCTCTTTCTCCTGGTGACAATTCTTCCAGACTGCGACCACCCATCTTTAATTTAAAAGATACACCAATATAATTCAGCCCAAATAAATAATTATAAAATTCCAGTTTATTAACTACCTTTTTCTCTGACTGATCAATATCCTCATCAATCACTTTTAGAATATCGTTTACTAATTCTAAAACACTTTCTTCACTGTTAAATTCTGTTTTTCTAAGAAGTTGATCCATCTTTATTTGAGCTTCTGCTTTTCCTTTAAAAATTCCTGCATATCTCTGGCTGATATATGATAAAACAATCTCTTGAAAATTAGATTCATTTTTTTGAACTTCTGCTGTAAATTCTATGCCATCCTCCCAATCACCTAATAAGTTTTTTATTTCTTCTGCAACAGGTTCATATATACTATCATAAATCCCAACTAACTGTTTCTGGAAATTAAAAATTTGTTCTAAAAGTGACTCTCTATATTTCCTCTGATTACAATAATCGTTTTCTAATTGCTCCTCAATATATTTTTTTTCACTTTCAAAATATAACAAAGTACCTTCTGTTTCTGCATCTCCAACAATTTCCTTACGCGCCAACTCCCAATCTGATAAATCTTGTAAATACTTCTGATACTGTTTCTCTTCACTATCTGTTGTTGCTATAAGTTTTTCCTTTTCATCTTTTAAATTTTCTAATTGTTTGTATAATCCACTTTTTTCTTCATCTCCATTCAGTATCACCAAAATATCATTCTTTTCAGATTGCAAGCTGTCCAGAAATCTATTAAATTTATCTTTAGGAGTAACTAATTTAACTTTCAAATCATCCGCCTGAATCTTATATTTTTGCACAAATTCATCAATTATTTTCTGAATTTCCTGATATCCATCTTCAAATTGCGATATTGCTGCAATCAAATTTTGGGTATCTTCTACCGCAATAGTTAAATAAGCCTGCCTATCTTTCTTTTGTTGTATGGTTGATTCTAACATCCTTATTTTATCATTAAGCTCTGATAGTTGTTTCTGGTATACTTTATCAGCTTCTTTAGGTTCTGGTTTCTTCACTTCCTTCGGTTTTATATTATCGTGTCGTTGCAAACTCTCCACAACTTTACGATAACTGTCAGTTATATGTGTGCTATATTGACTTGTTTTCTTTTGTTCCAATTTTATTATAATATTATTTATCTTTACAAGTTCACTTTTAATTCTCTCAATCTCCATATTTATGGAACGTGCTCTGTTTTCAACCAACTCATACAAATTTGAAGCACTTCCGCGTTCTGTTCTATCTACATACGAAAAAATAACTTTATCTATTTCCTTTTGAAATACATTATCGATATCATTGCATACTTCCTCTATAAATTTCTGCGGTAAATATTGAGCATCTTCTATTGTTGTATCAAATGAATCATCTGACAATAAAATATTTTCCTCATGCCCATCTTTCCATTTAATAGTTGCAATATAATCATCTGCATAATTTTTGGGTAATTTTCTAAAGCGATTTTCGTTTAAAAAGGACGCATACTCCATGGTATTACATTTACAAAGCTGTCCAATAATATCCGAAAACGCACTTTTTCCGCTTCCTTTATTCCCAATAATTGCAACCAGTCCCGTATTAATTGGAATATCAAACTGAAACCATACTTTATCTGTATTTTTTGCATTTTCCACTCTTGAAACAGATATACTATCAATACATACTCTTTCACCTTTATTGGCTCTATCTAAAGCAGGGGGAATTGTTCCGACGAAAACTCTCTCTTGCGGTTGATAAATACACTGTTTAAGACCATTAAATGTCAAATCTGCCTTAATCCACAGATTTTCTTTCATTGTATAATCTCTGGGATCATGATTATCAGAACAAATGATAATAGGTTTTTCCTCCACATCTTTAAAAACATACTGATAATATGTTTCTATATCTTTCTTATTTCCCACTTCAAAAAAGTGAATATTTTCAGCAATATCTGCTTTTATCGCTTCTTTAACAGGAAGCGCATTTGATATTTCCTTATCTATTCCATTTGTTTTCTTTCCTGCATGAATAGTAATTAATCCGTCATGGTTTTCTGCAAAACATACAATATCCTCAAAAGTCCAATAAATTGTATCATTAGAATCTTTCTGTTTTGCTTTCTCTCGTCGCATTATAACATTAAAATCTTCTGACAAAGTCTTAACTTCTGCCTCTTCCGAAAATACAAGAATGACATGCAAATTATTAGCACCTTTATCTGTCCTTAATTCTACCCCCGGAAAAAACACAATATCAGGAGCAATCTCTCTTAAATGGCTAATCCTAACGTCATCGATTATAAAATGATCCGTTATCGCCACAGCACTTATATTATTATCATGTAATGCCTTACATAATAAAACATCCGCATCTTCGCCCTTGTATTTACTATCATATGATGATGCTGTATGTAAATGCAAATCCCATTTTCTCCATTCAGAACCTCTATATTTATCCATATTTTTCATCTCTCCATTTACTGTAATTGCTTATCTCTAAAATATAAGTTGTCCATTATCACTGCCGTGCAACAGGCTATTGAAATTATTTGTTCATAGTGCAAAATAAAGTAGTTACTCACGCTTCATTTTCGCTACAATATAACAATTGATTTCGTTCTAACTCATCTTTCAATTCCTCAGCAGTCGGCAACACCGTCATATACTTAGATGCAAATATCTGTTCACTTTCATTTAAAACAGAATATTTTACCATCGTTTCGTCTTTGTCCGTACAGAATATAATACCTATCGTCGGATTATCATCTTCTTGTTTCTTCAAGTCATCAAACATACGAATATACATATCCATCTGCCCGATATCCTGATGTGTCAGTTTATGGCTTTTCAGGTCTATCAGTACAAAGCACTTTAAAATATAATTATAAAACACCAAATCAATATAGAAGTCTGATGTTTCGGTGCATATATGCATCTGCCTATCTACAAAGCAAAATCCTTTACCCATTTCCAGTAAAAATTTCTGCAAATGGCTGATAATTGCACTTTCAACATCTTTTTCAATGATTTTATCAGGATTGCTGATACCCATAAACTCCAAGACATATGGATCTTTTACAAATTTGGGCGTTTGTCCTGCTTTATCTGGAAACTGTGTTGAAAGAATACGCTTATAATAACCCGACTTTATATTACGTTCCAGCTCTCTTACAGACCAATATTCATTTGCGGTTTCATTTAAATAGAAATTGCGTTCATCCTCATCATCCAGCCTCATTATAGTCCTAAGATGAGACCAATGAACTTTTCCAAGCATTGAATAACCATATGATTCTTTTGAAAATGTCAAATATAACTGTCTGCAATTCCTAATAGTCGCAACAGAAAAACCCGAACCATATTCACCCGAAAGTTCTTGTGCCAGTCTCTTTATCAGATATGAGCCATATTTTGCCTTAGATGCCCCTTTTTGTTCTTGTTCAACAATTCTCTCTCCAATATCCCAATAAGCATAAGTCATAATATCATTAACTGCCGCATAGGCTATATTTTTTGCATGTTCCAATATCTCGTGAATGTCTCTGTAAAACTGACGTTCTTCTTCACTGTCTATCAAATCTAATTTTGACACTTCTGCACTCCTTCCAATTCGCTACACACTGTGTAGCGAATTCAAAATTTATAGTATTATAAAACTTTCCCTATGTATTTCGCAGTTATTTATGCTCTAATAATACATTATATCTTGTTATTCTTCCTTACTCCCATAATTCACAGGCTTTTCCGCAACCATCATTGGTTTTAAATTGTCATATTGATATACAATCCCACTTCCCACATTTTCCCCATTCCGCAAACTATGATAAGTATCACTCAAAAACAGCCCCAGCACTTCATGTTTAATTTCATCATTTTGCAAAAGCAGGGTAAAGAAATCCTGATTCTGCTCCAATCCATCTATCAGCGCATCGTCAACATGGTCAAAATACGCAAATTCAAAATCCTGTTCCGAATTATTCTTTGCGCTGGTCTTTAGTTCCTCGGACTTTTTCATAATATCCCGAATCTGCAATGCTGCCTTGATTGCAACATCATTGTCATATTGTCTGCCTGTCCTGCTGTTTATCTCTCTGATAATCTGTGAAAGGCGCTCTTCCTTTGCAGGACTCAATACAATATCATATGCTGTGGGCAGCTTCATCACAGGACTTGCAGTTATATTGCTTTTCTTGTGTTCCTCTCCTTTTTTCTGGAGGAATTCAGATGCCCTAATCATGCCATCAAGATTATAGCCTCCCCCTCCATGATTAATCCTGGTATATGCTATCAAATAGGACAGGAAATTATATTTCTTGTGCAGCTCCACATCCTCAAAGCAGGAAGCCTGTAACAGAAATTCATAAAACCTGATAAAATGCCTGATGTCTAATGCAATCTGCCCTCTTTTATCATCTGCAAAGCCGTCTATCACACGTTTTGCTTTTTGCAAATAAAAGGTCATCTGCTTTTTGTCCTTCGCTGTATGCGACGATTCATACAATACTTTATTAAAGGATTCCACATCGGCAGGGTCTAAGAAAAAGTATCCGTCTATCTTCGCTTCAATATCATAAATTGCGCGGGGCGTAACCGAATTGGAAAGAACTGTCTTTGTGTAATATTTGGAAAAAGCCGCCACGATATCCTCATATTTGTTGACAAAATCCAGCACAAATGTCTTCTTCTCATAAGGCGGGCAGATACGGTTCAGTCTGGAAAGTGTCTGTACCGCAGTCACCCCATGCAACTTTTTCAGGATATACATGGCACACAGTTTCGGCTGGTCAAATCCTGTCTGGTATTTATCCGCAACTAGGAGTACCTGATACTCGTCCTTGTCAAACTCGTCAGGCAGATTTTTCTCTGATATGCCATTCATTCCTACTTCTGTATATTCTTTATCCTCCAGCGTCACCTTGCCGGAAAACGCCACTAAAGCACGAATATTCGTATAACCTTTCTTCTTTGTATAATCTTCAAAAGCTTGTCTGTATTTGACCGCCCCTGCCCTTGATTCTGTTACAACCATAGCCTTTGCGCGTCCACCCAACTCCTGCATTACCGAGGTTCTGAAATGTTCAATAATTATCTCTACCCTCTGTCCTATATTTACTTCATGTAGCTGAATAAACCGGGCAATCTGTCTTTTGGCTTCATTTGTCTGCAAGGTAGGATCTTCCTCAATTTCCTTATTCAGCTTGTAATAAGTTTCATAATTTAAGTAATTATCCAACACATCCAGAATAAAGCCCTCTTCTATCGCCTGTTTCATCGTATAAAAATGAAATGCCTCTTTCTGTCCCTTTGTATTCTCCCGTCCGAAAAGCTGTATTGTTGTAGGCTTTGGCGTTGCTGTAAAAGCAAACATGGAAACATTCGCCTGTTTTCCTTGTTTGGAAATCTGGTCAACAATCATATCCTCCGTATCATATACCAATTTATCTCCATTGCCGAGCGTCATTGTTACCGCTGCCATGTTCTTACCTGCAGTAGACGAATGAGCCTCATCTATAATAACTGCAAACTTTTTATTTTTCAGCCCCTTTACACTATCAACAATGTACGGGAATTTCTGTATTGTAGTGGCGATAATTTTCGTATTTCCCTGAATCGCAAGCGCAAGGTCATTGGAATTGCACTTTTCATCCATAACCCGAATCATCCCTGCCTTATGTTCAATTCCCATTACCGCCTGCTGGAGCTGCCTGTCCACAACTACCCTGTCTGTACATATAATAATATTATCAAATATGATTTTGTTCTCTTTATCGTGCAGAGATGCCAGTCTGTGCGCCAGCCATGCAATGGAATTGGTCTTGCCCGATCCTGCGGAATGCTGTATCAGATAATTTTGGCTGGAACCTGTTGCCACAACCTCTGCCATTGTCTTCCTGATAACATCTAACTGATGGTATCTTGGAAAAATGACCGTTTCAGAGCGTTTCATTTTATCTGTCACAGGGTCTTTCTTTTCCTTGACTTCAATGAACATAAATTTACTAAGTATCTCAATCAGCGTGTCTTTTTGCAGAATATCTTCCCACATATAGGACACGCTGTATTTATCTTCATAAATCGGATTTCCTGCTCCTGTATCAATGCCCTCTCCCTTTCCCATGTTAAAGGGCAGGAAAAACGTTGATACTCCGTCCAGCTTCGTAGTCATATAGACCTGTTCCAAATCCATTGCAAAATCCACCAACGCCCCTGCTTTCCACCTGAAAAGCCTTGTCTTTGGGTCGCGCTGTGTGCGGTACTGATAAATTGCATCCTGATAAGACTGCCCCGCTGCATTGCATTTCAATTCAAATGTTATGATTGCCAGACCATTTAAAAAGATTACAAGGTCTATCCTTTCCTTGTCACTTGCCCAGACTTCTTCTGACACGGAAAAAATATTCTGCTCATATAGCTTATTAAGCACAGGATTGAATATGGTTGCCGGTTTTGTATACATAAGATCCAGCTTGTGATTTGCAATTTCTATCCCATGTTTTAATACATCCAGTCTGCTTCCTCTTGTTTTCGTTTCTTCCGTATTGATAACACCAATAATCGTATTTTCCAAATCGGACTTGTATACTTTTCTGAGTGCATCCATCTCATCAGGCTGTGTTGTATTCAGAAACCGAAAAAGTGCTTCCCTGTCTATTGCAAAAAAGCGGTCATACCTAGAAGCTGGCTTTATTTCATATCCATTTTCAGAAAGCCGTTTCAATATGTATTTCTGATATTCTTTTTCGGATAACACATCATTTTGCATTTATTGTATCCTCCCCAAACACTTTTATTCGGTCTTCAATCTCTTTATCAATTGTTTCGCAAACATCAAAGCTATTTCATCAGTGGAATAATTTTTAGAATCTATCGCCTGAATATCCGCCACTGATGGATATTCCTGCTGTAATTGCTCCATTGTTATATTTTTGAGTATGGGAAGTATTAGCTTCTGTCCATTCCTGTTTTGCCTCGATAATAGTTCTTTAAGTTCTTTTTCTGTCCATTCTCTGCCAAAAAAGTTTTCTGATATGACAATAATAGCAAACTCAGCTTTTTTAACACCATTCAATATCTTATCCTTCCAGTTATCTCTCCATTCAATAGATTCTTTATCATAAAATATTTGTATTCCCAACTTATCTAAAGATTTATATAAATCTTCTACCAGTTCTTCCTTATCCTTATTTGCATGGGATATGAACACATCATATTCCGGTATTGCTTTTGCCTGATATTTAGGCACTAAAACTTCCTGCACTCCATTCACTCTATCAATAAATTTCCTATCTTTACTCACACTTGTAAGTGCTGCCACTAAATCCCCATATGCTCCCAATCCTCTATGAAATAACAATGTCTTTATCCTATCGCCCAAAGCATGGTCTTTAAGATAATTGTTGTAAAAAATCTGTACATCATTCATCCATATTTCACTGGGTTTATTATATTCATCCTTACTCATATTAGGCGGTACAGTATTAATTGGTGCTTTGATATTTTTTGCCCGTTTCAGAAGTTCATTGAGTTCTCTTTCAAATGGAGTCAGTTCAGCATTCTTCTCCTCTTCCAAATGCTTTTCGTACAAATAACCATCTTTTAGTATAGTTATCAGATACGGATAGTTATCTGCATATTCGGCATTGATAAGTCCACTTTCTCGTAATTCTTTAAAGCATCCCCTCAACACAATATCATCACGATTTGACAATCTATCAAAACGAATTTTCCAGTAATCACTATCGTGTTCATGCTCCAATATTTCCATTAAGACTTCCTCAGCTTCTTTTGAAACTCTTGTAAATGACATCAAACCACCTCTTTCTTCCCTGTTACATATTCATAAATAATTGTTTTTTTATACTCATCAAGAACTGTTAATTGCTGTTTTTTTGTTTCGATTATGGAATCTATTTGTTCACATTTATTGTCCAAATAATCTACAATTTCCTGCTGTTCCTCTCTTGAAGGAGCGATTACCATAAGTTTAGAAAATTCACTATAATTTAGTCCTTGCCTTACACCATTTCCCATATTGTAAAATACCTTCATAATATCATACGCATGAAGCAGATAATGAAAATATTTTGAGTTCACACTGGATTTAGGCACAAGGTCAATATATGCAGAAGTAATTATTCCATGTTCGATCACAAGACCTGTTCGCAAGCTCCGTTTATCATTTTGCAAATCAGTAGACCTTATTATAATATCATCAGCTTCTACAATGTTATATGTACTAAAATTTGCTGGCAAAAGACCACCGCTTGCATTGATATCCTTACGGACAATTTTCCCATAGCTGAGTGATAATAAATTCTGTTCTTTTAAATCATAATTTTTTGCTTTGCGCTCTCCATAATAATAGTACACAGGGTGAATATTCCACGATGAAGGAATCATACCTATCCATTCAATACAACTGTCCTTCATTGCCACATCTGGACTTAATCCTGTTGTTACTTTTTCTGTAATTATGGAGCGTTTGTATTCTTCCAATGTATCAATCTCTGCTTGAATATCCATAGTAAGCACATCTATCTCTGAACATTTAGCATCTAAAAATGCTGCAATTCTCTCTTGTTCATCCAAATCAGGCATAGGAATCGTAATTTTCTTCATGTCCTGCCAGTTTGTTGTCCACAAATCATCTACTATACCATGTCCCCACTTATAAAATTCATCGCCAAATTGTACTGTATGAAAGAGCCAGTCATAATAACGTGGATTCATCTCTCCCAATGGTGCAAGAATTGTATTTATCAGCGACACAGACCCCTCACATGATGAGATACCGCACGAACCTCTCCTATCAGAACGACTATTGATAGCGAAGTCACCTTTCTTTACCAACTTTCTATCATCATGTGCATTAGTTTTTGCTGCTGTTTGGAGTTGAGGAACAATTCCTTTGTTCGTTACTGAAAGAGGGGGATATACCTTATCACTAACCTTTGTATTTCTCAACTCATATACACTTCCTATACGTGATAATCGCCACGAATCTGGAATCTCCCCCAACCATTCAGTTCCTCTGTCCTTTAGTTCTGCCATATTATATACCCCCAAACAACTTCGCCACACGTTCACTAACCAACCGCTCCAATTCACTGAATTTGGCTTCCAGTTCCTCACTCGGTGTCGGCTGTTGATACTTATAAAAATACCTCGTAAAGGGAATCTCCGCTCCTGTTCTGATAACAGGGTTCTTCGCTTCAAGATTCTCTTCCCAGAATGCTACTGCATCTGGTATATGAGGCAGCACTTCCCTTTCCATATAAGAATCAATATCTTCTTCTACCTTTACGATTTCCGTATCTTTCGTAGACTTATCAAACAGAATGTTCCCTTTCTTATCCTTCTGTATTACCGCTTCCTTGTCCATAACTGAAAGACCATCCGCAATCTTCTGTATTATCTTATTATCTGCTACATTCGAAAGAATTTTTGTTATCACTGGCATAAATTCATTAGGAGAAAACCATTTTTGATTGGATACCGATGATTGTAATACATCAAGGATTGCATCATACACTGGCTTGTTCTTATAAAAATTATCAAGTGCCTTCTGTTCTTTCCCTGTAATCGCAGTTCCCAATTCCTCCAACTGCGCTACTTTTATTTCATCCCACAGATTTTTTAGTGTACCCTGCCGCAGCATTGCCTGTATACTATCCTCTGTAATAGAATAGCTTCTCTGTAAAGGCTGCATTACTGCATACTCTTTGTAAATAAACTCCGTATTATCATAAATCTTGCTGTACTCATTTTCTGTAAAATCGGCATATAACTCTGTTATCTTTTTTCTGTCCTCCGGACTAAATTCATTTTTCTTGTTGCCCAAAGGCTTGCGCAGTTTATGGCAGATACCAGAGGCATCTATAAGCTGAATCTTTCCTATTCTCTCTTTTCTTTTGTTTTTTGACAATATCCACACATAAGTACTGATACCTGTGTTGTAAAACAATTCTGTCGGCATTTGGATTATCGCCTCAATCAAATCATTCTCCAATAACCACCTTCTTACCTGTGATTCCCCTGATGCTGTGCCGCCTGTAAAAAGTGGAGAACCATTTTCAATAATGGCTGCCCTTCCCTGTTGTTCATCCAGCTTTGCAACCGCTGACTGCAAAAATAAAAGCTGTGAATCGCCACCGCTTGGAAGACCTGCGCCCCACCGTCCATGAAATCTTTTTGCATATTCAGCATTTACAGCATCTTCCTGTCCTGCTTTTGCGTCCTTTCCAGACCACGGTGTACCAAAAGGCGGATTCTCAATTAAGAACCGCATCTTTGTGCCTTCAAAACAGTCCTCTTTTAAGGTATCCGCATGGCGAAAGTTCTCGGCATTCTGTCCTTTAATCAGCATCTCCGCCAGACCTACCGCATAAGACTGCCCCATCATTTCCTGTCCAAACAACCGCACATCCGCAGAAGGATTATAATGCTTGAGATAGCTGTATGCTGTTGAAAGCATACCACCTGTACCACATGCCTGATCACAGACTGTTATTATCTTCCCCGCATCAAAAATGTCATCACATCCCTCCGAAATCAGAAGCGATACCAACAATTTAATAATATCCCTGCCCGTATAAAACTGCCCGGCATCCACATTTTGATAGAATCTGCCTATCAGGTTTTCAAATATATACCCCATTTTGATACTGTCAAAAGTTCTGGGGCTTAAATCCAATTCTGAAAACGCTTTGACTACCGAATACAGGCATCCATCCTTGTCCATCTTGTTGATATGCTGCTCCATTTCCAGCTCTTTCAAAATATCCTGCACATTTGCGGAAAATCCTGCTATATATGCTCTAAAATTTGCTGCCACATGGTCAGCATCGTTGCAAAGCTCCTGTAACGTATAATCGCTGGTATTATAAAATTGAAAACCTGATTTTCTAAATAATGCTTTTTCCGGGTAGTTCGGATTCTGTTTAAAAGTATCGATAACATCTTTTCTTTTCACTTCATCATCAAGCAAAGCACATTCAAAACGTCTGATAATCGTCATAGGGATAATAACGTCACCATATTTATCGGGCATATAAGAACCTCTTAATTTGTTCGCAATACTCCATATAAAGTTTGCCTCTGCTGTAACATCCACAGGGCTATCATCCCACATCACATCGATTGCTAAATTCGCCATTTATTTGTTCTCCTCAGTCATTTGTTTTTTGCCATATCTCAAATCAGCAGGTTTTTCGGCATCCTTTGGTATCAGCCACATAAGCCCCTTTTTCTCTGCACCTGCTATTCTGCCTTCATTACACAATGTGTTTATTCTTCTTCCAGAAATACCCCACTTTTGAGCTGTTTCTTTTACTGTTAAGTATTCCATATCCATCCTCCGTGTTCACGACTTGACCTGTCATATATTATATTCCAGCTTTGGAATAATAGCAAGTGTATTTTAAAACAATTTCACATAATATTCTTACCTCAAATACAACAAGGTACAGCTACACGCCATACCCTGTCCTCTGCTATAATATATAAATTATCAACACTTTTCATACTTTTTGTTTCCGCTGCCACTTCCTTTGAAATCATTTTAAATGTTTCCGCCTTTAAATCATGTTTCGCAAGTACTTCCTTCGCCGCTTTCTCTTTTGCCTCCGCTTCCTCAATCTGCTCTGTAAGTTTCTGTGCCTGTAAAACCAGCTCATTATTTTGCGCCTCCATTTCCTGCACCTGTCCGCAAAGTTCCGATGTTTTCTGCGCAAAATCATCATCCTGCTGTTCAAGAGCCTCATTCCGCTTATCCAGCACCACTGCCTGCTGTTCCAACTGCTCCACCTCACGCATTGCCGCCTTATATTCTGGCAGCGACAGGTTATCCCTCTGTATACCGAGGACTTCTATTTCAATCCCCTGCTCCCTGCACAGTTCTGTCAGATACTCCCTCTCCCGTTCCTGCCACGCAACCGTTTCATTCTGCTTTCTGCTGACAGCCTTTGCAAATCCCATCTGCTGGAATGCTTTTGTCAGGCTGTTGCGTGTTTTCATGCCTTTTTTATATCCATGAGCCACAGGGATATAATCTATATGCAGGTGCGGCGTTGCCTCGTCCAAATGCATCACACAGTTAAATAAATATAAATTCGGATTACGTTCTTGAAAAGTCTTTGCATAGCGGTCTAAGACCTCTATCGCCGCTTTTGCCTCCTCTGTCAACACGCCGTTTTCGTCCGTAACCGGAGTATCTGCCTTTTTTCCTATCTGTACGATATTTTCATAAAATGTCTTTTCCTTGTTACCAGAGTTCTCTATCTCTTTCAAATAATCGTCTTTCTGCCTGTCTTTACGTTTCTGCGCCACATTATAATCCCGAAGTGCCTGTCCGAAGCATTTCTCATAAGCATCCTTTAACGGCTCTTGTATGTAAATCCGGTTCCAAGATGTTCTTTCCGGCACCACATTATTGCAGATAAATTCCCTATTATTGTGCGTAAGATGACCTTTCCCTTTTGGAAAAGAAATTGTTTTTGCTGCCAATGCATCACTCTCTTTCTCATATTTTTATGTATCAAGACTAACTACGGTTTTGTTACTTTTGTCAAAAGTAACGCCTTATTACTTCTGACGCATACGCATCAGAAGTAAGGCGCTCTCCGAGGGTATTCTGCCTGACGGCATCCGTAGTCTGTCGCGAAAATTCTCAAGACAGACTGCTCATTCCGGCAAAATACAGCCGTCATTCGCTTTGGGCAACAGTACCGAACAAAACATTTCGGCACCGCTCTATAGACTTCCTTTTCAGGATTGAGTACCAAATATAAAAATTCGGAACCGCCTATTCGCCCATTGCAAATGCAAACGCCATCATATCCTCTGATAATTCCGGCTCCTGCATCTGCTCCATTCCGTCTATATCAGTTTTATCAGCAGAAGCATCCACACCAGAGTGAAAATCAGTAACATATTCTCTAAAGCCTCTGCTGATTTGCTCTGCAAGAACTTCTTGTAATTTATGGAGCATCTCATGAAATTTTTCTTCTAACACCCTGTCCAGCATTTCTTCAAAAATGTCAGTGGCATTTTCATCCAGAACAACAGAGCCATTTCCAACTTTATTCTCTCCAAGCCTTGTTTTCCCATTAACAGCCTCCACAAACGCATCAGAAAGTATCTTCCCATAAGAACCGTCTTTTCGCGTAATGCTCTGTAAAAATTCCCATGTCCTGCGCTGCTTTTCATCTTCCATACAGAATTTTATATTGCTGCATTTATAGGTCTTTCTCATTCCATAACCTCATTTCTACACTACCTGCCTGCGCTGTTTCTGCATTGCAAGGTACTCATATCCTTTTGCATTAGCACAAATATCTTCAATAAAAGTTACATTCCCTTTTGAAGCAATATTGCTGTAATACCTGAGCAGACAACCGCCTCCACCAATCACATAGAGATGAACTAAATTTTCCTTATATCCATAATCAACCAAGCGTTTTAAAATATCCTCTGTATATCTTGTAGCAATCCGTTCCACAGTTTTAGCTGTTACATCATTCCTGCCCTGCAAACCGTTTATCAATATTGGTTCAATCATAATCTCTGGTATGCTTTCCCCTGCTGACTTAGACAATTCCTTTTGAATTTCCTTCATACAGATAGACACACCGAATTTGTCCGTCACAAGGCTTTTCTCTAACGGTCTGCCGTCAATAATCTGCATCACGTTCATCGTGCCATTTCCGATATCCGCTATCATGTTAAAACCTTTCATCGAACCAGCATTACATACTGCCGCAAATCCCTGTGGGAACACTTCAACTCCGCACAAATACACCTTATATTTCTCTTTACGAAATGAGAAAAACAGTTCCTGCTCCTGCATCAGATATTTCTTGAAATCCGCTGCTTGACTTTTTGCCCATGCAATAGGAAGTCCAACCGCCAGCAGCACTTTCGCCTCATGCAGTCCCCGAACTTTCAGTTCTTCTGCCAGTCCTGCCAGCGTAAGGATAAAGAAGTCCTGTGAATCTGTTTTGTTGCCCTGATAAATCAAATGATTCTCCCCAATCACATAATACTTATCCTTATATTTGATATAATTCGTGCTGACTATCGGTTCTTCTTCAAAACATTCCACTCCTGTTCTAAATACTCTGTGCATTGTTTTTATGTTACCATAGCCATGATCCAGCCCGATAATGATTCTTGTATTGTTATATTTCTGCATCATAAATGTCCTCCATATTATTGTTAATCTTGTTATTGCGTTTTCAGTTTTTTCTGTTTACACCGTTTACAAATGGCTGAAAGCCTTGATTTTCTTATATTCCGCTGTAAACTTACCGTTTACAAAAATGTAAACGCACCCTGTAAACCGGATAAAAAAGAGTTTAAAATATACTGCCGCTCTTTCTGATGTCTGGGTAACTTCG
The DNA here is from genome assembly GCA_910575725.1 of Clostridia bacterium. GTDB lineage: Bacteria > Bacillota > Clostridia > Lachnospirales > Lachnospiraceae > Laedolimicola. Next base: position 116,282 of record CAJTFE010000010.1, on the reverse strand, counting down.
TTATTCTCGTTTTGTTCTGCCAACCAATTTGTTGGCATACAGCAAATCGAAAATATGAAGATACCCAAAGTACAAAAAAACCCATTCTGTCATTTATTCCTTAAAAGGTGTCTTCGCATTCTCCGGCAACGGTGAAAATCCCTGCATATTGGTTCTTCGTTTCCAACCACGCTGCAATCCATACCTGCCGAACCTGTGAGAACTGATTTTCTCCCACCCGTCAATACAGGTATTCATAATGCTGTTAATTTCCTTAATCTCCCATTGTTTCGGTTCTTCGTACTCATGTCGCAATGCTTCTCTGTAAATCATCTCGCTGCATACATATTCGTCTGTACAATCGTCCAACCACGCCTGAATAATTCCAACCTTTGTATCTTCTGGCATAAACTGTTTCTGTATCTCCTTCAGATATTCTTCCATTGCCTTTGACAGCTTCAATTCATGTGGACAATTTTTATAGATAACCATAGCCTCCGCCCATGCCTGCACAATATATTCTCTCGACTCCTTTTCATTCTCAAGAATATGTTTCTCCACACGCTCCTGATGAACCAAAACAGGCGCAAATCTTCTGTTTCCTGTCCTGTCCAACGGCAGAAAATCAAGATTATTTGATGTGCCGACAAAAATACACTGTATTGGTCTGTCCTCCGCATAAGTCTGATACGGAATATGGTATGTTTCTTTCTGTCTGCTCAAAAATGATTTAATATCTTCAATGCTTTTTGCATTGACAGTGGCAAGCATTTCCGACATTTCAATAATCCAATGCCCCTGCATTTTGCTGTAAACATTTTCATCATCCATACGTTTCAAATCATCTGTAAACCACTCATCATTGACAGCAAGGAAACGGAAAAATGTAGACTTTCCTGCACCCTGACCACCCACAAGGCAGACCATAATCTCAAACTTACATCCCGGCTCATAAATCCGGTGTATTGCCGCCATCATCAAAAGCCGCATAATTTCCCTTGTATATTCATTATCATCTGTTCCAAGAAAACGAGGTAACAGACTTGAAATTCTGTTTTTCCCATCCCAATGTAAGGCTTCAAGAAAATTTCTGATTGGGTGATAACTTTTTTCACTTGCCACAATGCTGACTGCCTTGTTAATTGCCTTATCACTGGAAATTCCATAATTTGTTTCTATGTATCGCTGGATTTGGTACATATCTACATCGGTAATGCAACTTCCATTCCGTTTCCACAATAGTTGCTTTATAATATCAATTTTATTTGTCAGCTCATTTTTGCATATGGCATCTTTCAATACCGGATCTCTGTATAAAATAGTCATGCAGTTTTCGATGGAAGATTTCACATTCCCTTTCTGTGTTCTTGCAAGTGATTCCAGCACGTCCTCCACTGTACTCATTTCCATATCAAGCGCTTCCCCGACTGCATCCCATAATTCGTTTTCTGCCTGCACAGACTTTTGCTGCAATTTCCTCCACCTTCTTCCTATCCATTAAAAACAACTCTTGTCTTTCTGAAATATCTCCCATACACAGAATATCCAGCCAGTAATTGATAAGCGGCTCTGCATGGAGCATTCGTGCATAATCTTCCGAAAAAATAATGTCAAGCGGTTTTCCAACGAGGAAATGATTTACTTTGTCAATCTCCAAGATACAATTTCTCAACATATCAATCGTTTGACTGCTCCATTTTTCAAAACGCTCTTTAATATGCGCTATTCTTTCACGCTCTGTCTTTTTCTTGCGGATACGTTCTTTTTCCTGTACGCTTAAATCTTTATTTCCTTTTGTATCAATAGGCAGAGCAAAATCCTCTATCAGCTTTAGTGCTGCATCATATTGTGACAATCCAAACATACGGGAAACATAATCAATCGCATCTCCACCCACACCACAGGCAAAACAGTGATAATTTTTATCAATTTTCATGCTTGGATGCTTATCATCATGGAACGGACAGCAGGTAGTCCCATTTCTCTTAACTTTCAGACCATAATATTCCGCTGCCTGCCTTGCAGTCAAATGTTCCTTTATTTCTGAAAAAATATTCAATTTTACTGCTTATCCTCCTTTTCATTCGGAAAAGCCTCTGCTATAATAAATCTGCAAGATATATAAAGAGGCTTATCCTTTTTATATTTAGATTAAGTTGCGCCAACAACCTAATCTATTTCTGAAATGTCCCTGTTACCAGCAGGGGCATTTTCATTCTGTCCGATTTCTAACAACTGCTTTACCAATTCCAGCAATAATTTTTCATCTTCTGTATTCCCATTTTTCAGATGCTCCAATATCTGCTCTAAAACTTTTGCAACTCTGTTAGACATATAATTTCCGGCAGTTACCGTCACTTCCTGTCCCAATATGGCTTTGCGGTAATAATCTCCTTTGGGAAGTCCCGACAAGATAATCCTTGCTTCTACTTGTGCTTTTTCCTCATCACTCAGCCAAAAAGCGATTGTATTTCGCCGAAACCTTGCTTCACGCTTACACGCCACCTTCCTCACCCCTCTCCACTTTTCCAAGCCTGTCCGCAATCTTTATCTGCGCATCCATAGACTGATGACAATATGTTTCAATCGTAGTCGTTACTTTCCCATGCCCTAGCCGCTTTGCAATCTCAACAGGACTGAACCCCATCTGCACAAGCATACTCGCATGACTGTGTCTGGTACAATGGACAGTAATCTTTTTTACACCTGACAGCTTGATTCCCCGTTCCATTTCATGCTCAAAGAAGCTCTTTGTCCTCCCTGCAAAAAGACGTGTGCCTGCCCTTGCCCGATAGAGTGTTGAAATATACTCTTTGATTGCTTCCTGTAATTCCTTATGTATGGTAATTACTCTTATGGAACTCTCCGTTTTCGGAGCAGTAATTAAATCCTCTCCGTCAATCCTTGCAAGAGATTCATCAACGGTAATCGTACCTTCCTCAAAGTTTACGTCTTTTACCTGAAGGGCAAGCAGTTCTCCCAGACGCATCCCCGTCCAGAATAAAATCTGAAATGCAACCCATGAATCCTGCTTATCCATAATTGCATCCGAAAACTTCTGAAATTCTTCCAAAGTCCAATATGGTCTTTCATCCGCCCTGCTCTTTCCCATACTTCCTGCTTTTCGGCATGGATTGGAGCGCAAATCATAAAAATTAACTGCATAATTTAAAATTGCGCTGAGCTGATTATGTATGGTTTTCAGATAGGTAGGCTTGAAGCCTTTCTCCATCATTTCACCCTGCCACTTTCTTATCATAGGAGCTGTGATTTCATTGATTGGCGTACTGCCAAAGTAAGGCAGAACCTTATCATTCATCACATACTCTTTCTGTTTCATGGTCGTTTTCCGCAGACGCTTTTCCATATCCACCTTGTAAATCTCCCAAAAGTCAGCCAGCGTCATTGTAGGATCAGAAGATTGTTGTAATAGAAAGTGCGCATACCATTCTTCCGCTTCCTTCTTTGTTTTAAACCCTCTTTTCTGCGACTTCTTTTTTGCCCCTGTCCAATCTGTCCAACGGTACTGTATTCTCCAAGTACCGTTTGGATCTTTCTTTGCATTACAGCTCATACACTTGCCTCCTTTGCCGCCCCATACCATTTTTCTTTGAAATAGGCTACAGGGATTTTTCCTGCGATTGTGAGAAAGCCTTTAGAAAATAATTCGTTGTTCATCTCTCTCAGAATCTTGTAGGATTTTCCCATACTGATGCCGAGCATTGCTGCAATATCTGCTGCATTGTAGTAAATCTTTTCATTCATGTTATTTCCTCTCTTTCTTAATATTTGTTTCTGTATAGTATCTTTATGTTTCGTTTTTATCATATCGTAACTTTTGTTTCTTGTCAATATCTTTTTTGCTTTATTTTTTTCTCTTTATGTGATATGATTGATTTAGTGCAAAAACACAGCTAAAACTTTAGGAGGCAGACATATGACTGTTGGAGAAAATATACGCCGCATCCGCAAAGAGCGTGGTCTTACCCAGAAACAATTAGGCGAATTAGTTGGTGCAAGCGAAGCCTATATTCGTGCTTACGAAAGCGGCAGACGCAATCCCAAGCCTTCATCACTTGAAAAAATAGCAAATGCCCTTGCCGTCAATCCGGAGGTACTGGAAAATTCCGATTTTGACATGATTAAAGCCATGCACCGCCTATTCCAGATTGCCCGGCAGTACAACGGACATCTTTTTGAGTGCAAAGATGAGGAAGGCAATGATACAGTTGGTATACGTTTTGAAACCTTGACGCTGATGAACGCATGGTGCCAGCGTTACGAGAAATTTTTAGAAGATGTAGAAAAATGCAATGAAATCAAAGATGCAAAAAAACGTGGGGAGGCTCTCATTAAAGCCGAAACGGATTATGACCGCTGGATGGACACTTACCCTGAACAGCATGGAGATGCCTTTTTCGACCTGAGCATCCAACGGCTCCACGACCAAGTTATGGAGGATACAGAACACCGTTTGATAAACAATAATCTGGATTAAAAAATCTGTACCCAAATCGTACCCACCGCCAATTAAAAAATCCCCGCAAGTCCTGATTTTTCAAGACTTGCGAGGATTTACCCTCTCACTCGAACTCGGCGTGTTCTTTGTTGTTCTTAACTTCATTTGTTTAAGTTTTATACAAATACACGCCTGTTTTTATATCAATTACATCATTTATTATGGCTTGCTGATTTTCTGTTGCCAAAATGTTGCCACGCATTTATTATAGCAAATCCCGGTAATTTAGCAACCCATTTTTGAAATGTTACGCAGTAAAAGCACTTTTTTAAGATAAATGTATAATATACCACCTATGCCTTTTTTGAGTCTAAAATTCCTTGCAAAATAAGGATTTCAAAAGAGTTAATGCGTAACAAACACTAACCATAAGCCAAACACTAATTTTCTCCTTAATTATCTTAAATTACATGGTGCTAGCACCATGTATAAAGAACATTAACAGGGAATATATCAATTTGCCACTTGCCACTACCTTAATCAACAAATATGAAAGTTATCATTTAGTTGTAGTTTCTTCAGTTGCAAAAATCTTGCTGCATAATTCAAAATACTCATCATAAGATATTTCCGTTCCATTCAATGTATATTTTTCTTCGCCCTCCACATTATCTTCATCAACAAGTTCTTCATAAAAACTCATTTCTGCAACTAAATTATCTGCTCCTTCAAATTTTTCCATATGGTATGCTTCATATCCTGTATTCATTCTGTTGCTGTGCATAATCCATGTGGAGCCATTATAAACAACATAAGAAAGCACAAGCGCATCACCCTCTCCCACAGCAAATTCATAAACCTTATTATCACGCGCATCAAGATATATGCCACCATAAGGTCCGCAAATAATCAGTTCATTTTCTCCATCATTGTCAAGATCGACTCTTTCACCAATGGAATAAGAATCCATATCTAAATCGGTAATATAGAGTGCCGATGTAGAATCCTCGGAACTGATTGCACTTATTGAACCATTGATAAACAAGTCTAATAATTCTTCTGTTGTCATTTCTGTACCTATATTCTCACCCGTTTGCGCATTGGATTCTTCTGCACCAATGGTTTTATCTTCTTCCGTTTCTAAATTTTTACTTTCAACTGTCTGCATACTGCTTTCTTGTTGATTTCCAGAAGATTCATCTGCATTTGCAGTTTCATCTTCTTTTATTTCCAAATCTGTACCTTCAACTGTCTGCACACTGCTTTCTTGCTGTCTTGTAGAAGGTTCATCCGTATTGACAACTTCATCTCCTGTTGCTTGTCCACAAGCAACAACATTTAATGCTGTCATAAAAACACATACAGATATTGCTATCTTTTTACATCTGTTCATATACATACCCTCCAATAAATCACTGCTAAAATTTTCCGACAAATCACTTTGTCTATATTTTTCACATTTTAGTTATACCACTTTTATCCTCTATCTTCAACCTTAAAATACAGGGCATAGCAATCGCCACACCCCGCATTTCTTATCGTTCTAATGATTTTTCTATTTTGTATTTCTGTCCTTTCAAGTCATTCTGCTTCTCGTACAAACTGTTGCGCTCTTTGCAGAGTTCTTTCATACGCTCCAACTGCGCCCGCACTCCCTCCCGGCAATCCGGCTCTATCTTTTTATATTCTCCGGTCAGATTGCGGATTGTATTATTGTTTTCTTTTATCTGTTCAGACAGGCATACCCAATCTATCAGATTTTGCACTTCCTTGTCCGTTTCATAAAGGTCTGTTTCTGCCACGATTTTAGCACACAGCCGTATCATTACTTTCTTCTCCATATCCGTCATATCCTATCAATCCCCTTTCCTATCGGCTCATTTCAAAGGTACGTTTCGGGCGTTTCTTTGCCCTTTCTGCCTGCTCTAATGCCTTTGACTTCTCTACTATCGACTGCACCTGTTCCCTGCCTAAATGACGCTCCAAACGCCCCAAATCATACGCTTTTTCCTGCAATCGGTCTATTGTGTTGCTCTGCTCCATAACCTTGTCCGTCAAGCGGCTAATCTGTTTCTGCTGTCCGTCCACTTTGGCGGTCAGCTTCCTGCTTTGCTCTGTAAGCTGTACGCATTTGATAGTCAGATTTTTTACCACTTCTTTTAATTTCTCCACAAGCGGAAGTGCCTTTTTATCCCGATAATTCTTTGCGCTCATCAATGCGCCCGGCTCTGCCAACTGCCATTTCATATCTTCATCATAAGCGTGTATATTGCGCTCCATGACTTCCTTTGACTGTACCATTTTGTTGATTTCCTGTTGTAACTTTTTCTGCTGTTTCTCCAATTTTTCATTTTCGGATAACAGCTTTTCTTTGTCCTCTGTCAGTGTTTCCGTCTGCTCTCTCAAAAGAAGATTTGTTACGGAAAGTTCCGATACTTCCTGCCGGATCGCTTCGCCCTCTTTCCGTATCTGCTCCGTTTCCTGCCCTGCCGCTATCTGCTGATGAAGAATATCGGATAATTTCTCTTTACTGCCGGAGATTGTCTGTTCCAGTTCCGTAACCTCTTTCTGCCGTTCCTGCTTTTCAAAATCAAGTACCGACAAATGCTTGCTATGCGTGCCTAACTGTTTCCACTGTACGCCATGCCGCTCCATGACTTTTGACAGTTCCTGCTTCTCCGCTTCAATCCATTCATTCCATTCTGTCATTCCCCTTGTGCCGCCTTTGAAGCCCTGTTCTGCTAATGCGCCTTTGAGGGAAACTCTCGTATCAAGCCCACGCTTGCTGTTACGAATAAATGGAACAAAATCAATGTGAATGTGCGGTGTCTGCTCGTCCATATGCAAGTGGCTAGAGAATACAAACAGGTTCGGATTTCTTTTTTGAAACTGCTCCATAAACTCGCATAAAATCTCTTTCGCCAACTGCCCCTCATTGCTCTGCACGTTCATATCGTCCTTGTTGCCGATTTGAAAGATTACCTCATAAAATAATTTCTCCTGCTTTCCCCGGCGTATCTTCTCATAGTAATCGTCAATCTTTCGGTCACTCCGTTTCTGTTTTGTGTTGTAGCGTTCCAGTGCTTCATCAAAAAGAGTGTGATAGACCTCTTTTATATCCGAGTGGCAAAATTCCACGTTATCCCGGCTTCGTTCCTTATCTACATTCTTTGCGCTAAAGGCTCTCGTATTGTGATTGACCGAGCCTTTCCCCATCATGCCGCTAATCGTCCTTTCCAATAGGCATATCCTCCACATTCTCTATTTTTTAATGCGCCGCCCGGCGCATAGCCTTTGTTACTTTCTGCGAAAGTAACGCAAAAGCACTTTCGACAGGCTACGCTCTATCAAAAGTGCCTTTGCGCCCTGCCGGGGGCAAGCTGTCCGTTGGACAGCATACCGTCCTTGCGGACGGTGAACGGCTATCCGCCGCTTTACTACTCCCCCATGCGTCGGTTTGCGTCGATAGCGACGGTATTTTCTATACCGCCCCGCTATCAAAAATACCGTCGCAACCGACGCATATCGTCGCGCGTTACTCTTTTTGCTCTAGCCGTTTCAGAATAATTTTTCTCTCATGCCCCCGCTTGTTATCGTAGAAAATGCCATAGTCATTAAGCAACTGGCTGTTCACTACATTTAATCTCCGGGAAAGCACATTCGCCGACAACTGCATATCCGGCAACTGTTTCAGAAGTTCCGTTGCCGTTCCCTCCCATTCCTGCATTTCCCCTGTCAGAAATTCGTTGATTGCTTCCAGTAATGGATTGGGTGGCTGTTTCCAAAGTTCTGTTTCCGCTTTCTGAAATTTCCAAATGCACTGTTCCCGGTCAAATTCTATCGTCAATTCTTGATCGGGCTGGTCACGCCCTACAATATCCATGACTGCCGTGTTGTCCGTGCGCTTTTTCTTGTGCATGATAAACGCCCCGTCTGCCGCACCGAGAAGCCCGTTTGTGCCGGAAATCATATCAAAGCTGTCCTCGGACTCCAACTTGCGGGTGTGGTGAACCACCAACAGGCAGACACCATATTTATCACTGAATGATTTTAACTTTGTCACAATCTCATAGTCACTGGAATAACTGTACCTGTCCCCGCCGACCTCACGCACCTTTTGGAGCGTGTCAATGATAATCAGCCTTGCGTCCTTATGCTCTTTGATGAAGCCCTCCAATTCTCCGTCCAGTCCCTCATTCAGCGTCTTTGCCTGCGTTGCAAAAAATAAATTGTCCGCACACTCCACGCCGAACATGACGGACAGCCGCCGCTGAAGCCTTGCGTAATCATCTTCCAGTGCAAGGTATAGCACCGTCCCTTTTCTCACTGGATAATTCCACAGCGGAAGCCCCATAGCCACATGGTAGGCAAGCTGTCCCATGAAGAACGATTTGCCTACTTTTGGCGCACCCACAAAGAGGTAAGTGCCTCCATACAAAAAACCGTCCACAACAGGCGTTCTAGGCGGGTAAACCGTATCATACAGTTCTGTCATGGAAACGGTTTGAAGCCCGCCGCCCTGCCCGGATTTCTCCGGGCAATTTGTGGCTTGCAGATTGTTTTTTACGTTTTCATTTGCTATAATTTCATTGGATATTTTTTTGTTCGGCTGTTCCCCATCTGCGCCAACAGATGATACGGGAGCAGTCGTTTTTATTTTACTTGTCATTCATCTTCCCCTTTCAGTCCGTCTAATGTGATTGCAATAACTTGTAACGTATAGAGCAGTTCGTCATTGTCCGGGCTTATGCTTTCCATTCGCTTCAATTCCTCATGGATTGCCGCCATCTGATTTTTCAGTGCCTTATACACCCTCGGATTGCCCTGCACCACAACGTCCCGGCATAAAAGCCGCCTTGTGATGTAGTCCTGCTTTGTCAGCCCCGATAATGCCACCAAATCATTCAATAACTTTGCTTCCTCGTCCGATACCCGGAACGCCACCGTATGGTTGCGCCATCTTCCTTTGTAATCAAGTGATTTCTCCATGCTTTTAGTCCTCCTTTGTCATTCTCTCCATTTCCAATTTCTCCGCCATTTCCGTCTGAACCGTGGGGAACAGGTGGGCGTAACGGTAAGTTATTTTCTCCGCTTCATGCCCCATGCGCTCCCCAATCGCCAGTACAGAAAATCCCATATCCAACAAGAGCGATACTGCACTATGGCGTAGGTCATGCACCCTAATTTTCTTTACTCCTGCCTGTTTTGCTCCACGCTCCATTTCATGGCTAAGATAAGATTTTGTGACCGAAAACAGTCTTTCGTCCGGCTTGATGTCATAAAGCATTTTGATGTACTCCTGCATTTCCTCACAGAGAAAGGTTGGCATTTTGATTGTGCGGTTACTCTTTTTCGTCTTAGGGCTTGTGATAATGTCACGCCCTTTGGAACGGTGGAAAGTCTTGCTGATTGTGACCGTCTGCTTCTCAAAATCAATATCAGCAGGCGTTAAGGCAAGGAGTTCGCCGGAACGCATACCGCACCAGTAGAGCATTTCAAACGCATAATAGGAACGGGGCTTATCCATCATGGCTTCGGAAAATTTCAGATATTCCTCTTTCGTCCAAAAGTCCATTTCCTTAACGGCTTCGCTCCCAATCGTCCCCGCCCGCCTTGCCGGATTGTAGGGAAGATTATAAAAGTTTACCGCATGGTTGAATATCGCCGTCAGTTGTGCGTGTATCGTCCTCAAATAATCTGCGGAATAGGGCTTGCCTTTCTCGTCCCGGTACGCCATCAACTCATTCTGCCACGCAATCACGTCCTTTGCTTCAATTTCTGCGATTTTGCGGTTCTCAAAGTACGGTAAAATCTTTGTCCGTATCACATGGCTTTTGGACTCCCAAGTGCTTTCCTTGACACGCTGTTTCTTATCGGCTTCGTATACTTCAAAAAAACTGCCGAAAGTCATATCCAGTTTTGCGCCCTGCTTCAACATGGCTTCATGCTCCCACGCCTGCGCTTCCCTTTTGGTTGCAAATCCTCTCTTTTGTGTCTGTTTCCTCTCCCCTTTCCAGTTGGTAAAGCGGTAGATAACCCGCCACGTCCCCGTAGCGTTGTCCTTGTATACAGCCATTCCATCATCTCCCTTCTATTCGCTGTAACATACTTTTTTATGAAAAAATGTAGCGTTCACACGTCCTGCCACCGTCAGATAGCCCTGTTTCTGCATTTCTGCGTTCAGTTCCCTTACAATCTGATAGGCTTTTGACTTCGACACACGCAGTTCCGCTGCCACTTCCTCCACTGTCATAAATGATTTTTCTGTCATTCAGATACCCTCTCCTTTCGCTATTTAACTGTTTTTGTTTAAGTCTTGTTGATATGATACTAAATAAATTCCGTTAAGTCAAGTGGTTTGCGAGAAAATCTTAACTTTTTTTATTTAAGTTATTCTTGCTATTTCTATTGCACCATGTTATACTGACTTCAACAGATTTGTTTAAGTACAGTCATGCAAGGCTGTACCACTTTTACTACAACGGAGGTTTTATTATGGCAATCGGCAAACGTATCCGCTTTTTCCGCAACCGAAAGGGCATGACACAGAAACAGTTAGGCGAAATCCTCGGCTTTCTCGGAAAGACCTCTGATGTCCGCATGGCACAGTATGAAACCGAAGCACGGACACCGAAACACGACCTTGTAAAAGAAATGGCGGGTATCTTTGATGTAAGCACCCATGCCCTTACCGGGCCGGATATTGATACCTATACCGGGCTTATGCACACGCTCTTTGCGTTGGAAGATATGTACGGGCTGAAAATCGGGGAGATTGACGGAGAAATCTGCCTGCGCCTTGACAAGTCCGACTATTCCACTTATACGTCCATGTTTGATATGTTCCACGCATGGCAGGAGCAAGCCGCCAAACTAGAACTAGGCGAAATAACCAAAGAGGAATACGACCAGTGGCGGTACAAGTACCCCGAACTGGACACTTCGCATCATTGGGCGAAAGTCCCCTCACAGGCGGTCAGTGATATGCTTATGGAGGAATTTCAAAAAATCGAGAAAGAAGAAAAGAAAACAGCGAAAAAGAAAAAACAGAAATAAGCATAAAAAGACCTTGCCGATATTCAGTTTTCATATCTGAAAATCAGCAAGGTTTTCTTATGCCATTGATGTAATTATTTAGTGCGTGATGTTGAAAATGTTGCCAAATCGTTGCCAGCACCTAAACAAATTTATTTGGAAACCGCATAAACACTAGCTTTCTAAAGCCCATTTCATCACTCGAACTCTATCGTCGCCGGCGGCTTCGGGCTCATATCATAGCAGACACGGTTCACATGCTCCACCTCCGCCAAGATACGATTAGTAATCCGCTCCAGCACCTCCCAATCCACCTTCTCGATAGAAGCCGTCATAGCATCAATAGTATTGATTGCCCGGATAATCACCATATACTCAAGCACTCGCGCATGATTCTTCATTCCCACAGACTTAAAGTCCGGCACCACCGTAAAGTACTGCCACACCTTCTTGTCTAAACCAGCCTTGGCAAACTCCTCTCGAAGAATAGCGTCCGACTCCCGGACAGCCTCCAGCCGCTCTCGCGTAATCGCTCCCAGACATCTCACACCCAATCCCGGCCCCGGGAACGGCTGGCGGTACACCATATCATGGGGAAGCCCAAGCTCCACGCCGCAGGCGCGCACCTCGTCCTTAAATAACTGCTTCAAGGGCTCCACCAGCTCAAACTTCAAGTCCTCCGGCAGTCCGCCCACATTGTGATGAGACTTCACCATCTTCGCCGTCTTCGTTCCGCTCTCTATAATATCGGGATAAATGGTGCCTTGCCCCAGAAAATCAATTCCCTCCAGCTTCCTTGCCTCTTCCTCAAACACACGGATAAATTCACTGCCGATGATTTTCCGCTTCTGCTCCGGATCCGCCACATTCTCCAGCTTGCCAAGGAAACGCTCGGATGCATCCACATAAATCAGGTTGGCATGAAGCTCATCCCGGAAAACCTTTACCACGCTCTCTGACTCATTTTTACGCATCAGACCATGATTTACATGAACACAGACCAGCTGCTGCCCAATAGCCTTGATCAGCATAGCCGCCACCACAGAGGAATCTACTCCGCCGGACAGCGCCAGCAGCACCTTCTTATCCCCTACCTGCTGACGAATCAGCTCCAGCTGGTCCTCAATGAAATTCTTCATATTCCAGTTCGCTTCCGCTTTACAGTCCTCGAATATAAACTTCTTCCATTCATCCTGGGAAGGCAGCCTGTCAAACTGCTTCTCACATTTTGACTGGGGATAGTCAATAGAAATCATCGGATAGCCCAGTTCGTAAAGCTCCTGGCGAACCTCCACAGCCTGCCCGTCCACCATGCGGTTCTCGCCGCCGTTTAAGACAATGCCCTTCACATTGTCAAATCCTTTCAGCTCCTCCACGGTAATATCATGGGGATGAATCTCACTGTATACGCCAAGATCACGAATTTCACGGGCAATTACCGTATTCTGCGTACTGCCCAAATCCAGAATTACAATTAAGTCCTGCTTCATGGAAAATAGTCTCCTTATCTTTTTCGTAAATAGTCAATTTTACCGGCTTTATTATAGCAGATGAACGGGAAGATTGTATAGCATTTCTTATACAATCAGCCCATTTTTCTTTAACCTGGCCCTAATCGCCCCGCTTGTCCTTCCATGCTCCCTGGCAATCTCAGCAATCTTCATGCCTGACAAATATTCCTCCGACAGCCGTTCATCCTCTTCCTCACTCCAGGCTGTCCCTTGATTCACCTTGTCTTGCTCTCTTTCCTGCTTTTTCTCCGGAAGTTCTGCCGCAGCCTCCGGCTCGTCCTCTATTTGGGTACTGATAACAGCCCCCGGATTATCGGCGGTAAATTGCCCAATCTCGTCCAGAAACCGCTGGCCGTATTTCTGGAATTTATTTTCCGCCACGCCGGATACCTGGAGCATCTCCTGTTTATCCTTTGGTATCTTGGCGCACATATCAATCAGTGTTCTGTCATTAAAAATGATATACGGCGGCATGCCCTCTTCCCTGGCAATCACCAGCCGCAGACTGCGGAGCTTCTCAAACAGCCGGTAGCCTGCGCTTGTAAGGGCATCCGTGCTTCGCTTCTTTCCGCCCTTGATTTTTGCCGGCGCCCTTTTCTCCTCAAAGGTTCTGACGGCGACACGTGTGTCCTCATTTTTAAGCCTTCCAATATCGCCCATCCGCAAAACACTGTATTCCCCCTCTGTCTGGATAATATATCCCTCCAGAAGCATCTGGTCAATCAGCAGGCGCACCTCTCTTTCGCTTCGATGGGACAGAACACCATAGGATTTATACTCTGTGGCTCTAATCTCCCTGAGCCGCGCCCGGTTTGCTCCAAGTAACGTGCCCGTTACAATGCTCTGCCCATATCTGCCCCTGGTCTCTGCCAGACAATTGATCACCCACTTCGCATCTGCCGTCATATCCACTGTGGTATATTCCCGATGGCAGTTTCCGCAATTGTCACAGGGCCTGCTCATTTTCTCCCCAAAATAAGAAAGGATATACTGCCGTAAACAGGTGGTGGACTTGCAGTAGCCCTCCATCAGCCGCAGCCTCTGGGCGTCCCTCTGCCGGATCAGCTCCATATCTTCTGCATCTGAGCCTTCAAATTCCTTCTTTTCCAGAAGAAACTTATTGATCATCACATCCTGTTGGGAAAATAAAAGAATACACTGGGAATTTTCACCGTCACGACCCGCCCTCCCGGCCTCCTGATAGTAATTTTCCATGCTCTGAGGCATGTTGTAATGAATCACAAATCTGACATTCGACTTATCAATTCCCATTCCAAAGGCATTGGTGGCTACAATAACGGGCGTTCTGTCATAGATAAAATCGTCCTGATTTTTCTTCCGCGTCTCATTATCAATTCCTGCGTGATACCGTGTAACCGCCACGCCCTGTTTGAAAAGATTCTCGTATAAAGTGTCCACATTCTTCCTGGTAGCGCAGTAAATGATTCCGCTCTCGTCCCGATGCTTTTCTATGTAATCCGTCACAAAAGCATCCTTGTGTTTTCCGGAAATATGCTCCACCCGGTAATACAGGTTCTCCCTGTCAAAGCCTGTCACAACGATGCTCGGCTCTCTAAGCTTCAGAATACATTCGATGTCGGTCTTAACCTCCTCCGTCGCCGTTGCCGTAAATGCGCTTACAATGGGCCTCTTGGGAAGGCGGTCGATAAAGTCAACAATCTTTAGGTAGCTTGGCCGGAAGTCCTGCCCCCACTGGGAGATGCAGTGCGCCTCGTCAACCGTTATCATGGAAATGGAAGTATTTAACGCAAAGTCGAGGAATCCGCCGCTTTCCAGCCTCTCGGGGGCTGCGTAGATGATTTTATATGTTCCTTTTGAGGCCATATTCAAAGCCTTTGAAATCTGTGTTTCCGTTAAAGAGGAATTGATAAAGGCAGCGTGAATTCCAGATTCATTTAGAGACTTCACCTGATCCTGCATCAGAGAAATGAGCGGCGAAATCACAAGGGTGATCCCCGGGAGCAGCAATGCCGGCACCTGGTAGCAGATGGATTTTCCGGCTCCAGTCGGCATTATGGCCAGTGCGTCCTTTCCGCCAAGAATGGACTGGATAATATCCTCCTGGCCGCTCCGAAAGGAATCATAACCAAAATACGTTTTTAATACGCTTGACGGATTCATTGTGAATCACCTTCCTTTTTCAGCTCCTCAAACATCTCCTTCACCGCCGGCGCATTTTTTGTCAGCCGCTTGATGCTCAGATCCTCAGCCTTGTTGTTGGCCAGGCGAAGATTATTTTCTGAGGAAAGAAGAGCCTCCTTCGTTTTCTGCAGATGGGTTATGGTCTTGTCGATCTCTTCAATGGCTGTTTTAAATTTATCGCTGGCTATCCGGTAGTTCCTGGCAAAGCCTTCCTTAAAGATGTTCATATTTTCTTCAAAATGAAGAATGTCTACCTGCTGATTCCTTGCAAGCTCCAGCTCCTGCCGATATTTCAGCGAGTTCAGCGCCGCATTGCGCAGAAGGGTAATCATAGGAATGAAGAATTGGGGGCGGATGACGTACATCTTTTCATATTTGTAGGAAACATCCACGATTCCGTTGTTGTAGAGCTCATTGTCAATCTCAAGAAGGGAGACAAGGACTGCGTATTCGCATTTCTTCTCACGCCTGTCCTTATCAAGCTCCTTTAGGAAATCCTCATTTTTATGCTTAGTGACAGTCTCGTCCATCTCATTTTTCATCTCAAACATGATGGAGATAAATTCCGTTCCCTCCACACATTCCCGGAATATGAAGTCCCCCTTGCTTCCTGTCCGTGCATCGTTGTCCTTCTCAAAGTAAGCGGTGGGAAATGCGGTCATGCGTAAAGCGTTAAACTGGTTCAGGCAATGCTGTTCCAGGCTTTCGCCTATCATCTTCGTGGACTGCCGGGCCTTGAAATCCTTGTAATACTCTATCTGCTCGTCCTTTTGCTTGAGCTTGTCCTCATATTCTTTCTGCAGTGCTTGTTCCTTTAGATCGCGTTCAGCGTCCTTGTATGATAACTGACTTTTTAATTCTGTAATTTCCGTAGTTCTTTTGGTAAGCTCTTTTTCTTTTGCCTGAACGGCTTCTGAGACGGCAAGCTTTCGTTCTGTTTCACTATTTTGAAGTTTTGCTCTTAACTCCTCAATCACACGGATCTTTTCTGCAAGCTCTCCATTTTTCTTTTCCAGTACTTTTTCTCTTTCCTTTTCTTTCTCATTGACGGCTTCGCTTATGGCAAGCTTTTTCTCGGTTTCACTCCCGGAAATCCGGGCCTTCAGCTGCTCGATATCCCTTTCCTTCCTGGACAGCTCCGCTTCCTTTGCGGACAAGGCTTTTTCATATTCCTCTCTCTGTCTCATTCCGGCAAGCTTCAGTTCGCTTTCTTTCTTTTCAGCCAAATCTTTTTCCCGATGCTTTAACGCTTTCTCAAACTCCTTATCCCGGACCTGCTGTACAATCTGCGCATAGCCGGATTCATCTACTGCAAAAATCTCACCGCAATTGGGACATTTGATTTCCTGCATGATCTTTCCTTTCCATGTCGTACTTTATTTCTTCTCCGCTGAAAGCTCTATTTGTGCGCCCAGCTCCTCCAACTGCCTTTTTAATGCTTCGTTTTCCGCATTTATTCTGTCCATGGCAATACACTGTTCATTTATTACTGCATCCTTTTCTTCAACTTTTTTCTGCAGCTCTTCAATCATATATTTCACAGTGTTCTCATCCAATATCCGTAATGCCTCTGAAAACATCTCCAGCACCTCCTCCGGCCGTTGTCTCAGCATGGCTCGGAGACAGCCATGCGGTATGTTCGCTCCTGTCTTTAGGATACGGGGTTTTCCGAAATACGTCAAGAGCCCCATACCATACACAAAGATATTTTTACTGTCTTCCTTTAAATTCATAGGCATTCTTCCTCCATAAGAAATATTTTTAAATCAACTCTGGAAAATATGGTGAGAATTCACCGGAATCCAAGATTGAAATGATTGGAATCAAAAACCTTACCGCCCCTCAAGATCGCTCCCAAAAGCCGGCAAGGTTCGCATTTCACTTCTCATTCATCAGCCTACCCGATAACATCGCTCATATCATACCGCCCGGCAGGCTTCCCGGCCAGGAATTTGGCAGCCTGCACGGCTCCCTTCCCAAAGACCGCCCTGGAATAAGCACGATGCTCAAAGGTGAGCACCTCATCCGTTCCTGCAAAAATCACATCATGGTCTCCGACAATGGTTCCTCCGCGGACAGCCGAAATGCCAAGCTCCTTAGCCTCGCGCTTCTTACGCACCTGGCTCCTGTCATACACATAGGTATACGCTCCGTCCTCCGCCTCATTGATGGCATCCGCCAGAGCAATGGCCGTTCCGCTGGGAGCGTCCAGTTTCTGATTGTGGTGCTTCTCCACAATCTCAATATCAAATCCTGCCTCCGCCAAAACCGGCGCAGCTTCCCGAAGGAGCTTCAGAAGCAGATTAATTCCCACAGACATATTGGCAGATTTGAGAACTGCCGTCTCCTTGGCCGTCTCCTCTGCCTTCTGAAGCTGTTCCGGAGAAAGCCCCGTGGTGCACAGAACCACCGGCAGCTTTTTCGCCGCACAGTAGTCAAGCAGCCCGTCCACCGCCCCTGCATTGGAAAAATCAATCACCACATCCGCCTCTACATCGCAATCCCCAATGGCAGCAAATACAGGAAACGTATTGGACACGCCGTCAAAGGTATCCACCCCTGCCACGATCTCCGCTTCCGCATCCTCCCTGAGAAGGCCTGCGATCATCTGTCCCATCCGGCCGTTGCAGCCGTGCATCAGTACTCTAATCATTTATTTAACCTCGATTCCAAAATCAATCATTGCTTTCCTAAGCTTCTCCCTGTGCTCCGGCTCCATCTCCGTGAGCGGCATCCGCAGGGGGCCCGCCTCCATACCCATCATATTGAGCGCCGCCTTCACGGGAATGGGGTTCACCTCACAGAACAGCTGATCCACCAGCGGGATAGCCCGAAGCTGAATCTCCCGGCTGCCTGCAATATCTCCCTCCAGGAACTTTGCCACCATGTCATGGGTTTCCTTAGGCGCCACATTGGAAAGCACGGAGATCACGCCGAAGCCTCCCAAAGACAGCAGGGGAACTACCTGGTCGTCATTTCCCGAATACAGCTCGATGCATCCGTCCGCAAGCTCCATCAGCTTCGCCACCTGTGAAATATTGCCGCTGGCTTCCTTGATGCCCACGATATTCTCTACATTTTTTGCAAGCTCCACGGCAGTCTGAGGCTGAATGTTGCAGCCCGTCCGACTGGGTACGTTGTACATAATAATTGGCAGTTTCACGGAATTGGCAATAGCCGTGTAGTGGGCAATAAGCCCCTTCTGGGTAGCCTTATTATAGTAAGGCGTTACAATCAGCAGAGCATCCGCTCCGTATTTTTCCGCTTCCGTGGACAGGTAGATTGCCGTCTCCGTACAATTAGAGCCAGTACCCGCAATCACCGGTACACGTCCGGCAACATGGTCGATGGTAAACTTAATCGCTTCCAGATGCTCCTCATGGGTCAGGGTGGAAGACTCACCTGTGGTGCCGCAGATCACAATGGCATCCGTGTGATTCGTAATCTGATAGTCCAGAAGCTCTGCAAGCTTTGGAAAATTAATCTCTCCCTTCTCCGTAAATGGTGTGACAATCGCCACCGCCGCTCCCTTAAAAATAGCCATACTTAACCTCCATTCAAGTTCCGTAATATCCCCCTTTGTACACCGGTATGAAATCAATTTACAGTCACAAATCCATGTGCCTGTAAATTGATTTGTGCACTGTGTGGGATATTACTGTTTTTGTTTCCAGTTCCGCAGCGTCACTCTGCATTGCTGTCCAATCGATCAAAAACGGGGCTGACCCTCACGAAGTCCGCCCCTAAAGAATCCTCTTTACCATCCATTCTTTCGATAGCGCCCCATCAGAGTCTGATGACAGTCATATACCTTTTTGGCATATGCCCAAGAAACTGCCTGCAGAAAGCCGCCCCTTTCGGCGTCCGCCCCTTTTCCTCTCCTTCCTCTATGTCTGCCATATCCGAAAAGGTACTCTTGGAGAACGCAACCTCTATCAATGTCTTAAATTGTCTATATCAGCCTTACTGTACCACAAGGCTATTTGATTGTCAACGAAATTTCCTCCGAATTTAAAGTTATGGTTCACTCTGTGTCCGGCAGCCATTTAAATGCCTTATTTTAAAGTATCAATCTTCACCACATCATCAGCATAGGGATACAGGGATTCGCACATATTGATTCCCGTGAGCACCAGCTCCATGCTCTCGTCCTTGGCCTCCACCAGGGCTTTCAGCTCCTCCTCTTTGATAATCTCTCTATCCACCAGTCCAAGCACCTCGTCAAGAATCAAAAGATCACAGCCGTCTGTAGTCATAACCTTTCTGGCAAAATTCAATCCGTTGCGGATATTCACGGCCTCCTCCTGCTGCTGCTCCGGTGACAGGAACTCATAATCCATATCCCACTTTTCAAAGGAGAACACCTTGATCTCCGGCTCCAGGCGCTTGATAAACTCATCCTTCTCTTTCACCTTTCCCTTAAGGAAACGAATGATAATCACGGACTTGCCTTTGCTTGCGCCGGAAATCCCCCGTCCAATGGCTGCAGAGGTCTTTCCCTTTCCCTCGCCGCAGATAATCATGATCTGTCCCTTCTCCATCCCCGCACTCCTTTCCTGCTCCCGAAGCAAAAGGCAGGAGCATCAGATGTCGTGTTGTAATTTCGGTATTCTATAATGCATCTATCATACACCAATTACGCAGGAATTGCAAATTTTTCCGGTTCAGCCCTGTTTCACTAACCGGCGCTGCATGTGGACAGCCGCCTGTTTAATTCTCTTCATAGTCCAATTTACTCACCGAAACCTCGTAAGCGATTCTCTTTTCCGACTCTTCCTCATCTATTTTTTTCACATATTCCCGGCTCTGGATGCGGCCCCAGATCTGGGCGTGGCCTCCCACCTCAAAGCCCGATGCAAAACGGGCGTTTCTGCCCCAGCAGATACAGGGAATATAGTCTGATTTTCCATAAGGACGGTTCACTGCAATCAGCAGATCCGCAATCTCTCTTCCAAGAGGTGTCTTCCGGTAAACAGGCGTTTTACATATGTATCCGTCCAGGTAAATCTGGTTGGTTTTCGCATTTTCCACCTCATCCTCCAGGAATTCTACCTCTCTGGCAAAAACAGACAGCACCAGCCTGTTCTTCTTCTCTTCGTGTCTGTTATAGGAACGAAACTGGCCGGCTACCCGGATGTACTCTCCGGTGTAATCCTCCTCCACATTGATAAGCCGTTCCGAAATCATCACCGGAATAATGTCCGCCGAATCGCTCAGCCGCCTTACCAGCACATCCATCATGTAAAAGCCTTCTCCGAAGACCTCATGGCTGAATGTAAATTCCGAAACAATTTCTCCGATTACCGACACCTGGTTGTTTTCAATGACCTTATCTGACATTACGCAAGTTCTCCCTTCTTCTTCTCGTATTTTGGTATCTTTACATATATATGACGGGAAAAACTGCTTTAGAACCATTTTCTGTAAAATTAATAATTTTTTTATTTCCTGCCCCATTTTCCTGTTGTATTCCTTGTTAAATGTGGTAAACTGTATAAGTTAATGATATCCTCAGCGGACATTGAGGGTAAGAAAAAGCAGGAAATAACAGTTATGAGGAAGCATTTATGAAAAGAGAAGACATTCGAAATATTGCAATCATTGCCCATGTAGATCATGGTAAGACCACACTGGTGGACGAGCTTTTGAAGCAAAGCGGCGTATTCCGCGCCAACCAGGCGGTAGCAGAGCGCGTGATGGATTCCGGCGACATTGAGCGTGAGCGCGGCATCACCATCCTTTCCAAAAATACGGCGGTAACTTATAAGGATATTAAAATCAATATCATCGATACCCCCGGCCATGCGGATTTCGGCGGCGAAGTGGAGCGTGTGCTTAAGATGGTCAACGGCGTTATCCTGGTGGTGGACGCCTTTGAGGGCTCCATGCCGCAGACCAAATTCGTACTGCGCAAGGCCCTGGAACTGGAGCTCCCAGTGATCGTCTGCATCAACAAGATCGACCGGCCGGAGGCTCGGCCGGAGGAGGTCATTGACGAGGTGCTGGAGCTTCTGATGGATCTGGACGCTTCTGACGCACAGCTTGACTGTCCCTTTGTCTTTGCCTCTGCCAGAGACGGCTACGCCCTCCTTAACCTGGAGGATGAGCCAAAAGACATGACCCCGCTCTTTGAGACCATTATAAGCGCCATTCCCGCGCCCGAGGGAGATCCCGAGGCCGGAACCCAGGTGCTGATCAGTACCATTGATTACAACGAATACGTAGGGCGCATCGGCGTAGGCAAGGTAGACAACGGATCCATCCGGGTAAACCAGGAGATGGTGATGGTCAACCACCACGATCCCGAGCAGTGCAAAAAGGTAAAGATCAGCAAGCTTTACGAATTTGATGGTCTGAACAAGGTGGATGTGGCCGAGGCAGGCATCGGCTCGATCGTAGCCATATCCGGTATTGCGGATATCCGCATCGGAGATACGCTGTGTTCCCCGGAGCAGCCAAGGCCCATTCCCTTCCAGAAGATTTCCGAACCCACCATTGCCATGCATTTTCTGGTAAATGACAGCCCCCTTGCCGGACAGGAAGGAAAGTATGTCACCTCCCGCCATTTACGGGATCGTCTCTTCCGCGAGCTGAATACAGACGTAAGCCTCCGGGTAGAGGAAACGGAGACCACGGAATGCTTCAAGGTATCCGGCCGCGGCGAGCTTCATCTATCCGTCTTAATAGAAAATATGCGCCGCGAGGGCTATGAATTCGCTGTAAGTAAGGCGGAGGTTCTCTACCGCACGGATGAAAAGGGACATAAGCTTGAGCCCATGGAGCGCGCCTACATTGACGTAGACGACGAATATACGGGAAATGTGATCCAGAAGCTTGGAGAGCGCAAGGGCGAGCTGCTGAATATGAACAGCAACGGAAGCGGCTCCACACGGCTGGAATTTCTGATTCCTGCCCGCGGTCTTATCGGATACCGGG
The DNA here is from genome assembly GCA_910575725.1 of Clostridia bacterium. Lineage (GTDB taxonomy): Bacteria > Bacillota > Clostridia > Lachnospirales > Lachnospiraceae > Laedolimicola. The sequence goes on along the minus strand of CAJTFE010000010.1, from coordinate 94,199 downwards.
GAGAATTTCTCACAGATACCAAGGGAACCGGTGTGTTGAATACCATTTTTGAGGGCTACGGCCCCTACAAAGGAGATATCCAGTACCGCAAGCAGGGCTCTCTCATTGCCTTTGAGGCGGGCGAGGCTATCACCTACGGCCTCTTTAACGCCCAGGAGCGCGGCGCCCTCTTTATCGGCCCCGGCGAAAAGGTTTATGCCGGTATGATCATCGGGCAGAACGGCAAGGCGGAGGACATTGAGCTGAATGTGTGCAAAACCAAGAAGCTCACCAACACCCGCTCCTCCAGCGCCGACGAAGCTTTGAAACTGACGCCTCCCAGAGTATTAAGCCTGGAGCAGTGCCTGGAATTTATCGATACGGACGAGCTTCTGGAGATTACGCCAAAATCTCTGCGCATCCGCAAGAAGATTCTCGACCCCACCCTTCGAAAGCGAGCCGCAATGAATCATAAATAGTTTTCTTTTTCGTTTTTTTATGGTACAATGGGGAACATAGGAGGTTGATCTATGAAAAACCAGAGACATAAACGTAAAGAAATCTATTCCGTTCTTATGGTCTCCAACACAGATGGAAAAAGCCGACAGTTCCAGATATCCGCTTTTACACTTCGTTTTTGTGCCGGTTTTGTAGCTGCTCTCTGCCTTGTGATAGGCTGGCTCATTTACCAGGCTTCCGTAGCCGACGGGGTGCGGCAGGTTCTCCGTCAGGAGGTCGCCTCATTAAAAGAGCAGCTGACTGCTCTTGAGACAGAACGTGAAGACTTGACAAAAGATAAATTGACCCTTGCGGCGGAGAATGAAGCTCTGCGCCGCCAGACAGAAGCCGCAGAAAAAGTTCCTGAAGAAGCTCCCCAGGAGGAGGCTCCGGAAGAAGCTGCGGATCCCGCCCTTCCCAGCCTGTATCCTTCCGACGGCGCCGGTATTCTGAAAACAGCCTATTCGGAGGAACAGCCCTACATCGCCATCAGCGCCTATACGGACGGCCATATTATTGCCGCCGGGAACGGCACTGTGACAGCCGTCACTTCTGATGATACGTATGCTCACATTGTTGAGATCGAGCATGAAGGCGGCTATAAGACGCGCTACCTTCTTCACCAGGATTGTGAAGTGAATACGGAGGAAGGGGCCCAGGTAGAGGCCGGAGATACCTTACTGACCATTACATCCGATGACTGTCAGCTGGATTACCAGGTTCTTTTAAATGATGAGCCCGTAGATCCGCTTACCGTTATTGATGCAAAAGGATAAACAGCGGCACAATGCTGCAGATAAGTTAAGGAGGATTTTAACATGTTAGGAAAAAGCAAATCAACTGCCCCTGCCTCTACGGCAGAGACACAGACAGCCAAGATCGGCACCATCATAGGGCCAGGCGCCGTATTCAAGGGTGATATCACCGCACCGGAAGCTATCCGTATCGACGGAACCCTCACCGGCAACTGCGACTGCAAAGGCAATCTCATTCTGGGAACCGAAGGCCAGATCAAAGGCAACATCAAGGCTCAGAACGTCATTCTTTCCGGTAAGGTTGTAGGCGATGTGGATTCCTCCGGAAAACTGGAACTGCTTTCCACCGGTAAGCTGTCCGGAAACATCACAGCCCGCTCCCTTGTCATTGATGAGGATGCTTTCTTCGACGGCAGATGCGCCATGGTAACCAACCATGCCGCCGCTCTGGAGATTGAGGAAGAGGAAGAACCGGCTGCAGCCGATAAGACAGACGGCAAAGCAAGCGCAGATAAGTACTAAAGCAGGTTCTTCACTGAATTTTACATAGGATTCCGAAAGGGGCTGTTACAACAGCCCCTTATCTTATAGTTTTCTCTCTTCTCTACACTTCAAAGAGCAGATCCCCATAGGAAGGCATCGGCCACATATCCTTGGCTACCAGCATCTCCAGCTTATCTACCGGCTGGCGCAGGGCTTCCATAGAGGGAACCACCACATCCTGAAAATACACTGCCCTCTCTCTTCCTTCCTTCTTTCCCTGGGAAGCATCCGTCACCTCCGCAAGCTTCCTAAGCGCTGCCTTTGTAGCCGCCAGCAGGGAGGAGCATTCCTTTAAGAGATCAATCTGCACACTGATATTAGCCTCTCCGCAGGCCTCGCGAATCTGGTTCACAGAGGTAGCAAGGGCTGTGGTATACTGCAAAACTGCAGGAATGATATGCTTGCTGGCAATGTCAATCATAGAACGGGCCTCAATGTTAATGGCCTTGGCATACGTTTCATACTGGATCTCCGCACGGGATTCCAGTTCCGCCCGGGTAAAGACGCCGAAGCTTTCAAAGAGCTCCACAGTCTTTGCCTGGGTAAGCACGGGAATGGCGTCTACCATGGTCTTAATATTGGGAAGCCCTCGGCGCTTCGCCTCCTCTACCCACTCCTTTGAGTAACCGTTGCCATTATAGACGATCCGCTGATGCTCGGAAGCATATTTCTTAATGAGATCATGGACTGCCATATCAAAGTCCTTCGCCTTCTCCAGACAGTCGCAGGCCTCCGAGAATGCCTGGGCCACAATCGTATTAAGCACCACATTAGGAGCCGCTATAGAATCCCTGGAGCCCACCATACGGAACTCAAACTTGTTGCCTGTAAAAGCAAAGGGCGAGGTACGGTTCCGGTCTGTAGCATCCTTAGCAAAATCAGGAAGGGTCTTTACCCCTGTATGCAGATGGCCGCCCCGAAGGCTGTGGGTAGCCTCTCCCGTACTGATAAGCTGGGAAAGCACATCCTCCAGCTGTTCCCCCAGATAGACGGAGATAATGGCCGGAGGCGCCTCACTGGCTCCCAGGCGGTGATCGTTGCCCACATCCGCCGCAGACTCCCGAAGAAGCGCCGCATGATCATCCACAGCCTTCAAGATACAGTTCAGAATGAGAAGAAACTGTATATTCTCATGGGGGGTCTTTCCCGGATCCAGAAGGTTAATGCCGTCATCCGTGATAAGGGACCAGTTGTTGTGCTTTCCGGAGCCGTTTACCCCTGCAAAAGGCTTTTCGTGAAGCAGGCACTGCAGCCCATGCTGGTAGGCCGCTTTTTTCAAGGTCTCCATCACCAGCTGATTGTGGTCTACCGCCACGTTGCACTCTGCATAGATCGGGGCAAGCTCATGCTGTCCCGGGGCCACCTCATTGTGCTGTGTCTTGGCCGACACTCCCAGCTTCCACAGTTCCCGGTTCACATCCTCCATAAAGTCCGCGATCCGCTCCCGGATTACCCCAAAGTAATGATCGTCCAGCTCCTGTCCCTTAGGAGGCATGGCGCCAAAGAGGGTCCGCCCTGTAAATATCAGATCCTTGCGCTTCAAGTACTTTTCCCGATCCACCAGGAAATATTCCTGCTCCGCTCCCACGGAAGGCGTCACCCTGTGGGATGTCTCGTTTCCAAAGAGCCGCAGAAGACGTAAGGCCTGCTTATTAACGGCCTCCATGGAGCGCAGAAGGGGCGTCTTCTGATCCAAGGCCTCGCCCTTATAGGAGCAGAAGGCTGTGGGTATGTACAAAATGGCTCTGGAACCGTCCGCATCCTTCTTTACAAAGGCCGGCGAGGTACAGTCCCAGGCTGTGTAGCCTCTGGCCTCAAAGGTGGCCCTCAAGCCGCCGGAAGGGAAGGAGGAAGCGTCTGGCTCTCCCTTCACCAGCTCCTTTCCGGAAAATTCCATCAGAACCTTTCCGTCTGTCTTTGGCGCAGAAAGAAAGGCGTCATGCTTTTCTGCGGTTGCCCCGGTCAGAGGCTGAAACCAGTGGGAATAATGGGTCGCCCCCTGTTCAATGGCCCACTCCTTCATCTCATGGGCCACCACATCCGCCACCGCCAGATCCAGTTCCTTTCCCTCCTGTATGGTCAGCTTCAGTTCCCGGTAAATCTTTTTCGGCAGACGCTCCTGCATCACCGTATCATTAAATACATTTTCTCCAAATATTTTAGAGATATTTGTTTTCTCTGCCATTCTAATCTCCCTTGAAGGTTTTTCTATATGATGATTCCACCGCCTCAATTTTGAGGCGGACAGTAACTTATCTTTCTAAGATACTGAAAAACCTTACTAAATGCAAGTAAAATCGTAAGAAGGTGCCGGGAAATAAGATCGCTGACTTATTTCCCGGCACCCCCGAATATGAATTCTCTGCTTAGGCTTTTCCAATAGAGCCGAAGATCTCCATCTTCTCCTTCACCGTCTCCTTGATTGCCTCGAAGCCCGGAGCCAGAAGCTTTCTCGGGTCATAGCCCTTGCCCTGCTGATCCTTGCCCTCTTCCACATACTTTCTGGTTGCGGCCGCAAAGGATAACTGGCACTCGGTATTCACATTGATCTTGGATACGCCAAGGTCGATAGCCTTCTTAATCATATCCGTAGGAATTCCCGTGCCGCCGTGAAGCACCAGAGGCATCTCACCGGTAAGCTGCTGGATAGCGTCCAGAGTCTCGAAGCTTAAGCCTGCCCAGTTCTCCGGATATTTGCCGTGTATGTTGCCGATTCCTGCTGCCAGGAAGTCAATGCCCAGATCTGCAATGGCCTTGCACTCCTTGGGATCTGCGCACTCGCCCATACCGATCACGCCGTCTTCCTCACCGCCGATGGAGCCGACCTCTGCCTCCAGAGAAATGCCCTTCTCTGCACAAACCTTTACCAGTTCCTTGGTCTTCTCGATGTTCTCCTCGATGGGATAGTGAGAGCCGTCAAACATGATAGAGGAAAATCCTGCCTCAATGCACTTGTAGCATGCATCGTAGCTGCCGTGATCCAGGTGAAGCGCTACGGGAACCGTGATGTTCAGCTCCTCAAGCATTCCGTTTACCATGCCTACTACGGTCTTATAACCTGCCATATACTTTCCTGCGCCCTCGGATACGCCGAGAATCACGGGAGAATTGTTCTCCTGTGCGGTCAGAAGCACTGCCTTTGTCCACTCCAGGTTATTGATGTTGAACTGGCCCACTGCGTAGTGTCCTGCCTTTGCTTTCTTAAGCATTTCTGCTGCCGATACTAACATTGCTTTCTACCTCCGTTTTTCCTTGCTCTTTCTCATACCTGTCTATTATATATGATCCGCCTGTTGTATGGCAAGATTTTTTTCACAGGTTATACTCTTTCTGCACTCATTCGTTACACGTATCTCCACTGCCCTGGGATTATTGGAAATCACCGCATAGTCATGGGTTCCCCCGAATTCTCCGTCCAGGGTCCAGGGGATGGACTCTTTTGACTCTACCTCGATCCGGGCGCTGCGGAAGGAATACATGTATTTGCTGTCTATCTCCTTCACCAGAAGGGCAGCCAGGATTTCCTGGAGCTCAATGGCATTTTTCGGCCTGCGGATAAAGGTTACCTCGTACACGCCGTCGTCAAAAACCACATCCTTTCCTATGATTCCCTTAAATCCCCCTACGGACTTGGAGTTGGTCACCATGCCGAACAGAAAGTCTCCTTCAAAGCACATTTCTGCGCTGGTTACTTTAAGCTGATAGGACTTTACATTGTAAATGCTTTTCATGCCCTCCAGAATATAGGCCATCTGGCCCAGGACATTCTTGACCTCCTGCTTCGTAGAGTAGGAGACATCCGTAAAAATGCCAAAGGCCGCAATATATATAAAGCTGTTATCATTAAAGGAACCCACGTCGCAGGGAAAGTTCTCTCCCTGTACGGCAATCTGCGCCGCTTCCTCCATATTGACGGGTATTTTTAAGGATCTGGCAAAATCATTGCAGGTTCCTGCCGGAATATAACCGACGGGCATCTTGTGCTTCCGGCGCATCATACCGGTTACCACCTCGTCGAGGGTTCCGTCTCCTCCGCTGCACACTACCAAATCATAGACCTCCGGCAGCTGCTCTATCTGCTCCATGGCGTCCCTTGCTCCCTTTGTCGGGTAAACCGTCAGCTCATACCCGGCATCTGCCATCACCTTTAGAATTCCGTAAAGCTTTCCCTTGATATGCTCCTTCCCGGCATGGGGATTGTAGATAAAATATAATTTCTTTTTCGGCCTTTCCACAATCTTCACCTCTTATTAAAAGTTCCGTACCCTTGTTCACTGAGGGTAATATACACCTATGCAGAATATTACTGTTTAAGCAAAAATTGAACCTAGGATGGTATAGGATAAAATGGTCATAATAAATGCAGCCAGCAGCACGCCCAGGATCACAGCCGGAAATGCCTTCTTAAAGCGGATTCCAAGAAGCGCCGCAATCAGGGAACCCGTCCAGGCTCCTGTTCCCGGCAGAGGAATTCCCACAAAAAGCAGAAGACCCCAGAATTCATATTTTTCAATCTGATCCTTCTTATTCATGGCCCGGTTTTCCAGCTTCTCCACCATGGGGCGGAACAGCTTTGTCTTTTTCAGCCAGTTAAAAATCGCCGTGATAAACAGTAAGATAAAGGGAACCGGAATCAGATTACCCACAATACAGATGGGAATGGCCCGCCACATCTCCACATCCAGGAACGCCGGCCCTGCTGCCAGAAGCCCTCCTCTCAACTCCAATATGGGGATCATGGAAATGATAAAAATAACCAGCTCCTTTGCCGCACTTCCTCCCAGGTTTTCCACAAACCATTGTACCAATGTCTCTGTCATCGTTTCTTATCCTTTCTCGCCGGTGTACCTTCTACTGCCGGTCATCTATTGAATGGTAATTCTAATTGGTTATTTCCCTTAAAGCTCTAAGCAGCGTTTCCATCTCTTCGTCCGTTCCTATGGTAATCCGCAGATAATCCTGAAGCCTTGGCGCATCAAAATACCGCACGTAGATCCGCCGCTGGCGAAGGGCTTCAAAAATCTCCTTTGCCGGACAGCTCTCATGGGATGCAAAGATAAAGTTCGCCGCAGAATCAGGGAAATGAAAGCCCAGAGCCTTGAGCTCCTTTTTCGTCCGTTCTCTGGTCTTGGTAAGTCTCTCAATGTTCTTCTGAAAATACGCCTCGTCCTTCACTGCAGCCGCTCCCAGCTCCAGGGCCGCCTGGCTCATGGTGTAAGAGTTAAAGGAATATTTGACATCATTTAAGTACTTGATAAGGTGCGGATTCCCCACCGCAAAGCCGATGCGCATTCCGGCCATGGATCTGGATTTGGAAAAGGTCTGAACCACCAGAAGGTTGTCATACCGATCCACAAGCTCCATGGCAGAGGGGCCTGCAAAGTCCACGTATGCCTCGTCCACTATTACAATCACATCCGGATTGCCGCGGACAATTTCTTCCACCTGGGCAAGCTCCATATAAAGCCCTGTCGGTGCATTGGGATTGGGGAAAACAATGCCTCCGTTCTCTCTTTCGTAGTCCTCCTTTACAATCCGGAATTCCTCGTCCAGAGCCGGACGCTCATAGGGAATTCCAAAAAGCTCTGCCCACACAGGGTAAAAGGAGTAGGTGATATCCGGAAACAGCACAGGCTTTTCGGAATTGAAGAAGGTCAAAAACGCCATAGCCAGTACATCGTCCGATCCTACGCCCACGAAAAACTGTTCCCTCGGCCTTTGATACCGCTCTGAGAGCGCCTCCACAAGCATGGAACAGGCCGGGTCCGGATAGAGCCGGAAGTTTTCCTCCTTCATTTCCCCAAGGACGCGCCGAACGCCCGGAGCAGGGGGATAAGGATTCTCATTGGTATTCAGCTTGATCATTCCTGGTATATTGGGCTGCTCTCCCGGTGTGTAGGGAACAACCCTTCTTATGTTTTCCTGCCATTTTTTCATAATCGTCTCCATTTTGGTAATGCAGTGCCCTTGCAAATCTCCTCTTTTGCAGCTATGCATCCCAGTATCTCTGTTTCACAATTGGGATTTCCTACTATATTACTAGAGACTTCGCTTTCTTACAACCCCTTTTTCCACAAGAAATACAGGTTTATAGGAAAGCTTTGCCTTACGCAGCCCTTCCTCGCCCATATCTTCTTCCCGGTTGACATAAGCAAAGCCTGCCCCCTCGTGCTCCACAAACTGCTGGTTGATCATGGTGTACGCTCCCTGGATATCCGCAAATGCCTTTTCAATGTGAACCACCAGCGTATCCTTTCCCACCGGTTCCCCGATGGTGAAAGCAACGATCTTTCCGTCCACGCGCAAAGCGCCGCCGCGCATTTCCAGCTCCTCAAAAAGGCGGAGATAGTTCAGGGTAACGCAGATCTCCGCATGCTTTTCCTCATCCTCCTCGCAGCCGTTGAGCTCTCTCCACCGCAGGCCCATCTGAAAGCATTCCTCCAGATTGTCCTTTGTAATAGGTTCATAGCTCCAATCCGGATAGAGGGTCTTGAATTTATTAATATGATTCTTTTTGCTGTGATATTTCTTTCCTGACAGATTGATCAGCTTCTCTGTCTCGTACACGTAATCTGCATAATCACGCTCATAGCTGATAGTAAATTCCCCTGGATAAAGGGCTTCCAGGCGGTCAAAGTTGTCCTTTGTCACATTATGCAGCTGAAAGGGAACTTGTCTTTCTTCACAATAGGCCATCAAAAGATCCAAAACCTGTTTTATATCTCCCGGCCCTACAGGAATCGTAAAGGACACAGAACCTGTTGTATTGCCGAATACCAGCATGTCCTCTAAAACAGTAAATCCTACATGGTAATGGCGCGACCACATAAACGTGTTGGCAAAGGTCATCTCGCAGCTTCTTGTATCCGCATAGCTTAAATAGTGGTTGATCTGCGCCCGATCCTCTAACTCCGGACGCTTCAAATTGATTTCCATAAATATTCTCCTAATTTTAGTTCCGTAATATCCTTCCATCTAACCCTTATCTAAATCTCAGGATATTACTGATTCCAGTTCCGTAATATTGGCCGATTCGTAAAGCTGATAGTAAATCCCTTTCTTTTTCATCAGCGTTTCGTGATTTCCTTCCTCCACGATCCGGTTGCCTGACAGGACGAGAATCCGGTCTGCACCGTGAATGGTAGTCAGTCGGTGAGCAATGGTAAGGGTGGTTCTGCCTGCCGCCAGCTTGTCCAGGGATTCGGACACAAGATGCTCGCTTTCGTTGTCCAGCGCAGCCGTGGCTTCGTCCAGAAGAAGCACTCTGGGAGCCTTTAAGAACACCCGGGCAATGCTGATTCTCTGCTTCTGTCCGCCTGAGAGCTTCACTCCCCGTTCTCCCACATAGGTGTCATAGCCCTCCTTCAGCTCCATAATAAAATCATGGGCTCCGGCAAGCTTTGCCGCCTCCATCACTTCCTCCCGGCCTGCTCCGGGCCGCCCGTAGGCAATATTCTCATAGACGCTTCCGGAAAAAAGGTACACATCCTGCTGAACCACACCTACACTGCTGCGGAGGCTTTCCAAGGTCACCGTTTTGATATTCTGCCCGTCCAGAAGAACCTCTCCCTCCGTCGGATCGTAAAAGCGGGGAATCAGATTGCACAGAGTGGTTTTTCCGCCTCCCGAGGGCCCCACCAGAGCCACCTTCTCTCCCGGGCGGATGGTCAGATCAATGTCAGACAGAACCGGGGTCTGAGCATCCGGGTACTCAAAGGACACATGGCGGAAAGTGATTTCGCCCTCCACCTGGGTCAGGGGAACAGCCCCTTCCTCGTCAAAGATATCTACACTGGCATCCATCAGCTCTGTGAACCGCTCAATGCCTGTCATGCCTCTCTGGAACTGCTCTGCAAATTCAATGATCCGCCGGATGGTTGCCAGAAGAGTAGTGACATACAAGGTGTAGGCCACCAGATCCGCCGGCGCAATGAGCCCCCGGATCATAAAGATACCGCCGGCCACAATCACCACCACGTACATCAGGCCGTCAAAGATGCGGATGGTATTCTGAAAGGCCGCCATATACTTATAGGTCTGACGCTTGATTTTCAGAAACTCGTGATTGTCCCGGTTGAACTTTTCAAGCTCCACATCCTCATTGGCAAAAGCCCGTACCACCTTATTTCCCAGAAGGCTGTCCTCAATCCTTGCATTCAGCTCCCCGATATGGTTCCGCTGACGCTTGAAGGCCTTGCGCACTTGAAGGTTAAAATAAGTACAGGATACAGCCATCACCGGGATCAACGCAAAAATAATCCCGGTCAGCAGAAGGTTCACCCTCGCCAATATCACAAAGGAAACTACAGCCTTTAAAAAGGCGATAAAGAACTCCTCCGGGCAGTGATGGGCAAACTCGGTCACATCAAACAAATCGCTGGTAATCCGTGACATGATCTGACCCACCTTGGTATTGTTGAAATAATTGTCGGAAAGCTTCTGGAGATGAGCAAAGGCATCCTCCCTCATATCCGTCTCAATGGCCGCGCCCATTACGTGGCCTGTGTAGGCCATATAGTAGCTTGCCATTCCGTCCACAATGCGCAGCGCAAAATATATCATACCGATAGTTGCAATGGAGCGCACTGTGAGGGCAGACAGATCACGCATTCCCACATCTGTGATATAGCGCAGAATCAAGGGCAGAACCATCTCGCAGACCGTGGTGAGGGCGGCGCAGAAAAGATCCATAACCATGATCCTGGTGTATTTTTTGTAGTAAGGGATGAATCTTTTTAAAAGTGTACTTGTTTTCATTGCTTTTGCTTCCATTTTATTTTGCCCGGTTTCTTGTATTTTTTTCATTGACAACCATAATAGTGTAACACATATACTTCGGTTTTGCCAGAAGAAAAAGGATGCCGGCTTATTTTTCGGCATCCCTTTTCTATACGTTATTTTTTCTTTTTCTTAAGAGTGGTGACAATGGCGATCACAACGCATGCAAAAAAGGCGATCTCCACTGCTATCTGTATCATTTCGTACATTCCGCTGCCTCTCCTTTGTATTTTCTCTCAATTATGATTTATGCAAACAGCTTCTCCTTATATACGCCGTCTGCGATCAGCTTTTTAAAGGAATCCACTACAGACTGCTTATCCTCCTTATAGGTAACGCCGAACCATTTATCCTTTGTCTCAAGAACCTTTACGGCAGCCTTCTCCTGCTTTAACAGGCCGTCGATGATTCCCGGAAGGAGGTACTCAGCCTTCAGATCCCCTGGCTTTACATTGCCCAGGAACTCGATAAAACCGCGCTCGATCTCGTCCAGAAGCTCCGGAGTCAGTCCCCACATATTCATAGAAACATAGCTTTTGGCATCAACAGGCACCAGCTTGCCGTCCTCTCCCGGTACGGCTGCCCCGCCGTCCGGCAGCTTCTCAATGCCGGAGGTTTCCACCACGTCTGTCAGATATCCGTTCTCCACCTTGCAGATTCCTCTTGTGACAGCCCCGTTGTCGCTTAAGGTGTTGCCCAGGATAAATCCTGCCATGCAGAAATCAAGCATTCCGTTGTCCGGATGCTCCTCTACCAGGTAATCGTGAACCTTTACAAAGGCTTCCTTTCCATAGTAATCGTCTGCATTGATTACTGCAAAGGGCTCCTTCAGCAGACCCTTGCAGCTTAAAACTGCCTGGCCGGTTCCCCAGGGCTTGGTGCGGCCTTCGGGATTCTGAAAACCTCCCGGCAGGTTATCAAGCTCCTGGAAGGCATACTCTACCTCCACAAGCTTTTCAATCCGGTTGCCGATGATCTCCTTGAAATCCTTCTCCAGATCTTTGCGGATGATGAATACCACCTTGTTAAAGCCTGCCTCCAGGGCATCATGGATGGAATAATCCATAATGATCTCTCCGCTGGGGCCTACCGGCTCTAACTGCTTAATTCCTCCGCCGAAGCGGCTGCCGATTCCGGCTGCCATGACTACCAGTGCTGTTTTTTTCATAACCCATACCTCCTTATTCCAGTTCCGTAATATTTCCCAAAATACACCTTTATGAAATCAATTTCCAGTCACAGTACCATGTGCCTGTAAATCGATTTGTGCATTTTGAGAGATATTACTGTTTTTAGTTCCGTAATATCTTTTATCACAGTCCCTTAAAGGGTGCTTTTCATAGCATTGATGATGTGAAGCACATGCTCCTCGCAGAGCTCATCTGTCAAGGCTTCCACCATGACCCGAAGCAGCGGCTCTGTTCCGCTCTTTCTCACCAGAACTCTTCCTTCGCTGCCCAGCTTCTCCTCCACCTCGGCAATAGCCTTCACCACATCCGGATGGTTCAGGGTGGCATCCATATCCGACACTTTCAGATTCTGCAGAAGCTGCGGATAAATCTTTACTTCGGAAGCAAGCGTTGCAAGGGTCGTCTTTTTCTCCAGAATCACTTCCATTATCTTAAGGGAAGTGAGAATCCCGTCCCCTGTGGTGGCGTGTTTGCTGAAAATAATATGGCCTGACTGCTCGCCGCCCAGCTGGAAGCCGTTGGCAGTCATATTCTCGTAAACATACTTATCGCCTACAGCCGTCTTTTCGTACTTCATGCCGATTTTGTCACAGGCTTTGTAAAGTCCCAGGTTTGACATCACGGTAGTTACGATTGTGCTGTCTCTCAGCGCATGCTGCTCCATCATATACTTTCCGCAGATATAGAGAATCCGGTCGCCGTCTACCACATTGCCGTTCTCATCCACTGCCAGGCAGCGGTCTGCGTCTCCGTCATAGGCAAAGCCTACGTCCAGATGCTTTTCCTTTACAAACTGCTGCAGAGTCTCAATGTGGGTGGAGCCGCAGTCCGTATTGATATTCGTGCCGTCGGGATCATTGTTAATCACATAAGTCTTCGCTCCCAGGGCGTCAAACACACTCTTGGCGATGGCAGACGCGCTTCCGTTGGAGCAGTCCAGACCTACGCGCATATTCTTAAAGGAACGTGTAGGCAGGGAGATTAGATAGCCAAGATAGCGGTTTCTTCCCGCCGCAAAATCAATGGTTCTTCCGATATCCTCTCCTGTCGCCAGAGGGCGTTCTTCTGCCTCTCCGTCAATGTAACGTTCTATCTTTTCCTCAACCTCAGCCTCCAGCTTGTGTCCCAGGCCGTTGATTACCTTGATTCCGTTGTCATAAAAGGGATTATGGCTTGCGGAAATCATAATACCGCAGTCGAATCCTTCCGTCCGTACCACGTAGGAGACGCTTGGGGTTGTAGTCACATGAAGAAGATACGCATCTGCGCCGGAGGCCGTGATTCCGGCTGCCAGTGCATACTCAAACATATAACTGCTTCTTCTTGTATCCTTGCCGATAACAATCTGTGCCTTGTGATCTCTCCCGTAGTACCAGCCCAGATATCTTCCCACCTTAAAGGCGTGCTCTACGGTCAGTTTTACGTTTGCTTCCCCTCGGAAGCCGTCCGTACCAAAATACTTTCCCATAATCTACTCCTTTTTTATGCATTTGCCTATCTCAATCATTATACCAAATAATTCAAATTTCACAAGATAAAATTTTCGGGTTCTTCCGCTCCTGCTTGACCCTTCCCGATTTTTGCGCTATCCTATAAACAACAATTTTTCTGGAGGTCCTATGTATACGTTAACTCTTCTGCTTCTGGCTGTTTTCTGCCTTTTTATCGGCGTCTGCGGATTTGTCCGGTGGGACGCCTCCTGGCTTAGAGATATGAATACTCCCTCTGTTCAGATACTGATTATTCTGGCAGGAGTCCTTTTCCTATGCGCAGCCCTCTTTATCATCTTCCGCCTGCTCCAGCGGCTAGGCGCAGAGGGTTTAAAGAGGACTGCCCTGATCTGTATGCTGATTTTGACTGCCGGCCAGCTCATACTGCTTTTTCTCGTTCAGCCTATGCTTCGGTACGATTCCTTAAAAACCTTTGACATGGCTGTAGAGATGTTAAAGACCCACGCCGTTTCCGAAACCTACGAGACCGGCTATTTTGCCCGGTATACCAACAATTATCCCATCGTCCTTCTGACCTACTGGTTTTTGTCGGTATTATCAAAATGCAGCGTGCCCCAGTCTCTTTTTATGCCGGCTGTCCAGCTTGTGAATATCGCCTGCATCACCGGCTCCATCTGGCTGGGCTATCTGCTTGTAAAGGAGCTCCGGGGACGCCTAAAAGCCGTTTTCTATCTGGTTGTCTGTGCACTTTGTCCTCTCTCCTATGTATGGGCCGGATTTTTTTACACCACCACCTGTTCCATTCCCTGCCTTATGGGGATTCTGTATCTGTACCTGCGCATTCCCAAGGCAGCCTCGGTTTGGAAGCGCAGCCTGCTGGGCGCTCTTGCAGGACTCCTTCTGATTCTGGGCTATAAGCTCCGGGCCACCACAATGATTGCAGGGATTGCCGTCGGCATCCTGATTCTCATGAAGCTTTTCGGGCTGGCTGCGGAAAAAGGGAACCGCCTGGCCCGTCTGCGCTCTGTTCTTACGGCTGTCTTAAAAAAATACGCCTCTTCCATGGCTGTTTTTCTACTTACGGCTCTCCTTTCACTCACCTTCTGGCATACTATGACAGAACGCTATGTGCCCTTTGATTACAAAAACACCGGATTTCCCATGATTCACTGGGTAATGATGAGCGCCCGCTGGGACGGCTCCTTTGATCAGTCGGACGAGATCTACACATTCAGTTTTAAGACAAAGGAAGAAAAAATCGAGGCAGACAAAAAGGTTCTGCTGGAACGCATCCGGGATGCCGGCCCGTCCGGGCTTGTGGTTCTGGCCGGGCGGAAGCTTCTCAACACCTGGGCGGACGGCACGGACAACTTTCGGGCGGAAAACAGTTATTGCACCTACAGCAGGCTTTATGAATACCTCCTGGGCTCTAAATGCGGCTTTATGGTAATTTATGCTCAGATATTCCGGGTTCTTCAAATGCTGGCGATCGGCTTTTTGGCACTTTTGGCCATGAAGCGCAGAGAATATTCCCCTCTGTTTCTCATTCAGCTGACTCTTCTGGGGGGAATCGCGTTTCACATCGTCTGGGAAGCCAATCCCCTCTACAGCATCTGCTTTACCTTCCTGGGGCTGATCCTGTTGTCTGACGGCATTGCCAGTCTGGCGGAGGAAGAAAAAGCTTCCATTTTCCTGCAAAAAGGCTGGATCGGCTGTGCCGGCGCCTTTGCCGTGATGCTTGTGCTTCTGTTTTTTGGCAAAAAAGAGCTGGTGGAAACGCCCATTGAAGAGCAGCATTACTGTGTCAATCAATACCAGTATGCAGGCGAAGCAGCCGGCTTTGTATCCGATGCCAGCCAGATCTATACACAGACCT
Organism: Clostridia bacterium; assembly: GCA_910575725.1. Classification (GTDB taxonomy): domain Bacteria; phylum Bacillota; class Clostridia; order Lachnospirales; family Lachnospiraceae; genus Laedolimicola. The sequence continues at coordinate 79,129 of CAJTFE010000010.1, read as the reverse complement.
TTACCGTAGACAAGCCCTTTAACCGAATCGCCATCCAGGCCATCAACACTGTGGGCCCCTACAACCAGTCTGCTTTTATGGTAAAGCTCACCGATGAATACGGAAACGTCTTTTACGATGAAAAATTTCTCTCTGGCATGGTGGTGAAAAATACGCCCTATGCCTTTGTCCTGGACACCATAGTCCCGGAGGGCTCTACGCGCTATACTCTGGAGATCGCCCCCGGCTATGTCAAAAATGAGGACAGCCTGGAATTTCTCGCCTACAATACAGGCAACTGCGATATGTACCCCGGCGGCGCCCTCACCATCGGCGGCGAGGAACAGCCAAACGGCGATCTGGCCTTTTCCGTTTATGAGTATGAAGTTACGACGTATTTTAACATCAAGGTATATCTGATGCTCTGTGCCGGAATTCTGCTTCTTTTGGGCGGAATCACTGCCGGGATGCAGCGGCTGTTTGACAAAAAAATGTATTGATCCCATACTGAAAGGAGCTGTCGGGCAATATGATATCAGAAAAGTCTGATGTCATATTTCCCGGCAGCCCCTTTATATCTAAACTCAGGCATCTCTGACGTTTCCTATTCTGCCAGCTCACTTAAACGTTCCTCAGGGTTCCGGATACATTTACTGCCGGGCTTTTGATTCTTTTTCCAGCAGAACATATCCTTCCTTTGGCCCCCCATAGAGGATATTCATATCTTTCAGCTGCATTTCGTACTCTTGATAGCGGCCCTGGTCCACATACAGCACCGCCGGCTCATCTTCCTCTAAAAACCCACGGATTCCGCCGTCCATGCAGTGAAAATCCCCGCTGATCTCCGCCACAAACAGCATATTCTGATCCCAGCTTCCCACATGATCCGGCTGCTCCGTATCCGTCATAATGTAAGCCTTTCTCCCGGCATAGGCATCCTCCCTGTCTACGCTTGCCTGCAGGAACATCTGAAAGCTGTCTCCCTTGGCTCCCCGTATAACGGAAAGGTACGTATTATGCATAAAATACGCTGTCAAAGCAATACAGCCTGCCGCCGCCAGCCACATGCATCCCCCGAAAACCTCCTGTTTCCAGCGGTTCTCTTTCCCAGTCCCTGTACTCGCCATGCTCCCGGCCGGAAGCCTTAAAAGCTTCCCAAGGAACACAGCAGCCGCCAGGAAAAGGGGCACAATGCAGGGGTAGCAGTACCAGATAAGCTTTGTCTTAACAAGTGAGAACCCCAAAAACGGCACCAGAAACCACAGAAAATAACCGGCGCATTCCTCCAACAGGGTTTTCGAAACTATCCTTCTGCGCACCAAAAGGACAATCCCCAAAAGGATTCCCAGAACACAAATCCACATCAGCCACCGATAGATATAGGCTTCATTTGCAAAGACCGTCTCATAGTAAAAGGAAAAGGGGAATTCATGGCCCTCAAAATTTCCTCCCGATGTCCGGGCCAGAAGATCCACCTCCACCATCTGTCCCAGAAATGTAAAGCCGTCTTTCGTATACCGCCAGCCAAACCATGCCAGAAGAGGCGCAGACACCGACAGAAGGAACAGCCCCCATTCCTTAAGCTTAAACGTGAAGAGCTCTTTTGTGAGCAGCAGGTACATGCCGCCGATCGCCGCAATCATGCCGGCATGCCAGCTCTTCGTGAGAAACGCAAGGGCAAAAAGCAGGCCGCAGAGATAAAGGTTTCTGTGATTTTCCCGTATCCGGAACATCGCAAGCATAGCAAAGGTAAAAAACAGCAGATACAGAGAATCCGCATCCCCAGCCCGGGCCAGGTGGGCAGACAGGGGAAGGGTATTGGCACAGAAAAACCCGAGAACGAGTATAGACGCCTCCTTGCTGTACCTTTTCGCAAACAAGCCGCAGCCGATTCCTGTGATAAGATAGGCAAGGGCCGAGCAGAACCGCAGGCCGAACACACTGTATCCAAAGAGACGGAAGCCCAGAATAATCCCCCAATAGCTCATAGAAGGCTTCAGATTCCAGTCGTCCGTCACATAATTATAAGTATGGCGGATATAGTCATTGTTCTGTATCATCTCATAGGCATTGACGCCGTGACGGGCCTCGTCCCAGGAATCCACGTACTGCACGTCCAGACACCGGAAGCAGTAAAAGGCCAGAGCCAGACAGGCTGCCGCAAAAAAAATCCAGTAACATTTTTCAAAAAGCTTCAACGCAGCCACATAAGCATTTTTTAACATAACCGCTCCCTTCCCATACAGACTGCTAGTGCCGCAATTGTTCGTTCAGCGTGCCGCAATATACGCTGTACATAACCTCCGCAAACTGCTGATCCCCCTCTTCTCCCGGATGCAGGGCATCACCCTCCCGGAAGTTGTCTCTGCTGTTATGCATCAGCGCCAGAGGAATCAATGTCACCCCATCCATGTTCCCGAACCTTTTATCCATGGCCTTCATCAGATCCATAATCCGCTTATCCGAACGGCTCTTAAACTCTCCCGGCAGAAAAGCCGTCCCGTCCTGGCGCACCATGGTTCCTATCTTCTCCTGATCCCCCCAGTAAATGGTATTTACCAGATAAATGGGAATCTTTTTGTCATGCCTGCGGATATTCTTTACCATCTGCCCGATGGCATCCACAGTCTCAGAAGGGTCGTCCCTCAGGCCGTTTGTCCCCAGAAAGATCTGGATAACATCCGGATCCTTTCCTGTGAACAGCTTGTAATAATTCCAGTCAAACATATCCTGAACCGGATCATAAAAGGGGTGAACGCCTTCGCTGACCCCTTCCGAAAAATATTCCGTGGGCTTCAGATAGTCCTCTGCGGTAAAGCCGCTCCGTCCCTCGTGGCTGTATCTCTCCCAGCCTCTTGTCCCCGTAAACGTAATCTGTCCATCGGACAAATGATAAATGGTACGATACCATTCTCTTCCGTTGGACAGGCTGTCTCCCATATTCATAATCGAGTATTCACTCTCTGTAAGCTGTTCCACCACATGGAGGGTGCTGGTAAAGGCCAGAGCCTCATTTACATTATAATCGTAAATGGTAAGCGTCAGCGGATAATCTCCCACCTGCTCTTCTTTTCCCGTTACCGAAAAACGATCCTGCAGATTTTCCCCAACCGGGCAGTCCCAGTTGAAGGAATATCCCTCCCGGATCCCGGCCCATGCCACCTGGTCATTGTAAAGCTCTATGGTACTTCCCACTGCCACATAGATATCCTTTGGCAGGTAAGCCTCTATCTGAGGCTTATACTGCTTCAGCTCCCTCTGAAGGCTGATATTCCAGACCAGCATCGCCAGCAGCAAAAGAGAGAATACCGCCGTAAGCACTCTGAATGGTTTCTGTTTCATGGCTCCTCCCGTGTGTTACCGTTCAACATTGGTCTCCTTGCAGATAAATATCGGACGCTGTTTTGTCTCCATATACGTTTTCGCCAGATATTCTCCCAGTATTCCCATACAGAACAGCTGGATTCCCCCGATAAATACAATGATGCAGGTCATGGACGGCCAGCCCGAAACCGGATCGCCGTATATCATAGTGCGGACGACAATAAAGCAGATGGCGGCAAAAGCCATCAGACAGAAAAACAGCCCAAGAAACGCAGCCATTACCAGCGGCGCCGTTGTAAAGCCCACCAGCCCCTCTATGCTGTAGATAAGGAGCTTCCAGAAAGACCACTTGGTTTCCCCTGTGCTGCGCTCTACGTTTTCATATTCCAGCCACTTGGTATCGAAACCCACCCAGCCGAACAGGCCCTTGGAAAACCGGTTATATTCCTTAAGCCTTAGAAGCTCGTCCACAAACTGCCGCGTCATCAAGCGGTAATCCCTTGCTCCGTCCACAATCTCCGTCTTTGACAGCTTGTGCATCATCCGGTAAAACATCCGCGCAAAAAAGGAGCGGATGGGAGGCTCTCCTTTTCTCGTCACCCGCCTGGTCGCCACACAGTCATAACCCTCTTCCTTGATGGAGCGGTACATTACGGGCAGCAGATCCGGCGGATCCTGCAGATCCACGTCCATAGTGGCTATATAATCCCCAGAGGCATAGCTTAAACCGGCGTACATAGCCGCCTCTTTTCCAAAATTCCGGGAAAAGTTCACATACTTTACCCTCTCGTCCTTCTCGGCCAGACTCTTCATCTCCTGCAGGCTTTTGTCTTTGGAGCCGTCGTTTACAAACAGAAACTCCATCTGAACCCCGGAAAGCTCCTCCGCCGTCTTTACAATGGCATTATAAAAAATTGGTATGGCCTCCTGCTCATTGTAGCAGGGAATAATAATCGAAATCTTATCCATTTGCCTCTCTCATTCTCTCCTTTGTTCTGCCCCGGCACGCCTGCCATACTCTTACTGTCCCTGGTATTACTCCTTGTCCTCAAAGCCTCTCGTCTCATCCACCAGAAACGGCGGCCGGTTCCTGGAGGCATCTAGGGCTCGCCAGATATACTCGCCTAAAAGTCCAAGCATCACCATAATAAGACCGAAGCCGAACAGCATCAATACCATCATGGACGTCCAGCCGGCCACATCCTCGATCCCGTTCAGCCGCTGAACCACAAGAATGATCGCCCAGATTACGGCAGCAAAAGCAAAGGCCGTCCCCATTCCTGACATAAACCGGACAGGGAAATAGGAAAAGCTCATCATAGAATCCAGCACCAGCTTTATTTTTTTGGAAAGCGTCCAGCGGGATTCCCCGATCTCCCTGGCTTTTCTGTGGAAATACACCTTATCGCTCTTAAATCCCACCCAGAGTACCTGCAGGGTCAGGGCCGAATTCTTTTCATCCAGCATCATCAGCACCTTGATTACCTGCCGATCCAGCAGATAGCAGTCAAAACCTCCCTTAGGCATATCCTTGATCACCAGCTTACGCATCAGGGTATAGTACAAGTTGGCAAAAAACTTCTGAATTGCTCCCTCGTCCCGGTCTGAGCGGACAGCCAGAACCACTTTATTGCCTTCCTTCCATTTTTCATACATTTCAAGGATCAGCTCGGAATCCTCCTGAAGATCAGCCTGCTTGGTCACGGCGCAATCCCCCGTACAGCTGGATAAGCCTGCAAGGATAGCCGCATGCTCCCCAAAATTCCGGGACAGCTTTACAAGCTTTACACGCTTGTCCATATCCCGTATCTGGTTCATAATCTCCCAGGAATTATCCCCGGATCCGTCGTCTACAAATACAATCTCATAATCCCCAAGCTTGTGGAGAATCTTTTCCCTCATATCCTCATAGAGAAGCATCAGGGTATCAGAATTCCAATAAACGGGAACAATAATTGAAAGCCTGCTCATTTAAGCCCGGTTCCTCCTACTTCTTTTAAAAATTCGCCGTAATCGCGTATATATTCCTTTCCGTCATAGTGGGTATTGGTCAGAACAAGCAGCACGGAATCCTCGCTGAACTCATACATATCCTTCCATAGCATCGTGGGAAGGTAAAGCCCCATACGGGGACGGTTCAGCTCAATCACCGCCTCCTCGAAGCCGTTGTCCACCCGGACCTTGCTGGTTCCGCTTACATTGATAAGGACAAACTCCGAATTCCGGTTGGCATGCTGTCCCCGGACGACCTCGCTGTCAGAGCCGTAAATATAAAATACACGTTTAATCTCAAAGGGAATATCCTGCGCTCCCTCCACAACTACCAGATTGCCCCGTTCGTCACCCAGGTCCCCAAACTCCAGAATCCTATACTGGTCCTTTATACTCATATCCTGCCTCCTGATACAGCCTAAAATCCGTTTAAAGCTTCTATCACATACCCCTGTTCCTCGTCTGTCATTCCGTTATACATGGGAATGGACAGCACCTCGTCCGCATACTGCTCCGTAATGGGGAACGCTCCTCTTTCATAACCAAGTCCTTTGTAGGCTTCCGACAAATGGGGCGGAATGGGATAGTGAATGATGGTTCCAATCTGCCTGTCATTCAGATAAGAAATCAGCTCCTCCCGTCTGGAGGTACGTATCACAAACTGATGCCATACAGCCGTTGCTCCCTCCCGAAGCTTTGGCAGCATAAGCTCCGGATTCTTAAGCTCCCTTAAATACCGCTCTGCAATCTGCCTGCGTTCCTCCTCGCACTCATCCGCATGGTTCAGACGCACCCTCAAAAGCCCCGCCTGAAGCTCATCCAGACGGGAATTGGCTCCCACTATCTTGTTATAGTAGCGCTTCTCACTTCCATAGTTGCGGAAAATGCGGAAATCCTCCGCCAGCTTCTCGTCCTTCACCACAACCGCGCCCCCGTCTCCAAAGGCTCCGATATTTTTGGAAGGATAAAAGGAAAAGCACCCCACATCCCCGAAAGTTCCCGTCATCTGTCCGTGAAAGCAGGCTCCGTGGGACTGCGCACAGTCCTCCACTACTTTCAGGCCATACTTATGGGCAAGCTCTGTTACGGCGTCCATCTTCGAGGCCTGGCCGTAAAGATGCACGGCCAAAATTGCTTTCGTGCGCTTTGTGATCTTCTCTTCTATCTTCTCTGTATCAATATTAAAGTATTCGTCGGGTTCTACAAAAACCGGCGTCGCTCCGTTCATGGTGATCCCCATGACACTTGCAATGTAGGTATTTCCCTGGACAATGACCTCGTCCCCAGGCCCTATCCCCAGAACCCGGAAGGCGATCCACAAGGCATCCAGGCCGCTTGCCAGTCCCACACAGTATCCGCCGCCTGTATAAGCTGCGAATTCCTCCTCAAAGCTCTTCACCTGGTTCCCCAGCACATACCAGCCGGAACGCAAGACCTCAAGAGCCCGGTCCTCAAACTCCCTCTGATACCGGAAAAAGCCCCGATCCATACGGTTTGCCATAATCTTCATCATTTTTGCCTTTTCTCTCCATTTCTATCACATGTGGCTTTCTTCATCATACCATGGCTTAAAATATTCGTCAACGCTCACCTGGCCCCCGTCCAGCCTGGCCAGCAGCTCCGTGACCTTTTGGGCTCCTTTTCCATTGAGATGATCCACATCTACAAAGCATTCCTCTCCCAGATCCAGGCATTCCTTTCTGCAGAGGTTAAAGTCCCAGTAAGAAACCCCGTACTCATCCGCCATATCCTTGATATAGGCATAAGCCTCATCATAAGGCGCTATGGTATCCAGATACTGCCCAAAGCTGGGCGCCGTGACAAAAACCAGCCGAATCTCATTCTTTTGACAGAATTCCACGATTCTTTTGATATAGGAATTGGTATAATCCGCATTCCCCTTTAAGTCCTCGGTTACGGATGCATATTTATTCCACCAGGTGATTTTTGACGCATCCATCTCCTCCTCCGAATAAACAAAACCTTTTCCCACATAGTATTCCTCTTCATTTACCACCGGAGCGAAGGTTTTGTATGCCTCCGACTGCTTCTTTTCCCACAGCTCCTGCAGGTAAGAAATCTCCCCAATCTTCTTCCAGTCCCTTCGAAAGGGAAGCATACGGTTTGTATAGTGCCTTGCCCCGGACACCTGGGTCAGAAATTCCAGCTTGTTAAGGGAAGGCCTCATATAATCCGAAATTATATTTGCCTGAATCAGATCTCTGTCATCCGTTTTTTCTTTAAAAAGAAACTTGTAATGCATATCCAGGTAAACGGTTTTTATATCATGGTACTTTGCCACCTCACGCAAAAGATAGTAGGAAGTGTCAAAATTCTGGGAAGAGGAGCCCAGGTTAAAGGCTGTTTTTCCTGTCAGCTCTGTAAACAGCCGGGGATCATAGGCCCGGAAGCAATGAGAGCTGCCCAGAAACACCGTATCAATATTTTCCTCACTCTCATACATCTCGTGCATCATAAGCCTGGTATAGCTTTTTGTATCATCCACCAGGATATAATTGCAGCCGCGGACAGCCAGCCCGGTCAGGAAAAACACTGCGGCCAGCATCCCCAAAAAGCTAAGCATCTGTCTGTATCTGCTGTCTTTCATGGCTTCCCCCTAACTGTCAAAACTTGGTGTACAAAAACTGACTGGTGTCATAAGCCGCCCCATAGACCCCGAAGATCACGATCCCCACAGCCATAGCCGTATAAATCAGACAGCGCACAAGCCAGGCCTGACGAAACAGGCATTCCCGGATACACACGCCTCTTTCCTCCAGAATGTCCTTGGCCATCACCAGCAAAATCCCGGCAAGCACCAGCGCCCACTCAAACACTGCAAGCTCCATTCCCTTATAGTCCCGAAGCCGGAAATCCGTAAAGAGAATCAGCAGCATCCCCTTTACATCCCCCAGGGAATTTGCCCGGAATACCATCCAGGCCAAGTCTGCAAAGCAGAACACCAGCACCCGTTTCAGCCACCTGGGAAGCTTTATGTTCTTTATGTCAAATATCTGTCCAAGACCGTGAAGCCCTCCCCAGGCCAGAAAATGAAAGCCTGTTCCATGCCAGATGCCGCTGATAAGAAAGGTTATCATAATATTGGCGTATTTCCGAAGCCTTCCCTTCCGGCTGCCTCCCAAGGGAATATAGAGATAATCCCGAAGCCAGCTGCTTAAGGAAATATGCCACCGCCGCCAGAAGTCCTGTACGGAATCCGCCAGATAGGGACGCATAAAGTTCTTCTTAAGCTCTATGCCGAGAATCCGGGCCGCACCCCTTGCAATGTCTGTGTAGCCTGCAAAATCACAGTAGATCTGAAAGGCATACAATACCGTCACCAGCAGAATCTCCACGCCGCCGAAAGCGCCGAACTGCCGGTAAACCGCATTGACGGGAATGGCGATCCGGTCTGCAATCATCAGCTTCTGAAACAGCCCCCACAAAATAAGAACCGTTCCTTCCCGGATACGCTGCATATCAAAAAGCTCTCTCTGCCTTAAGCTTCGGATCTGTTCCAGGAGACTGTCGGATCGCTCAATGGGACCCTGCACAAGCTTTGGAAAAAAGGCCTGGAACAGGGCAAAATCCACCATATTGCGCTCAGCCGCCATTCCCCGGTACACATCCGCCAGATAGCCGATGGCCTGGAAGGTATAAAAAGAGATTCCTACAGGGAGCAGGATCTGAAGGCGATTATATTTAAAAAAGGCCAGAAAAAGAACGTGCAGAAAAACGGCCGCTGCTATACACAGCTTCTTTATCTGCGTCTCCTTCCGGCTCTCTATGAGGATTCCCAGAAAATACGTTGCAAGGGTAGACAAAAAAAGCGCAAGGGCATATTCCGCGCCAAAGCTGATGCAAAAAGCATAGCTGGCCGCCAGAAGCCATACTGCCCTGGCCCGGCGCGGAATCAGCAGATATATAAGAAAAACAGCTGGAAAAAATACCAAAAAGGCTAGTGATGTAAATCCCATCTCATCCTCCGGAATTTATACAGGCCGGCCGGGCTTTCCATACAAGAGGAAATCCAGCGCCGGAATTTTCTTCGTAATGACAATGATAACTGCCGTAACCAGGCTCATAACTCCAAAGGAAGCAGCTGCAAAGAGAAAGCCCTCCAGGCTATAGAGATTGTATGTCTCCCCCCGGTTCAGCAGCGTGGCAAAATGAAAATGCAGCACATAAATCTCAAGGGTATAATTGCCAAGCCATGCCAGAAAGCCCTTGACCCTCCCGTCACGGCAGAAGGTTATCAGGCAGATCACGGTGCCGCAGCCAAGGAAGGAGGCCAGAAGCTGTCTCCCCAGAAGCATCAGGGTTCCCACATCCAAAAGATCAAAGGCAGACGCCAGGTAAATAAGCCCTGCTGCAAAGAGTCCGCAAAAGACTGCCCTCCATTGCTTCGGTATGTCCGCAAGCACTTCTCTGTTCTCCCCGGCCAGATACCCGGTCAGATAAAAGGGCAGGTACAGCCTTGTAAGCCCCGGACTTAAGAATTCCCAGCCCAGCAGCGTTTCCGCTGCAACAAACGCCGCCAGGAAAAGATACACACCCCAGAATACCAGCTTTCTATGATGAGCCGCCTTCGCTCCCGCCAGCTGGGCCGTGTAAGTCATCAGGTTCAGAAGAAACAGCGTCATCAAAAACCACAGGCCTTTGTCCAGGCAGAACAGGGTTTCCCAAATGCTGGACAGCGGATGCCTGGGATGGAGCAGGACAATCCAGAAAAAGAACGGAACCAGGTAAGAAACGGCACGTCTTTTTAAAATCCGCCAATACTGGGTAAGATCCGACGCCCGGCGTCCGATTCCGCACAGATAGCCGCTGACCATAATGAACAGAGGCATCTGTATGACCTTGATCACATCATAGATATAACCGTCCTCCATATGATTCCAGGTCAATACATGCCCGGCCATTACAATGAGAATGGCAGTTCCTTTTAATGCGTCTATGTTTTGGCTTCGCATATCTGCCATAGAAGTCTCCTACTCTTCATTCATCCGCAAAAGCTTTGCTGCCTGATCTGCCGAAATGCACGAATCTATGATTTCCTGGATATCCCCATTCATTATTTTGTCCAGTTTGTAGAGAGTTAAACCAATCCGGTGATCCGTCACGCGCCCCTGGGGGAAATTGTAGGTTCTTATCTTCTCGGAGCGGTCTCCGGTTCCAATCTGGCTTCTTCTGGCCTCCGCCTCTGCGTCATGGGCCTTCTGGCACTCAATGTCATAGAGCTTTGCCCGAAGAAGTGCAAACGCCTTGGCTTTATTCTGGAGCTGGGATTTCTCTGTCTGGCTGTATACCACGATTCCGGAAGGATAGTGGGTCAGGCGCACGGCGGAATCCGTAGTATTTACACACTGACCTCCATTTCCCGAAGCCCGCATAACATCAATCCGGATATCCTTGTCGTCTATCTGCACATCCACCTCTTCCGCCTCCGGCATCACTGCCACCGTAATGGTAGAGGTGTGAATCCGTCCGCCGGACTCTGTCTCAGGCACACGCTGTACCCGGTGGACGCCGGATTCGTACTTCATAACGGAATAAGCGCCCTGTCCGTTGATCTGGAAGGTTACGCTCTTCATTCCGCCGATGCCGATCTCGTCCGCCTCCATCACTTCCACCTTCCAGCGGCGGCTCTCGGCATAGTGCACATACATCCGGTAAATCTCCGCCGCAAACAGGGCGGCCTCGTCGCCGCCGGCGCCGGCCCGGATCTCCACTATGACGTTCTTGTCGTCGTTGGGATCCTTGGGCAGAAGCAGAATTTTCAGCGTATGCTCAAGCCTTGCAATACTTTCCTTGGCTTCGCTTAATTCCTCCTTCAGCATCTCCCGCATTTCCTCGTCATTTTCTTCTTCCAGCATCTGGAGACTTTCTTCCACGGTCTCCTTGCATTTTTTATACTCTCTGTAGGCGTCTACTATCGGCTGCAGGTCGTTCTGCTCCTTCATCAGCTTCCGGAAGCGCGCCTGTTCATTGACCACGGAAGGCTCGTTCAGCTCATTTAAGACATCTTCAAACCGCAGCAGCAGATCTTCTAACTTGTCAAACATTTTATTCCTCCATTCTAGTTCCGCATTCACCCATACAGTACACCCGTAATAGATCGATTTCCGGCCGCAATGCGTCCGTAAACCGATCTGTGCACTGTCTGGGTGAATGCTGATTCTAGTTCCGCATTCACCCATACAGTACACCCGTAATAGATCGATTTCCGGCCGCAATGCGTCCGTAAACCGATCTGTGCACTGTCTGGGTGAATGCTGATTCCAGTTCCGCATTCACCCATCTGTACCAGGATAAACTCCTGTTACTACCCGGTTTAGGCCGGCCAGATCTTTTTTTACCTCTATCTCGCAGAATCCCCGCTCTTCCAAAAGCTCTGGGACTGTGATTCCCTGGTCGTATCCGATCTCCAGGTACAGCCGTCCTCCTGCTCTCAGATGGGAAGGGCTTTCCTTCGCAATTCTCCGGTAGAAGTATAGGCCGTCCTCGTGTCCGTCCAATGCGGACGCCGGTTCGTGCAGCCGTACCTCCTCCATCAGATTCCCAATCTCGTCCCTTCTAATGTAGGGCGGATTGGAAACAATCATATCAAAGACACCATCAATTCCATGGAATAAATCGCTCTCCACCAGGACAGCCTCGGGAAACAGGCGCTCCCGGTTCTTCGCCGCTGTCTGCAAAGCTCCTTTCGAAATGTCCGATCCGGTTCCTGCGGCCCCTGGACACCCCAGCAGAAGGCTGAGCAGAATACAGCCCGATCCGGTGCAGAGATCCAGAAAACGCATTCCCGGCTGCAGATAGTTCAAGGCTTCCTCCACCAGAACCTCTGTATCCTGGCGGGGAATCAACACCTGGTCATTGACCAGAAAGGAATGTCCCATAAATTCCTGGGTGCCTGTGATATACTGTAAGGGAATGCGGCTGGCCCGCTGTTCCAGTGCCTTACGAAACTCTCTCTCCTCTTTCTCTGAAAGCTGTTCCTGGGGATATGCATAATAGCGGCTTCTGGTGCAGCCGCTCACATGTTCCAGCAGGAGCCAGGCATTCAGCCCGGCCTCCGGCACGCCCGCCTCCTCCAGCCTTTTTTCTCCAAACAGGCAGGCCTCTGAAAGTGTCACTGCTCCGCTTCCAGAATATCCTCGATATCCTGGAATCCCTCTGGCGCTTCCTCTTGTTCCTCTTCGTATTCCGTCCCTTCTAGCCCGGCAGCTTCCACTGGCATGATTTCTTCAAGCTCTATTTCTTCCGCCGTCTCCTCTGCCGTTCTATCCGGCGCTGCTTCCGGCTGTTCTTCTGCCTCTGTTTCCGGCTGTTCTGCCGCAGGCGCTGCTTCTTCCTCCAAAGACTCGGCAAGTGCCTCTATGGGCTCTTCTTCCGCCCTTCCCTGGTAAACTCTCCAGTCGAAAACGGCTTCCACCGCCGCAATGGCAACCTCAATCATATCATCATCCGGTTCCTTGGTGGTCAGAGACTGCAGCCACATACCGGGAAGGCTTAAGATGCGGATAATCAGATTGTCCGTATTGCCGGCCAGGCGGATAAATTCGTAGGATACTCCCGCAATCACCGGAACGAGAGCCACACGGTACACAACTCTGAGAATCGGCGATTCTACCCGGATAAAGATAAAGAAAATAATACTAATCACCATTACAATCAGCATAAAGCTGGTTCCACAGCGCTTGTGATGCTTGGAGCTTCTGCGCACATTCTCTACCTTCAGCTCCAATCCATTCTCAATACAATTGATGCATTTGTGCTCTGCTCCATGGTACTGGAATACTCTCTGGATATCTCTCATTAAAGAAATCAGAAGCACATAGCTGATAAACAGAAGCAGCCGGATACCTCCCTCCACCACTGCCAGCACCGTATCCGAGACAATATAGCGGCGGAAAATATCTGCCAGATAGTAGGGCAGCACCATAAAAATAGCCACTGCCATTACAATGGAAAATGCCACGGTAACACCCATGACAATCTTTTCCGCCCTGTCCTTAAAGATCTTCTGAAGCGCCATGTCTGCCTTTGAGGGCTTGGCCTCCTCCTCGTCATAAAAGCTGGCGGAAAATGTAAGACATTTCATTCCCAGCACCAAGGAATCCACAAAATTGATGACACCCCGGATGAGCGGTATCTTCTTCAGCTTTTTATTTCCAATCCCCTCATGGGTACTTAAATGAACTTCAATCTCTCCGTCTGGTCTGCGCACGCCGATGGAATAGACTTCCTGGTTCTTCATCATAATGCCTTCCAGAACGGCCTGTCCTCCGATTCCCGAAGATTTGCACGCTTTCTTCATGTTTCTCCTCCGTGACGCCGCCTTTGGCCGGCGCCTTACCCATTGCCGCATAGTAAAACAGGGTGAGATTTTCCAACCTCAACCCTGACTTACACCTTCTTATTTGTTGATGCCATATTTACGATTGAACTTGTCAATACGTCCGCGGGCTGCAGCAGCCTTCTGCTGTCCTGTGTAGAACGAATGGCACTTGGAACAAATTTCAACATGGATGTCTTTCTTTGTAGAACCTGTTACGAATGTGTTGCCGCAGTTACAGGTTACGGTTGCCTGGTAATACTCCGGATGGATTCCTTCCTTCATGATTGTCACCTCTTCATTTTAATTTGTGAACTTCTATCCTTCCATTCCCAGTCAATGCTGCTCCGATGCTTCCACAGCAAGCTTCCCTGGGCTATCCCTGCAAGTCCCTGCAGTTTGCTTCCAATATAGACAGCTTATACAGTGTAGCATAAAAAGCCGGAGATTTCAAGTATTTTTTCTTTTTCAAATTCCTCTTTCCTCACCGGCTTTCTCATTTTCTGTCCGGCTGTTATAGCAGCAGCCTCTTAGATACTGGAACCAGCGGGCATATCGGCGGATTCTCCGCAGCAGCTGCCTTTAAGCTATTTCCGGAACCCTGTAAAACTTTGTTTTATATAAGTTCTCTCTGCCTATTACCTCAAATGTCTCATTGCAGTTAGAACACCTTCCCTCTATACACTTCTTCTGTGCTTTAAGCTTCTCTGTTGCATCTGCACTCACAAAACCCACAATGTAGTTTATCACCTTATTTTGTTTTAACCCAGAAATTAATTCCACAAAATATTTATAATTCTCTGCTTTAAACCCAAGTGGGCTTATCTTACATTCATAAAATTCTCCGTATGACATCTCGGAAACCCAACCAGCAACATCAATAGTCTCTTTATGCTCACTATTCCCTTTTCCATATCTGGCAATCACTCTGCAATTATTTATGTAAACTTGACAGCCTGTTTCAAAAAGTTCCCCTTCAAATCGATCTTGTACTAATCTTATTAACAAGTTTTCAAAAAGCAGTCCTCTATATCGATTTAAACGCATATCTGAATATTGTAAATGCTGCTTATAATATAAGTCTTGATCGAATGCTCTTGCCTGTTTCCCAAATTCATCATCCACAACTTCCCAATAAAAATCAACTATTTTTTTACTAAGCATACGATAATTGGAAATCTCTTCAGGATTCATTCTAAACTCCAAACTTTTCAGCATTTTAGTAATCTTATTTACAATATCCTCACTGTATGAATAGAATAAATTTAAAACTTCACAGACAATACCCACATATTTCTCATTTTCAAACGCCAAGTCAACAATTGGAAGAATTAATTCTTTTTCTTTATAAAAATTGTCATCTGTTCTTCTAAAATTAATTATCATATCACTACTGTGCTTTCTTAATTGTCTGCAATACATCAATTGTCGGAATCATAATCGGATGAGGTAACATTTTTGCAGATATGGAATATATATCTTCTCTAACATATGACCATAAAATCCTTACTCCCTGGACTTCTAAAAACAGTTTTGCTTCTTTCTCATCTTCAATTTGTTGTTCAAACTTAAATTCCCCAGCTTTGGTTATTTCAATATAATATTCATCATTGCTGACTTTAATTGTGATAATAGATTTTCCGTTGTTTTTATCCAGTATCTCCCCCTCTACATGAGCCTCAATATTAAACTCATTGTGTTTTAATTTTCCGCTTTTTTCTGATTTTACATGTGTAGTTTCAACGTGAATTAATTGATTTGGAAATTTTACGATTTCATTAATGTTCATAACCATTCTCCTTCATTTTAATTAAAACAAGGAATCCTGTTAAAGGATTCCTTGTTGTTGAAAAATTTGTATTCCGAACAAGTAAGCTTATCTTCAAAGCTGATATGCGCTTCCAAAATCCTGCTCCTTGCAGCCTCTGTAACAGCTTCCAAGTCTTTTTCAAATTGTCCAGGAATAAAAAAGAGCTGATCAACCAACTGCATAACATTATCTTTTGCCAAAGACAATATATACGAATATGCTTCTATAAAGCCTCTTATCTTCTTCTCATGCTTCTCATCCATATCCGCATATGCAGAAAGAAATTTCTCAAAGCCTGCATCTTGCAGCCACTTGCACAGTTCCCTAACCATATAAGCTTCTTCTGTTGTACATCTATCATACACAGCAAACTGCTCAACAGTCCTCGCCATTCCATCTGACATACGGCTGCATAAGCTGTCTGTGTACATCACATAATCCTCGAAAAAAGTAATCAGCTCAGCCTTATAACCCACAGAGAGCGTTTTTAACTTCGCAATTACATCTTTCTTTTCCATCACATCTCCTTGTATCAGCATATTATATCAATTTCCAAATATATAAAATAATATGCTTCCTTTTAAGTTTTTTGCATCACTTTACCAATCATTATTTATTTGTTTCATAAACATAGCACGAAGCCCTTTGGACGTCAATTATTTTCTGTCCTTTCTCTGATTATTTAAGCTTCTCTTCAACAACCTGCAAATTATCTACTTCTACGCTATATACCCCTCTCTTTTATCATTGTACCCGAGCTTTCCAAAAAAGTATAGCACAAAATTATCCTACATATATTTATAGGCCTTTTCAAGTTACTGGGCACGGAGTGAACAGTAACCTTTTCAAAGCCCGGCGCTTATCTGGGCTCCGAAGTGAGCAGGATCCCAAGCCTCTGAAATGTCTTCTCATCCGCTGCGCTGAGCATCCGGGAGGTATGTACCTGGCTTCCCCGAAGGCGCGGCAGCTGACGCAGAGCCAGATCCGCCAGTTCATTGCTCTCGGAGCTGGCAGAGAGGGCGATAAGAACCTCCTCCATATGAAGACGAGGGTTCTTGCTTCCCAGGTATTCTACCTTCAGCTTCTGTATGGGACGGATTACATTCGGGGTAATGAGCAGCACCTTATGGTTAATCCCGGCCAGCTCCTTTAAAGCGTTGACCAGCAGTGCAGAGCAGGCTCCAAGCAGCTCGCTGGTCTTCCCGGTAATCACGCGTCCATCCGTCAGTTCCATAGCTGCCGCCGTGTGCCCCGTCTCTTCAGCGCGCTTCTGGGCTGCCGGAACCGCCTTCCGATCCTGGACTGTCACTCCCACCTTATTCATCAGAAGCTCAATCTTATAGGCCTCCTCCTCTGCCGCCTTTCCCCTTGCAATGTTCACCAGGGTCTGGTAATACCGGCGGATGATCTCCTGTCCGGAGGCCTCACGGCATGCCTCATCATCTATGATGCAGTTTCCTACCATATTGACGCCCATATCCGTAGGCGACTGGTAAGGGCATTCCCCGTAGATGCGCTCAAAGATGGCCTTAAGCACCGGGAAAATCTCCACATCCCGGTTGTAATTCACCGTTGTTTCCCCATAGGCATCCAGATGGTAGGGATCGATCATATTCACATCATTCAGATCCGCCGTCGCCGCCTCATAAGCCAGATTGACCGGATGGCTTAAGGGCAGATTCCATATGGGGAAGGTCTCAAACTTGGCATATCCCGCGCGGATTCCCCGTCTATGCTCATGGTAAAGCTGGGAAAGGCAGGTGGCCATTTTTCCGCTTCCCGGGCCAGGCGCTGTCACTACTACCAGCGGATGCGAGGTTTCAATATACTCGTTGTGTCCATACCCCTCTTCGCTTACAATCACCGGGACGTTATTGGGATAACCGGGAATCATATAGTGGCGGTACACCCGGATTCCCATCTTCTCCAGACGGCTCTGGAACATCTGAGCGCTGTACTGGCCGGCAAAATGAGTGATACACACACTTCCCACATAGAGATCCTTTGACTCGAAAATGCTCTTCAGACGCAGCAGATCGGAATCATAAGTGATTCCCAAATCCCCGCGGATCTTATTTTTTTCAATATCCTCTGCGCTGATAACAATGACAATCTCCACCTGCTCCTTCAGCTGCATCAGCATCCGAAGCTTGCTGTCCGGCTCAAAGCCCGGAAGTACCCTGGAAGCGTGATGATCGTCATAAAGCTTTCCGCCAAATTCCAGGTACAGCTTATTGTCAAACTGCCCAATCCGCTCCCGGATATGCTGGGACTGCATTTTCAGATATTTTTCGTTGTCAAATCCTTTTTTCATATTCTGCTTTCCCCTTATTGTATTCTACGGCACTGTGCCAGGCATGGACGCCCTGCGCCTGGCTGCCGGTCTATTTTCTATATCAGAATTTAAACATATTCGAGAACATATACATTCCTGCTGCTGTCAGAAAAAGTATGGCTGCCATGCCGATCCCGGCAAATATCCGCCGGAATACCGTAGGCTCTGTCAGACATTTTTCCACATAAAGCCCCAGATATACGGCCCCCAAAAGGGACGTAGGCACAATATACCGAAAGTCCATGGTACAGCCGTAAGGCAGGCGGACATTCAGAATCAGATGATTCACATAAATCCAGAGCCACAGACCTGGAAGTCCCAGGAAGAGAAACTGCGCCCTCACGGAGCTTGTAACCGCCTTCTCTTTAAAGCCCTGTACACAGACCGCAGCAGCAGAAAACACCGACTGAACCACTAAAATCAGATTGCAGACAACCAGCACTGCAGCCGGCCATTCCTCCACATGGTGGTATTCAAATTCTCCCACCACTGCTGATTTCACAAGATAAAAATTCAAATTATACTCTTCAAAGGGATTGAGATAAACGGGAGACAGCAGCCTGGAAACTGGAAAGAGCACAAAACGCTCCACAAATCCATGTTCGCCGCAGTAGACATTATCTCCCGGCCTTAACACAAAATTCAGTCCCTGTCCGAACATCAGATAATTCCGGATGGGATAATAAAGACCGATGGGCATGGCAATCAAGGCAAACACCGCAAACTGTCCAATCAGCGGTTTCCACGTTCCGCCCCTTACGGCCAGCACAAGCTTTACGAGCATAAAGCTCCCGGTAAAGGCTGCAAAAAGCGCGCAGGAAATCTTGGAAAAAATTCCGAAGCCGAATCCCAGCGCCAGGAAAACAATGTTGGCGTAACCGGGATTTTTAAACCACCGAATGGTATACAAAATGATCCATGTCATAAAAAACGTAACCAGCGCATCGTTATTCACCCATCCTCCAAGCATATAGTGGATGGGCAGAAACGCACAGATAGAAAGCGCAGTTACAAACGCAGTTTTTCCCAGTTCCAGCTCCTTTAATATCTTTCTGGCTGTCAAAAAGGTAAAGCAGGTGGCTGTGCAGGAAATAATCTTAGCGCTTTCAAACAAATAGACTTCATCCGTAATGCGGAGCACCTTCCCCGTCACCTTCATAGCGCAGGCCGCCAGAATATGAAACAGCGGCGGATGATAATACTGCCCTTTATTTTCCAGGGGAAGGGCTCCTGTCTCAAATATTTTCAATATGTAAGAGGCATGTCCATAATAGCCTACGGTGGTAATCTCGCCCAGATCGTGGTAAGCCGTGTAAGAAGGCTTGTAGAGCACGAATCCAATCCGCATCACCAGGCCCGCCAAAAGGATAACAGAAACCAGCCCTTTGTAAGACAAACGCTTACAAAAGGCCAGAATCAGAACGCCTATTCCTATCAGTATCATCAAATGCCACAGAACCGGCTGAATGAGATCCCGGTCATTCAGAATTCCTTTTTTCATAAAGGTCCAGAATAACGCCACAATCACAGCCAGCGTAAGCCCTTCCAGGGCAAACTCCTGCCCGAAAGCTATAAGCCTCTTTTTCATTTTAAATGCTCTTTCTATTCCTCATATCCGTTCGGATTCATAGACTGCCATCTCCAGGAATCAGCGCACATCTCCTCGATTCCGTTCTCAGCCTCCCAGCCAATCTCTGCCTTTGCCTTTGCCGGATCTGCATAGCAGGCAGCGATATCGCCGGGGCGACGGGGCTTCACTACATAAGGAATCTCCTTTTTGCAGGCTTTTTCAAAGGCATGAACCACATCCAGCACGCTGTAGCCCTTTCCGGTTCCCAGATTATAAATGAGCACGCCTTTTTTCTCTTCCAGCTTCTTGATGGCTGCTACATGCCCCTTTGCCAGATCGACTACATGGATATAATCCCGGACGCCGGTTCCGTCGGGCGTGTCATAGTCGTCGCCGAATACTCCGAGGCATTCCAGCTTGCCAATGGCCACCTGTGCCACATAGGGAACCAGATTGTTGGGGATACCCTTGGGATCCTCTCCGATAAGGCCGCTCTTGTGGGCGCCGATGGGATTGAAGTACCTAAGCAGGATCACGTTCCACTGGGGATCGGATACATAGATATCCTCGAGCACCTGCTCAAGCATGCCCTTGGTCTGGCCGTAGGGATTGGTAATCTTCCCTTTGGGGCATTCCTCGGTAATGGGGATAAAGGCCGGATCTCCGTACACAGTAGCGGAGGAACTGAATACGATATTTTTTACATTGTGCTTGCGCATTACATCGCAGAGCACCAAGGTTCCTGCAATATTGTTATAGTAATATTCGATTGGCTTTGCCACGGACTCGCCTACAGCCTTCAGTCCTGCAAAATGAATGACGGAATCTATCTTTTCTTTTTCAAAAATCTGATTCAGCGCTTCCCTGTCCAGGATGTCTGCTTCATAGAATGTGGGTTTCTTCCCTGTGATCTGTTCTACCCGATCCATGGATTTTCTGCTGGCATTGTACAGATTGTCTACTACTACTACCTCATAGCCCGCTTCCAAAAGCTCTACGCAGGTGTGGCTTCCGATAAAGCCCGCGCCGCCTGTCACTAAAATTGACATAAACCTTTTCCTCCTTCTGCTCGCTCCCGTTTAAAATGCGAATCTGCTCTGTTTGAAATTCCTTTCTAAATATAGCATGGTTTTTGGGGAGACGCAAGGGAGTTGGGGGTGAATTTCTGCTTTTTATAGTTTAATTTGCTTGTTGTGGAACCTCCCCAAAAACCGGCTTCGGGACAAGGCGGCTTGGGCAGCAAAAAACGCTGGCATGAGCCAGCGGTTCTATCATTATTATATTTTGCTTTATCCTTCGTTTTTGTTCTTTTTCTCTATCTTCCTGCGTTTTCGCTTCAAATAAATTGCTGAAACAGATGAAGCTCACTCTTATCCGGAATGTATAGAACAATTAAGAAATCACTGTATTTTGTATATTTTTTCCATACATATCCCATCTTAAAATCCGGAATATAAGGTTCTTCTACCTGTAAATCTGCAAGCACATCGAAACATACTTTTTCGATTTCGGCACTGCCGCTTGTCCTAAAGTCCTGAAAATAATCCTCCTTACCGTGAACGGAATAAACCGTATGCCTTACCCCGTCCCCGCGAAATGATTCCGTTTTTCTGTCATCCAGTAAATCCATATCATCCGGCAAAGTAATATTCCAGTTAACTTCATATACTTTTTCCGTTGAAGACCAAAAATGTCCAATACCGTAAATCAGAAGAGGCGCTATAACAAAACAAAAAACCGGAACCATGATTACGCAAATCAAGATTATCCATGATCTTCTTTCTTTTTTAAACATTCATATCCGCTCCCCTGTCACTTATATTTTTTATTCTCCATTGGAATCACCTCCTTATTCACCACTGCATCTTCTTCTCTAATATCAAAAAGACACTTCTTTCAATTACAACCATTAAAATGCTTATAAAATAAAAGCAAATATTAAAACTCTTCGGAAACATATACACGTAGGTGTTCCGGCCTCCCAGATAAAGAATAGCTCCAAAAAGGAAGACACTTATAAAGTTTGCTTTACAGATAGTAAACAATCCATTCCAATTGTTCTTAACAGCGCTTGAATGATAAAAACGGTACAATGCATGTACGCATAAATATATGGGAATCAAGCCTAACGAGATCAGATAGAAAATGCGAAAGGAATTTCCTGTTTCGACTGTCCATACATATACAAAAAAATATTTACGAACAATATACCAAGTTAATATATAACACAATCCCATAATAATGCAGTCCGACAAAAAATAAACAAAATTCATACGTTTTGTGTCCATTTAACTCAACCACCTTTCGCTATAACTATATTAAATTCTTAATTAAATATTTCCTGATACTGTCCCCTTGTAAACCGCAAATGTTATCTTTTGCAAATTTTGATATCTCTGATCATATACTTGGAGATACAAGGTTCCGCTCATCTGCGTCTTAAGCTCTTTATTATAAGCATTGAAATTGTATGTCGATGGCGGAGTGATCCAACCTTGAAATGTCAGATCTACCGTCTCCTCACGATAAACCGGAAAACGCGGCATTATCTCCAATGTATCGGAAATAATCTCAGAATCAAACTCATACTCTCCGTTTTCTACACATATCTCAATGAGATTTACGCCATCGGCAATTGTATTAAATGTACTATTTAAATATAATATATTTGGGTACTTTTGTCAATATTTTCAACAAATTTATTCCAATTTAAATAAATATTTTAAATCAGCTTTCTCAATTTCTCAGCCTCTTCCTCAGACAGCCTTTCTCCCCCAGTAAAAGCAGCTACCAAGCTATAGACTGACCCTCCAAAGGTTTCCTTCACCATCTTCCTCGTCCAGTTATGAATATGCTCCTCCCTTGTAAGAAGAGGGAAGTAGACTTGATAAACCTTCCCCCTCTCAGAGCCGATCAAGCCAGCCTTCTGCATATTAAGCAGATAGGTATTCAATGTCTGTTTTTTCCAATTTTTCTTCCACGTGTCATTTGCATAATCCAAAATCTCACGGAACGATAAAGGTTCCCCCGATTGCCATAATAATTCCATAATTTCTTTTTCTGTATATGATAAGCCAAAATTTTTATTCACTCTGATTACTCCTTATAATGAAAGTATCTGGACAGAATCCATAGCTCTGTCCAGATGTTTCAAATGAAGAAACTATTTTTAATGGGGGCATTTCTGATAGCTCACCTTATTTAAAATCGATTCGTAATCCATATAACCACATTTTATACATTTTTTTGCTTTCCAATAAGTAACCGTGCACCCCCCACTGCTGTCTTTATTATGCTTTCCATAGGTTCCTTCTTTAAATGTAAAATGAAATATCTGCATTTTAAAGTCATATGTTTCCCCAGTATCCGACACACGAAACCGTATAGCAGGAAAGCGGTGCTCCCCGACAGGGACATTATTAACAGCATATTATTTCTTATTGTCTCAATCGCTCTCCTCCCCCTTCCTTTATATGTATTTTATACTTATAATACATTTTTCTTTTTCCATTGTCAACCTGTTTAAGATAATGGACATACCTACAAAAGGCGATCCCTTTGGATTTCCTGTAATTCATTTTACATTCATATTTCCTTAAGGTTTCTTCACTGGATTTTTCTCCCTGTCTGTGCTATGCTAAAGCGTGTTTGAAAATTGATAATCTTTATCCATTGAAAAAAGCAGCAAACCAATTTTCGCCAGTTTTCCAGGAATTATAACCACATAAGAAAGAGGATTACATTATGCGATATATAAAACCTATTTTAAAGCCCTTTTCCTTTCTTCCTGCTTTGTTTATGCTATATGTGATTTTTCAGCTCTCCGCCCAGCCCGGCGAGGTCTCCGGAAATTTAAGCTGGAGAGCCACTCATAAGCTTCTGGAGATCACCTGCGAATCCTTTGAAACGGGATGGAGTGCGGCGGAGCTGAATCTTTACACGGAAATGTTCCACCCATACGTGCGCAAGCTGGCTCATATTACGGAGTATTTTCTTCTGGCTGTCTGCGTTTCATTTCCGCTATACGTGTACCGTCTGCGCGGAATTGCCCTGACCATCATTGCCGGCGGCTTCTGCGTGGCCTGCGCCTGCCTGGACGAATACCATCAGTCCTTCGTGGCCGGACGAGGCCCTTCGAAGCGGGACGTGATGATCGACAGCATCGGAATCCTGGCCGGGGTGATCCTGGTACGAATTGTCTGCTTTATCGGAAGGGTGACGGTATTTCGGGAGCGGAAGCCGAAGAGGAAACCGATACGGCGGTGACAGCCATTACAGTAAAATCTATATAACAATAATAAGGCGCATGGTTAATGTTTCTATCTCCATACGCCTTATTAATATTAATTTCATTTTAAACTACATATTCAACACAGCCTTGAAAAACTCCTCCTCTGTGTCTACGATATGATACGGCTCATATTCTCCATAAGCGGATGGCCTGCTAATTGTGATGAGCTGAATACGAGCCGTTCCAATCTTCTGAATCAATTTCTTCTTAAAATCTGCCAAATGCGCCCCATGCACTGTCTGCATTGCCACACAGCCAACGGCATTAACATCCTTTGCTACCAGATAACACATGCTGCAACGCCTCCTTAAACTCTTTTTCTGTCAGAATTTTAGCACATTCGTACAATTCACGCAAGTAACGGCCTGTTGAACTCTGATAACCCTTTTTATAAAAATATTTATGCAGCCAGTTATTAAATTGCCTGTCAAAATATGTATTATACTGAATTTCAATAGGATAATGGTAATTGATCCGGATAATATTTCTCATATTTTAATTGAGCTGATTGAATGTTTTTTACTAGAAAATCATGGCATCTTCTTCCTCTAGCAATCTGTTTGCATAGTGATTGAGTGCTTCACACGGTTCATATTTGGTTTTATAGCCGACACCATCAATTACAAGGAACGGGTTATATTCCATGATGCTTGTTTGTGTTCCATCTATCATGACTAATGTAAAGGTAACACCCTGTCCGCTATAATCTGTATAAGAATTATCCTTATTATAGA
The DNA here is from genome assembly GCA_910575725.1 of Clostridia bacterium. Classification (GTDB taxonomy): domain Bacteria; phylum Bacillota; class Clostridia; order Lachnospirales; family Lachnospiraceae; genus Laedolimicola. Next base: position 54,756 of record CAJTFE010000010.1, on the reverse strand, counting down.
CAACAACATCTTTTAGTAAATCTACTAGCTCTTTCGTTTCTGTAATTTGAATGGTTTTGTCTGGTGGTGATAATTGAACCGCAGCAGATACGATTTGAGCTGCCTCCAAATCTTTATACGGCCTCCTGCCACTGACAAAAACAAATATAATCATGGTGAAAGCTAGCAACAGTATACATATCAGCGGAATAATCATTGTCCTTTTTCTCATAACCAGCCTCCTTAATCATCAGATTTTATCTCACGCTATATTTTTCTGCATATTTATCCGCATTTTATACATAGAGATGTATATTTCTATATGCATTTTATCAGCAGCAATAAAATGAACTGGGACTATTCTATTAAAAATAAAATTTTTTATTTATATCAGTATAGCGAATTTCTTCCAGCAATACAATTACATACTTCAGAAAAATCTTTATAGTTTTTACAATATTTTCTACTCCATATGCTTTTTTTCGTGATACAATACTATCAACAGGAGGCATTTTATGAGTGTAACAGTTGCGGATTTGCTAAAGCTGCCCTCTCTGCGCCAGGCGAAGGTGATTGCCGGGCACAAGGGCCTTTCACGGATTGTCTCGTCTATCACTGTCCTGGAATCCACAGACCCCGGCGTGCTGATAGACGAGGTATTTCCCCAAGGGGAATATTTCGGCAGCGAGATTGTGATCACCGGCTTTTTAAATATGACAGAGGATGTGGAGCGCCAGTATATTAACATGAAACGCCTGGCCGAGGGCGGTGAGGTGGGGCTTATCCTCTACTATGTAGGGGTATATCTGAAAAAAATCGATCCCCGGCTGGTTTCCCTTGCAGATGAAATGGATTTTGTGCTGATTGTGATGCCGGAAGGGGACGTGACCCTGCGCTACGGAGAAGCCATCAGTGATGTAACGGCGCTTATTTTCCGGGATCGGGCCTGCAACCCCTTCCTGGTTTCGGAGATTCTGGAATGCGTCTCTGCCCTTCCCCAGCATCAGCAGTCTGTGAACACCATCTTAAAGATGCTCAGCGACCGCATTTCTGCCTCCCTTATCCTCTGTGACAGCTCTCTGAAAATCCAGAACCTGGCCGCCTGGCCCCGGAGCGCGGAGGCTTCCATTAAAAAGGGCATTGAAGAGCTGAATGCTCTGCCCGGCGATCAGCAGTCCCTCGCCTGTGACATTCTTCCGGACAGCCGCCTTTACCGTTTCTCCATCGGAAACGATCGGGGTCCCGGACTTGAGCTTCTGGTTCTCCGGGAAGGACTTCAGCCAGACAGTGATGTGCTTGCGCAGCTTACGGATGTGGTGCGCCTTGGCGTCAATCTCTGGGGACAGAAGCCGGGAGAGGTGGCAATTCACGAATTAATCCGCGCCATTTTGCAGGATGAGCCTATGAAAATGCGGCAGCTCGCTAATATCTTCCACATCAATGTGGCGGATATCCATGAAATGTGGATTCTCCACTGTGAAGAAGACCAGTTGGAACGCTTCCGCCGGGAGGGTCTTCCCCTTATCCGGGAGCATCTGAAGCACTACTGCCATACGGTGGTGGCAGATCTGTATGAGGGGCGGATTGCTGCTTTTATGGATTGGATCGAGCATTCCCCGGATCGGATTCTGGTTTCACAGGATTTGGCATCCCGGCTGGAAGGCCTAGGCTTTTCCCTGTCACTGACGCGCTGCTATCCCCTTAACAGTACCTCGGATGTGCGCCGTACCTTCCTGCTGCACCAGGAGGTGATTGAGACCGTCCGGAAAATCTGGCTCTCTCACAGCTGTTATACCCTGCAGGAGCTGGAATTTGCAGCGGATTGCCGGAAAATCCTATCCGAAAGCGAAGCTGCTCTGACAAAGGCCCTTATCCCCTTAGACACCTTCAAGTATGTGCGCGAGGACAATGCGCTTCTTAAAACTCTGGAAGTGTTTTTACTGGACGCCGGAAGCAGTGTTTCCGCCTGTGCCGATCTGCTCTTCCTTCACAAAAATACGGTAAAATACAGGTTAAACCGCATCCGGGAGCTGCTGGGGTATCCGCTTGACAAAGTTCCGGAGCTCTTCTCCCTTTACCAGGCTGCTGCTCTGAACCGTCTTTTGGATTCCAGATAGGTTTGCATTTCATCGGTTGTCTTTGTCCTTTTGGACAAATGACAGCCGGTTTTTTTGTCTCTTTTTCTCTTTATCCCAGTGATGCCCGGGACGTATAATCCTTAATAGCTTTATTTGAATTGCAAAACTGGAATGGAGGTATCATAAGTTGCGGAAAATTGGAATTGCAGAGATTGAAGACATTGCACTGGGAGCGGCGCTTCTGGGCGCGGGAGGAGGCGGCGATCCTTATGTGGGAAAGCTGGTTGCCATAGGCGCCGTAAAGGAATGCGGCCCTGTTACATTACTGGATCCGGAGGAAGTGCCCGACGATGCCCTGGTGGTGCCCATCGCCATGATGGGTGCGCCCACGGTTCTGTCGGAGAAGGCTATCGGCGGAGCAGAATATCAGACCCTTTATGATACGGTTTCTACCTTTTACGGGAAACCCATCTACGCTTTTATGCCCATTGAAGCCGGCGGCGTGAACTCTATGCTTCCCATTGCAGCGGCGGCCCGGCTCGGGCTTCCGCTGGTGGACTGCGACGGCATGGGACGGGCTTTCCCGGAGCTTCAGATGGTGACCTTTACCATCGGGGGCGGCTCTGCCACGCCTATGGCTCTTGTAGATGAAAAGGGCAATTCCTGTATCTTCCGCACCATTACAAATAAATGGACGGAGGAGCTGGCCCGGGCAGTGACCATGGCCTGCGGCGGATCCGTATCGGTGTCTCTCTTTTCTATGGAAGGATCCTTTATGAAGCAGTATGCCGTGAAAGGGATTGTGACACGCAGCCAGATCTTAGGCTCCGCCATCCGCCGTGTGAAGGAGGCTTCCCAGCGCACGCCGGAGGAAGAGTTTTTACATATTACCAAGGGCTTCCGGCTCTTTAAAGGCAAGATTTGCGACGTGCTCCGGGAGGTTCGGGCCGGCTTTAATTTCGGCAAGGTTCTTCTTGATGGAATCGGTGATTACAAAGGCAAGTCTGCCTACGTGGAATTTCAAAATGAGAATCTGACGGCTGCCGTAGAGGGAGAGATCCTTGCCACCACGCCGGATCTCATTTGTCTGGTGGACACCGAGACCTTTCAGCCTGTTCCCACGGACGCTTTGAAATACGGAAAACGTGTGATGGTGGCGGGGCTTCCCTGTTATCCTCTCTGGCGCACGCCGGAGGGACTGAAGCTTGTGGGCCCCCGGTATTTTGGTATTGATACGGACTATATCCCGCTTGAGGAGCGCTGTAAAGGAGGAAATGCGTAATGTATAAACTTGGTATTGACGTAGGCGGCACCAATACGGATGCGGTTCTGATTGACGAAGATCTCCGCGTGGCTGCCAGTGTTAAGCAGCACACAACAAAGGATGTGTATACCGGTATTCTGGCGGCTGTGCGTACCGTCCTCAAGGAATCCGGCGTTGACCGTTCCCAGATTGGACAGGCCATGCTGGGAACTACCCAGTGTACCAATGCCATTGTGGAGCGCAAAGGACTTGCCTCTATCGGCATCCTGCGCATTGGCGCGCCGGCTTCCCTTGGTATTCCTCCTATGGTGGACTGGGCGGAGGATTTGAAGGCCATTGCCGTGGATACTGCCATGGTCGGAGGCGGTTTTGAGTACGACGGCAAGGAGCTGGCTCCCTTTGACACCGGGGCAGCCAGGACTTTTTTCCTTGGACTTAAGGAAAAAGGGGTTAAATCCGTTGCTGTTTCCTGCGTATTTTCTACTGTGCGCAATGACCACGAACTGGAGGCGGCCAAGCTCTGCAAAGAAGTCATGGGGACGGACGTCCATGTGTCCATTTCCAGCGAAATCGGTTCTATGGGACTGATAGAACGGGAAAATGCTACTATTTTAAATGCGGCGCTTTATCATGTGGCGGAATCCTTTACGGAGGGCTTTGCCAGGAGCCTTGCAGATGAGGGCGTTACAAATGCAGATATTTACCTTTCCCAGAATGACGGAACGCTTATGACCATGGAGTATGCAAGGCGTTATCCCATTCTGACCATTGCCTGCGGACCGACAAATTCGATCCGGGGCGCATGCTACTTAAGCCAGCTTAAAAATGCGGTTGTAGTGGATGTGGGCGGTACGACGACGGATCTGGGGGTAATTCAGAACGGATTCCCCAGGGAATCAGGCGTAGCAGTTACCATCGGCGGTGTGCGCACGAATTTCCGGATGCCGGATGTGATTTCCATTGGTCTGGGCGGCGGCTCTATTGTCCGGGAGCATGAGGACGGACGGGTAACGGTAGGGCCTGATTCGGTTGGATTTCAGATTACGGATAAGGCCCTTGTATTTGGCGGCGAGGTATGTACTGCTACGGATATTGCGGTTCGGCTGGGGCTTGCAGACCTTGGCGATAAGGCGAAGGTTGCGCATCTGAGTGAGACTTTTGCCCGGAAGGCCTTGGAGGCTCTCACCGAGCTTGTGGAGGATAGTATCGATGCTATGAAAATTTCCAGTGAAGATGTGGATCTGATTCTTGTGGGGGGCGGGTCTATTATTCTGCCGGAGAAGCTTGCAGGCGCGCACACTGTGGCGAAGCCGGAGGCCGGCGGGGTGGCGAATGCTATTGGGTCGGCTATTTCAAAGGTTTCAGGGAATTATGAGAAGCTGGTGGATTATCTGGTTACGCCCCGGGAGAAGGCGCTGGAAGAGGCTAAGGCTGAGGCGGCAGAGCTGGCTGTGGAGGCTGGAGCTGTACGGGAGACGGTGGAGATTATTGATGTAGAGGATGTGCCGCTGCAGTATTATCCGGGGAATACGAACCGGGTGAGGGTGAAGGCGGCGGGGGATTTGAAATAGGGCGCTTTGGAGCAACGGACGGGGCTGCTGGAAAATAAGCCATCAGCCCCTGTTTGTGTAAATGGGTTTTCAAATCCTCCGCTTGATGGGGGAGGGCCATAGAGCTCTGCTTTTAGTGGGTTGTTGTATTGTTTTTCTTGAATTTTTTGTGATTGGTTATCGCTCCATGTAGATCTCGCCTGCTATCCGCCAGTTGTATTTGTCTGTGGTTTCCTGGCTGGATTCGGGCTCTTCTGAGGGGATTCTTTTTAAGGGGACGTGTAAGTAGTCTAGGGCGTCTTCGCCGGCGCGGCGGATGGTTACGTAGGCTTCGGTTTCGCCGGCTGCCAGGTCTTCGGCTGGACAGAGGATGGAGAGGATGGTTATTTCCTGTGGTTCTCCGAAATCAGATAGCTGTGTACCTGGGGCGGTGCAGTGTTCGTTGACTTCGCTTGTCTGGCCTGCCAGGTATTGGGGAACTGCATATTCAATGAGTTCTGTGATTCCGGCATCTGCATAATTTACAGATAGGAACTGCCATTTTCCTTCTCCTGCGTAATGTAATTCGGCTTCCAGCTGATGGCCAATGTAGCTGCCGGAAAAATTGATGTTGGAATAGCCGGCCAAACCTGCCCGAAGATATATTTTCCCCTCTACAAAACGGAAATTTATCTGGGATCCGGCATAGTAAGCGTATTCATTGTCCAGTTCTTCCTGATCCACTTGTTCCGGGATTCCGACGGGTGCTCCGTTGAATATCAGTCTTACGCCTTCCTCTGTGTATTGCGTGGTAAAATGTGATGTTAATTCTTGTATATAATCTTCTTCCAGAAGGTGATAGATATTCCATGTTCCGGCCGAATCTTTGTCTGTCATAAAGAGGGAGCGTATGGATATCCCTGTACCATGGAGTACGTAGGTGATGATGGCAAGCTCTTCTCTGCCGTCGTCGTCAAAGTCCTGCTCCAGTATCTGCGGCCCAACGTCGTAGTTGGATATAAGCGGAACTTCTGCATACACCAGCCCGTCTGGTGTCTGGACTGCCATGGATTCTCCTTCATGGATTCCGTAAAGAGTAAAATGCTCTGTCTCGCCCATTACGCTCATTTCTGTTTCATCGAATCTCTGCTCTGTATCCTTCTGTCCGGAACCTACTATACGTTCTTCGGTCCAGTTTACTTCTTCCCCTTCGGACTCTGTGCTGTTTTCCTTCTCGTTTTCCCCATCGCCGCCAGGCAAGGTTTCAGAAAGATTCTCTTCCTTCTGTGTCCCTGCAGCCGCTCTCTCCGGCTCTTTTTCACCTGTGGCCAGAAAAGACAGGCCGCATCCGCTGATCATTAAGAGGAGCAAAAGGCTTACTGCCGCATGGGGACGCTTTGTATTGAGTATATGCAGAATCCTCTTTTTTGTATTGCTCTCTCCAAAGCAGACGGCAAGCGAAATTCCTCTGCTTTTACAAGCGAACTCCAGAAGTGTCTGGGCATAATGCTTTTTTTCCGCTATGCTCCTGCCCCGGAGAACACATTCGTCGCAGTACATCTCCATATCACGGTTCATCAGCCGGAAAGCCAGCCACACAAAAGGATTGAACCAGTGCAGAATCAAAACCAGAACAGCAACGCATTTGATCCAGGGGTCGCGGTTGCGGATATGTCTACGCTCATGCTTTAAAATGTCTTCCAGCTGCTCCGCCTCCTTTTCCAATCCCCGAGGGATATAGATCCTGGAGGGCAGCCCCGGCATGACAAAGGGCGTGGATATTTGCGCTGTGCTCCACACATCCTTTCGAATCCGAATGGCCAAGGCCGTTCTTTTCTTCAGATGCAGCCACTCCGCTAAGGTTAAGATTGTCAGCGTGACCGCTCCGGACGCCCAGAGGATTAGAAGTACTTCCGCAAAGCCGGGTTCAAAAGAGCCGGATGCTGTCTGGACTCCCCGTCCCCGGCGGAACAGTTCTTCCGGGACATCTCCCATATCCTGGGCTTCACCGCCGTCAGGCACTTCTGCAGCTTTATTTTGTACCTGCGCTCCTGCGAACATTTCCGTCCCCGGCTTCTGTACGATACCCGGCTGCTTTCCGGAAAATGCAAACTCCGTCTCCGGAAGGAGGCTGCGCGCAGTCTGCAGAGACCCCAGTGGAACAGGCGGAAGAACAAGCACCAGCATAGTTATCAGCCATAAAATATGAACATACAATTTCGACAAGTCGCCTGTAAGCTTTCGAAACAGGAGAATCGCCAAAATCAGCACAACTGCGGTAAGACTGTTTTGAAGTAATTGGTTAAAAAACAGAATCATTGCCTCCTCCTTCCGACGCCTGGTTTATCAATTCCTGAAGCTCCTCGGCCTCCTTTTTTGTCAGCTTTTCCTCCTGAAGAAAAGCTGCGATAAAAGCAGGAAGGCTTCCGCGGAATTTTTTCTTCAAAAAGTCCCTGCTTTCCTGCCTCTGGATCTCCCCCCGGGACACCAGAGCCTGCACCACCGCATTCTCATTCCGAAGAATCTGTTTTTCTCCCAGATTGCGCAAAACCGTATAAGTGGTAGACTTTTTCCACCCCAGCTGTTCCCTGCATAAACCAACAAGTTCCATAGAATTAATCGGCTGCACATCCCAAAGAATATCCATCAGCCGGTATTCACTCTCATTAATATGATAATCCATAAATATCCCCCCTTTTCGTTTTGAACATTTGATTACTTATCCTTCCTCCGTGAAAGGTTTATAACAATAGACCCTTGATTCACTTTAAGTCTATACTTATAAACCTCATTTGTCAACCCCCTTTAAAAACATTTTCCCCAATCACTCCCACAACCTAAATCCGTTCAGAGGGTCATCAGCGGCGCAGGCCGGCAGACTTTTCCAATATCAAGTGTCCGGCTGTTCGCGTACACACTGTCTGATATGGACGAACATTGCCCAAAAACAATCCGGTCACAAAACCAAACAAGCAATGTCCGTACAGAGCAGACAGTGTGTACGAGAACCGTCCGAACACAGATATGGAAAAGTCTGCCGGCCTGCGCCGCTGATGACCCTCTGCCCCCCCCCTAACAGCAATCAATTCCTTATTTCAAAAACCCTTCCTGCACCAAATCCTGCACAATCTCTGTGGGAATCTCAAATTCCACGCTTCCCATATAACCGGGCGCCACCTCGTACTCGTCAAATACGATAGTCAGCTTTCCGTTTTCATTTACATAAAAAGTGTTATCGTCCTTTATGGATTCAAAATTCCATTCCGCCATGTCTTCGTTGTCCACCCAATACACCAGAGACTCGTCAGCGGCCATCCGCTCCTTCATCTGCTCCTTAATATTTTCAGAGACAGCAGTTACATAGTCCGCGCCCTCCTTGAATAAGCCGCCCAGGTCAATCATCTCCCCTGTCTGCTTGTCAATATGGTAGATCTTCACCATCTGCGTACCGCTTGCCATCACCAGAAGCTGGTCAAAGCGGATGGAAAACAGCCGGTCGCTGTCCGTAATCACAGAGTAATCAAGCTTCACATCCAGATGTCCTTCATTCTCTCCTGCCGCCTTCACATCCGCCTCATATTGCGCAATAATCTCATCCGTGTATTCCTGGATGCTCTTATTGATCTTCTGAGTCGTTTCCTCATTCACCGTACCGTCCTCGTTTTTCACGCTGACCTCTGGAATCTTGATGTCGGCCTCCATGTTGTTTTCGGAGCTTTCGTACTCCCGGAACGTGACCACCTCCGCAATGGCGCCGATCACCGGAATCTTTGCCATAGCGTAGGCAATGGCCGCTCCGGAATTAGCCATTACCGTAATCACCAGCATTGCCGCAGCAGCGCCTCCCAAAACTCTGCCTGTGTACACCATTACCTTTGATTTCTTTTTCATCTGCGTCTCCTCCTTTGCCTGCCGGATGCCTGCCTCTACTCTCTCGCGCAGTTGTGCCGGTATTTTCACATTTTCGTAATTCTGTCTCATTTCCTCTAATTTTTTATCCCTCATAGCCCAGCTCTCCTTCCGTCAGCTCCAGCTTCAGCTTCCTAAGACTCCGGTACAAAATAGTCTTTACCGTATTGGTATTTTCATTGAGGACTCTCGCAATCTCACTCAGCTTCTGATCCTCGAAAAACCGGAGTACAACAACCGTTTTTTCCTTTTCCGTCAAAACCTTCAAGGCTTCTATGGTATCAAAATCCTGGTAGCTGTCCTCTTTTCCATTTTCAAAAAAGGCGTCAACGGCTATCTCCTTCTGATTTTTTCGGATAAAATCAAGGGCGGTGTTCATCACGATACGCCAAAGCCAGGTTTTGATATAACCCTCCTGCTTAACGGATGACGAATGCTTGATGGCTTTGTATACGCTCTCCTGAACGATGTCCAGGGCATCCTCCTCGTTGCGCACGTAGGTGTATGCAAGGCGGTACATGGCTTCGTAGGAATCCAAAACCATCTCCTCCACTTTCTTTTGTAATGCCTCTGCTCGCATCTTTCTCTCTCCCTATTTAATGTTCCGCACCAGTTCTCTTGGCACACTCGGCCGGAGATCCATTTTCGAATGTAAAAGCATGCATCCGTAAATGAATCTGTGCACCAGGCAAGCTGCTGCTGTTTCTTTGTAACTATTAGACGGCGGCGCCTTTGAAAAGGTTTTAAAAGATACCTATTTTTTAAAAATATTTTCCGATAACCAAAAAAGCCGCCGCAGAGCAGACTGTCTTAACGGTTCTAATCGGACAGTCTGCTTTACGGCAGCCCCAAAACATTCCATATGATTCTTTACAGCTTCGTCTCCTCCGCCTTAATATGATGCTTCTCTGCATACCCCGTCAGCATCAGAGTCAGCGCTCCGTCTCCTGTCACATTGCAGGCAGTTCCGAAACTGTCCTGAAGGGCAAATATCGTCAGCATCAGCGCCGTTCCTGTCCCGTCAAAGAGCAGGATTCCCGTAATCAGTCCCAGGGAGGCCATCACCGTTCCTCCCGGCACCCCGGGCGCTCCAATGGCAAATACGCCCAGAAGCAGACAGAACAAGACCATCGTTCCCAGGGAAGGCAGTTTTCCATAAAGAATCTGGGAAACCGTCATCACGAAAAATACTTCTGTAAGCACGGATCCGCAGAGATGGATATTGGCAAAAAGCGGTATTCCAAAGTCCACCATATCCTGGCGCAGAACGGAAGACTTCTTGGCACAGCGCAGAGCAACCGCCAAAGTTGCGGCCGAGGACATGGTTCCCACTGCGGTAATGTACGCCGGGCCGTAGTGCTTTACCACCTCCGCCGGATTCTTTCCGGAATAAGCCCCTGCCAGTGCATAGAGGAGAATCATCCACAGAAAATGGCCTGCTATCACAATCAAAATCACCTTGATAAATACCGGAAACTGCTTGGTGATGCTCCCCTCATAGGCCAGGCCGCAAAAAGTGGAAGCAATGAAAAAGGGCAGAATCGGAATAACTACCTTGGTTACAATAGCCAGAACCACCGCTTGAAATTCATTCAAGATAGTTTCCAACTGACGGGATTTTGTCCAGGTGACGCCAAGGCCTGTCAGAAGGGAGAAGGCCAGAGCGCTCATCACAGACATCACCGGCGGAATCTCCAGTTCAAACAGAACAGCCGGCAGCTCCTTCAGGCCCTCAACGTCCGTTACGATAGAAAGGTGCGGTATCATACCAAAGCCCACAGCCATAGAAGCAAGCGCCGCCCCGATGGAAGACACATAAGCCAGTACCAGGGCCACTCCAAGCATCCGGGACGCATTGTTGCCCAGCTTGGTGATAGACGGTGCGATAAAACCGATCACAATCAGCGGCACGCAGAAGGTAATAAGCTGTCCGAGAACCTGCTTGACAGTCACCACCACGTTCATTACCGTTTCATTTGCTGCAAGGCCAATCACAATGCCTGCGATTACGCCTACCAGCAGTTTAAATGGAAGGCTCTTAAAAAATTTCTGCATAACTTTCCCCCTCTGTTCTTTGAAGTATGCTGCTGCAGTTCCTTCCACGAACAGCAGCAGAATTGTCTCTCTATTATCATATGCATTTCTGGGTTTTGTGTAAACGGGGCTGATGGCTTATTTTGCAGCAGCCCCGTTTTCTACACTTTTTTATTATAAAGGAAAAAACTGTTTATCACAAGTAAAAATAATCCGGCTTTTACCGGGCATTCTCAACGGCCTTGGTGATGGCTGCCTGAAAGTCGCTGATAGAAATGGTAACCGAGCTGGTCAAATCATTTTCCTGGGCATAGCCTTGATCGTCGGTTTCGATCCCGTTTACCTCCTCAACGGTTTTTCCGATGACGTACTGCTCAAAGGAAGCAATCTGCTCGTTCCATTCTTTTCCAATAGGGGAAGCTCCCTTCATGCCGTAGCTGTCCCCAAGCTCCTTTGTGGTGGGATACTCCGTGTTGGCCACAGAGCCGATAGAGCCTGTGTTGGAAATGGAAAGCTTATTCTCCACCTTATCAATGATACAGTTTATAATGCGATCCTCTCCGTCCACGGTAACTGCCGCCACTACGGTATTGATCTCTGCGGAACCGTCCGTGTCTTCGGCGTTCTGGGCTCTCTTAAGACGCGATACGATGCCCACTCCCATTTTATAGTCTTGGCCTTCCCCTTCATTCTGGCTTGTACCGGAGCTTGTGTTTTGATTGTTGTTTTCTGTATCTTGCTGGGTATTTCCGTGATTGGGCACTACATTCTCCACAACGGATCCGGACGATCCATTCTGGTTCTCATTTCCGGCGTTATCTGTCGTACTGCAGCCGGCAAGCACTGCGGCCGTCAGCGCTGCCGTCAAAAACAAGATTTGTCTTTTCATAACAAAATTCCTCCATAACAGGTATTGCAGTTTCTGAGTAACAATATATAGTATATCCTGCTGCTTTTACGCAATACTATTTGATGGTATATCTTTTTTTGGTAAGTTTTTTGATTTCTATTCTTTCTTTGTTTCTTTAAACAGGTTAAATATATTCTTTTATTCTAAAAGAACTTTCCCATATATTTGATTTTCTCCTTGCATTTTTCTTTACAAATAAACAAGTTCATGTTATACTTCCATTAGTTTTTAAACAAATAATTTTATAAAACGAGGTAGCTTATGAGAGATAAAACTACTCCCAACACCTTGGTAAGGGAAAGTATCATAGACATCATGCCCCAGGAAGGTTGTTTCGAAGTGCCCCAGATAAGAGAATTGCTTCAAAAGGAAAAGGGGTTGATTTTTGGAAAAGATTATACAGAAGGGAATATTTCCAATGCTCTGTACGTACTATCCAACTCAGGTTTTTTAACGAAACCTAAGCGCGGTGTTTACCAGAAGGCTCCTCTGCAAAACAACGATGCGGAAGGATCCGGCTTCATTCCTATAAACACAAATCCCGAGGCTGCAAAAATTTCCTCCTATGAAACGGCAGAAATTTTAAATCTATTCAGGAAACATAAACATAATTTAAAGCAAATTTATCTGGAACTTTATTCTTCTCTCAAAAACATCAACTTATGCAATGGAGCTACGGACGAAGAATTTAAAGAATTAAAAGAAGCTTTAGATTTTAAAAATGCATTTGCCGAGCTGTTGGAAAGGTTTGAAATATAAGGAGAAATCACTTTGAAAAAATTGAGGAGGGCATGGATCTTTCTCTTGCTTTTGATGTGATTCACCAGGAAAAAAGGGAGAAATTTATATTTCTTTGGATTTACAAAAGAAGAATTATGCCGGCTTTGCGAGAAAAATCAAGTGATATCCAGAGAAGATTTGACAGAATGGTATAATGGTTATTATCTCGAAGGCGTGGGGAATATCTATAATCCCAAATCCGTGGTAGAAGCCCTAAGCGAAGGAAGCTGCAAGGATTACTGGAGCAAAACAGGCGGCTTTACCGAATTAGAGGAATACATTACCATGGACTTTAAGGGCTTAAAGGATACCATAACCAATCTTCTGACCGGCGAACAGGTTCCCTTGAATGTCTTAGGTTTTTCCAATGATCTGGAAAGCTTTCAGGATAAAGATGAGGTACTGACTGCCCTCATTCATCTGGGATATCTGACCTATAAAGAAGGCAATGTAAAATTTGCGGATTATGTAAAACAGGTTTTGCTGGTAGCCGTAAATTATGATAAAAAGACAAAGAAACACCAGTGCCGTATTGAAAAGGCAGCTCTTTCATAAGAAAAAAGGGGATATCGGAAAAGTCTTCTGCCTTATTTCCCGACATCCCCTTCTTTATGAAAACCGGTAATTCTTCCGGCCTTTTCCCGGCGAAGCCCCTTATCAATCCTTTTTATTCATCTGGCTGGATAACAGCTTATCCAGATAAACCGACTTAAACTGCCGGCTGGCCAGGGCCTGCTTCACAGGCGGAAGTTTTAGGATCGCCGCAAATACCGCAGCCATGGCCCTGTGATTGGCAAAAGCCTGATTATCAAAAATCAGGTTCTGCAGGGTTCCCTTCTCAATCGCCTGCAGAACAAAACGATGGGTGCTGTTCACCGGCGTAATCACCTGTACCGGCCTGCGCTTCAGCTCGATCGCCTTCGTTGGACAGTTCCCGGCACAGACACCGCAGCCTAAGCAGATCTCCTCATTCACCGATGCCTTCTTTTTCCCGTTTTCCCCTTCCTCCAAGGAAATGGCAAAAATCGGACAGGCCTTTGCGCATTTCCCACAGCCTACGCAAGTCTCCTTGTCCACCTTGGGAATATAATTGGTGGTTGCCACCGGCTGCATGGGCGCAAACTTCCGGGCTGCCTGCAGGGCTTCGCAGCAGCAGCCGCAGCAGTTACAGATAAAGGCCGGATTCTCCCGGACATTTTCCCCAATCTGAACCAGGTTATGGGCATAGGAACGCTCCAGGGCATCCATAGCCTCCGCCTTGTCAATCAGCCTTGCATAGCCGCCGTGCTCCGCCAGGGAACGGGCCACATTTCCAAAGGTGAGGCACACGTCCAGAGGCGCATCTATCTCGCAGGGCTGGCCTGCGTGAAGCATTTTGTGGCGGCAGTAGCAGGTGCCGAGGCCGATATACTCAGCCTCCTCCACAATATGACTGGCCCTCTCGTGATCCAGAATGTGCAGGGTATTTGCATTCGTTAGCACCGGCTCCTGGACAAACACACGGCCCAGACGGGTCTCTGTGACAAAGAAGAGATCCTTTACAAAATCCTCCTCTACATTCATATACTGGTAATATAATTCACTTAAATATTTCTGATCGATATCGCCTCTGGTGCGCATAAGGGCAAACTCAATAAAACCGGCCATGGGGGGCGGCATCACGAATTTGCGCACGCCGTTGTGGTAAGAATCTACCAGCAAGGCTTTCTCGCACAGATGGGTGAGAAACTTCTCCGCCTTTGCCTCGCTGGTGCCCCAGATCCGGGCAGCTTTTTTGGCCGTAAAGGGGCGCACGGGCAGCAAGGCTACCCATTTGGCTTCTTTTTCCGTGTAGAGCACCTGGAGAATCTTGTACAGGGTATCCGATACCGGCGCACCCTGGGTGAACCAGTTGATACGGTCTTCCAGATTCTTATAGGCGTCTCTGCTTGCTAGATGTCCCATATCTTTTCCTCGCCTTTCCTTTTTCTATTCAATTTGGTATCTGTTTCCGCTTATTCGGTAGTGAGACTGCACACAGCTGCAAAATATATCACTATAGACAGAGCTTTGCAGATTTTTTTATTATACTCTCTTTTACAGACAAATTCCAGCAATTCCTATCCCGCCCCCACATATAATTCTAATAATCCCCAAAACAAGGATCTGCCCATGACCGCACTCACTTCATTCATCGAAACTGTCAACCAATACCTCTGGGGCATGCCCATGATTGTGCTCCTCTTCGGCACCCATCTTTTTATGACCTGGAAAACGGGCTTTATCCAGCGCAAAACACCGCTGGCTATCCGGCTTTCCCTCACAAAAGACCCGGATTCCGACGGCGATATCAGTCCCTTTGCAGCCCTTTCCACCTCTCTTGCCTCCACTTTGGGAACCGGCAATATCATCGGCGTGGGAACAGCCATTGCCCTGGGCGGCCCGGGGGCCGTATTCTGGTGCTGGCTTACCGGAGTCTTTGGCATCGCTACCACCTATGCCGAATCTCTTATTGCCGTAAAATACCGGGTACGCACCAAGGACGGCACCATGCTCGGAGGCGCTATGTACGCTCTGGAACGAGGCCTGGGAATGCGCTTTTGGGCCATCCTCTTTGCCTGCTTCGGCGTTCTCACCTCCTTTGGCATCGGCTGCGGAGTTCAGGTCAATGCCATTGCCGTAATCATAGATTCCTCCGTCCGCTCCGCTTTGGAGGGAAGCTCCACCTCTCTCACACGGCTTCTGGCGGTTCGGCCTGATGCCGTCTGTCTTGCTGTGGGCCTTGTAACAGGACTTATTACCTGTCTGGTGATTCTGGGCGGCGTCCGCTCTATTGCCAAGGTCTGCGAACGGCTTGTGCCTTTTATGGCTTTCTCCTATCTGGGCGGCTGCTGTGTGATCCTGGTTTTGAATCGCAGCTTTCTTTTCGAAAGCATCTACTTAATTCTCTCCTCTGCCTTCGGAAGCGCCAAAGCTGTGGGCGGAGGGCTGGCAGGTTCCGGTATGATGCTCGCGGCCCGTTACGGCATTGCACGGGGGCTTTTTACCAATGAAGCCGGAATGGGTTCGGCTCCTATTATCGCCGCGGCTGCCCGTACACGCAATCCCGTCCGCCAGGCTCTGATTGCTTCCACGGCTACCTTCTGGGACACGGTTGTCGTCTGCCTTATCACCGGGCTGGTTCTGGTGAGCAGCATCCTGCGCGGAGGGAACGCTGCCTGGGAGACACTTTCCGGAGGCGAGCTGACAACCGCCGCCTTTTCCCAGATTCCCTATATCGGCAGGCCCATTCTGATCTTCGGCATTATTACCTTTGCCTATGCCACCATACTGGGGTGGTCCTACTACGGGGAACGCTGCCTGGAATATCTGTTTGGGAAAATATCCCTGTTTCCTTACCGTTTTCTCTGGATTCTGGTTCTTGTCTTTGCGCCGGTCATCCGCCTGGAACTGGTGTGGAGCATCTCAGACACCCTCAATGCGCTGATGGCAGTTCCCAATCTTCTGGCGGTTCTGCTGCTGTCCGATACCATTGGCAGGGATACACGGTATTACCTGAAGCACCTGGATGAAAAGGACAATACTCCCGTGCCTTTACGTAAGAAGTCAAATATTTCATAATACAAGACATTGTCCGCCTTATCAGGAAATGCTATAATCTTAATAATTAATCTGCGGCTTTACAAGCCTAAGGATATTAGGAACCCAAAGCACCTATAAGGATTTATTTCAACCTGCAAAGGAGATACCCCATGTACGACATCACCATCATCGGCGCCGCCATTCTGGATGTTCTGGCACAGCCCATTTCCAAAGAGAACCTATCAGACCGCTCCTGTCCGGCAGACCAAGTCACCCTTACACCCGGCGGAGATGCTGCCAACGAAGCGGTCACTCTTGCACGCCTAGGAAAGGCTGTGAACCTTATCACCAAGCTCGGAGGGGATCTGAGCGGACAGCTCCTTTTGAAGTATTTCCAGGAAAACGGCGTTTCTACGGAGGATGCGGTGATCGAACCGGATCTGGACACCGGGATCAATATTGTCCTGGTAGATCCAAAGGCTGAGCGTTCCTTTATCACCAACCGGAACGGTTCCCTGCGTAGGCTTGCTCTTGAGGACGTCCATATGGATGCTTTAAAAAAAGCTCCTATTCTGTGCTTTGCCAGCATCTTTGTGTCTCCCCGTTTTGACGTCCCGGCTATGGTTTCCCTGTTCCGCTCCGCCAGGGAACAGGGCTGTATTCTCTGCGCTGATATGACACGCTGTAAAAATAATGAACGGCTCCCGGATATCCAGGAAGCCCTTCAATATCTGGATTATCTATTTCCCAACTATGAGGAGGCAAAGGCTGTGTCGGGCCTTTCGGAACCGGATGAGATCGCCGATGCCTTTTTGGACTGCGGCGTGTCCTGTATGGTAATTAAGATGGGAAAAGACGGATGTTTTATTAAGACAAAAAAGCAGAGGTTTATGATTCCCGCTTATCCCCACACGAGATGCATTGATACCACGGGAGCCGGGGATAACTTTGCCGCCGGATTTCTCTATGCCCTCTCGGAGCATATGGATCTGGAGGACTGCGGACGCTTTGCCAATATAACCGCCTCCCTGGCCGTGGAGTCCCTGGGCGCCTGCACAGGTGTGCGATCTCTTTCGCAGGTTATGGAACGTTTCCTGGAAAACGGCTGATGCTTTGATACCTCTCCACCGGGCACTCCTGCATATGATCTGCATTGGCAGAGACAACTTTATAAGAAAAGTCTTTCTACCATTTTTATTCCGGAAAATACAGCGTAATAAGCAGCTTCCCTTCCCGGCAGTCCGCCCGGATACTGCCGCCCATGTGCTCGCACAGCTGTTTTGCGATTGCCAGGCCAAGACCCGTGGAATGGCTGCCGGTTTCCACCGTGTAAAAGCGGTCAAAAAGCCGTCCGGCCAGAACCGGCGTGAGACCCGCCGCTTTATTTGCAAAGATAATGGTCCCGTCGGGCTTCATCACCACGGACAAATCTCCGTCACTGTATTTCAGCACATTGCTGATAATATTTCCAAAGATCCGCATAAGGGCAGAACGATCGAGAAATCGCTCTGCCTTTTCCTCCGGGATGGAGATCTCGGGTGTTATCTTATGCCGCACAAAGGCCCCGTAGTAAAAGGCCAGGCTTTCCTCCAATACACGATTCAGTGACAGGTACTCCCCCGCATTCTCCTCCTGGGAGGTTATGACGGAATAAGTGAACAGCTCCTCCGTCAAGTCACCAAGGGCATTGGTCCGGCTGCGGATCATTTCCAGATACCGCCTTGCCGTCGGGGTGTGCTCCTCCTGATCCAGCAGATCAAGATACCCGGATATGGCCGTCAGAGGTGTCCGCAAATCATGGGAAATGTTGGTGATCGCTTCCTTAAGCTCCCGATCTCCCTGCCAAAACCGATGGCGTTCCCGGTTCAGAAGCTTAAGCTGACGGTTTATTCCCTCTGCTAACTGACGCATACATAAGTCCCGGGTGGAAATCACAATGGGCGTATTGGTATCCTCCGAAAGCTTCTGTTCAAATTCTCTGCGTATTTCTTTTGCCCCTTTACGCAAAAGGTGTATTTTCCATAAAAGCAGCAGGCAGACCGCCAACAGCACCAGACACACTATTTCCATACAAATCATTTTTTCCATCCATGTCCTTTTAAACTACCGAATATCTTTTTTCCCAAACAAATACATCCCAATCCCCGTAGTCACAGCCGTAATCCCCACATTGCACAACGCCATCCGCTGCCACCATATGAATACCTGGCTGCACATCTGAATCATCTGCCCCGTGGGAAGAAAATCAAACAAAAGCTCATAAACGGCACGTGCGGTTCCCCGAAGATACTGTGGATTTGGCATGGGTTCCTCCTGTGTCATCTCCCCTAATTCATTTAAGATATAGTGGTTTGTGAGAAATTCCGGCTCCGTCAGCCTTGCTTTAACAACAAAGGCCAACACCAGCAGAGCGAAAAACAGGAGGATATTGGCCACAGCCCCGGAAGCCTTGTTCTGGTTCAGCATACTGATCATTGTGAAAATGGAGACATAGGCCAAAATCATAAGTCCGCTTACCAGAAACCGGACCGCCAGTTCCCACGGATCCATCCGGACATTTCCGTTCAGTGGAATCCCCACAAGGCTCTCCGCCGCTATATATACTGCCACCGCAAAAAAGCAGGCAAGGGTACAGATGATTAAATTGGATAAATAGATGTCTTTTCTCGTATGTCCTGCTATCAGTTTATTACGCATGGTTCGGTCGCTGTATTCCGTACCCAGATACATGCTGCAGCAGACGGCCGCAATCACTCCGATTACAAGGTTAAAGTTCCAGAAATAATTGTTGGGATTTGCTTTCTCTCCCTGTTCCACATAATGAAGAATGGGTAAATATATGCTCATGCCTGCCAGAAATGCACATCCAAGTTTAAAGGTTTTGTCCCAGTGCAGGCGGTTCAGGTTCGCCCAAAACAGCTTATTCATGCTCTCCACCTCCTACCAGCCCCATAAAATAACTCTCCAGACTTTCGTTGTGCTCCTGGATACCGAGCACCTGACAGTCCTCCTTTGCAAGATCCAGAATCAACTGTGACAGATTGACCTCCCCGTATACATCGGCCTCCTCATGGCTTCGGATCTTGTATTCCAATCCCACTCTCTCCAATGCCTGTGACAGTGCCTTTGTGTCCGAAATTCGAAGCCGGACGCATTTCTGGCAGGCAGACTCCAGTTCTTGTGCACTTAATTCCTTTACCATGCGGCCCTGATCCAGAAAGCCGTAATGGGTTGCAAGCCTGGACAATTCATCCAGGATATGACTGGATATCAGGACGGTGATCTGACGCTCTCGGTTGAGACGCAGAATAAGCTCCCGCATTTCTATGATTCCCTCCGGGTCCAGGCCGTTCGCCGGCTCGTCCAGAATGAGAAAGTCCGGATCTCCTGCCAGAGCCACGGCGATTCCCAGACGCTGACGCATGCCGAGGGAAAAGTTTTTGGCTTTTTTCTTTCCCACATCCTCTAAACCCACCAGTTCCAGAAGCTCCCGAATCCCGTCAAAGGAGGGGATTCCCAGGATCTGATACTGCTGCCGGATGTTTTCCTCTGCAGTCATGTCCGAATATATGGAGGGCGTTTCCACTACGGCCCCCATCCGGCGGCGTGCTTCTGTGATTCCCTTTTCCGTGTTTCGTTTTCCGTATAAAATGTATTCGCCGGATGTGGGGCTCTGCAGCCCACATATCAGGCGGATGAGCGTCGTCTTGCCTGCACCGTTTCTTCCTACCAGGCCATAAACGGATCCTTTGGGGACGTGGATGGAAAGTCCCTCTAAAGCCTTAAAATGCCGGTAATGCTTACTCAATCCTTCTGCTGTCAAACAATACTCCAAATTGCTGCCTCCTATTCTAAGTCCATAATGTGATTAACAGTGCCGTACTTCTCATACCTGCACTTTAGCAAAAGAAGGTTAAGAAAGCCGTAAAGAAAAAGGTTAAGAAACCGTAAAGATTTCCTCCTCTTCCTTCATTTTATATCCGATTCCCCACACAGCCTCGATATAGTCCTCTTTGCCTGCCTCCCGAAGCTTTTTCCGCAGATTGCTCACATGAATTTTCAAGGAGCTTTCTGTACAGTCCGGCGTGTCCGTGCTTATCCGCTCCAACAAAACAGCTTTTGTTAAAACATGCTTCGGATTCTGCATCAAAAGCTTTAGGATGGCATATTCTGTTCTTGTAAGCCTTACGGCCTTCCCCTGTACGCTTAAGCCCCGGCTGGCCGTATCCAGCCTAAGCTCCCGGAAAACAAGGCCTTCACTGCTTCCCAGGGAAGCCGCCGCGCGAAGCTGCACATCGATGCGGGCCAGCATCTCTCTTGTATCAAAGGGTTTGGTAATATAGTCTGCAGCGCCCTCCCGAAGCAGTTTGACCTTGTCTCCCACATCTGCCCTGGCGCTGACCACAATCACCGGGATTCCCCGTATAAGGGGAAGAACCTGTTCTCCTGACAAACCGGGCAGCATGAGATCCAGGAGAACAAGATCCGGTCTGTGCTCCTTCAGTAGATAAACCGCTTCTGTGCCTGAATAAGCCCGAAGAACCTCATAGCCTTCCTTCTTCAAGACTTCCTCCATCATATCGCCGATATAAATATCATCATCAATCACTGCAATGCTTTTCATAAGATAAATTCGATTCCTTTCACTGAGGGTATCCCCAATAGATCTGTATGAACAGAATGCCTGCAGAGTGCGCTTTTCAAAGCATTCTGCCTGAAATCATTATACGGCAGATCCGTTTACTTCTCAACCGTTCTCCTCTTTCTCATTTTCCGCCATGCAAAAAACTGCGGAGAATCAATCTCTCCGCAGCTTCTTATTCTTTCTTAATAAAATACATGGCTTCCAATCACAATACTGTCCGAACCCACCTCTGAGCCTGCCCGTCTGAAATGGGTGTAGCTTCCAATGGTAGTGTAACCGTTGATGGCCTCCTGGGCTGCCTGCATGCAGCTTGCCTTGGGGCTTCCGATATACTGCATCATGGTTCCGTTGCTTACCGGGCCGAACTGTCCCGGCGCATAGATAACATCTGCAATGGTGTTGGGATACCGGGGACTCTTCACCCGGTTCATAACCACTGCGCCGATGGCTACCTGGCCGTCATAAGGCTGGTTGCCGCCTTCTGCCTGGATAAGGGCCGCCAGGAGCGTAACCTCATTGCCGTTTGCCTTAAAGGAATCCCGCTGCTGTTTCAGCTTCTCACGCTTTTCCTCGGCCTCTTTTTTCTTAATCTCGTCCATGGTCATGGCTGAACCCAGCTCAAATTCCACGCTGACGTACTCTGCCGATACATAGCCGGTCTTTTCCTCTGCATACTGAATGTGAATCCACTCGGCTCCTTCGGTCTCCTCGCCGGCTACCACGTCAAGCTTCGTTCCCTCGCCTACATTCTTCAGAATCTTTCCCTCAGTGCTGGCCTCGGAACGGATACGCAGTCCGCCTGTCAGGGATGTTGCCGTCAAGGTAACCTCCTCCTGGGCCTGCTCATAGGCATCGTATCCAAACAGCAGATATTCGTTGTTCACATAGCCGTCTACATTGCCGGACTGTACCCTCGTCCAGCCCTCCAGACGCTCTACCACTTCGCCGCCGTCGCCCTTAAACATCCGTCCCAGAGCGGTGGATTCCGCATTGGGCTCTGAGCGTACCGTCACATAATCTTCCACATTTGCAAGTACTTTTTCTTCCCATTCTTCCTCAATCTGCAGCTTTTCAAAATCTTCTCCTGTTAAATCGTCCATCACAGACTCAATGCCGGCCGTCGTCTCCACATCCAGCTCCTCGATTCCCTCGAATCCGGACGCCGTGGCCCAAATCAGTAACAAGCCCAGTAAAACCGGCAGCTTTCTGCTGATCGCTCTCATAAGAACCTCCCTGTGTAATATCTGCATGTTACATTCTGCCCGGAATGTCCGGCCTTCTGCCTCCTCTTTCCGGCGATTATATTACAAATATGATCGCAAATATTACAATTTTGTTACGATGTCATTTTAGCAGGAAGCAGGGCACTTGTCAAGGGTATAAACACAAAAGTGGTGGCTGCGGGAATATTTTTGGCAAAAAACACAAAAAAAGTGGGGCTTTGCATACGGATATTCCCATGACAGGACAAATCAGCATACAAAACAGCCCCTGTAACAAACTTATAAATTTCTCTGACGGTGAGCTTCATACAGCAGAACTGCAGAGGCCGCCGACACATTTAAGGACTCCAGCTTTCCCTCCATGGGAATCCGGATGCAGGTATCGGCACTTAAAGCCGCCTCCTGGGTAAGACCGTTCCCTTCATTTCCCAGAAGAAATGCAGTCCCCTTCCGGTAGTCCGGTCTGTCGTAGCCTTTTGCTCCGTCCAGGTAAGCGGCAAAGGTATTCACGCCCCGCTCCCGAAGCTGCCCCATGGTTTCTTTCAGATTCCCCGTCTGAAAAAAGGGGACTCGGTACACGGATCCCATGGTGGAACGAATGGTTTTGGGATTATACATATCCGCACAGCCTGGACTTAGGATGACGCCGTCCGCCCCGGCTCCCTCTGCCGTGCGCATCATGGTGCCCAAATTCCCCGGGTCCTGAATATTTTCCAGAACGAGCAGCAGGGGATCCTCTTTTTTCAGAAGATCCGACAGGGAATAGTGGTACTGTTTTACCAGGCAGAGGATTCCCTGAGGGGTCTGGGTGTCGCACATAGCCTTGAATACGCTGTCCCGGACCACCTCCCAGGGAGCTTCGGCCTCTTTTTCCTTCCACTGGCTTTTGAAATACGTCTCCGACAGATAGATCTTCTCGATCCGATCCCCGGGAGCCTCCCGGAACATCCTGGGTCCTTCTACTACAAAGACGTCCTGGGCGTTCCGAAGCTTTCCTTTCTTATTTAACTGAATCAGCTGCTTTACCTGCTGGTTCGCCGTGCTCGTTATCATAATGCAGTTCCCTTGCCCTAATGTCTGGAAAGCGCCTGGGCAATCTCATACTGATAGGGATCGATTCCCTTGTCCATAGCAAGCGCCTCGTTGATATCGAAATCCTGGAACCGGCCGTGCTGATAGCCCACTACCCGGTTGGTCTTTCCGGCGCAGAGGAGATCCGCCGCCATGGCCCCCATCATGGATGCATACACGCGATCCTTACAGGTGGGATTTCCGCCTCTCTGCATGTGGCCTAATATGGTGGCTCTCGTCTCAATGCCCGTGGCCGCCTCTATCCTGCGGGCCATACTGGTAGAATGTCCCACGCCCTCGGCATTTACGATAATGTGATGCTTCTTGCCGCGCTTGCGGTTGGCAATGATATTGTTGATAATCTTCTGCTCGTCATAATCGTAATTCTCCGGAATCAGAATATCCTCGGCGCCGTTGGCAATGCCGCACCAGAGTGCGATGTAGCCGGCATTTCTTCCCATTACCTCGATGATGCTGCACCGTTCATGGGAGGTGGAGGTATCGCGAACTTTATCAATGGCTTCCATAGCCGTATTAACCGCTGTGTCAAAGCCGATGGTGTACTCGGTACAGGAGATATCCAGGTCGATGGTGCCCGGCACGCCTACAGTGTTAATTCCCAGATTCGCCAGCGCCTGGGCTCCTTTAAAGGAGCCATCTCCGCCGATGACTACGATTCCGTCAATTCCATGTTTATTACAAATCTCTGCCCCGCGCTCCTGGCCTTCTTTTGTCATAAATTCCTTGCAGCGGGCTGTAAACAGAATGGTGCCTCCGCGCTCAATGGTATTGGACACATTGTTGGCTGTCATATCGATGATTTCTTCATTGAGCAGGCCCGAATACCCTTTCCGGATTCCCTTGACCTTCTTTCCGTTGGCAATGGCTTTTCTGACAACTGCACGAATCGCCGCATTCATTCCCGGGGCATCGCCGCCGCTTGTTAATACTCCGATGGTGTTAATTTCTTTTGTCATGTCTACTCCTCCCCATATACTGCCGCATATCTCATCTGTCAGTCTGTAACCGTCCTGTTTCTGCCCTGGCACTGGCGGCAGTGCGGTTCTGACTGTATCTCTTTGTTATTTTAATGCATTCTTCTCAGCTTTTCAATACGTTTCTCCACAACTTTTACATTGTCTGAACCGAAACGCTGCCGAAGCCTTGCAAGGAGCTCCCCCTCTGCCAAAACCGTCTTCCCGGCTCCCAGACGCTTTGTAGTGCGCTCCGCCGCCGCATAAAGAACCACCGGGTCGCCGCCGTCACTGTCATGGATGAGCCCAAGAAGCTCCGCTTCCTGTTCCATGCAGGCCGCCTGATCCGCAAACTGTATCCACAACTCCCGCTTTCCCTCGTCAAAGGAGAAAATGCGGTCGCAGATAAGCTTGCTGGCCTTGTCCTCCTCCCCGTTTACATGGCCGCTGACAAATACCTTGGCCTCCTCTGTCAGCATTCCCGAATTGCGCTCATAAATATTGGGAAATACAATCACTTCCACGGTTCCCACCAGATCCTCGATCTGCAGAAAGGCCATTACCCGGTTATTTTTCGTATACTTAATGGTTTTTGCGGTAATCATGCCGCCGATAATCACCAGCTCCCCATCCCGTACCCGGCTTTTGTTGGTTTCCTCGTCCAGCTGGAAATCTGTAGTTACTGCCGTAATGTTTTTCCGCCAGCGCTCCTCATACTCCTCCAGGGGATGTCCGCTGATGTAGACGCCCAGAACCTCCTTTTCAAAGGACAGGACAAGCTCCTTTTTGTACTCCTCCACCTTGGGAAGCTGAATCTTAAAGTGCTCCTTTTCCTCCTCGTCCACCAGATCAAAAAGACTCATCTGCCCTGTCATAGTGTTCTTGCGGCTCTGAGCCACGCTTTCCATAATACCTGCGTAGGCCATCATATACTGCTGGCGGTTTCCTCCCAGGCTGTCCAGGGCTCCCGCCTTTATGAGATTTTCCAGGGTTTTCTTATTGACCTCTTTTCCGGACATCCGCTCGATAAAATCCGTCAGGCTCTTAAAGGCTCCCCCCAGCTTCCGCTCCGCCACAATGCACTCCACCACGGGCCGTCCAATGCTCTTGATTGCTGACAGGCCGTAACGGATAGACTTGCTGGATATGGAAAATGCGGCCTCTCCCTCGTTGATGTCCGGCGGCAGAATGGGAATGTCCATCTGGCGGCAGGTTAAGATATATTCAGATACCTTTCCCGGATTTTCAATGCAGGAGGTCATAAGGGCTGCCATAAACTCCACCGGGTAGTAGTATTTGAGGTAGGCGGTCTGATAGGCCACCACTGCGTACACCACGGCGTGGGACTTGTTGAAGGCGTATTTTGCAAAATCCGTCATTTCGTCAAAGATTTTGTGTGCGGTCTTTTCCGGAATCCCCTTGCTGATGCAGCCGGGCACCCCCTCTTCTGGATTGCCATAGACAAAGTTCTGCCGTTCTTTTTCCATAACGGAAGCCTTTTTCTTAGACATGGCCCGGCGCACCAGATCGCTTCTTCCCAGAGTATATCCGGCCAGCCGCTGTACGATCTGCATTACCTGCTCCTGGTAAACGATGCAGCCATAGGTGGGCTCCAGAATCTCTTCCAGCTCCGGACAGTCGTAGGTGATGGTTTCCGGATGATCCTTGCCCCGGATATACTGGGGAATAAAGTCCATAGGGCCGGGACGGTAGAGGGCAATCCCGGCTATGACATCCTCCAGATTCTTCGGTTTCAACTCCTTCATAAAGCTTTTCATGCCCGCGCTCTCAAGCTGAAAGATACCGTCGGTCTTTCCGCTTCCGATGGAGGCAAATACGGCCTTGTCATCATAATTAATCTCATCCATATTCAGGTGAATGTGAGCGCTTTTTTCCGCAAGCCTGGCCGCGTCCTGGATCACGGTCAATGTCCGCAGTCCCAGGAAATCCATTTTCAAAAGGCCCAGCTCCTCTAAGGTCGTCATGGTGAACTGGGTGGTGATGGATCCGTCGGTAGCTCTTGACAGGGGTACATACTCGTCCGCCGCCTTTTGGCAGATGACTACGCCGGCGGCATGCATGGAGGTGTGGCGGGGCAGGCCCTCCAGACGCATGGACATATCCACCAGCTCGTGAACCTGCGGATCCTTCTCATAGCTGTCCCGGAACTCGGGATTCATCTTTAAGGCATCTTTTAAGGTCACGGTCCTTCCAGGCTCAGCCGGAATCATTTTGGCAATGGAATCTACAAAGGCATAGGGCAGATCCATCACGCGGCCCACATCCCGGATCACCCCCCGGGCGGCCATGGTTCCGAAGGTTACAATCTGGGCCACCCGGTCCTTGCCGTATTTTCTTACTACGTAGTCAATGACTTCCTGCCTCCGTTCGTAACAAAAATCAATGTCGATATCCGGCATAGACACACGCTCCGGGTTCAGAAACCGCTCGAACAGGAGCTGGTAGGCCATGGGATCGATGTTGGTGATATGCATTACATAGGAGACAATGCTGCCCGCTGCGGATCCCCGGCCGGGGCCTACGGCAATGCCGTGATCACGGGCGTATTTGATAAAGTCCCATACAATAAGGAAGTAGTCCACATAGCCCATCCGCTTAATCACGCCAAGCTCGTATTCCAGCCGCTCTTTTCTCGTTCCGTCGTCGCTGGGATAGCGTTCTTTTAATCCCTCAAAGCAGATTTTATTGAGGTATTCCCAGGAGGTATAGCCCTCCGGCACGTCGAATTTGGGAAGCTTTGTGACGCCGAATTCAATCTCTACGTTGCAGCGCTCGGCTATTTTTCCCGTATTCTCCAGGGCTTCCTTTGCATAAGGAAACAAAGCCTCCATTTCCTCCTGGGACTTTACGTAGTACTGGCCGCCCTCGTAGCGCATCCGGTCCTCGTCCTGGAGCTTTTTGGCTGTCTGGATACAGAGGAGGATATCGTGGGGCTTTGCGTCCTCGGCGTTGGTATAATGGATATCGTTAGTGGCTGCTAAAGGGATCTCAAGCTCCCGGCTCATGCGCAGAAGAGCCTGGTTTACTGTTTTCTGCTCGGGGATTCCATGATCCTGGAGCTCCAGGAAATAATTACCCTTCCCAAAGATTCCCTCATATTTGAGCGCTGTTTTCCTGGCCTCGTCGTAGAGTCCTTTTACAATATAGCGCTGCACCTCTCCGGCCAGACAGGCGCTCAGGGCAATAATGCCTTTGTGGTACTGCTCCAATACCTCCATGTCCACACGGGGGCGGTAATAAAAGCCCTCCACATAGCCCTTGGATACGATTTTGACCAGGTTGGCATAGCCCTCGTTGGTCTCGGCCAGGAGAACCAGGTGGTAGTAGCGGTCTTCTCCTCCGGTGAGTTCTTTATCGAAACGGGAGTTGGGCGCTACATAGACCTCGCAGCCCAGGATGGGCTTGATGCCTTCCGCACGGGCCGCCCGGTAAAAATCGATGACGCCGAACATAGCGCCGTGATCGGTGATGGCGGCTGCTTCCATGCCTAGTTCTTTTACTCTGGCTGCATATTCTTTGATTTTATTGGAACCGTCTAAGAGGCTGTATTCCGTGTGGGTGTGCAGGTGTACAAATGACATTCTCTTCCTCCGTAGGTAAATGGCAGCTGTGAACGAAAAATCCGCCGCAGAAAGCCGCTGTTTTTGCAGTGTTATTCATTTGAAAGCTCGTACCGGAGCGTGTCCAGGATGCGGTGGGCTGCCTGTTCTTTTGTCATCAGCTCTAACTGAGTCTCTTTTTCTCTGGTGAGCAGGGTAATCCGGTTGGTGTCTGCGCCAAAGCCTGCGCCTTCCTCCCGAAGGCTGTTGGCGCAGATGAGATCGCAGTTTTTAGATTCCAGTTTTTTTCTGGCATTTTCTAAGAGCTCCTCTGTTTCCATGGCGAAACCGCAGAGGAGCTGGCCTTGTTTTTTGTGCTGGCCCAGGTATTTCAGGATGTCTTTTGTGCGCTTTAATTGTATCGTCAAGTCTTGATCGGATTTTTTCAGCTTGTGATCTGCCATGGACACTGGGGTGTAGTCGGCGACTGCGGCGGCTTTGATTACGTAGTCGGCTGCGGCAGCCTCCCTGGTTACTGCCTCGAACATGTCCTGGGCGGAGGTTACCGGCAGGGTGTGTACGAATATGGGGGGCACGGCCTCTGTATGGCCCGTTACTAAGGTGACTTCTGCTCCCCGTAGCATGGCGGCTTTTGCCAGAGCAAAGCCCATCTTTCCGCTGGAGTGGTTGGTGATAAAGCGGACGGGGTCTATGGATTCCCGGGTGGCGCCTGCGGTGATTAGGACTTTCTTTCCGGTGAGATCTTTTTCATAGGCGATTTCTTTTAAAATGTATTCCAGAAGTACTTTTTCCTCGGGCATCCTGCCGTCGCCTTCGTCGCCGTTGGCCAGCATGCCTTTTTCGGGAGGGATGATTTCATAACCGTAACCGGCCAGTTTTTTTAGGTTGTCCTGGACGATTGGATTGTGGTACATGTTGTGGTTCATGGCTGGGGATATGAGTTTTCTGCAGGGGCAGGCCATGATGGTTGTGGTCAGCATGTCGTCTGCTATGCCGCCTGCTATCTTTCCTATGACGTTGGCGGAGGCTGGGGCGACTACCACCAGGTCGGCCTGTTTGGCTAATGCGACGTGTTCGACACTGTATTGGAAATTGCGGTCGAAGGTGTCGATGAGGCATTTTGTGCCGGTCAGGCTTTCGAAGGTGATTGGGTTGATGAAGTTCATGGCATTTTTGGTCATTAGGACTTGGACGCTGCAGTTTTGTTTTTTCAGCATGCGGGCCAGGTTAGGGATCTTGTAGGCGGCTATACTGCCGGTTACGGCTAGGATGACGGTTTTTCCTTTTAACATTGGGTGGCTCCTTTTTTGTGGGGGGGGACGGGGATGCCGGAAACGGAGGCCGCAGGCTTTTCCATATCTGTGTTCGCGCGGTTCTCGTACACGCCGTATGCTCTGGGCGGACATTTTGCTTGATGTCTTTGGGATGCTTTTTGCTTTTGTAATGTCCGCCCAGAGCATACGGCGTGTGCGCGAACAGGCGGACACTTGATATTGGAAAAGCCTGCGGCCTCCGTTTCCGGCATCCCCTGTTTCTTGGCGGTGGTTTGTTGTTGTAATGGGTATCGGTTGTTTAATGATGGTTATGCAAATATGAAGGGGGTGTAATTTTTAAATTTTGATTGATTTGGTAAACTTGGTTTTTTGTTTTTTTTAAACTCTTTTTAGTATAGCACAAAAAGTTTATTTTTTTGTATATTTTTTTTGGGATCTGTGGTATAAAGATAGATGTATTGTATCTCCAATAGGAGAATAATAACATTTAGGAGGAAAATTGAATATGGAGAAATCAAGAAAAGACACTCGTTGGATGGTCAGTGTTGCACTTATGGCTGCGATTGTGATTCTGTTGGCGAATACGCCGCTGGGGATGATTCAGCTTCCGATTATTAAGGCAACAACTGTGCATATTCCGGTTATTATTGGGGCGGTTCTTTTGGGTCCCTTGGCCGGGGCGATTCTGGGAGGTGTGTTTGGGATCTGCTCGATGATTAGTAATACTGTGGCTCCTACGCTGCTTTCTTTTGCTTTTTCGCCTTTTCTTGCGGAGGATCTGATTGGGGCTTTGAAGACGCTTTGGATTGCTGTCGGATGCCGGGTTCTGATTGGTGTTGTGGCGGGATGGCTCTGGATTGGGCTTCGAAAGCTTCGTTTGTCGCCTTGGATTGCTCTTCCGGTTACTGGTTTTGTGGGTTCTTTGACGAATACGGTTTTTGTGATGGGGAGTATCTATGTGCTTCTGGCTTCGCAGTATGCGGCGGCTAAGGAGGTTGCCCGGGGTGCTGTGTGGGGCCTGATTATGACGACGGTGACGGCTTCGGGGATTCCGGAGGCGATTGCGGCGGCGGTTCTGGTGACGGCTCTTGGAAGGGTGCTTCTGGTGTTTTTCCGGAAGCAGATGGCTGCGGCCTGTTAGGAGTTTTTGGCTTGAGTCTTCCTGACGGGTTTGGTTTCGGCCGCTGATTTTTTGACTGATGATTTTTTTACCCTCTGTGGGCGGTTGTTTTGCTCACGGGGGGTATTCGTTGTTTTGCTTTGCTGGATGCCTGGATGTGATTTGTTTGTTTTGTAGAGTTTTATTACTGCCCATGATTTTTTCTAAAGGGGAATTGGGGAATTAAAATGATTTTGACGGTTGATATTGGAAATACGAATATTGTGATTGGCTGCTTTGAGGGTAAACGGCTGTGTTTTCTTGAGCGGTTTGAGACGAATCAGCGGTGGGCTTCTCTGGAGTATGGGGTGATTTTCCGGGAGACTTTTTCTCTGTATGGGATGGATGCTTCTGCTGTTGAGGGGGGAATTATTTCTTCGGTGGTTCCTTCGGTAACGGATACGGTGAAGCTGGCGGCAGAGCGGTTTACGGGGTCGCGGTTTCTGGCGGTGGGGCCTGGGATTAAAACGGGGCTTAAGCTGGCGGTAGATAATCCGGCCCAGCAGGGCAGTGATCTGGTGGTGGCGGCTGTGGCGGCTGTCCATGATTATCCGGTTCCGCAGATTTTGATTGATATGGGGACGGCTACTACGGTGTCGGTGATTGATAAATCCGGCGCTTTTATCGGGAAAATGATTCTGCCTGGAGTGATGGTTTCTCTTGATGCCCTTTCCAGCCGGGCTGCGCAGCTTCCGAAGGTTTCTCTTGATCCGCCGAAAAAGCTGATTGGGAGTAATACGGTGGATTCTATGAAGAGCGGAATTCTCTATGGCAGCGCCGGAGCCCTGGACGGGCTGATCGACCGTATCCAGGAGGAGCTCGGGGAGCCTTGCACGCTGATTGCCACAGGCGGTCTTGCCAGGGTGATTGTTCCTCTTTGCCGGAATCGGATTCTGCTGGATGAGGAGCTTCTGCTTCGGGGGCTCCTGCTTCTTTATGAAAAGAATTGTTAGGAGGAAGTCAGCAAGAATGATTTGACGCAGTTCCTTTTGTCTGTTATTATTATTTCGTATGCCGCAAAAGAAACTTTTCCGTGACGGATTGTTTTGGGCATGCGGAAGTATAAAAAGGGAGTATGTTACTATGGAAAAAAGAGAAAAGTTTTCGTCCCGGCTGGGATTTATTCTGATTTCGGCCGGATGTGCCGTGGGACTTGGCAATGTGTGGCGGTTTCCTTACATAACGGGTAAATATGGCGGAGCTGCTTTTGTACTGATTTATCTTGTGTTTCTGGTTATTCTTGGAATGCCGATTATGGCTATGGAGTTTGCCGTGGGCCGGGCCAGCCAGAAGTCGGCGGCCAGGAGCTTTCATGTGCTGGAACCCAAAGGGAGCAAGTGGCATCTGGAGGGGTATGCGGCCATGGCCGGAAATTACCTGCTGATGATGTTCTATACGACCGTAGGCGGATGGATGCTTGCTTATGTGTATAAGATGGCCTCGGGAACCTTCACCGGTATGAGCCCGGATGCAGTGGGCGGCGTCTTTGGCGGGATGCTGGCTCAGCCTGGCGCTATGACATTCTGGATGGTGGTTACGGTTCTTTTAAGCTTTGGTATCTGCAGCATGGGTCTTCAGAACGGTGTGGAGCGGATGACGAAGATTA
This sequence comes from Clostridia bacterium, assembly GCA_910575725.1. Taxonomy (GTDB): domain Bacteria; phylum Bacillota; class Clostridia; order Lachnospirales; family Lachnospiraceae; genus Laedolimicola. Next base: position 23,179 of record CAJTFE010000010.1, on the reverse strand, counting down.
TGATGGGTTTTCTGTTTGTGATTCTCGTTGTCCTGTGTGTCCGCAGTATCACGCTGGAGGGCGCCGGAGCCGGCTTAAGCTTTTACCTGGTGCCTGATTTTGGCAAGGTGGTGGAAAACGGCATCGGCGAGGTGGTCTTTGCCGCCATGGGACAGTCGTTCTTTACTTTGAGCCTTGGTATCGGAGCTATGGCTATCTTCGGAAGTTATATCAGTAAGGAACGGACTTTAATGGGGGAATCCTTAAATATCTGTGTTCTGGATACGCTGATTGCCCTGATGGCCGGACTTGTGATTTTTCCTGCCTGCTTTGCTTTTGGAGTGGATCCCGGGGAGGGCCCTGGACTTGTGTTCGTAACCCTGCCTAATATTTTTAACCAGATGGCCGGGGGACGGCTGTGGGGAACCTTGTTCTTTATCTTTATGAGCTTTGCGGCATTGTCTACGGTGATTGCCGTGTTTGAGAATATTATCAGTTTTGCCATTGACCTGTGGGGATGGAGCCGTAAGAAAGCGGTTCTTGTGAACCTGGTTCTGATTCTGGTGCTGTCTATGCCTTGTGTGCTGGGCTTTAACGCATGGAGCGGATTTGCTCCCCTGGGCCCTGGCTCTACCGTTCAGGATTTGGAGGATTTTATTGTTTCCAACAATCTGCTTCCTCTGGGCAGCCTGGTCTATCTCTTGTTCTGTACCAGCCGGTATGGATGGGGATGGGATAAGTTCATTGCGGAGGCGGATGCCGGGGAAGGCGTGAAGTTTCCGAAGTGGGCGAGATTTTATGTTTCTTATATCCTTCCGGTGATTGTGCTGTTTATCTTTGTGATGGGGTATTGGCAGAAGTTTGCCGGGTGATGCTTTTAGAATTGGTTATACCTTAATGGACGAAGTCCATCCGCCCCGCAGGGGCATGCATTAATGGGGTACCCGTAGGGTATAAGTAATTGAATTATCAAGGGTCTGCTGTCTTATTTTGCAGCAGACCCTTTCACATGATTTCATTCTAAAGAATCAAGAATTTCCTTCATAGTTTCTAGTTCCACCTGTCCCTTTAATAGATAGCGTATTCCATCCGCTACCAGAACTGCGCAGTATTTTGGACGGCTCGTGCCTGTTACAGAGACGTCTTTTATGATATTAGCCTGATATCCTTGTATGGTTGTATAAGCTTCAACAAATTCATAAGTTCCAAGGAAATCTTTATCCCATCCATGCTTTAACTGACTCTCACTGACAATAATATTTATTTCCATATCTATAGGCGAAGAAAATTCACTTCCCTCTTCCCATGTATACCGCTCTTTTCCAAATTCCCTGTTAACACTTTTCACATCGCCAAGAATGTAAGGATTCACATATATGGTATTCCAATTAAGATTATCCGTCTCCCGCCGAATAAGCATATACGGATTATTCTCAGCAAGCTTGGAGCTCAATAAACGAATGCCGAGCTCAGAACACAATTCCTGATAAGAGGTGTACTCCTCCAGATAATGCCCCTTGTCATCCATAGAGCCGCTGCAATTGTTTACAGCCTTTTTTTCCATTGGTTCCAGCGCAGGCAGAACCTCCTTGTTCACATAGATATTATTGTAAAGGAAATATCCGGCGCCAGCTGTTCCCCCGGTTAACATCACACATAAGATAATGACAGCCGCCTGCAGCCCCCGTTTCCTTCTTTTATTGCGAGCCGCATATAGAACATTATTTACAAAATGTTCCGGCAATATGATATCGGATAGTTCCTGGTCAATTTGCTTTTTTACCTCCATTATAAAACCTCCTGTAATAAGGGCTTTAACTGCTCTCTGGCTCTTTTCAGCCATTGCAATATTGTTGTCTCTTTTTTATTCAAAATAAGGGCAATTTCTTTGACAGGCAGTTGTTGATAATAGTATAAAAGTATGACTTCTCTATATTTGGGTGATAATTTCATTATTTCAACAGATATTGCATTTTTATCAAGCAGCTTTTCATATATGTCTTCCGCTTTTGCTTCGGGGATCATGTCTAGGTTTATATTCCCAAACCCATGTGTTCTCATGTGATTTTTGCATAGATTCATTGCAATCTTCATAATCCACGTTTTTTCTGAACATCGATTCTCAAACGTATAGTATTTTTCATAAACCCTTAAGAAAGTTTCCTGTGTAATATCCTCTGCAAGCTGGTAGTCTTTTAAGTATAAACTGCACATTCTCAGCACATCATTTCCATAATCGCTTACCAGTCTCTTAAGAGTGTCTTCGCTTATATATTTTGACAAAATATGCTCCTTCCCCCAAGGGCTGATGGCTTATTTTGCGACAGCCCCTCTGTCAAGCTTAATTTGTACCTTAAACTTTCTGCTTATATAAATTAGACACGAAAACTATCTTAAATATTACACCGCATTTTAACTTTTTGATATAAATAATATGAAAGTCCTTCTATTCCCTAAAACAGGCTGTATCCGATTTCCCGGATACAGCCTGCCGTTTTGTTCTTCTAACCTTATTTCTTCTCTTCGTGATACTCCTTCTCCGTATTCACGCTCCAGATATTCTTCTTATCCTCCCTGCCGCTTAAAATATTGCCCACAACCTCAAAGGAGGTTGCCATGGAATGATCCATGTTGTTGTAGCGGTGCTGGCCGTTGCGGCCTACGCAGTATAGATTGCCGAAATGATTGAGATAATCAATCAAATCATCCATATGCTCATAGGTATCAAAGTATGCCGGGTAGGCCTTCTTCACGCGCTCCCGGTGGGAATCCAGCACATCGCTCTCGCTGGAAATCACGCCCATCTTCAAGAGCTCGGCCGTGGCGTATTTGACCCATTTTTCTTCGCTGAGCTTCCAGTACTTGTCGCCCTCGCTGCAGAAATATTCCAGGCCGATCCACACGGTTTTCTCCGGCTCCGCCACCATATAGGGAGACCAGTTGTTGAAAATCTGGATACGTCCCAGCTTTACGCCGGTATCCTGAACATAGATCCAGCAGTCGGGAACAATGTTGTTTAAAGTCTTAAGCTTTGTTTCATTTTTCAGATTCAGCTTTTTCACCAGAAGGCCGACGGTGACGAAATCCCGATAGGGAAGGCCTGCTGCAATCTCAGCCTTATCTTTCGGCACGTCGTTCATGCCTGCCACCAGATCCTTCACTGGCATAGAGGAGATAAATACGTCGCCCTCCACGGTTACTTCCTGTCCGTCGCACACGTACACCAGGCTCTCCACCCGGTTTCCTTCGGTGTTGATCTTTGTCACCTTACAGCCTTTGCGGATCTCGCCGCCCATGCGCTCCACCTCGGCAGCGGCTGTCTCCCAAAGCTGGCCCGGGCCGTATTTGGGATAATTGAATTCCTCGATGAGAGAGGTCTGCACATGCTTCTTGTCCTGCTTTGCCGGAAGAAGCTTTACCAGGTTGTCCTTCAGAATTCCCATAATGGAAAGTCCCTTCGTCCGCTGTGCTCCCCAGTCCGGTGCAATCTCTCTGGGGTGACGGCCCCAGAGCTTTTCCGTGTAGCCTTCAAAAAACATGGAGTAGAGCTTCCGGCCGAAGCTGTTGATGTAAAAATTCTCCAAAGAATCCACCGGCTTCTTGACTACCGCCGTTTTCAGATAGCTGCAGCCTGCCACAACCGTATCTGCAAAACCCATATTTAGGAAAAGCTTTGCATTGAGCTTGATGGGATAGTCGAAAAATTTCTTTTTATAATAGATACGTGATACCCGGTTCCTGGTCAGCATCACCAGATCCTCTTTCTCCGGATCCGGCCCTCCTTTTTTCAGCGGTACGCTGCGGCCCAGAACCTTATCGTCATAGGAAGGCTTTCCTTGAAGGGGCATAATCTGATCCCACCACCGTGTCACCCGGTCGTCCTTGGAGAAAAAGCGGTGGCCGCCGATGTCCATGCGGTTGCCGTTGTAGCGCACAGTTCGGGAGATGCCGCCTATCTCCTGGCTTTCCTCAAGGACCAGTACCTCGTATTCCTTTGACTGCTTTAACAATTCGTAGGCTGCCGTCACACCTGCCGGACCTGCGCCGATGATGATTGCTTTCTTCATTTGAAGCTCCTTTTTCTTTTTCCTGTTATTGTCTGCCGATATTGGATTTTGTATCCAGGTTATTTTTCTATTGTACATGATTTACAAGCTGCCGTCAAACATAACGCGTCACTCTTTCACGTCTTCCTTTACATAGTTGTAACGGACAGGGTTTAACCTGTCATATAGAACTTCGGATTCACCAGAACCAATATGTAAACGCTCTTTTTTCAAAATTGTACGTATACGCTGATTTGTCTCGTAATCCCGTTCTCCTCGGATAAATGCAGAGCAGCATACATATGCTCCATTTTCTTTACTATTTTGTGAGGATTGTATGAGAAAAACAAAGCTTGCGTTATCTGAATGGCTGGAAATGAGATAGTCCCCCTTGATTGTTGTTGTAAAAGGATACATTCGAGGCATAAAAGAAAATAAGACAAAATCTTCCTCAAGAATATTCTTTAGATGTACCAGTGCTTCTAAACGAGGCTTTACCATGATCTCATACTGCATTCCCTTTTGTATTTGCTCTAATGTAAGCTTTTTCAAAAGTATTCTGTCAATTGTTTTTCGGGGATTATATTTTGGAAGAACCAGATCCTTTAAATATTGAAATCCTGCAAGATGGGGAAAATCTTCATAAGAGAACTTAAGATGTATCGTATAAAGCTGTTTTTTATAACCGTATGTAAAAATATATTGATATTCCGTCAGTTCCTTCCACACTTGTGCGGAACGGAAAAGAATATCAGGCTTTTGAATCGTTGCAACCGCCTCCTCCTTTAAATCGAGCTGAAAAAATCCGTTTTCCACTTGCTTCTTTCAAAGCTATATAATATTACTCTCCACTTACCAATCAAGTAGAGGAACGGCTTTCTCCCCTGCTCACCGTGCGCCTCATGGCAGCTCGTTTCCTCTGCACGGAGCTGTGCATAAATAGTTAAGGCTCTGCAAATACAGAGCCTCGATGCGTTTTCGTTCAATTCCTAAGAATCTATTCGGTTTGTGGTTACCGCATAACCCACGAGCTGGCTCCACGGACGACTGCCTGCCGACACAGCCTGCCGTTTCCATGCCGCGATAGCCGATCACTGCCGCTATCCTCTGAATTCATTATAACAGAAAACAATCTTATGTCAACAAAAATAAAAGTATCTTGTTATCATTTTAATGCCGAATCGAGAAATAATGAATCAAAATCTCCTTGATATGATGATACCGTCTTGCATAAGCATTTTCCACCCGGATGATCTGCATCTGGTGCGCCTCGCAGATGGCATTCTTTTTCCGATCCCGTTCCTTTACAATCTCGTCCTCGAAATGTTCCTTCCCGTCAAGCTCAATTGCAAGCACCGGAAGCTCCCTGCCTCCCTGGCGCTCGTAGACCACAAAGTCAAAGCGGCCGGAATAAAACAGGTCGTCATGGCTTAGATTGTCCTGAAATACCTGGGACACTGCCACCTCTTTGTGAACGGTATAACGGCTCTGGGAAAGCCAGATATTTTCCAGGGCATGGGTAAGGTTTGCGAGAAAAGCTTCCTCCATAGCCGTACTGAAGGGCTTGATTCCAAGAGCCCGGGAATTGGCCTTTTTCCGGCTTACCTGGGACGCTCCGTTGGCCTTCACATACTCCACAAGCTCATAGAGGTCGTCGCTGCCCTCCCTCTGGTGCAGCCGCTTAAGATTCCGGGAATCGGACAGCACAATCAGCTGATCCCGGGGCCTGGAAACAGCCACATTGATAAGCTCCCGGTTATTTTTCAGCCATTCATAGGTGCCTGCCTGGGTACTGTCCGAGATAGCGGTGGAAAAGAGCACCACATCCTTTTCGTCCCCCTGGAAGGCGTGAACCGTTCCGCAGGCCACATGATCAAGGCCCTCCTTTTTCAACGCCTCCTCAATCATTTTCCTCTGGTTTACAAAGGGCGTAATTACGCCGATGCTTTTATCCCGGTGTCCAGCCGCGTAGTTTACAATCTCCTGCACCTCGCAGGGGGCCGTATTTTTCTGATCTGCGGCCTCATTTTTTACATCCACATAGACGAGGGGATGCGCCTCACTGCTGTCAGAGCGGATGTTCAGCTTGGAGTTATAATATTTCCGGTTATTGAATTCGATGATTTTCTCATGGCAGCGGTAATGGTTGTGAAGCAATACCTCGTCGCTGACGGAATCACAGGAGAGAAAGGTTTTGTAAATGGAATTCTCCCGGTAGTCGTACTCGTCGGATACGTTGTATTTCCTGCGGAGGCGCTGATTGACCAGGGGATCCAGGAGAATCACCGGATTGAGCTGCTGGGGATCGCCCACCAGCATCAGCTGCTCGCCCCTTATAATGGGAACCAGGGAAACCGCCGTATTGCACTGGCTCGCCTCATCCATGATCACCATATCAAATATAGTCTCCGGCGCTCCCAGACGGTGAGCGGATATGCAGGTGGTGATCATCACCGGAAATACTCTCTGAAGGCGCCGCACATGCTCTGTTTTTCTGAGGTATTTGGAAAATGCCTTTAGCTGCTCCTCCCCTTCGGCCTCAAATAAGATCTTCCGGAGCTCCTCGTATTTCGGCTCATCCAGCCTCTGGATGTATTTTGCCGAAGTGTAGTAAAGATACTTGTAAAGCTCCTCTTCATTGTCATCCAGAAGCTTTAGGGCCTCCTCATCGGTAATCTGGCCTTTGCTGCTGATTTTCCGGTTCACCATCTCCAGCTGCCTTCCCTGCAGATCCGCCTGGAAGGGAAGCAGGCCGATGGCTCCCTTTAAATGGCTCTGGTATTCTGTCATCCGGTGAAGGGTTTCCCTCCGCTCCTGAAGATCCAGAACCTCCTCGTAACGTCCCAGAAGGCCGGAGAGCTCTTTTGCCCTCTGGATGCGGTCGCCGCGCCGTTTGTCCAGGGTAGATTCGTATACGGTAATCGCCTTTGTGGTATGGTAGAGCTCCTTCAGATAACGGATGGCTTCTCTCTGCTTGTCCACATTTCCAAGGCGGAGCACCGGGAAGGGAATCTTCCGGCCATGGTATCGAAGCTCTGTCAGCTTTTGGAATACGCTGTTGATGGGGTGATTGTTGTAGGAGGTGAACAGCACGGTCTTTTCGTTGAAAAATGCAGTCAGCAAAGTGTTCAGAATCGTATTGGTCTTGCCCGTTCCCGGCGGCCCCTGGATGTAAGCTACGGGATATTTCATGGCGTTGTTGATGGCAAGAAGCTGATCCAGATTGATGCGCCTGTTCAGCAAGGTTATAGGACATGCCTTTTTACGGACGGGACGGTTGAGAAGATCTCCGAAAAATGCCCGGATGGGCACAGGAACCTTGTCCTTTTGATACATGTTTAAAATGGCCTGGTATTCCTTGTGAAGATCCAGGGCGATGTCCATCCCAAGGCCAATCACATAGGGCATGTCGTCAACGCTCAGAACCGTCCGGTTGTAGTGGGTGATGCAGTCTTTGATCCGCTCCTGGTTCTCCTCAAAATGCTCCAGAAGCTCATACTCGTCTGCGTCCAGATACCGGCGGATACTCTCTACGGTACCGTCCACAGTGTACTCCGTGCAGATGGTGATATCCTCGTCCGGGCGGAGGACTCGGCGTTTTACATCCAGGCGGAGGCGGCGGTAGGCCAGCACATACAGCCCCTTATTGGTATGGATGCTCAGGACATTCATCGCCAGCTGCTGAAGGGAAATGCGTCCGTCTGGGCGGTTTTCTTCTGTTTTCTGCTGAAAATAAGTGACCATCATACGGAACTGTTCGTCGCTGAGTTCGTAGAACTCCTCCTGAAAACTGTCTCTGTCAAGATAGCGGATTAGTTCAAAATCAGAATAATAGGGCACGCAGTCCATGCGGCTGCACATTTCCAGGTAATTGAGAATCTTTAGATTAGCCGTGTGATCGAAGAGGGTTTTGTACTTATGGGGATGAAGATAAATATCCCTTACCAGCTCCTCATTAATCTCGCAGTAGGAGCCCTCAATGACCTGGGATGTGAGGATGGAATCTATGTAGATGCGGTCATAGGAGCCCAGGGTGTATTTTGCAGTGTGCAGGCCTTCTACCGAAAGAGTGCGGTTTGCAGCGTTCAGATCACGGATGCCTATCCAGTAGTTTGTAATCTGGTTTTCCATGTTCTGATATTCGATTTTGAGCCATTTGCCTTCGTGGATGGCCTTGAAAATGTTGCGGCTGGTGTTGTTCATGGGGCTCCTTGCTCCTTTATTCATCTAGATCCAGCAGAGATTTCACTTCCTCCAGCATCTCCCTTGCCTCCGCATTTCCCCGTTTTGCTCCCTTTTCCAAAAGAGTGAGAAGCCTTGGATTACCCGAAATCAGACAACAGTGGATCTGCAGGGCTGCTGCCATTTCTGATCCTATCTGCTTTTTCGCATATTTCATCATACGTTTTTCCGAGAGCTCCGTTCCGTCCTTTACAAAACGTTCTGCGCTTAAATAGAGTTCACACTGCACGTCAAAGGGCATACCAAAAATGTCCATGTCCTTCCAGTCCTCCAAAGAATCTTCAGCGCCGTTTAAAATCAGATAAGGGTTGGAAAGATGTTCCTTTTCGGCGTATTCCATGCGCGAATAACCGCCCAGGCCGGCTACAGGAAGATGAAGGTAAAGCTTGCTCAGCTCGTACCAGAAACACATGCGCATAAAGGCATCTATATCTTCCAGCAGTTCTGACAAAATTTCCAGATAGTCTCCCCAGGTTTCATTTTCCAGAACAGCATACATGATCTGTTTGGAAACCTCTATGAACAGACTGGCATCATCTGTATAGCTTGACAAGAGGTGTGCCAAATCCTCCAGCTGGTTTGACAGCCATTCTGTGTAGATGTCCAGCTCTTCTTTCGTTACCGGCCTCTGCTGCTCTGGGGAAACCGGGCTTTCCTGTACTTTAAGGGCATAAGCAATGTTCAGCTCCCGAATACTCACAAGCCTTTGCCGGGTTCCCCGAAGATGACCTGTGTATACAATTTCCAGCAATCGTAGATGAAGCATAAGATAATTTTTAAATTGATCCTGTTCAAAGCGATACCCATAGCAGTTACACAGTTTTCTCCGCAAATCTTCCGCAGTAAGAATCCCATAGCGGCAAAGCAGCATAGTTACCCGATAATCCAGTTCTTCATAACCTTTGACAATCCTCTGCCAGCTGCCCGTTTTCTGCTCCGGAGACAGGAAGCTGGTACATACTGATTCTGGCGCAAAGTTTTTAGAGTTTTGGAAAAACAGCTGAAAGCTTTTCTTATAATCTGTTGAAAGCTCAAGACGGATATCCGTTTCTCCCTCTCCAAAGATCAGATCCGTCATTCCCAGGTATATCAGAAGCTCCAAGGCTGCTTTCTCTTTCTCCAGGTTAAGGGTTAGTTTCTGGTTTTCCTTTAAACGGCACAGACGGAAGTAAAGCTCTATGGCTTCTCTGGGAAGAAGCACCAGGGTAAGCCACATATTTTCCTGAAGATTGGCGGTGAAAGCTTCCGCCAGCTCCTTTTTCCGCCGGTTAGCCGATACCGGCAAAAGGGAATAACGACAATAGTCTATCAGATTGTTCTTTTTTGAGGCTTCCAGGAGCTGTGACTGTGTATACCGAGAACTTCCCACGGTAACGCGGGTGGACGCATTAAACTCAGACGTCAGATAAAGACTTTGCAGGATTTGTTGTTTTTGTTCTATGGTTTTGGGACGAAAGCCTGTGATAAATTGCGGTTCTGCTGTTTCAGGATGCGAAGCAGCTGCGGTGGATTGCTTTTTGTTTTTCCTCTCCGCCTTTTGCTCCTTTTGGAAAAAGTCTTCGTTATGGTATCTCCAGGTGTTTGAAAAATGGCAGTATTCTTTCAGCCAGGTGTTTATCTGGCTGTCGCTGCCGGTTCCGGTTATGGCCGGGTATGGGATATCCTCTTTGTCGTCTGCGGATTCAAGCTCCAATAGACAGGCAAAGGTTTGCGGATATGGGTTTAGGTAGCGAATCTGAGCATTTTTGTTGAAAGCCGGGGCAATTTTGTACTCTGCAGCTATAAAGTCTTCGATGGCATGCTTGGATGTCATAAGCATAAAGCTGTAACAGGCACCGCAGCTTAAGTTGAGGATAAGCTCCAGCGCCGCATGGAGTTCATAAAACGTCACCTGCCCGGGGATGGCCAGGCTGGCGGATTTGAAATGAGCGGATGGAAGTTTTGGGGTGAGTTTTAGAGTTAACATAGGCAAGTCCTTTCAATGGTTTCATTTTATGTTTTTAAGAAGATATAATCATATTTCTAAATGTCATCAGTTAATTTCTACAAGCTTTAATTTGTTTCATTTTAAGTCTTTTTTCTATCGCATTTCAACCCATATTCCGCAACAATCCTCTCCATCACCCGTTCCGGCGAATCACCATCCATATAAAACTTATTCTTCACCCTCAAGAACGAAGGCGTATATGCCCATATATCCTTCTTAATCTCCCGAATATAATAATCCCTATGAGCATTTTTATAATCATCATCTTTGTACACATGATCATTCTCATCACTAAAAACAAGCCTGTCAAATATATGCTCCGAAGAATCCTGCAGCTCAATTGCCAATACATCTTCGCAAGCAAGATAGCGATTGAAATGATCTGGGTAAGCAATAGGGGTAAAAGTCATATCCTAACTTCCGAGCCAGCATCTCTCCTGTTGTCGTCTTTCCTACATTTGATACTCCAAACAAAAATATTGTCATGCTCCTCCATCCTATTGTATATTTGTACTTTATTCAAAACAGATTACTCTGTCTCCATCAAAGAAGTTACGTTGTCAAAGGGACCATAAAGTTCTTCCTCCTTTTCAGCTGAATCCATTGCCGCCAAAGTAACAGCATTCAGTATATTGCGGCTGATTGCAAAAGGAATCTGTTGTTCTCTCACTGACTGCCTCAAAAAAATATTAAACGCAGTAGAAAGGCTCATGCCTAAATCTGCAAATAAAGCATCCGCCTGAGCTTTCAAATTCTCATCCACACGAAAAGTAACGTTTACATTCTTCACTATTTTTTCCTCCTCCCCCGAAACTCCTCAATCTTCCCCCTAATCTCCGTATAATCCCTCTCAAACAGCTCCTCGCTTATCAGCTCATTCAAGATCTCTGCCGGCACCCCTTCCGCAATCTTATTCCTCACAAACTCCTTACTCTTCCCCCCATACTTCGCCATACCGCAGATCGCCTGGATATGCGCCAGCTCCGGCCGCCAAAGTATCCGAAGCTTTAATTCCAGCTCCATCTTCGGATTCCGCGCCGCCTCCCGGATCATATAAAAATCCACGCCCTCTTCCATCTGCTCCACGGAGATAATCCCCCAATACTCCGGAACGTGTTCCCCGATATGCATGGCATGAGTAGACCCCGCCACCACATAATTCCGATCAAAAAACCGGTCATAGTCCTTTACCTGCCGCTTCAGTCTCGCATAAGTATCCGCATCACTCTTAATCTCAATCCCGGCAAGCTCCCCCGGAAGCACCATCACAATATCTGCCCGGGATCTTCCCATCTGCTTCTCCTCAATCATCCGCGCCTTGCCATACCGTTCTTCAAGATAGTCAAACAACGGCTCTCTGATATCTTTATCATACAGCATACAAATCCATCCCAACCCAAATCATTTTCAAAAAGAGGAGCCAGGCACCAGGCCCGACACCTCTTTGTCCGTACGCACATATGTGAGCTTCTGCTTATCCGCTACACCTTCTGCTTCTTCCCAATATAAACCGGAAACGTATCTGTCCCCTTCAGCTCTTTCCCGGCGCTCACCGTCACATCTTTGTCCGCAATCACGTACTCTACATCTGCGCCGGACTCCACCACTGTGCCCTGCATCAGAACACAGTTCTTCACCTTAGCGCCCTTGGCTACCTTAACACCACGGAACAATACGCTGTTCTCCACTTCGCCTTCAATGATACAGCCATCCGCAACCATGATATTCTCTACCTTAGCCCCTTCAATATACCGGGAAGGATTGTCGTCACGAATCTTCGTATAAATAGGCGCCGCCGAGAACAGGGCGTCCAGATTGTAATCATCCAGAAGCTTCATATTCTCATCAAAATAACTCTTCATATCGAATATACGCGCCACATAGCCGTCATATTTATACCCCTGGACATTCAGCCTGTCAAGCTGGTGCAGAAGCACGTCGCGCTCCAGATATACTTCTCCGCGCACATAAGCCGTATTAATCAGATCGATCAAAAGCTCCCGTCTAACCAGCGTAATTCCCATAGAGAAATTCTGTACGCCCTTGGCTTTGGAGTTCACATACATCTTGGTGATCCTGCCGTCCTTAAGGGCAAAGGTATAATAAAATCCCTTGTCATTGGAAGCGCTTTCCAGAATGCTGTCCGGAATCTCCTCTTCACGGTAAGCCATGGTGACATCGGCTCCGGTAGCAATATGCGCGTCAATCAAAGCCTTGAAGTCAAAATTCACCACAACGTTGGTATCCGCCAGAACCACATATTCTTCTTTCTGATCCTCTAAAAACTCCAGAATACCGGCCAGAGCGCCCACGCGGCCCACAAAAGGCTTGTTGGTCTTGTCCGCAAAGGGCGGAAAGATGGTCAGTCCGCCGTTTTTCCGAACCAGATCCCATTCCCGTCCGGATCCAAGGTGATCCATCAGAGAATGATAATTGTTCCTCACCATCAGAGAAACGTTGTTAATGCCGCAGTTTGTCATGCTGGACAGAATAAAATCAATAAGACGGTAACGGCTGGCAAAAGGAATGGAAGCCATCAGCCGTACGTTTACCAGCTCCGGAACGAGTGCGTCATGGCTGTTTGGGAAAATAATGCCAAGCGCGCTTTTATTTGCATTCATCATACCTCTTCACCGCCTTCCACGTTTTTTCTTACCATAGCCTTCGGCCCCACTTTAGCCCCGTCTCCCACGGTGACGCCGGCGCCGATAGTAGCAACGCCGCTCTCATCCCCGGAAGGCATGGCGCCCACAACGGCATTTTCGCCGATGGTTACATTTTCGGCCACGATACAGTGCTTCACAACGGCCCCTGACTTAATGAGGGTTCCGCCCATTACAACTGCATCCTCCACAATCGCCCCTTCTTCTACCCTGACGCCCGCAAAAAGAATGGAGTGCTTCACCGTGCCCTTGATCCGGCAGCCGTCTGTAATCATAGCATTTTCCACCAGGGCGCCCGGACAGATCTTGTGGCCGGTCATGCCGCTGTTGCGGCTGTAGATCTTCCAGTTGGAATCAAAGAGGTTGATACCGCTGTGCTCCGGATCCAGTACCTCCATATTTGCTTCCCAGAGGGAAGAAATCGTTCCCACGTCCTTCCAGTAGCCGCTGAAATGATATGCATACATTCTGCGGCCGTCCCGAAGCAGGTTGGGAATGATGTTATTTCCAAAGTCATTCTCAGATTCCGGATTGGCCTCGTCCTCCTCCAGATATTTGCGCAGGATGTCCCAGTTAAAAATATAGATGCCCATAGAAGCCAGATTGGACTTGGGATTCTTTGGCTTCTCCTGGAATTCCGTAATCTTGTCATCCTCGTCCGCTACCATCAGGCCGAAACGGGAAGCTTCCTCCCAGGGAACCTCCATAACCGCCACGCTGAACTCTGCATCTTTTTCCTTGTGGAACCGCAGGAAATCGCTGTAATCCTGCTTGCAGATCTGGTCTCCGGAAAGGATGATGACATACTTGGGATCGTACCGCTCAATAAAGGAAATATTCTGGTAAATCGCATTTGCCGTACCCTTGTACCAGTCGGAACCGCTGGACTTCTGATAGGGCGGAAGCACATGGACGCCGCCGTGCAGACGGTCCAGATCCCAGGGCTGTCCGTTGCCGATATACTCGTTCAGCACCAAGGGCTGATACTGGGTTAAGATGCCAACTGTGTCAATTCCCGAGTTTACACAGTTGGACAGTGGAAAGTCGATGATACGGTATTTTCCGCCAAAAGGAACTGCTGGTTTTGCAAGCTTCTCTGTCAAGGCATACAAGCGCGAGCCCTGGCCGCCGGCAAGGAGCATTGCAATCATTTCTTTTGCCATAAAAATTTTCCCCCTTTTTATGTTTCCGAGAATGCTCTCATACGTAGATTATACTACAAAGCGGCAAAATTTGGTATCCCTTTTCTCTAAAAGGCATAAAGCTTTACCTATTTTTCTTTTATTTTTCCCAGTAACAATACACGCCAAGTAAAAAAGCTCTTATTACGCTATTTCTTGACACTGCGGCAAAATTGTAATATTGTATTTTTAGCATCAAATATCCTGTGGTATCTGCCGTATGTCATACGTTCTGAACATCCGGCCCATTGCCAATGGAAATAAACAACAAGCCATCATGTCGGTCAAAAAAGCCGCTGGCGCTGGGAAGGGTAATATGGTAAATCTAGTTATTCTATTGGAATGTTTCGGCATATGTTTAACTATTATAGCATTACTCCTTCTGCTCAACGGAGAAGGCGCTAAAGAGCAGAAGCTGCTGATCCTTATCATGTGCGGAACTCTCGTTCAGAATATCGGCTACTTACTGGAACTGACGGCTCCTACCGTGGAGGCTGCCATAACGGCAGTGACGGTAGAAAATGCAGGCTCCACATTTGTTCCGCTGTGTTATTGCTGGTTTATTTATATTTATTGCTGCATCAATCCGCCGAAAACCTTTTTAAGAATTATTGGCACTATCAGCTTTTTCACTCTGCCCACGGTATTTTTTAACTGGCACGGCCTTTTCTATCAAGACGTTCAATGGCTGGCGGATGCAAATGGATTTTATCATATCAGCATCACTTACGGCCCGTTATATGTGCTTTTTTTGTTCAGCCGTATTATCATTCCTTACACCCTTTGTATCTGCACATTGATAAAAGCTATCCGCGAACACTCAGATCGGCAGATAAACCGTCAATATTGGACGATTCTCGGAATTTCTACCCTGCCTGTGATTATGCTGGCAGTCTATGTTTTTAAATTCGTGACGGTATTTGATCTCACACCTGTAACACTGGCTATCTCGATGTCCCTGGTAGTTATTGTAGTCTGGAGCCGCCGCAACTATGACTTCCGTTACCTGGCGGCGGAAAAAGTCCTGGAAAGTCTGGGCGACGGCGTAATTGCGCTGGATGACCACGACCGGCTGGTGAGCTATAACAGAGCGGCGGCGAATATCTTTACCCATCTGCCCTCCCATAAGCCGGGAGAAAATATCCGTGTCGTGGAGGGCTTTCGGGAAGAAATGCTTAACGAGGACATTCCTCAGAGTTTCTCCATCAACGAACAGCATTATGAAAGCCACAGCAAACATATTATAGATGAGAACGGCAAGATACAGGGCTGCGTCATTTTAATTCTGGATATGACTGACATAAAAGCCTATATCAATGAGATCAAACGCGTCCGGCGCCAGGCTGAGAAAGCCAGCATTGCCAAAAGTGAATTTCTTGCCAATATGTCCCACGAGATACGGACCCCCATGAATGCCATTATCGGACTGAATGATATCATCATGGAAGAATGCGGAGATACCGAAATCTATGCTTATGCCAAGGACGTACAGTCTGCGGCAAAGAATCTCCTGGCAATTATCAATGATATTTTGGATCTGTCCAAGGTAGAGGCCGGCAAAATGGAGCTGGTGCATGTAGATTATTACCTAAAAGTTATGGCGGACGAGATCATGGGAATGATGGATATGGCCGCTTCCCAGCGGGGTTTGATTCTGAAGTATGAATGCGACAAAACAATCCCCTGCCGCTACAACGGCGATGACGGCAGAATCAAGCAGATTTTAATCAATATTCTCAGCAACGCCATTAAATTTACAAACAAAGGATATGTACGCGCTTATATTACCGGAAAGCCCGGAAGGAGCGAAGATGAGGAACTGCTCATTTTCTATGTGGAAGATACCGGCTGCGGCATCCGCGAAGAAGATCTCGGCAAGATCTTTGAGGATTTCCGGCAGGTAGATTCCAAGCGGAACCGAAACGCAGAGGGCACCGGACTGGGCCTGGCCATTGTGAAGTATCTTGTGGAGCTGATGGAAGGCACCATCCAGGTAGAAAGCACTTACGGCAAAGGGACGACGGTTACCATTATGATCCCACAGAAGATTATAGACGCCGCCCCTGTTTCTAATACGCCGGAGCTTCCGCAGTCAGAGCAGAAATTAACAGATATGTTTACCGCCCCCGGTGTAAAGGTACTCATTGTGGATGATAATGTGATCAACCGCAAAGTGGCAAGAGGCTTTCTGAAAAATTATGCCTTTGATCTGACCGAAGCGGCAAGCGGGCCGGAGGCCGTGGAGCTTGTGCGCAATGTCCGGTTTGACATTATCTTTATGGATCATATGATGCCTGGTATGGACGGCATTGAGGCAGCGGAGATTATCCGCAGAGACTGCGGCGAAAACGGCGCCGCCCCTGTTATGATTGCATTGACCGCCAACGCCATGGAAGGAATGCGTGAACATTTTTTGAAATGCGGTTTTCAGGATTTTATTGCCAAGCCTCTTGATCGGAGAGAGCTGAACCAGCTCCTACTGCGCTGGGTGCCGGAAAAATACAGACAGACAGATGGTATAGAAGAGGAAGCCAAACCCCTTGATCCGGCCGTATTTCAGATTGAAGGGGTGGATATGAATGCCGCGATGCAGTATTATTCCGGCGATGAAGAGGGCTTTGCCGATCTGCTGGAGCTTTACTGCATAGACGGCAAACGCAAGACAGAGCTTCTGCGCGAGCTTGTGGATTCCGATATTTTGCGCTATCAGATAGAGGTTCACGGACTTAAGAGCGCATCCGCCAACATCGGAGCAATGGAGGTCTCCGCCATGGCCCGTGCGCAGGAACATGCCGCCGCCCAGGGAGACAGAGAGTTCATCCGTGAGAAGTTTCCGCTGCTGCTGGCAGAGTATGAGACCCTTCTGGCTGGTATCGGACAGTTCCTGGAACGGCGGAGCCAGGAGAATGCAGCAAAAGAAAAGCTTCCCTGTCTGACCCTGCAGGAACTGAAGGAACAGACCGCCGCAGCGCTGGAAGAGCTGAAACATTTCCGCTCTCAGGAGTGCGCAAAAAGAGTGGAGGCAATGCTGCTCCATGAACTGCCCAAGGAGACTAAGGAGAGCCTTTTGCAGATACGGGATCAGCTGAGATTATATGAAGACGATAATGCGGAAGATCTATTGAGCCGGCTTCTAAGCATACTTGAAAAGGAGGACGAACAAAAATGAGTCAAACAGAAAGCGGATTTTCTAAAAAGCGTATTTTAGCAGTGGACGATACTGCTATTATCTTAACCAGGATTTCGGATATCCTGCGGAACGATTTTGATGTAATCACTGTTAATTCCGGGGCGCGGGCCTTGAAATATCTGGGCCAGGAAAAACCGGATCTGATTCTGCTGGATATTCAGATGACTCCCAAAAACGGCATCGATACCCTTCGGGATATACGCTCTATGAGAGACCGGTCAGACATACCGGTGATCATGCTTACCGGCGTGGAGGATAAGGAAAGTGTTCTTGCAAGCTTTAAGCTTGGAATCTGCGATTACATACTCAAGCCTTTTTCTTCCGATGATCTGCTGAAAAGAATCCGCATGGTTTTCGAACCGGAAAACCAATCGGATATGGAATCATAAGAAAGAGAGGGGATTGACAAGATGAATACTGCTTTGGCGAAGGAAGAGCTTGCACAAATACTGGATCAGGCTGTTCAGGATGTGACGGAACGTACCGCAGGGGTGCGTCTCCAGCAGGGGGAGCAGTCTCCTGCCGGAGATCTTTGTACTGTCCAGATCACCTTTGACAAAGGGTTTCACACCAGCCTGACCTTATGCGCCGATACGGGACTGTTGTACCGCATGGCATGCAATTCCTTTCACGAGGAATCCGTAAGCCCGGAAGATCTGGAAGAATTCAGCAAAGAATATTTCAATGTGCTCTGCGGCAGAATAGCAGGGGCAATGTTCCGGGCCACACAGGTTCCGGCTCATTTTGGCCCACCGGTCTTTTATCATGGACGCTATGAACCGGAAGGGCGTGAGATACAATTCGTACTCACATATTGCGACGAGCATTGCGGAGGCGGCGCACAGTTGATTCACCATGTACCCTGTTCCCATGAGGACGGGACTGTCGCAAGCGAAGGCTGAGAGAAGGGAGTATAGGAAATGAGCAAACGAATTATGGTGGTAGATGATTCCCGGCTTGTCCGGGTTCAATTGGGTGATGTTCTGGAAGGTACGGATTATGAGATTGCGGCATACTGCCGAAGCGGCGAGGATGCCATTGCCCAGTATGACGAGGTAAATCCCGATCTGGTGACCATGGATATTATCATGCAGGGAATGGACGGCCTGGACGCTTCCGAGATTATTCTCAAGAAGCATCCGGATGCCAGGATTGTTATGATCTCCTCCCTGGCATACGACGATACCTTTGAGAGAGCTAAGGCCATCGGCGCAAAAGGCTTTGTGGATAAGCCTTTTCATCAGGAGCAGCTGCTCAAGGTGTTTGAAGAGGCGTTGTCTTAACTGCCTGGGGGCTTTATTTTTGTCAGTTGAAAAAGGTCTTGCCAAAATGATACTTCTCAATTTGGTAAGACCTTTTTATGGGCTTTCAGCTTTTATAACCTGATAATTCCGGCTGCCCCGGCTCATATTTTGCACCAGGCTTCCTTATATACAGACGCACTTATTTAACCCACTGCTTATTAGACACTGGTTTGCCATGCCCAAAATAGATTCTTCTATTACCCAGTCTGCTGATTTTTCCCGCACTTTCTAACATGTCATGTTTGTTGTGAAACAACATTGATACTGTCGGATAAAACATATTCATCAATGCGTCGCCGGCTATCAGATAGGTGTTCTCCACATCAAGGCCTATCGAACCCTCTGTATGGCCGGGTAAGGCAATTACATTTGCATCAATCCCATAGGCGCTTAAGCTGTCTTTGTCATTCAGCAATACATCCGGCTTAAATTCTTCCATTGTATGCGCTGAAAACTCTTTGAGCGATACGGACAAGACAATTTTCCCCAAAAAACTTTCGGCAGAAAGCCTTTGATTTGTATTGGATTCAATTAGACTGCAGTCCTTTTCGTTCATTCCGATTGGAATTCCCAACGCATTTGATATTTGGGCGGCATTTTCTGCATGGTCAAAATGTGCATGTGTCAGGACAATCAGTTTAACATTATACGCTTTGCACTGTTCAATAACTTTATTTAGGAATTCTTTTTTCCCTGTGTCTACTAGTATTCCGCTAGTTCCGTTTTCAACTATATAGCAGTTACTGTTTCCACACTTTATCCTATGAATTTCGCTCACATTTCTTCTCCTGACATATTGTTTTATGGGCTTGATTATAACATTTCTGTATTGAATCTGCTGGAATAAAATTCTGTCCCAAGCTCGTATTATACAGATATCCAATACTTTTGTATAATACCGCTTTTACTCAGCCCTGCAGTATCTTCAACCCCATCTTCCAACACTCCGCCATTTTTCACGATGATTCTTTTTGAAGCAGTATTCTCTTTATCACAGGTTAATAAAACCCTATGTTCTCCGAAATCATGGCAAATGGATAAAATCAGCTTGAGCATTTCAGCCCCATAACCCTTCCGTCTTTCGGACGGCCGAACGCTATATCCGATGCTGCCTCCGAAAATTCTGAGAGAGTAAGAGAGAGGATGGCGGAAATCAATGATACCCACAACAAAATTGTCCTGCTTCCTTACCGCCAAAAACACTTCAGACGGCACAATCCTCTCTTTCTTCCGCATCCAGCAATTTCTTCAAATCATCAATGTCCGGGAGTGCTTCAATCAATTCCGCCGACATATCTTTTGATGTTTTATAGGTAGCCACTCCCATCGGTTTCGTATAATCCCGAATCACAAAATCTACAAAGGCTTTATTCATATCTTTACATAGTATAATACCAATCGACGGGTTTTCATGTGGTTTTCTTTCAAATTCATCTAATACACTCAAATAACCTGATAATTGCCCCAAATAAGCCGGTTTAAATTTTCCGTTTTTCAACTCTACCGCCACAAGGCAATTCAATGCTCTGCTGAAAAATAAGAGATCAATATATTGATCTTCTCCAAAAGCATCCAGATGAAACTGGTTCCTCACAAACGTAAAATCTCGTCCAAACGTCAAAATAAAATTTTTTATATTTTGGACAATTGCATTTTCTACCACTCGTTCATCTACATCCGCCCTATCACGAACACCTAATTCTTCTACATTGATGTAGTCCAGCAAATACTCGTCTTTAAAAGTACTGATTGCTCGCAAAGCCTGTTGACTTGACGGAAGTGTTTGTACAAAATTATTGGGCATTTGTCCCTGATGATGGTAATCATCCCTGTCAATAGCTTTTACCAACGCTTCACGACTATATTTCTCCTCAGCACAACGCTTGATATAAAAAATTCTTTCGTTCATATCTTTTACTTTAGATATAATCGTTCTGTGATGTGTAAACCCAATAGCCAAAAATGCATCCGCCGGAACCGTCAGTTTTTCCGGCACCAATGGGTGCCAAATTGCCATATTATTATTTTTTTCTAATTTGGCACCGACGGGTGCCAAATTATCTTTCAGCTCAATCATCTCATTTTGTTCTGTATCTTCTATACACGACCATTCTTCATAAAATTTTCGCATATCCCTTAAACTTCTGGGCGAAAATCCACGAAGTCCTGGCAATTCCCGATCAAGCCGCATGCTAATCGCATTAATTGCCCCTCTTCCCCAATATCCATTTCGAGAATTTGAAGAAATATATTTTCCAATACCATAATACAGCATAAGCTGCTTTTCATTCACTCCTCTGGCTGCATCATATTGGCTCTGCAAAATTGCTGTCTTTATCGTTTGGACAGCCTCTTCATAATTTGAATATTCACTCATTTACAATCACTCTCCAATTATCAAAATCAGTATTTATCATTTTTTATTTAGGATTTGTTCTCTGTCGAGTATGTAAATCTTTTGATTATTTGATATATCAATATTATCCTGCCTATATGAGCTAATGTTATCATTTTGTTATCGGGATTGATAACACATGCTCTGTAACTGCGGATAATAACTATATGTTATGATTTTAATCATAAACAATTTTATTTAGCGAATTGACCATTAATATAGGAATACATAAAAACACTCGTACCTTGTACTTTCATACAGTTTTAAGACTGTATTCTTATAACAATGCAAATATTATCTTTATTAATTATCAACTACTTTATCTTGAGTCTTATACACATTTACTTTCAAATCTGTACATCACTTTCACTTTTCTAAACAGGTATTATTCCCGATGGTTGAATTTTATTATCAAAACCATTGACATAATACGCTAATATTTTCATTCTATTTTCTACTCTTTTAAATGAATGACCTCCTTTTGAAATAAGCGCCAACAATCGATACTCTTCAACTACAGCGTCTGAATATCCATGAAAAGCCCCTTTCACACTATCAGCCTTGGCTGAACTAAATGCTGAAAGCTTTTCATTTATAGAATCTAAAGCCTTTAATTTATCTTTACCATTCTCCGTAAAATCTACAAATTTTAGAACAATCAACAACAAGAAAAATTTCATTGCCCTAGCATTACAGGACATATATTTAATAGGAATACTATTATTATCTACAATTGAATTAAGTACATCTATACAATAAAGTGTTTTTGCAATTGTTTCTTCATTTAATTCACTACACTCAGAAACAAATCTCATAACTTCCTTATCTGTCACACCAAATCCAATCTTCCCGTCAATTAATCCCAAAATACTATAAAAAACTCTGTCAAACTGTTTACGTTTATTTCCAAAAGAAAGTTTGTCCAGCAATAAATCTATATCATTAATCATTTTTAAATATTTGTCCAACTCAGTATCTGGCACAGAATTTATAATTTCTCCCGCTCTCAATCGTTCTTGGTTTTGAAGATATCTAAAATATTCTGTAATTTCTTCATCGGAAGCATTTGTTATATTAGTAATAGATATATTATATGCCAAAATATTGTCTTGGATGACTTGAGGTAAATGCTTAAAACTAAGTAGAATTTTCCCTTTATTACGTAATTTTTTCTTTAATTTCAATAATCTAATATCTGAATCCTCACCTACATACTCTATAATATATTCAATAATTGACCTCGAAACATCACTCTGTATAACATATTCATTTTCAATAAATTTATAAATAGTCGTCAACCTTTGCTGTCCATCAACCACCTCAAACATTGCACCTTTATCATTTTTTTCTGTACGAACTCTCAAACTTACATTTCCAATCGGATAACTTTTTATAATACTGTATAATAATTTATCCTTAAAATCAGAACTCCAAATATATCCTCTCTGAAATTCAGGCTGTAAATCAATGCCATCACGCTTATTTATGTTTCTAATCTGATTCAGCAATGTTTGTATCGGTCTAGAATCATAGGAAAAAGACATTATAAAAGACATCACTTCTCCTCCGCTGTTTAAGGTCATTATATACTGCATCTTCTCCTTTGTCAACAGACTCTTTCTGATATTTTTTATATTTTCAATTAAATACACAAAAAGCCCAAGAGTCTATTTTACTCAAAACGATTGAACAAAAAATAAAACGCAAATCAAAAGTCTACCCTTCCCTTGCTAATAATATCCTCCGCATACTGTAAAAAACGAAATTCTCCCAAACAACTATTGGACAATCATCTTACGCCAATATAACAAATGTTTGACAAACCTACATTGTTTCCGTATCTTCGATCAGATTTTTCTTTAGTGCTTCAATCATATCTTGGTTCTTTTTAAGAAGTTCCAACTGCCTATACGCCTTTTCCCTTAATATCTTTAATCGTTCAATGTTAGATAACCCTTGCCTTATCAAATCAGCATTGGTATCTTCCAAATTGATAAGTACAACTAATTCCTCTGCCGAAGCAAAATCTCTGATATTAGGTGTTTTTCCCACATTATGTGAAGCTTCACATAAAGTGGGTTATGAAAAGCTATACATTATGCAAAGTTAATGATAGAAATCCTTATAAATAAAGGATTCTTTAGTTGATTTACTTTCCATAATCCATCAAGATTTAAGTGTATTTTATCAAT